>NZ_JBEXNC010000020.1:0-167043 GCF_040610935.1 Lentzea sp. NPDC003310
GCGATCGGGTAGGCAGATAACTGCCCCCGGCTCGCGGACTCCCGGTGCTGCTGCGGTGAAAACCGCAGTCTCGCCGGGAGTCTCGCTGTTTTCGGGGTCGAGCGCGTCCGACGTCATCGTGCGCGGCTTCGTCGGCAGGGGCCGTGGACTGGTTCCTGGAGGGCGACGCGATGGAACTCCGAATGTGGCAGGCGGACTCGCGGAGCCTTGTCGAGAGTTGTTGCCTCACAGTGCCTGATTGTTGATCGTGTGAGTACGAAACGGTCGAAGTTTCCAGGCGGGGGCCCCAGGCGGACTAGCGTCGCGCTGGTGGCAGAACAAGATCGAGCTCAGGTGGTTCGGGTTGTCCGCGCGGTTCAGCGGATGAACCTGACGATCGACAACCGGTTCGCTCTCATCGAGCCGGATCCGGCCGGGGTCGATCACGCCCCGCGATAGGTGCCGAAGCTCCAGCGGTTGCCCTCGGGATCGGCGACGGTGAAGCCGCGCGAGCCGTAGTCCTCGTCGCGCAGGCCGCGGATCTCGGTGGCCCCCTGCGCGAGCGCCTGGGCGTGGATCTCGTCCGGCCGGTCGGTCACGACGTAGACGGACGCGGCACCGGCGCGGGTCGCCTCGACCTCGCCGACCGAGCGCGCGACGGAGCCCAGCATGACGCCGCCGCCCTCGGGCCAGACCATCTCGCAGTGCACGACCTCGCCGTCGGCCTCCCCCGGCACGACGAGGTGCTCCTTGAACCCGAACGCCTCCACCAGGAAGCGGATCGCGGCGGGAGCGTCCTGATAGGACAGGGTGGGCCAGCAGGTGGGTGCGGGTGTGCTCATGTGGACGACTCTGCGCCCTGACCGCGTTCGCTGCCTTGTACGAATGGAAGCTCGGCCTCGACCCACTCGGTCGGGGTCGCCCCGCACAACGCCCGCCAGTCGCGGTTGAAGTGCGCCTGGTCGGTGTAGCCGCAGGCCGCGGCCACCTCCGTGAACGTGGGCCTGCGCTCGCCGCGCAACATCCGGTTCGCCCGCTCGAACCGCATCACGCGGGCCATCACCTTGGGCGTGAGCCCGTACTCGGCCGCGAACCGCGCGCTCAGGTGCTGCCGGCTCCACCCGACCTCGGCGGCGATCTCGCCGACCGGTGCCCCCGCCGCGAGCCGCTGCCACGCCCACGCCACCTCGACCTGCTGGCGCACCGGCCGCACCAGCGCACCGAGCACCGCGTCGAGGCGGGCGAACCGGTCGGCCCACGTCGGCGCGTCCTGCAGCTGTTCGCGCAGCAGCGCGGCCGGGGCGTCGAGCACGTCGAGGCCCACGGTGGTCAGCCGGAGCTCGCCGGCGGGCACGCCGAAGAACGCCCGCGCGCCGAGCGGCGTGAGATCGCACTGGACGCCGTGCTGGAACCCGTCGTGGGTGATGATCACGGCCTCGTCGTGCAACCCGCCGCACAGCGCGGCGAACCGGCCCTCGGCGAGGTCGACCGTGCCGTCGAGGGTGACAACGAGGGTCAGCGAGCGGGACGGCAGGCCGCGGTGGATGCCGGGCTCGGTGCGCATCCGATACCCGGAGTACCGCGTGACGAACGGTCGCAGCCGCGGGTGCGGCAGGCCGACGACGTGCTCGACGTCCACGACGCCGATGCTAGAACAACCGACCCAGGACCAGCAGTCCCGCGCCCACCGGCACCAGGTCGGGCCCGTACGACGTGACGCTCACGTCCACGTCCGGCATCGCCTTCAGGTACAGCTCGGGCGACTCCAGCACCTTCCGTCCACTCAGGACGATCTGGTCGAGGTCCAGCAGTTGCACCAGGTTCGTCACGGCGGCGGCGAGCACCCGCGCCGCCTCGGCGCCGGAACTGGCCGCGTGCACCGCCTCCACGCAGCCGCGCCGGCCGCACACGCACAGCGGCCCGTCCAGCTGGATCGTCGTGTGCCCGAACTCGCCCGCGCCCGACCGCGCGCCGCGGTGCACTTCTCCTCCGAGGAGCAGCCCCACGCCCAGACCGGTGCCCACGAACACGAGTGCCGCGTCGCGGAGCGGCCTGCGCCACGACTCGGCCAGCACGGCGGCGTTGGTGTCCTTGTCCACCACGACCGGCAGCCCGAGCCGTTCCTCGGCCAGCGCCCGCAGCGGGACCGAGGACCAGCCCGGCAGCCCGTTCGGCGAGACCACCCCGTCCGCGTGGTCCAGCGGACCGGCGATGCCGATGCCGAGGCCGAGCACCTTCTCCCCCGCCTCGACCAACGGCTCCAGGGCGGCGAGCACGTCGTCCGGCGAGAACATCGGCGGCAGCGGCACGACCGAGGACGACACCACCTCGCCGGTCAGGTCGAGGCGCACCACGCGCAGCTCGTCGCGGTCGACGTAGGCGCCGTACGCGCACGCCCCGCCGGGCACGAGCCGCAACGACATCCGGGGCTTGCCGCGGCCGCCGTCGCGCACGGCGCCGGTCTCCTCCAGCAGGCCGGCCGACATGAGCCGCGCCACGATCTTCGAGACCGCCTGCGGGGTCAGCCCGGTCTCCGCGGCGATGGACGCCCTGCTCAGCACCCCGGAGCGGACGAGCCCGAGCACGGTCCGGTCGTTGTGCGAGCGCAGCGAGGTGAGGTCCACGGTCGCAATTATTCAACAGCGTTGCTTTAATCGGAAGCATGACTCGAGTCGGACTTCTGGGCTACGGCATCGCCGGGCGCGTCTTCCACGCCCCGCTGATCGCCTCCACCGAGGGCATGGACCTCGCCGCCATCGTGACGGCGAACCCGGAGCGGCAGGCGCAGGCCCGTGCCGCGCACCCGGACGCGAAGATCGTCACCGCCGACGAGCTGTTCGACCTGGACCTCGACCTGGTCGTGGTCGCCACGCCGAACAGGACGCACGTCGAGTACGCGAAGCGCGCCATCGCGCAGGGCGTCGCGGTCGTCGTCGACAAGCCGTTCGCGCCGACGTCCGCTGAGGCCGCCGAGCTCGTGGCCGCCGCGCGGGCCGCGGGCGTGCCGCTCACCGTCTTCCAGAACCGCCGCTGGGACAGCGACTTCCTGACCGTCCGCGCGGTGCTCGGCCGGCTCGGCGAGGTGCGGCGCTTCGAGTCGCGGTACGAGCGCTGGGTGCCGGAGATCTGGGACAACTGGCGCGAGCTCGGCGACCCCGCGGAGGCGGGCGGACTGCTCTACGACCTCGGCGCGCACCTCGTCGACCAGGCCCTGCAGCTCTTCGGGCCGGTCACGACGGTGTACGCGGAGCTCGACCGGCGCCGCCCCGGCGCGCAGGTCGACGACGACGTGTTCGTGGCGCTGACGCACGCGAACGGCGTCCGCTCCCACCTGTGGGCGAGCGCGCACGCCGCCGGCAACGGGCCGCGCTTCCGCGTGCTCGGCAGCGAGGGCGCGTTCGAGGTCCACGGACTGGACGAGCAGGAGGACGCGCTCGCCGCGGGCCGCCGCCCGACCGGTGCCGACTGGGGCCGCGAGGACCGCACCGGACGGCTCGGGATCCTCGGCGACACCACCGAGGTCCCCGTCGAGCCCGGCTCCTACCAGCGCTTCTACGCCGAGCTGCAGGCCGGTGCCACCCCGGTCGACCCCGCCGAGGCCGTGACCGCCCTGCGCGTCATCGAGGCCGCCTTCCTGTCCGCGCACGAGAACCGGGTGGTGACCCTGTGAGCCCTACCAGTGACGAGCTGCTCGCCCAGGAGCGGCGACTGCAGTTCACCCGCTTCGGCAACGACGTCGCGATCGAGCTCGGGCTGCACCTGCTCGACGCCGCCCGCGAGCAGGGCCTGCCGATCGCGATCTCGGTGCGGCGGGGTGAGCACCGGCTCTTCCACGCCGCGCTGCCCGGCACCTCGCCGAACAACGACCGGTGGCTCGAGCGCAAGGCGCGCGTGGTCGACCTGTTCGGCCACAGCTCGTTCCAGGTCGGCACCGAGTTCCGCGAGAAGGGGACGACGTTCGAGGCCGAGTCGCGCCTCGACCCCGACCTGTACGCGGCGCACGGCGGCGTCTTCCCGGTGATCGTGCGCGGCACGGGCCCGGTCGGCACCGTCGGGGTCTCCGGACTCCCCCAGGCGGAGGACCACGCGTTCGTCGTCACCCAGCTGGAATCGTTCCTGAACGCACGTGAGGCGTAATACCCGAATAGTCGTCGGTACAAATTGATACGCACCACTTCGAGTGGTTTTCACCCCACTCGGAGTGGTGCCTTATATCATCTCGACAAGAGTGACCAATGTGCACGAAAGAGTGACCTTACTGGGCCAAACGAGTGCGCTATTCCATATTCTGACGAATAGCCGCTGATCACTCGCCCGCGTAACGGACGCCTGTTGCGTACGGCAGTGGTTGTACGCTCCGTAGCAACTTCAGGCGCAAACCACCCACCCGAATGTCGCCTTTTTGGCCCCTTCACAGTTCTCAACAGCGCGAACTAACGTCCGTTCCGGCTTATCGGTTTGGTCCATTAGCGCATTGAGATAGGTGGGTACCGGTTGTGACTGTGACGGATTCTGACCTCGATGAGGGCCGTCAGCAGCTGAGTTTGGGCACGGCCGCCGCACGAAATCTGGCCACTACCACCAAGTCCGTCCCGCAGATGCAGGGAATCACCTCCCGCTGGCTGCTCAAGGTGCTCCCCTGGGTGCAGGCAGCGGGTGGTGCGTACCGGGTCAACCGCCGTCTCACCTACACGCTGGGCGATGGCCGCGTCTCGTTCACCAACATCGGCGCGGAGATCCGCGTGGTGCCGCTGGAGCTCACCGAGCTGGCGCTGCTGAAGGGCTTCGACGACGAGGAGGTGCTCTCCGCGCTCGCCGGCCGGTTCCGGCAGCAGGAGTTCGGCATCGGCGACGTCATCGTCGAGAAGGGGCGCCCGAAGGACACCGTCGTGCTGATCGCGCACGGCAAGGTCGACAAGGTCGGCACCGGTGAGTACGGCGGCGAGACCGTGCTCGGCAACCTCGCCGACGGCCAGTACTTCGGCGAGACCGTGCTGGCGGGGCCGCAGGGCGAGTGGGAGTTCACCGCCAAGGCCGTCACGCCGGTCACCGTGCTCACGCTGTCGTGGCAGGACTTCCAGGCGCTCAACGGGGAAGCGGGCGGCCTGCGGGCGCACATCCAGCACACGTTCAACAGCCGCAACAAGCCGCAGGACGAGCACGGCGAGGCCGAGATCGGCATGGCGTCCGGTCACGACGGCGAGCCCGTGCTGCCCGGCACGTTCGTCGACTACGAGCTCACGCCGCGCGAGTACGAGCTGAGCGTCGCCCAGACCGTGCTGCAGGTCCACACCCGCGTCGCGGACCTCTACAACAACCCGATGGACCAGGTCGAGCAGCAGCTGCGGCTCACGATCGAGGCCCTGCGCGAGCGCCAGGAGCACGAGATCGTCAACAACCGGTCGTTCGGCCTGCTGCACAACGCGGACCTCAAGCAGCGCATCCACACCCGCTCCGGCCCGCCCACCCCGGACGACTTCGACGAGCTGCTGTCGATCGTGTGGAAGGACCCGGGGTACTTCGTCGCGCACCCGCGCACGATCGCCGCGTTCGGCCGCGAGCTCAACAAGCGCGGCCTGTACCCGCAGCACATCGACTTCAACGGCCAGCAGGTGCCCGCCTGGCGCGGCGTCCCGATCCTGCCGTGCAACAAGATCCCGGTCTCCGACACCCGCACGTCGTCGGTGATGCTGATCCGCACCGGCGAGCAGAACCAGGGCGTCATCGGCCTGCACCAGACCGGCATCCCGGACGAGTACCAGCCGGGCCTGTCGGTGCGGTTCATGGGCATCAACGACCAGGCGATCATCAACTACCTGGTCAGCGCCTACTACTCGGCCGCCATCATGGTGCCGGACGCGATCGGTGTGCTGGAGCACGTCGAGCTCGGCCGCGAGGGCTAGGACCGTTGGCCTCCTTCACCATGCCGGAGTTCTACGTGCCGCACCCGGCGCGGATGAACCCGCACCTCGACCGCGCCCGCGCCCACTCGACGCAGTGGGCGCGGGACATGGGGATGCTCGACACCGGGGTGTGGACCGACGAGGTCCTCGCGGGCGACGACTACGGGTTCATGTGCGCGTGGACCCACCCGGACGCGCCCGCGGACGTCCTCGACCTCATCACGGACTGGTACGTCTGGGTCTTCTACTTCGACGACGAGTTCTTCGCGGAGTTCAAGCAGGGCAAGGACGTGGCGGGCGCGAAGGCGTACCTCGACCGGCTGCCGGCGTTCATGCCGCTGAACGGCACGGACCCGTGGCCCAAGCCCGTCAACCCGACCGAGCGCGGTCTCGTCGACCTGTGGCAGCGGACGATTCCGCTGATGTCGCAGGACTGGCGGCGCCGCTTCACCACGAGCACCCACAACCTGCTGCTCGAGTGCATGTGGGAGATCAAGAACATCGAGAGCGGCACGGTCGCCAACCCCATCGAGTACATCGAGATGCGCCGCAAGGTCGGCGGCGCACCGTGGTCGGCGAACCTGGTGGAGGTCTCCGAGGCGGCCGAGGTGCCCGCGTCCGTCGCGGGCACCCGGCCGCTGCGGGTCCTGTCCGACACGTTCTCCGACGCGATCCACCTGCGCAACGACATCTTCTCGTACGAGCGGGAGGTGTTGCGGGAGGGCGAGAACTCCAACGGGGTCCTCGTGTTCGAGAAGTTCTTCGGCCACGACACGCAGACCGCCGTCGAGGCCGTGAACACCCTGCTGACCTCGCGGCTGCACCAGTTCGAGAACACCGTGTTCACCGAGCTGCCGCTGCTGTTCGCCGAGAACGCGCTGACCCCGGACGACCAGGCGCGGGTCCTGAAGTACGTGAAGGGCCTGCAGGACTGGCAGTCCGGCGGCCACGAGTGGCACCTGCACGCGGGCCGCTACACCAAAGTGGAGGGCGGTGGAGCGGGCAACTCCGCGTTCTTCCGCACGATCCTGCGCGGGCCGACCGGCCTGGGCACGTCCGCGGCGTGGCCGGGGGTGGCCCGTGGTTGAGGTTCCCGCGTTCGACATGCCGTTCGCGGCACGGCTCTCGCCGCACGCCGACCAGGTCCGCCGGCACACCAGGACGTGGGTGCGGGACATGGGCATGCTCGGCGGCACGCCGTGGACCGAGGCGTTCTTCGACGCCGCCGACTACGGGGGCTTCGGTCCGCTGACGCACCCCACGGCGTCGCTGGAGGACCTGCTGCACATCAACGACTGGCACACGTGGGGCTTCCACGTCACCGACGCGTTCCAGGTCTTCCTGCGCTCCCGCAACGTCGTGGGCGGCAAGGCGTTCGTCGCGGGCCTCAAGTCGGTGCTGAGCGGTTCCGCGCCGATGACCCCGTCCGAGAAGGGCCTGGCCGACCTGGTCTCGCGGTCCACTCTGGACGCCGAGGACGCCGGGCACCTGGTCGAGTTCTTCGACGCGTTGCTGTGGGAGCTGCACAACACCGCGCAGGGCAGGGTGCCCGACCCGATCGACCTCGTGGAGATGCGGCGCCGGTCGATCGCGACGGAGCTGTCCGCGAAGCTCGCGCGCAAGTCCGTCGGCGCCGAGCTGCCGGCGGAGTTGTTGCGCAACAGCACGATGAGGGCCCTCGTCGACTCGTTCGGCGACGTTCCCGCGCTGCGGCAGGAGATCGTCGGGTTCGACCACACCTACGCCACCGGTGCGAGCACGACCAGCGCGGTGCTCGCCGTGCGGCAGTTCTTCGGCTGCGAGACGCAGCAGGCCGTCTCGATCGTCGCCGACCTGATCGCGGCGCGGCTGCGGCAGATCGGCTCGATCATCGGCGAGCTGCCGTCGCTCGCCACCGAGTACGGCCTCGACGCCGAAGCCAAGGCCGCGCTGCACCGCTACGCCGAGGCCCTGAAGTCGTGGCTCGCGGGCGAACTGCTGTGGACGCAGCGGTCCGGCCGGTTCAGCTCCTCCCCCGTCCCCACCCGGAAGTCGTTCCACTCCCCCAGCGGACTCGGCACCGCCGCAGTTCTCGTTCGCTAGAGCAGATTGGCAGGATTCGCAGTGACTGTTACCGATCCGGGTCTCGGGGTCGAGGACCAGCAGCTCAGCCTCTCCAGGGCGGCGGCGCGCAACCTCTCGACGACCACCAAGTCCGCACCGCAGATGCAGGGGATCTCGCCCCGGTGGCTGCTGCGCATGCTGCCCTGGGTCGAGGCGAAGGGTGGCGCGTACCGGGTCAACCGCCGGCTCACGTTCGCGATCGGCGACGGCCGCGTCACGTTCACCGCCGTGGGCTCCGAGGTGCGGATCGTGCCGCAGGAGCTGGCGGAGTTCAAGCTGCTGCGCGGGTTCGAGGACGAGGCGGCGCTGACCGCCGTCGCGAACCGCTTCGAGCAGCGCGAGTTCCAGCCCGGCGAGGTGATCGCGCAGCGCGGCGAGTCGGTCGACGAGATCATCGTCATCGCGCACGGCAAGGTCACCAAGACCGGGCGCGGCGAGTACGGCGACGACGTGGCGCTCGGCACCATCGCGGACGGCGAGTACCTCGGTGACGAGCCGGTGCTCTCCGGGGTGGACAAGAACTGGAGCTTCACCGCCCGCGCCCTGACGCCGACGACCGCCGTGGTGCTGTCGCGGGCCGCCTTCGCCCAGCTCAACGGTCAGATCCAGCCGATGCGCGACCACATCGTGCAGCAGCTCGCGAACCCGACGAACGCGTCGAACAAGCACGGCGAGGCCGAGATCGACATCGCGTCCGGCCACGACGGCGAGCCGTCGCTGCCCGGCACGTTCGTCGACTACGAGCTGCGGCCGCGCGAGTACGAGCTGTCGGTGGCGCAGACGATCGTGCGCGTCCACACGCGCGTGGCGGACCTGTACAGCCAGCCGATGGACCAGGTCGAGCACCAGCTGCGGCTCACGATCGAGGCCCTGCGCGAGCGCCAGGAGTTCGAGCTCGTCAACAACAAGGAGTTCGGCCTGCTCGCCAACGCCGACCTCCGGCAGCGGGTCAGCACCCAGTCCGGCCCGGTGACGCCGGACGACATGGACGAGCTGATCTCGCGGCGCCGCAACACCCGGCTGATCCTGGCCCACCCCAAGGCGATCGCGGCGTTCGGCCGCCAGCTCAACAGCCGCGGCCTGGCCGTGCCGACGGTCGAGGTCGAGGGCAAGCAGCTGCAGTCGTGGCGCGGCATCCCGATCGCGCCGTGCGACAAGATCCCGGTCAACCGCAACGGCACCACGTCGATCATCGCGATGCGGCTCGGCGAGGAGAAGCAGGGCGTCGTCGGCCTGCGCCAGACCGGCATCCCGGACGAGTACGAGCCCGGCCTCAACGTCCGGTTCATGGGCATCGACGAGCACGCGATGCTCAAGTACCTCGTGTCGACGTACTACTCGGCGGCCGTGCTGGTGCCGGACGCGCTGGGCGTGCTGGAGAATGTGGAGATCGGTCTCTAGGCGATGACAGCGGAGACGACTGAACGACTGGCCGCCGGGCGGCCCTCCGGCGAGGTGCTCGCGTGGAGCCGGAGCCTCGTGCTCCCGGCTCTGCGCAAGGCCGTCGACCAGCTGCCGCCGGCGATGCGCACGATCGCGGAGTACCACCACGGGTGGCGCGACGAGCACGGCAACCCGGTGCTGGAGCACGGCGGCAAGGCGATCCGCCCGGCGCTGGTGCTGCTGGCGGCCGAGGCCGTCGGCGGGACCGCCGCCTCCGCCGTGCCCGCGGCGGTCGCGGTGGAGCTGATCCACAACTTCTCGTTGCTGCACGACGACGTGATGGACCGCGACACGACCCGGCGCCACCGGGCGACGGCGTGGACCGTGTTCGGCGTGAACGCGGCGATCCTCGCCGGGGACGCGTTGCAGGCGCTGGCGCTGGACGTGCTCGCGGCGTCCGGGCACCCGCGGGCGCTGGAGGCGATCCGGACGGTGAACGACGCCACCGTGGCGTTGCTCGAGGGACAGGCGGACGACCTGGACTTCGAGACGCGGTCGGACGTCCGGGTGGCCGAGGTGGAGCGGATGGCGCGCGGCAAGACGGGCGCGCTGCTCGGTGCCTCGACGGCGCTGGGCGCGTTGTACGGCGGCGGGTCCGACGAACAGGTCGAGGCGATGCGCGGCTACGGCACCGAGCTCGGGCTCGCGTTCCAGCACGTCGACGACCTGCTCGGCATCTGGGGCGATCCCTCGGTGACGGGCAAGGTCGCGCGGATGGACCTGGTGAACCGCAAGAAGTCCCTGCCGGTCGTGCACGCCCTGACCGCGGGCGTCCCGGCGTCCGCGGAGCTCGCGTCGCTGTACTTCGGCGAGCAGGAGATGAACGCGGAGACGCTCACGCGGGCGGCGCACCTGGTCGAGCTGGCCGGCGGCCGCGCGTGGAGCCAGACGCAGGCCGACGAGCTGCACACGCGGGCGTTGCTCCACCTCGGCGAGGCCTCCCCGACCGCCCGCGCGGCCGTGGAGCTCGGCACCCTCGCCCAACTGGTCACCCACCGAGACCACTGAAAGGCACTCGATGACGGAACATCCGCCGCGTTCGGTGCTGCTCGCGTCACCCCGGTCGTTCTGCGCCGGGGTGGAACGGGCCATCGAGATCGTGGAACGACTGCTCGACCAGCGCGGCGGGCCCGTCTACGTGCGCAAGCAGATCGTGCACAACGTCCACGTCGTGCGCGCGCTGGAGGCTCGTGGCGCCGTGTTCGTGGAGGAGCTGTCCGAGGTGCCTTTCGGTGCCACGGCGGTCTTCTCCGCGCACGGCGTCGCCCCGGCGGTGCGCGCCGAGGCCCGGTTGCGGGACCTCGACGTGCTGGACGCGACGTGCCCGCTGGTGACGAAGGTGCACTCCGAGGCGCGGCGCTTCGCCGAGCGCGGCGACACGATCGTGCTGATCGGGCACGCCGGGCACGAGGAGGTCGAGGGCACGCTGGGCGAGGCCCCCGACCAGATGGTGCTGGTGGAGACCGTGGCCGACGTGGAGGCGCTGGAGATCACCGGGCCGGTGTCGTACCTGACGCAAACGACGCTGGCCGTGGACGAGACGGTCGAGGTGATCGAGGCACTGCAACGGAAGTTCCCGCACGTGCGCGGTCCCGGTTCCGACGACATCTGCTACGCCACCACGAACCGGCAGGTCGCCATCCGCGAGGTCGCCGCGCAGTCGGACCTCGTGCTGGTGGTGGGGTCGCGCAACTCGTCCAACTCGGTGCGGATGGTCGAGCTCGCGTCCCGGACCGGCACGCCCGCCTACCTGATCGACGACGCCTCGGAGATCGACCCGGCGTGGCTCGACGGCGTGCGTTCGGTGGGACTCTCGGCCGGCGCGTCGGCGCCTCCCGAGCTGGTGGACGAGGTCGTGAAGGCGTTGGGAGACGTCACGGTGTCCACCCACACGACCGCCACGGAGACGATCGCGTTCACGCTGCCGCTGGCGGTGCGCCGTGCTGGCTGACATCACCTCGCCCGCGGACGTGCGGGCGCTCTCGTCGTCCGAGCTGTGCGCGCTGGCCGCGGAGATCCGGTCGTTCCTGATCTCCAAGGTGCACCGCACGGGCGGCCACCTCGGCCCCAACCTCGGCGCGGTCGAGCTGACGATCGGCGTGCACCGGGTCTTCACCTCGCCGGTCGACGTGGTGCTGTTCGACACCGGGCACCAGTCGTACGTGCACAAGATGCTCACGGGCCGGTGCGCGGACTTCGACTCGCTGCGGCAGGCCGGCGGCCTGTCCGGCTACCCGTCCGCGGCGGAGTCGGCGCACGACGTGATCGAGAACTCGCACGCGTCGACCGCACTGTCCTATGCGGACGGTCTGGCCAAGGCGTTCGAGCTCGGCGGCACCGACCGCAGGGTCGTCGCCATCGTGGGTGACGGCGCGCTGACCGGCGGCATGTGCTGGGAGGCGTTGAACAACATCGGCGGGTCGTCGCGCCCGGTCGTGGTGCTGCTGAACGACAACGGCCGCTCGTACGACCCGACGGCGGGCGGCTTCGCGGCGTCGTTGCTGACCGGCTCGGCGCGCGGGCTGTTCGAGGCGCTCGGGCTCGCGTACATCGGCGAGGTGGACGGGCACGACGTGCACGCCGTCGAGAACGCCCTGTGGGAGGCCAAAGCGCTCGGCCGCCCAGTAGTCGTGCACTGCAAGACGGTGAAGGGCAAGGGTTATCTCGCGGCGGAGGCCGACGAGTCCGACCGCATGCACGCGGTCGGCGCGTCCGGTGCCGCGGGCGGCCGGACGTGGACCGACGCGTTCTCCGACGAGATCGTGGCGATCGGTGCCGACCGCCCGGACGTCGTGTGCCTGACCGCCGCGATGCTGGAGCCGGTGGGGCTGCGGCCGTTCGCCGAACGCTTCCCTGGCCGCGTGTTCGACGTGGGCATCGCGGAGCAGCACGCCGTGACGTCCGCGGCCGGCATGGCGATGGGCGGCCTGCACCCGGTGGTCGCCGTGTACGCGACGTTCCTGTCGCGCGCCTTCGACCAGTTGCTGATGGACGTGGCGCTGCACCGCCTGCCGGTGACGTTCGTGCTGGACCGGGCGGGCGTGACGGGCCCGGACGGCGCGTCGCACCACGGCATGTGGGACGCCTCGATCCTGCCGGTCGTGCCGGGCCTGCGCCTGGCGGCCCCGCGCGATCCCGCGTCCCTGGCCGCGTTGCTGCGCGAGGCCGTCGAGGTCTCCGACGGCCCCACGGTGGTGCGGTACCCGAAGTCCTCGGCGGGCGAGGACATCCCGGCCGTGCGCCGCGTGAGCCACTTCGACGTGCTGCGCGAGGACCCGGACGCCGAGGTGCTGCTGGTGTCCGTGGGACCGCTCGCCGGACCGTGCCTGGCGGCCGCGGAGGAACTGGCCGCGCACGACGTCCGCGTCTCCGTGGTCGACCCGCGCTGGACCGCGCCGCTCGACCCGCACCTGGTGAAGTACAGCGGCCGCCACCGCCTGGTCCTGGCCGTCGAGGACACGACGTCCACCGGAGCCCTGGGCGCCCGCCTGGGTCAGGCGCTGGCCGGGTCGCCGACGTGCGTCGCGACGTTCGCGCTGCCCCCGCGCTTCCTGCCGCACGACTCGCGGGCCCGCATCCTGCGCGCGCACGGCCTGGACGCCGCCGGCATCACGACGAGCGTGCTGAAGCGCCTCGGCGTGAAGTGACGAACCACCCGACGGCGAACGACACCGCGATCGCCCCGGCCCCCACCAGCGGTGCCTTGACCTCCGCGGGCACGTCCAGCGGCCGCAACCCGGTGGCGAGCAGGAGCAGCACCGGTCCCTGCACGACGAACGCGACGTACGCGGACCGCGCCAACCCCTGCCGCAGCGGCCCTTGGCGCGTCAGCCGCCGTTGCGCGAGCCCGATGAGCCACAAACTCCCCGCCACCACGAGAACCCCCTCGACCACCGCCAGCACAGCGGCCTGCCACCGCCACCCGCCGAGGAACGGCTCGGCACTCTTCGCGAGGTCCAGCACCCCCATGAGCGCCGCGGCGACCGGCAACAACGCGATCGTCCCGACCACCACGGTGCGCGTCATCCGGTAGATCTCGTCGGGCACCCGCTCGGCCAGCTTGCGCCCGCCGATCGCCCCCAGCAGCACCATCCCGAGACACTGCGGCCACCACCACAGGTGCAGGTCCCCGACCTGCCCGCTGCGAGCCGGGAAGACCAGCCGCGTCAGGAAAGTCGTTCCCGCCACGACCACCGTCATGCCGACGACCGTCCGCGGCGTGATAGCCCGCTCCCTGATCGGCGGCGCGAGCGCGATCCCGACGCTGAAGACGAGCAGCACCCCCACGAACCACAACGACCCGCTGTCGAGGAACGGATCGCGCCCGGTGAACGCCTGCCACCACGTCACGTCCCGCCCGGCGCCGTTGTAGGCGATCCACACGAACGTCGGCCACACCACCAGCGCGCTGACGACCCACGGCGTGCCCAGCCGGACGAGCCGGTCGGCGATGAACCGGGCACGCCCTTTGCGCTCGATCGAGCCGGGCGTGAAGATCCCGGCCATGAAGTAGAAGGTCCCCATGAAGAAGAGGCCGGACGGCCCGATCACCGCGGCCAGCACCGTCTCGACGCCGGGGTGGAACGTGACCTCGTTGACCTCGTCGTACGGCCAGCCGCCGATCGCGGCGTAGCCGAGCAGCGCGTGGCCGCCGATGACCCACGCCACCAGGATCACCTTCAGGTTGTCCACTGCGGACAATCTCATGGTTTTCATGGTCCGCTTCGGGGGACGGTCGCGCCAGCGGCCAAGAGGAGTCGAGCGCGGCGCGGTCCGGCGGGGCGGTGGCGTGGACAGGTCGGCGCGACGGACCGGGCGCCAGGACGATCCGCAGGAGGGACGCGCGGGTGGGCGAGGCGAGGGGGCGGAGCGGGGCGAGCGAGGCAGGCAGGCGGCGGAGCGGCGCGGGCGAGGCAGGCGGGCGACGCGAGGCAGGCGGAGCGGCGCGGGCGAGGCAGGCGGGCGAGGCAGGCGGGCGGAGCGGCGCGGGCGGGCGAGGCGGGCAGGCGAGACGGGGCGAGGCGGCCAGGCGGGCGGGGCGAGCCGAACCTTGGCGGGCCGGCCAAGGAGCACCCAGCCTGGAACCGACCTGACCCGGTGGGCGCAGTGGTCGAGCAGGCGGCGGGCCGCACAGTCGGCTGAACGAGCCGCGCCGGCAGGCCACGCAGCGCACCAGCAGGTCACTCAAGCCTGAAGACCGCTGACCCCCGGTCACTGACGCCGCGCACCAACAGCACCGACTACGGCCGGTCCCCCGTGTACACGCCCATCGTCCGGAACCTCAGCCCCGGCTCCCGGTACTCCTCCATCGCGTGCGCGATCCACCCCACGATCCGCGCGATCGAGAAGATCGCCTCCCCCGCGGTGGGCGGCATCGAGAAGAGCAGGCCGAACTGCGCCAGCGCCAGGTCGATGTTCGGGAACGACTTCTGCGTGGCGATCACCTTGTCCACCACCAGGTCGCCCTGCTCGCGCAGCAACGCCAGCAGGTGGTCGGCCCTCGGGTCGCGCTCCTGGTACACGCGGTGGCCGAAGCCGGGGATCGGCCGGCCGGACCGCAGGTGTTCGGCGACGGTGCCCATCGGGTCCGTGGACGCCTGCGCCAGGAAGCGGTGCGCGATCGTCGCGGCGGCGCCGTGGCGCTGGCCCTCCATCGCGCCCAGGCCGGCCGACACCACGGCGTACGGGTGGGCGTGGGCTGAGGCGGCCACGCGGGCGGCCATGGTCGAGATCGCCAGGTCGTGGTCGGCCAGCAGGATGAGGGCGGCGTTCATCAGCGCTGGTTGCGGTGGTTCCGGGGAGAGTCTGGCCCACAGGCGGTCGGCTATGTCGGTGCCGGCGGGGCGGCCGAGGAGTGGGAGTGACTCGACCACGTCGGCGATCAGGGCCTTGGCGGTGGTGATGGCGCGGTCCAGGTCGAAGCGCAGCGGGTCGCCCGCGCTCGCGAGGGCCACGGCGACGCGGACTCGGTCGGTCAGGGTGGCGCTCTCCGGGAGGGCCATCCAGATCTCCTGGCCCTCGGGGAACTGCAGGCCCTCCGAGTCGATGCCCGTCCAGAGCCAGTGGGCGACGTCCTCGAAGCGCTTCGTGCTGGACAGGCCGGGGACCGAGCGGCCGCGGTAGTACAGGTGGTCCTTCTCCAGCAGGGAGATGCGGGTGCGGATGCGATCCGTCACAGCGGCGACTGCTCCGCGGGCACCAGTGCGTTGCGCCAGGGCCTCGACCTCGGCGACGTCGAACATGCTCTGGCGGTTCACCTTGGTGCTGGTCAGGAGTTTGCGGCTGACGTACGCGTAGACCGTCGCCGGTTTCACGCCCAGGCGGCGGGCTGCTTGATTCGTCGTCAACATTGATTCCATCAACGTTGACTGTACAAGACATGTTGACGGAGCCTGATGTCCATGTTGATTGATGCACCCAAAGGGCTTAAAGACGTCGTCGTCACCACCACCCTGATCGGGGACGTGAACGGCGCCGCGGGCTACTACCACTACCGCGAGCACGACGCGATCGAACTGGCATCCACGCGGTCGTTCGAGGACGTGTGGTTCCTCTTCGTCGAGGGCCGGCTGCCGGACGGGGAGGAGGCCGCGCGGTTCGCCGCGCAGACCGCTGAGCTGCGCACCTTGCCCGAGACGATCCGCGAGGTGCTGCCCGCGATCGCGCGGTCGGGGTGCACGGCGCTCGCCGGGCTCCGGACGGCCCTGTCGATGCTGCCCGCGCAGCCGATGTGGGACGCGCCGATGAGCACGCGCAAGGCGGACGCGCTGCGGGTCAGCGCGATGACGCCGACGATCCTCGCGGCACTGCACCGGCTCAAGTGCGGACTTGATCCCGTCAACCCCAGGGTTGATCTGTCAACGTCGGCGAACTGGTTGTACATGTTGACTGGACAGGTCCCGTCAACGTGGGAGAGCCGTGCCGTCGAGCAGTACTTGATCGCGACGATCGACCACGGGTTCAACGCGTCCACGTTCACCGCGCGCGTCGTGGCGAGCGCCGGGGCCGACGTCGTCTCCGCGGTGACGGCGGCGATCGGCACGTTCTCCGGGCCGCTGCACGGCGGCGCGCCGGACCGGGCGCTGGAGGCCCTCGACCTCATCGGCACGCCGGACAACATCGACGCCTGGGTGCGCGAGCGGATCGAGCGGGGCGACCGGATCATGGGCTTCGGGCACGCCGTCTACCGGACGGAGGACCCGCGGGCGCGGCTGCTCAGGGGCATCGCGCAGGAGCGGCCGACGGCGCTCACCGAGTTCGCGGTCACGGTCGAGCGCCGGGTCACGGAGCTGCTGGCCGAGCTCAAGCCCGGCCGGCAGCTGTACGCGAACGTGGAGTTCTACGCCGGCGTGCTGATGGAGCGGTGCGGCATCCCGCGGGAGATGTTCACGCCGACGTTCGCGTGCAGCCGGGTGGTCGGATGGTGTGCCAACGCGCTCGAGCAGTCCGAGGACACGAAGATCATCCGGCCGGTGGCCCGCTACACGGGTCCCGAACCCCGCATCGTCAGGTGAGGTACCGGAGGTCGTCGCGCACGCGGACGCGGTCGCGGTCGGTGACGTCGGACGAGCCCGCCAGACCGGCGGTGCGGTCGCGGTGGCGGTCGAGCCAGACGGAGAGGGCGGCTACGGCGAGGACGATCGCTGCAAGAGTCATGTCAGTAAGTTTGCGGCCAGCAATATCCCGCCAACAGTGGCAGATCTGACGCTGCGCGCTAATATCCTGCCATGCTGCGATCGGTGGCGGTTCCCCTCATCGACGGCGTCGCGCCGTTCGAGTTCGGCCTGCTCTGCGAGGTGTTCGGCATCGACCGGACCGAGGAGGGCGTGCCGCTGGTCGACTTCCGGGTGTGCGGGGAGATCCCGAACGAACCGGTGGCGACGAGCATCCGGGGCGTGAGCATCACGCCCGAGCACGGGTTCGACGCGCTGCAGAGCGTCGACCTGGTCGCACTGCCCGCCGCACGCGTGCGCGACGAGTACCCGGAGAAGCTCGTCAAGGCGCTGCGGGAGACCGGTGCGACGCTGCTCAGCGTGTGCAGCGGGGCGTTCGTCCTGGGCGCGGCCGGCCTGCTCGACGACCGGCACTGCACGACGCACTGGCGCGAGGCGCGGCAGTTCCAGGAGCGCTTCCCGAAGGCCCGGCTCGACGCCGACGTGCTCTTCGTGGACGACGGGAACATCATCACGAGCGCGGGTACGGCGGCGGGCATCGACGCCTGCCTGCACCTGGTCCGCCGTGAGCTCGGCACCAAGGTCGCCAACACGATCGCGCGGCGCATGGTCGTGGCGCCGCAGCGCGACGGGGGTCAGCGGCAGTTCGTGGAGCTCCCGATCCCCGAGTGCAGCGCGGACTCGCTGGAGCCGGTGCTGGAGCGGGTGCTCGACACGATCGCGGACAACCACACGGTGGCCACGATGGCGAAACTGGCTGTCATGTCCGAACGGACCTTCGCGCGCCGGTTCGCCGCGGAGACCGGCACCACCCCGAACAAGTGGCTGTCACTCCAACGGGTGCTTCACGCGCGCAGACTGCTCGAGGAGACCGACCTGGACGTCGACGCGGTCGCGACCAGGTCAGGCTTCGGGACAGCCGCTCTCCTCCGGCACCACTTCCACCGGGTCGTCGGCGTCGCACCGAGCGATTACCGCCGCACATTCTCCTGTCGTTAGGCGCGTGAAGATCTTCTCCGAGATCGACCCCAGCGCCTCGACCTCCTCGGGACCGAGCAGGTCGAACACCAGCTTGTGCACCGTCTCCGCGTGCGCGGGCGCGGCCTCCTCGATCGCCGAGCGGCCCTGGTCCGTCAGCACGACGAACGACCCGCGCCCGTCACTGCCGCAACTCTCCCTGCGCACCAGACCGCGCTTCTCCATCCGTGCGACGTGATGTGAGATACGGCTCTTCTCCCAGTGCAAGGACCGTGCGAGCTCCAGCACGCGCACGCGCTCATCACGCGTGTCGGTGAGCTGCACCAGCACGGCGAAGTCGGCCATCGAGATGTCCGAGTCGACCGACATCTGCCTGCTCAGATGCGCATTCAGCTCCCCCTGCATGCGGACGTACGCGCGCCACGCCCGCTGCTGCTCAGGTTCCAACCATCGTGTCACCGGTTCAGCATACGGGAATAGTTGACACATCATCCACGTTCGGGCAGGGTGGATGACACTTCAACCAAATCGAGCAACCGAAGGACTGAACACCATGACCACCGCCACCAACCTCTCCGAACTGACCGGCGACTACGTCATCGACGCCTCGCACTCCCGCATCGGCTTCGTCGCGCGCCACGCGATGGTCACCAAGGTTCGTGGTGCGTTCAACGAGTTCGACGGCAAGATCTCCATCGACGGCGACAAGCCGGAGAACACGACCGCCGAGGTCACCGTCAAGGTCGCCACGATCGACACGCGCAACGCGCAGCGCGACGGTCACCTGACCACCAACGACTTCCTCGACGTCGAGACCTACCCGGAGATCAAGTTCGTCTCGACCTCCGCGAAGCAGATCGACGACGACAACTTCGAGATCACCGGTGACCTGACCATCAAGGACGTCACCAAGAGCATCACGATCCCCTTCGCGTTCGAGGGCGTGGCCGTCGACCCGTTCGGCAACACCCGCGTGGGCTTCGAGGGCTCGCACACCATCAACCGCAAGGACTACGGCGTCACCTGGAACGCCGCCCTGGAGACCGGTGGCGTGCTGGTGAGCGAGAAGGTCGTCCTCGAGTTCGAGATCTCCGCGATCAAGCAGGCCTGACGACGGCGACCGGGCACGGGGCGTGGTGGACCAGGGCCTGCGAGGTGGATCCGAGCAGCATCCCGGCGAACCCGCCCCGCCCCCGTGACCCGACGACGAGCAGACCGGCCCGCTGCCCGAGCTCCAGCAGCAGCGGGATCGGCCGCTCCCCCGCCACGACGCGCTCGACGGCGACGTCCGGGTACTTGCGCAGCCACTCGGACACCCGCGCGTCCAGCGACGCCGGCTCGTCCGCCTCCGCCATCGCCGCCACCAGCGGCGCCCCGGAGGCCGCCGCCTCCTCGAACCCGAAGCCGAGAGCCGCGTCCGAGCCCGGCGAGAGATCGACGCCCACCACCACAGGCCCCTCGCTCTGTTGTCCGCGAACCACCACCACGGGGCACTCACCGTGAGCCGACAGCGCCACGGCCGTCGAGCCGATCAACGCCCCGGTGAACCCGCCAAGACCGCGTGACCCCACCACGACTTCTCGTGCGCGTGCAGACTCCGCGAGCAACACGGGCGTGGGGTGTTCCATCCGCAGGTCGTGTTCCACAAGCACATCAGGTGCTTCGGCCTGTGCGACATCAACGGCTTGAGAGAGCCACAGCCGTCCTTGGTCGTACATCGCCGATCTCAACTCACGCGCTGATGAGATGACCTCGGGGTATCCGCGCGTCGGCAACGTGTACGCGTGCACCAGCCGCAACGGTGCGCCGTGCCGCACGCACGCTCGCGCAGCCCACGCCACCGCGGCGAGCGCGGACGAGGACCCGTCGACCCCGACGACCACAGGCAGTGTGCTCATGATCCCAAAGTAAGCCCGATCGGCGCAGTGAGCCGCGTGCCGTTGGTCCCCTCGTGCCAGGGTCTTTGGGCTACCGTGACCTCCATGGCGACGCGTGTTTTCCTCGTCGACGACCACGAGATCGTCCGCCGCGGCATCGCGGACCTGCTCGGCGAGGAGTCCGATCTGCAGGTGGTCGGCGACGCCGCCTCGGTGGCCGAGGCCTTGGCCAAGGTGCCGGGCGCGCAGGCCGACGTGGCGGTGCTCGACATCAGGCTGCCCGACGGCAACGGCATCGAGCTGTGCCGCGAGCTGCGCAGCCGCATCCCCGGCCTGCAGTGCCTGATGCTCACGAGCTTCGCGGACGACGAGGCCCTGTTCGACGCGATCATGGCCGGCGCGTCCGGCTTCGTGCTGAAGCAGATCCTCGGCGCGGACCTGGTCAACGCCGTGCGGACCGTCGCGGCGGGACAGTCCCTCCTGGACGCCCGCACCACGTCCGCGCTGCTCAACCGGATCCGCCGCGAGCGCGAGGAGGGCGACCCGCTGCGCATGCTCAGCGAGCAGGAGCGCACGGTGCTCGACCTGATCGGCGAGGGCCTGACGAACCGGCAGATCGCCGAGCGCATGTTCCTCGCGGAGAAGACCGTCAAGAACTACGTCTCGCACCTGCTGGCCAAGCTCGGCATGCAGCGCCGCACGCAGGCGGCGGTGTTCGCCTCGCAGTTCCGCAAGGACGGCGAGAAGCCTCGCTAGCGCGTTCGAGTGAAACCGGGAGTCGCTCGTACACGTTCAGAAGGTGTTGGCGCCCCTACATCCCATGGACCTCACGGTGATCGTGTTGATGGGCGGGCTGGCAACGCAAGTGCTCGCCGTCGTCGCTTTGGCTCTGCGGCTTTCGCACCAGACGAAGAGGGCGCGGCGTCGGCAGGAGATCAGGGTGCGGATAACGCGGGACGGCGATGTCTGACGACCAGCCGGCGCGCACCAGCCCGGCTCGGACGAGTACCACCCACACCGAGTTCGCCGACTTCTACCGCAGCCACTTCACGTCCTTGACCGCGTTCGTGCTCATGCATGGTGCGACGCTGGTCGAGGCGGCGGACATCGTTCAGGACACGATGATCGAGGCATTCCGCTCCTGGGACCGCATCGACCACCCCAAGGCCTGGGCGTACCGCGTGAGCTCTCGATCCTTCGGCCGCCGGACGTTCTCAGAGGACCTGGTCGCTGAACCTCCGGAGCCCGCGCCACCGCTGCGTGGCAGCGACCTCGAGCACTGGGAGCAGCAGCACGACATGCTCCTGCTGCTGGCCGACCTGCCTCTGCGACAAAGACAGGTCATGGCGTGGACGCTGTCCGGATTCCGGCCCGCCGAGATCGCCGCGGAACTGGGGGTCACGCCGGAGGCGGTGCGTTCCAGCCTGATGAAGGCACGACGGGCCCTGAGCGGGCGAGGTGCACGATGAGCGTCGACCAGTGGCTGAACGAACAGCTCGCCTCGCTGCACTCCGCTCTAGACGAGGTGCTCGACCTGGACCGCGGGCTCGTGGACGCGTCGCTGCCCTGCTCGCACAGCGATCTGCTGAACCGGATCGGTGACGAGATGGACCTCGACGCAGGACTCGCGCGTGCTGTGGCCCCCCGGCGCTCGCCCACCGCTGAACCAGGTCTCGAGCCGTATCGCAGTCTTGCCGCGGTCGACGACGAGCTCTCCGTCCTGCCTCCCGCAGCGCGACTCGCCGCCCGCGCGGGTCTGCCCGATCGTTCGCTCCTCCAGGCGAGGACCCTCGCCGCCCACCTGCCACGCGTTCGCGCTCTCGCCGAAAAACTGAAGGCGTCGAGCACGCTCAACCACAACGCTCAAGCCGCCGCTACCGCAGTCGCGCAGGACCTCGTAAACACCCTCGATCAGAGCGACGCAAAGCACGTGAATATCTTCCACGAGGCACTCAAGCTCACGAAGTCGCTGGAACATCCGTCGGAGGTGTCCACACGCTGGGCGGCACAACACGCCAGTGCACTGGACCGGTTGTGCGAGAGCGGGCTTCGCGTCCTGCTTTCCGCATTCCACCACCGAGGAAGGAAGATCAAGCTCGGACATCCCGGGCTCCGTCTCACCATGGAGGAGCTGACCGACCTGGTCGCGTCGATCGGCAAGATCCGGACCACCCTGAACAGCATGGTCGGCGCCGACCTCACGACCGCCGACCTGACGGGGGTTCCGCTCGACGGTGTGCGCTGGTCACCGAGAACGCGGTGGCCCCGTGGCTGGCTGGAGTGGGTTCGGGCGAACTCGGTGCCCGTCTCCGCCGGCATCTTCGAGATCCGCCCGGGGAGCACCAGCAACCGCGTGCCTACGTGACAGGAAGCGGGACCCGCCACACCAGGCACGCGCCGCCGCCCTCGGTCGCCCGCACCGCGAGCGACCCGCCGAACTGCGTGGCGCGGTGGGCCAGGTTGCGCAGACCGCTGCGCACCGCGTCGTCCGGAATGCCGATCCCGTTGTCCTGCACGGTGATCACCACGTCCTCGCCGGCGTCGATCAGCACCGTGAGCTCGGTCGCGGCGGCGTGCCGCACGCAGTTCGTGACGGCCTCGCGCACGACGGCCTC
The DNA here is from genome assembly GCF_040610935.1 of Lentzea sp. NPDC003310. Lineage (NCBI taxonomy): Bacteria > Bacillati > Actinomycetota > Actinomycetes > Pseudonocardiales > Pseudonocardiaceae > Lentzea > Lentzea sp. NPDC003310. Next base: position 22,572 of record NZ_JBEXNC010000020.1, read on the forward strand.
GACGTGTTCGGCGAGCTCCGGCGGCACCGAGTTGTCGACCGTGCCGGACATGCGGATGGACGGCTTGAGGTGCGTCGCCTCGGTCAGGCCCGCCACCAGGTCGAGCAGTCTGCGGCGCAACGAGGTGGTGTCGGTCGAGTGCAGGTCGAAGATCGACGTGCGGATCTCGCGGACGGTCTCGTCGAGCTGCTCGACGGCGGTCCGCAGCCGGGCGGCCACCTCGGGCTCGGTGACGCGGCGCAGGGTGGCCTGCAGCGTGAGACCCGTGACGAACAGCCGCTGGATGACGTGGTCGTGCAGGTCGCGGGCGATGCGGTCGCGGTCCTCCAGCACGTCGAGGAGCCGCTGGGACCGCTGCTGCTCGGCGAACTCCAGCGCGACGGCGGCCTGGTCGGCGAACGACGCGAGCATCGGGACCTGGTCCGGCAGGAAGCGGGTCTCGCCGCCGCGCCGCAGCACCAGCAGCGCGCCCGTCACGCCCATCTCTGAACGCAGCGGCACGGCCAGCACGGGGCCGAAGGCCGAGCCCAGGTCGTCCACGAGCAGCGGGACGCCGGAGCGGACGACCTCGTCCACGGCGTAGTCGGCGGCGTCGAAGTCGTCGATCTTCACGCCCGCGCTCGCGGCGACCGACAGGGGCGTGTGCCGGCCGTCGCCCAGCACGACCAGGGCCGCGTCGGCACCGGCCAGTTCGACGGTGCGCTGGGTGATCAGGCGCAGCGCGTACTCGCCGGAGGCGCCGCCGAGCAGTTCCGAGTTGACCTCGCCGATCGCCTCCAGCCACCGCTCGCGCATGCGGGAGCGTTCGAACAGGCGGGCGTTCTCGATCGCGATGCCCGCGGCGGCGGCCAGGGCCTGCAGGACGGCCTCGTCGTCGGCGGTGAACTCGGACGCGTCGATCTTCTCGGTCATGTAGAGGTTGCCGAACACCTCGTCGCGCACGCGGACGGGCACGCCCAGGAAGCTGTGCATCGGCGGGTGGTTGGGCGGGAAGCCGACCGACATCTCGTGCTGCGAGAGGTCGCGCAGGCGCAGCGGTGTCGGGTCCTTGATGACCAGGCCGAGCAGGCCCTTGCCCTCCGGCAGGTGGCCCATCGACGCGCGCGTGGTCTCGTCCACCCCCACGTAGACGAACTCCGCCAGGTCGTCGCGGGTGCCGAGCACGCCCAGGGCGCCGTAGCGGGCGCCGACGAGGTCGACGGCGGCCTGGACGATGCGCTGCAGGGTCGAGTCGAGCTCCAGGCCGGACGCGACGGCGAGCACCGCGCCGAGCAGCTCCTGCATGTGGTCGCGGGTGGTCACGATCTCGTCCATGCGATCTCGGACCTCGTCGAGCAGCTCCTCGAGGTCGCGACGACCGGGCGCATCAGGCACGCCGCCTAGATTCGCACATTTTCCGCCAACGCACGGCCCTAGCAAGTGAGGACCTTCGACCGTGGCTGACCGGTCGCCCCGGCCGGAGAGTGTCATCATGACCATCGCCGTCCCGGACGCACTCGGCCTGGCGGGTGAGGACGTGCGCGGCGTCCTCGCGCTGGCGCGATCCGCGGTCGGCGGCGTGCGCTTCGAGGTGCGTCCCGAGCAGATCGAGCTGCACACCGCCTCCCCGCACAGCCGTGAGACCCGCCTGGCGTGCGGGGTCGCGCTGCTCAACGTCCGGCTGGCGCTGCAGGGGCACGGCATCCGCCCGCTGGTGACGCTGCTGCCGGGACCGAGCGCGAACGACGCCGCCGCGGCCGTGCGGCTCGGCGGGTACCAGGAGCCGAGCCCGGACGTGCTGGCGCTGCTGCACGCCCTGCGCTCGAACCGTCGCACGTGGACGACGTTCCCCGACCTGGCCTCGTGGCGCGGGCTGCTGTCGCGGGCGGCCGAGGTCGAACGGGCGTGGTTGCACGTCCGCGACGACGCCGAACTCGTGCTGTGCACCTTCAACCAGGGCGCGGCGGCGGAGATCCGGGCAGGACAGGCGATGCAGCGCGTCGTGCTGACCGCCGGCACGGTCGGGATGACCGTCTCCCCCGCGCTCGACCCCGTGAGCCTGTCCGCGTTGCGCGCGGACCTGCGCCCGTGCCTGGGCAACACGCTGGTGCCGCAGGTCGTCCTGCGGCTGGGCACGGGATAGCCCGTGCCCGTCCCACGCCGCGCGGGGGTCACCTGACTCGCGGCGCGGGACGGGCACGGCACCAACCGTCCACACGGGACCCGCTAGCGCGCGAGGACCGCCTTCCAGAGCAGCCGCGCCAGTTCCGGGTGGCAGATGTCGTTGTGCGCGCCCGCGATCCCGTCGATCCGGCGGATCACCGACGTGCAGTCGACGTTGTGCACCTGCCCGCGCGAGAGCTCGCCCGGTGCGCCGATCTTGTGCCCGTGCGCGTAGGTGCCCTGGACGCCGTGCGAGCCGATGCCGCCGTACTTGGGGTACGAGTCGAGGTCGACCTGCCGGCCCGACCGCGCGGCCAGCGGGTAGAACCGGCCGATCGCGTAGTCGTTCGACGACGTGGTGACGATGATCGGGCCGGGCACGCGGGCCAGCACGCCGCGGAAGTAGCCGTAGCCGGGTTCGCCGGGGAGCCGTTCCGCGAACGACCACAGCGACATGGCGCCCTGCACCAGGGTCAGCGTCGCGGCCGGCACCACGTTCGCCATCGCGGTGGCGGTGATGCAGCCGAAGCTGTGGCCCATCAGGTGGATGCGGGCGTGCGGGGCGGCCTGGGCGACGTCGCGGGCGATCCGCGCCGCGCCGCTCTCGCCGAAGACCTTGGCGCGCCGCTTCATCTTCCAGAACGTCAGGATCCGCAACGGCGAGAGGATCCCGCCGAGCGCCGGGTCCTCGAGGCACGCCCGGTAGAGCTGCTCGGGGTCGAACGCCATGCCGTCCTCGCCCGGCAGGTCCGGGACCGAGCGCTCCAGGTAGTCGTAGGCCTGTTTGACGGCGGGCGACATCCGGCACGGGTGCTGCCGCGCGGCCTGGACGATCGTGCGCACGGCGGCCGTGCGCGCGGCACCTCCGCCGAGCCGGTTCGCCTGGGCCTTGATGAACTCGTCCGACCGCACGTCCTCGTCGCCCCAGGCCTTCGAGGGCCAGTGGAGACCGACGAGCAGGGACTTGAAGCCGCCCGGAAGCCGGTGTGCCGCTTCACGTTCGGCCCGGCAGCCGGCCATCGTCGCGACCCACTGCCCGTACTGCTCACGGGCGGCCGGCACGTCGCCGTTCCACCCGTGGATGAAGAAGAAGACGTCGGTGACGCCTTGGCGGGCGTCGTACAGCACGTCCGCGCTGTCGCGCCCCCGCTCGTTGCCGGTCTCGTCGAAGCAGACGAGGTGATAGCTGATGTCGTGACCTGGCACGGATTCTCGGGACATCGCGGATCACCACCACACAAAACGCGCCCAACTGTTGTCCGTTTAATCGGAACCGGCGCGGCTCATGTTTACCCCCGCTGATCAGGAAAACCCGTTCGGACCAGGGGATTCACCCCGATTGCGCCGGTAGTGGCGGGCGGCGCGGACCCGGTTGCCGCACGACGGCGAGCACCATTCGCGGCGCGGGTGGTCCTTCACGAAGTACAGCACGCAGCCCGGTGCGTGACAGGCGCGCAGCAGCACGCGGTTCTCGCCGGTGAACAGCTCCACGGCCTCCGCGGCGATCGCGGCACGTTCCCGATCCGCGAGAGAGCCCTCGCTTTCGTTGTGCCGCAACAACTCGCCGTCCCGCACGGTCAGCTGCGGCCACTGCCGGGCGCTGCGCGCCGCACGGTTGACCTCGGCCACGGCCCGGTCGAGGTCGCGATCCCGCGCGATCTCCCGCGTGTCGCCGGTGAGCACGGCCGCCAGGTCCCGCAACGCCTGCCGCAGGGCCAGGAACGCGTCGAGGTCGGCCTCGTCCGCCGGCACGCCCAGGAACTCGCGGAGCCCACCGACAGTCGTCAGGTCGTCGTGCAGGCGCGACCGATTGGCCCAGATGGTGTTCATCAGGAGGACCGGGCGGGGCTCGTCGGGCGTCAGCACGACTAACGGTAACACATGCTTGCATCCGTTAGACACTCGTTCTAACGTTTGGTGGGCCACCCAACCGTTGGAAGGACCGCAGTGACACTCGCACCCCCGTTCACGACCGAGACCGCCCGGCTCAAGGTGCAGGCGGCCCAGGACGCCTGGAACTCCCGGGACCCGGTGCGCGTCGCGGGCGCATACACGCCGGACTCGGTGTGGCGCAACAGGTCCGAGTTCGTCCGCGGCACGGACGAGATCGTCGCGTTCCTGACGAGGAAGTGGGAGCGCGAGCACGAGTACGTGCTGCGCAAGTCGTTGTGGGCGTTCGGCGACGACCGCATCGCCGTGCGCTTCCAGTACGAGTGGCACGACGACGAGGGCCAGTGGTGGCGCAGCTACGGCAACGAGAACTGGGAGTTCGCGCCGTCCGGCCTGATGTCGCGGCGCGAGGCGAGCATCAACGACGTGCGGATCACCGAGGCCGAGCGCCGGATCGACCCCGCGTCCACCTACGAGATCCCGCAGGAGTGATCGTGCACGTCGAGGCGTTGTGGCGGTACCCGGTGAAGTCGCTGGGCGGCGAGCCGCTCGAGGAGGCGACCTTCACGTCCGATGGCGTGCAGGGCGACCGGCTGGTGCACGTGCAGGGGCCGCGCGGGGTGCTGACCGGGCGGACGCGGTACGGGCTGCTGACGATCCCCGCGTCCACCGGACCTGCCGGGCCGCTGGTGGACGGACACCCGTGGGACAGCTGGCAGGCGCACGAGAAGGTGCTGCCGTTCGGCGGGCGGCTGACGCGGTACGACGGACCGGAGCGGTTCGACGTGCTGAACGTCCTCGTGGCGACGGACGGGCAGGTGGAGGCCGCGGGGGTGGACGTGCGGCGGCTGCGGCCGAACATCCTGATCGGCGGGGTGGCGGCCGGGGAGGAGGAGTCCTGGCCGGGGCACGCGCTGGTGGTCGGGGACGTGGTGATCGGGATGTACCAGCAGCGGGCCCGGTGCGTGGTGACGACGATCGATCCCGACAGCGGGGCGCAGGACCTGGACGTGCACCGGCGGATCCGGCGGGAGTTCGGCGGGGTGCTGTGCCTCGACAGCTGGGTGGTCCGGTCGGGGGTGGTGCGCGTGGGTGATCCGGTCGAGGTGGTGCCGACCGACGAGCTGCCCGACCGCGTCGGCGGGTGGATCGTCGGCCGGCCCTACGCGGTCTAGAAGTGGATGTCCTCGGTGTGCACCCAGCCGACCAGGTTCCGGTTGGCGTTGTTGTGGTCGAGGATCACGATGCGCACTTCGGCAGCCCCGCTGCCGACGTCCACAAGCGTGCCGGAATCACACGACGCATGTCAATTAAGGTTAAACACCATTGGCCGCCCATCAACAGAGGTTGGTGGGCGGCCAATGGTGTTGCGCGGCCTAGATGTTGCGGCGGTACTGCCCGCCCACCTCGAAGAACGCCTCCGTGATCTGCCCCAGCGTGCACACACGGGCCGCGTCCATCAGCACCGCGAACACGTTCTCGTTCGTCTGCGCCACCTCCCGCAGCCGCGCGAGCGCCTTCTGCGCCTCGTCGCGGTGCGCCGCCTGGTACGCACGGGTGCGCTCGACCTGCGACTCCTTCTCCTCCTCGGTGGCGCGCGCGAGCTCGATCTTCACGACCTCGCGCGTGCCGTCCTCGGGCAGGAAGGTGTTGACGCCGACCAGCGGCAGCGAGCCGTCGTGCTTGCGCTGTTCGTAGAGCATCGACTCGTCCTGGATGCGGCCGCGCTGGTAGCCGGTCTCCATCGCGCCGAGCACGCCGCCGCGTTCGGAGATGCGGTCGAACTCCATCAGGACGGCCTCTTCGACGAGGTCGGTCAGCTCGTCGACGACGAACGAGCCCTGCAGCGGGTTCTCGTTGGCGGAGAGGCCCCACTCCTTGTTGATGATCATCTGGATGGCCATCGCGCGGCGGACGGACGACTCCGTCGGGGTGGTGATCGCCTCGTCGTAGGCGTTGGTGTGCAACGAGTTGCAGTTGTCGTACAGGGCGCACAACGCCTGCAACGTGGTGCGGATGTCGTTGAAGTCCATCTCCTGCGCGTGCAGCGAACGGCCCGAGGTCTGCACGTGGTACTTGAACTTCTGCGAACGCTCTGCGGCGCCATAGCGGTCGCGCATGGCCACGGCCCAGATGCGGCGGGCGACCCGGCCGATGACGCTGTACTCGGCGTCCATGCCGTTGGAGAAGAAGAACGACAGGTTCGGCGCGAAGTCGTCGATGTTCATGCCGCGCGCCAGGTACGACTCGACGTAGGTGAAGCCGTTGGCGAGCGTGAAGGCGAGCTGGCTGATGGGGTTCGCGCCGGCCTCGGCGATGTGGTAGCCCGAGATCGACACCGAGTAGAAGTTCCGCACCTGCTGCTGGATGAACCACTCCTGGATGTCCGCCATCATGCGCAGCGAGAACTCCGTGGAGAAGATGCAGGTGTTCTGGCCCTGGTCCTCCTTGAGGATGTCGGCCTGCACGGTGCCGCGGACGTTGGCCAGCGCGAAGGCGCGCAGCTTCGCGTACTCCTCGGCGGACGGCTCGCGGCCCTCGTCGGCGTGGAACCGGTCCACCTGCTGGTCGATCACGGTGTTGAGGAAGTACGCGAGGATCGTCGGCGCCGGGCCGTTGATCGTCATCGACACGGAGGTCGTCGGCGCCACGAGGTCGAAGCCGTCGTAGAGCGCCTTCATGTCGTCGAGCGAGGCGATCGAGACGCCGGACGTGCCGATCTTGCCGTAGACGTCCGGCGGGGTGTCGGGGTCGCGGCCGTAGAGCGTCACCGAGTCGAACGCCGTCGACAGACGCGTGGCCGGGTTGCCCTTCGACAGGTACTTGAAGCGGCGGTTCGTGCGGAACGCGTCGCCCTCGCCCGCGAACATGCGCGCCGGGTCCTCGCCCTCGCGCTTGAACGGGAAGACGCCCGCGGTGAACGGGAAGAAGCCCGGCAGGTTCTCCTTGCGCAGGAACCGTAGCAGCGAGCCCTCGTCGTCGTAGCGCGGCAGGCTGACGCGGCGGACCTTGTTGCCGGACAACGTCTCCCGCGTCAGCCGGGTGTGGATCTCCTTGTCCCGCACCTTGAACACGAGCTCGTCACCGGAGTACTGCTCGACGGTCGCGGGCCACGTGGCGAGCAGGTCGGCGGCGTCGCGGTCGACCTTGCGCTCGGCGTCGGACACGAGCTCCGCGATGTCCGCGACGCCCTTGCCCGCGGCCTCCAGCGCCTTCTGCGCGCCCGACAGCTGCGTGTGCGTGCGGATCGCGGCGACCTGCTCGTCGGTCTTGCGGTGGTAGCCGCGCACGGTGTCGGAGATGTCGCTGAGGTAGCGGGCGCGTGAGGCCGGCACGACCGTGGACGCCGACGTCGACGTCTTGCCGTCGACCGTCGCGAGAGAGCCTTCCTCCACGGCGAGACCGTGTTCCACCAGGCCGTCGCGCAGGAACTGGTACAGCGCCGTCACGCCGTCGTCGTTGAACGTCGCGGCGGACGTGCCGTAGACCGGCATGTCCTCCCACTTGGCGCCGAACGCCTCGCGGTTGCGCACCATCTGCCGTGCGACGTCCCGGCGCGCGTCCTCGGCACCGCGCCGTTCGAACTTGTTGATCGCCACGGCGTCGGCGTAGTCGAGCATGTCGATCTTCTCGAGCTGAGACGCGGCACCGAACTCGGGCGTCATCACGTACAGCGAGAAGTCGACGAACGGCACGATGGCCGCGTCTCCCTGACCGATACCGGGCGTCTCGACGATGACCAGGTCCGCGCCCGACGCCTTGCACGCGACGATGGCCTGCTCCAGGCCGTCCGGGATCTCACTGCCCGCACGGCGCGTGGCCAGCGAACGGAAGAACACGCGGTCGCCGTCGAGGCAGTTCATGCGGATGCGGTCGCCGAGGAGCGCGCCACCACCGCGACGGCGCGTCGGGTCGACGGCGAGCACGGCGATGCGCAGCTTGTCCTGCTGGTCGAGCCGGAAGCGGCGCACCAGCTCGTCGGTGAGCGAGGACTTGCCCGAGCCGCCCGTGCCCGTGATGCCCAGCACCGGCACCCTGCGGGTGGTCTCCAGCGGCTCGGCGGCGCCGGCCTCGATGTGCGTGATCGCGCGCGCCAGGGCCTCGTCAGCCCCCGTCAGCAGCGCGTCGTGGCTGAACGGCGCCGTGAGCGCGTGGTCGCACTCCTCGATCATCAGGTTGATCATCCGCGCCAGGCCGAGCGTCTGCCCGTCCTGCGGCGAGAAGATCCGCGCGACGCCGCGCGAGTGCAGCAGCTCGATCTCCTCGGGGACGATGACGCCGCCACCGCCGCCGTAGACGCGGATGTGCCCGGCGCCGCGCTCGTTCAGCAGCTCGACCAGGTACGAGAAGTACTCGACGTGCCCGCCCTGGTACGCGCTGATCGCGATGCCCTGGGCGTCCTCCTGGATCGCCGCGTTCACGACCTCCGCGACCGACCGGTTGTGACCGAGGTGGATGACCTCCGCCCCCTGCGACTGCAGGATGCGCCGCATGATGTTGATGGCCGCGTCGTGGCCGTCGAAGAGGCTGGACGCGGTCACGAAGCGCACCGGGTTCACCGGCTTGTGCAACGCGGGCGCGGGAGAGGTCCCGGAAGACGACGTCGTCATGAGAATAGTTTGACTTCCTACTATTGGACGTGCAACCAGGCGTGGTCCAGGTCTCTGTATCGAGCAGGAAGCGACATGGTCGCGCCCGCGGCCACAGGTTCGCTCGCGGAGCGCTCAGCGCAGGTAGCGTGCTCGCATGGCCTAGGTGGACGACTACCTCGCGGGGCTCGACGAGCCGGCCCGTGCGGCGTTCGAACGAATCCGCAGCGTGGCGGCAGGACTCGCTCCGGACGCCGAGCAGGGCCTGAGCCACGGGTTGGCGGCGCTGCGGCTGCGCGGCAAGCCGCTGCCGGGGTTCAAGGCCGCGAAAGATCACCTGGCCGTGTTCCCGTTCAGCCCGGCGGCGGTGGACGTGGTGCGGGACCTGGTGCGGCAGCGGATGGGTGAGATCGGGTAGCCGACCTTGCTCTAGCGCGTCGCGCCCCACTCGTGCGCAAGCGCCGCGGCTTCTCCGCGCGACCCCACCCCCAGCTTCTCCAGGATCTTCGCCACGTGGAACTTCACCGTGGACTCGCTGATGTGCAGCTCCCCCGCGATGTCCCGGTTGCGCCGGCCCCGCGCCAGGCCGCCCAGCACCTCGAGCTCGCGCGTGCCGAGCACGGTCAGCGGGTCCTCGCGCGGTGTCTCCGGCGGGCCCAGCGGCACCTGGATCGTCACGGTCGAGCCCCAGCCCGGCACCGCGTCCACCTCGACCTCGCCGCCGAGCGGGCCGAGGCGTTCCGGCACCCGGCGCAGGTCGAGGCTGCCGCACGACAACGTGCCAGGGCCGTCGTCGCGAACCGTCGCGCGCAGGACGGCACCGGTGATCTTCCAGCCGATGTGGACCCTGCCGACGCCGCCCTGGTCGTCGAGCATCGCGTGCACGGTCGAGCGGACCACGGCGGCGGCCGTCGAGGCGACCTCGGTCGGCACGATGCGGTCGGCACCCTCCTCCGCGCCCGGTGTGCCCAGGTCGAGGCGCACGTCCCGGCCGCGCAGGACGCGGCGCAGCGAGTCGGCGAGGCGTTCGAAGGCCTCGCCCGCGCGTTCCTCGGTCAGGGCCCGGTCCAGGTCGGCGCGGGAGCGGAGCTCGACCAGCGCGGTGACGGCCAGGTCCACCGCGCGGGAGCGGGCCGCGGCGTCCGTGACGTCGTGGTCGCGCAGCACGGACAGCAGTGCGGTGAGCGCGGCGCCATAGGCGTCGCCGAGGTCGGAGATCGCCACGGCGCGAGCCGCCGCCGCTGCGCGCGACACGGCGAGAGTGGCGGGCACGGCCTCGTTGCGCAGGCCTTCCATGTGCGCGGTGACGACATCCCACAGGGCATTCGCGGAAGTTAGAACCTCTAACGGGACGGGGGTGTCGTCGGCGCGCAGCAGGACGAGCATCGCGCTCGGCTCGGACACGGCGCTGACCAGGACGACCACCGGGACCTCGGCCCCGCCCAGGACCGCACGGCCCTGCCAGGTGCCCTGGGCGGGCACGGCCGAGCGGAGCGCGGCCAGGTCGGAGATCCTGACCGGCGGCGACTCGCCGCGGAACTTGAACGGCGCGAACGAGCAGTTGGACAGCTCGGCGATCGCCTGGTGCGGGATGCCGTCGGCGAGGGCGGCGGACAGGTGCAGCAACGTCTCGCTCAGCGGCGCCTGGATCACGCCGGCCGCCTTCTGCAGGTCCATGAACCGAGCGTAGACCGCCTAAACGGGTGACCGACTGGCCTTTCGGCCAGTGGGAACTAGCCGAAGTGAGGGGCACCCACACGCCGACCGTCGCTAGAGTTGACATGTCAACCAAACGACGGGAGCCAGAGATGAAGGCGATCACTTACACCGAGTTCGGCGGGTCGGACGTGCTGCGTCTGACCGAGGTCGAGGAGCCGCACGCGGGTCCGGGCCAGGTGCGGTTGAAAGTCGTCGCGGCGGCGGTCAACCCGCTGGACCACAAGATCCGCAACGGCTGGATGCCGCAGATGGCGCCACCGTTCCCGATCACGCCCGGCGCGGAGGTGGCGGGCATCGTCGACGAGGTCGGCGAGGGCGTCACCGGCGTCGCGGTCGGCGACCAGGTCCTCGGCTGGACCGGCGCGGGCTACGCCGAGTACGCGGTCTCGGGCGACTTCGCGCTCAAGCCCGCCGACCTCGACTGGGACACGGCCGCGGCCCTCCCCGTCGCCGTCGAGACCTCGGTCCGCGTGCTCGACGAGCTGAAGGTCGGCGAGGGCGACACGGTGCTGATCCACGGTGCGTCGGGGGTCGTCGGCGCCGTCGGCGTCCAGCTCGCGGTGGCCCGCGGCGCCACGGTCGTCGGCACCGCCTCCCCCGCCAACCACGACTACGTGCGGTCGCTCGGCGCCGTTCCGGTCGCGTACGGCGAGGGGCTCGCCGACCGGGTCCGCGCCGTCGCGCCGCAGGGCGTCGACGCCGTGTTCGACGCGGCGGGACAGGGCGACCTGCCGGTGTCGATCGACCTGCGCGGTGGCACCGACCGGATCGTCACCATCGCCGACCCGGCGGCCGGCGGCCTGGGCGTCACGTTCTCCGGGGGCGGCGCGCCGTTCGGCTCGCGGCTCGGCGAGTACGCCCGGCTCGCGGTCGAGGGCAGGCTCACGGTGCGCATCGCGCGGAGCCTGCCGCTGGCCGAGGCCGCGCAGGCGCAGGACCTCGTCGCGACCGGGCACGTCGCGGGCAAGGTCGTGCTGCGGCCGTCAGAGTGACGGTTCCGCCACCGCCTGGGTGGGCACGGCCGGCGCGCACCGGCCGGTCGTGACCTCCTCGGCGAGGGCGGACAGCTCCTCCGCCGCCCGCGCCAGCGGACCGCACTGCCGCAGGTGGTTCCCGGCGCGGGCGAGCAGCAGCTCGGCCTGCTGCGCGCACCACCTCCGCCCGCCGTCGACGGTGATCCCGGCCGCCGACGCCGCGGCCACCGGCAGCGTGCGGCGGTCACCGGACGGGGACAGGACGTCGTCCACGTGCTTGCGCGCGAGGCCCACGTCGTCGCCGAACTGCCGCAGGTGCGCGGCCTGGCTCGCGCTCGCCCCGGCGGCCAGCGCGCCGAGCTCGCACGCCGCCGCGGGCAGCGAGCTGTGCTTGGCCGCCGCCACGCCCAGGTGCTCGGACAGGTCCACGTCGTCGCGCTCGTCCATCTCGATCTCCTGGACGTAACCGTCCACAACGGACATCAGCGCGATGTTGAGGATCGTCGTCTGCGACCGGGAGAGCCGGGCGACGGCCAGCGACAGCAGGGCGTCGGCCGCCGAGACGACCCGGTCGGACCCGAACACCTCCCACGCGCCCGCGCGCAGCATCAGGTCCGCGTGCAGGCGTTCGTGCAGCTGCGCGAGCTCCAGCGCCGCGGCGAGCTCCGTCACGTCCGCCGCGCCGAACGCCTCCGCGGACAGCAGCACGAGCGCGGCCGTCGAGAAGTCCTGCCGCGCCAGCCCGTGCTCGACCACCTCGCGCGTCTCGTCCGGCAGCTCCGCCAACGCGGCCCGCAGCACCGTCGCGACCGCGGCGCGAGTGCGCTCCAGCACGTGCCGCTGCGGCGCGGCCACGTCGATGCTCGTCATGCGCTGTCCTCTCAGAACCCGGGAAAACGACGCTAAACCCGCTGATCGGACAATCACGGCCGATAGCCACCGAAGTGTCGAACAGAGGCACGATCCGGGGAGCCGCACTAGGTTCGGAGGTGAACGGGGTGTCGTCACGTCACCCGACCGTGATCGTCCTTTCCCTGAGGGGCTGACAGTGCGCTACACGAAGCTGGCCGGTATGGACGTGTCCGAGCTGTGCCTCGGCATGATGAGCTACGGAGATCCTCAGCGGGGTGGCCACCCGTGGTCGTTGCGGGAAGAGGACGCGCGGCCGTTCGTCAAGGCCGCACTCGACGCCGGCATCAACTTCTTCGACACCGCGAACGTGTACTCGGCCGGCTCCTCGGAGGAGATCACGGGCCGTGCGCTGCACGACTTCGCCCGGCGCGAGGAGATCGTGCTCGCCACCAAGGTCTACAACCGCATGCACGAGGGCCCCAACGGTTCCGGGCTCTCCCGCAAGTCGATCCTGGCCGAGATCGACAACTCGCTGCGCCGGCTCGGCACGGACTACGTGGACCTGTACCAGATCCACCGCTTCGACGGCACCGTCCCGCTGGAGGAGACGCTTGAGGCGCTGCACGACGTCGTGAAGTCCGGAAAGGCGCGCTACATCGGTGCGTCGTCCATGTACGCGTGGCAGTTCGCCAAGGCGTTGTTCACGCAACAGCAGAACGGCTGGACGAAGTTCGTGTCGATGCAGAACCACTACAACCTCCTCTACCGCGAGGAGGAGCGCGAGATGCTGCCGTTCTGCGCGGACCAGGACATCGCCGTGATCCCGTGGAGCCCGCTCGCCCGCGGCCGTCTGGTCCGCGACTGGGACGAGACGACCGCGCGCACCGAGACCGACGAGTTCGGAGCCACCCTGTACGTGGAGTCGGACCGCGCGATCGTCGAGCAGGTCGCCGCCGTCGCCTCCGCCCGCGGCGTGTCACGGGCCCAGGTCGCGCTGGCCTGGCTGCGGCGCAACCCGGTGGTGACGGCGCCGATCGTCGGCGTCACGAAGCCCGCGCAGCTCGACGACGCGGTGGCGGCGCTGGACTTCGAGCTCACCGACGACGAGGTGGCGCGGCTGGAGGCGGACTACCGGCCGCACCGGATCGCGGGCCATTCCTGACGGCACGAGCGGGCGGGCCGGAGCACCACCCGGCCTGCTCCGCGGCGTCCTCCCGGCGGGGCGGAGGAGCACCCTGCCCGCCGCGCGGTGTCCTTCGAGCGGTGCACACCCTCGAACGAAGCCGGAACACCGGCCCACGGCGGTTGGTGCCTCCGCAGGAGCGGACCTACACTCGCGTCCGTGCCGAACTTGCGGATCAGCGAGGCCGCCGCGCTGCTCGGGGTCAGTGACGACACCCTGCGCCGGTGGATCGACCAGGGCCGCCTCGCGTCGGTCGTCCTCGACAGCGGGCGCAAGGGCGTCAGCGGCACGGAGCTCGCCGCGTTCGCGCAGCAGATGGGCGACGTGGCCGAGCCCGGCACGACCGTCGCCGCCTCGGCGCGCAACCGCATGAAGGGCATCGTCACGCGCGTGGTCAAGGACGGCGTGATGGCCCAGGTCGACATGCAGGCCGGGCCCTTCCGCGTCACGTCCCTGATGAGTCGTGAGTCCGCGGACGAGCTCGGCCTGGAGGTCGGCAGCGTCGCCGTGGCCTCGATCAAGTCGACGCACGTGGTCGTCGAGATCCCCGAGGCCTGACCGTCTAGACGAAGGCGCTCTCGCCGGTGATGGCCTTGCCGACGATCAGCGTGTTCATCTCGCGCGTGCCCTCGAACGAGTAGATCGCCTCGGCGTCGGCGAAGAAGCGGGCCACGTCGTGGCCGAGCACGATGCCGTTGCCGCCGAAGATCTCCCGCGCCCAGGCCACAACCTCGCGCATGCGGGAGGTCACGAACGCCTTCGCGAGCGACGAGTGCTCGTCCCGGAAGATGCCCGCGTCCTGCAGCTTCGCGAGCTGCACGAGCATGCCCCAGGACGCGGTGATGTTGCCGAGCGCCTGCACCAGCTTGTCCTGCACCATCTGGAACCGCGCAATGGGGCGGCCGAACTGCTCGCGCTCCTTCGCGTAGGCGAGGGCGAGCTCGTAGGCGGCGACCATCACGCCCAGTGCCTGCCAGGCGACGCCGCCGCGGGTGGCGCGCAGGATCTCCGCCACGTCGCGGAACGAGTTGATGTTCTGCAGCCGGTTCGCCTCGGGCACGCGGACGTCGGTGAGGGTGATCTCGGCGTTCTCGACGATCCGGAACGCGATCTTGCCCTCGATCTTCTCGGCGACGAAGCCGGGCGTGCCCTTCTCCACGACGAAACCCTTGACCTGGTCGTCGTCGAGGTCGCGGGCCCACACGACGACGTAGTCGGCGAAGGTGGCGTTGCCGATCCACTTCTTGGCGCCGTTGAGCACCCACGTGTCGCCGTCGCGCTGTGCCGTGGTGCGCATGCCGCCGGCGACATCGGAGCCGCCGAGCGGTTCGGTCATCGCGAACGCGCCGATCTTGTCCATCGCGGCCATGGCGGGCAGCCAGCGGTCGCGCTGCTCCTGCGAGCCGCCCGAGTAGATCGAGTACATCGCGAGTCCGTTGTGGACACCGAAGAACGTGGCGACGGACGCGTCGGTGCGGGTCATCTCCATCGCGAGCATGCCGGTGAGCAGGTTGCTGACGGCGGCGGGGTGCTCGCCGTAGCCCTCGTAGGACAACGCGGTGAGGCCGGCGCCGCGGAACTTGCCGATCAGCTCGTGCGGGAACTCGCCCTTGGCCCAGTACTCGTTGACCATCGGCTTGATCTCGGTGGTCATGAACTCGCGGGCGCCGAGCAGGATCTTGCGCTCCTCGTCGCCCAGCAGCGCCTCGTAGTTGTAGAAGTCGGCGGTCAGCTGGTCTTCCAGGCGTTCCATGTCAGTCCTCCTCCAGTGCCGTCAGGACGGCGAGTTGCTTGCGGTCGCGCGTCTCGGCGAGCGCCGAGTACGTGGAGGAGCCGTAAGCGTCTTCCACGGCCTTGATCAGCCGCTCCGGGTCGTGCGACGGGGTGCCGAGCTCCAGGCCCCGCATGGACTTGCCGATGTGCTCCGCGAGGTGCCGGTAGCCGCCGGGGCCGCCACCGAGGTGGGCTCCGAGGAACGGCCCGACGGTCGCCCAGCGCAGGCCGAGCGAGTGCGTGACGACGGTGTCGAGGTCGGCGGGCGTGACGACGCCCTGCTCGACCAGGTAGGCGGCTTCGCGCGAGAGCGCGGCCTGCAGGCGGTTGCCGACGAAGCCGGGGATCTCCTTGCGCTCCACGACCGGCGTGCGGCCGACCGAGCGGTAGAACTCGACGGCCCTGGTCACGGACTCCTCGCTCGTCTGCTCCCCCGGCACGACCTCGACCAGCGGGATCACGTGCGGTGGGTTGAACGGGTGTCCGATGAGGACGCGCGAGCCGTCGATGCCCTCGGTGAACGCGGTCGACGGGATCGCGGACGACGAGCTGAGCAGCAGGGCGTGCTCCGGCGCCTCTCGCACCAGCTCGGCGAACAGGGTCTTCTTGAACGCCAGGTCCTCCGGGCCGTTCTCCTGCACGAAGTCCGCGTCCCGCACGGCTTCCGCGACGCTCGGCGCGATCTCCGCGCCGGCCGGGACGACCAGGTCGGGACGGGGATCCACCACGCGCACGGTCATCCCGTGCTCGGCGAACAGGCGGGCCCACGAAAGTCCGATGACACCCGCACCGATGACCGCGACGGTCGTCATGACGCCTCCAAGTAGTTGTGAACCGGCTTGGCGGGAGCGAGCGTCAGGTCGGTGATGACGTGGCTGGCGGAGAGGACCTCCAGCACGGGGAGGTCGGCGAGGGGCGCGAGGACGTGCTGGAACAGCTGCAGGCGCGCCGGGCCGGTGTACGCGGCCTTGACCACGACGTCGGTGATCTCCGTGCGCACGAGCTCCTGCACCCGCAACGATCCGTCATAGTGAGGGATCGTCTTCAGCATGAAGGTTGGAACCGTGATCTCCGCCTCAGCCTGACGGGTGTCCAGTTCGTACTGCTTGTACCCCATCGTGGCCGTGGCCACCCGCACGGTGCCGTAGTCGAGCGTGCCGACCAGGGCGCCGTTGTCGGCGTAGAGCCTCGGTGAGCCCATGACCTTCGGGTACGCGCTGACCTCGCGGCCGGACGCGGTGGCGGCGAAGCTGTCGAGGTACATCGCGTGCAGGTACTCGCCGCGTTCGCCGTCGAAGACGACCGGGATCGCCTGGCCCGCCTCGGTGTACGGCCCGTAGCCGGTGACGTCGTTCATCTTCATGACCTCGAACCGGACGAGCGGCTCGTCGAGCTCCAGCGGCACCGGCACGACGGCCCGCAACGCGTCCGGATCGGTCCGGTAGACGATGTTCAGGTACTCGCGGTCGAAGAACCGCGGCCGCACCGCGGGGAACGCGGGAGCGGTGAGGGGTGTGATGCCCAGCATGATCAGCGTCCTGTCCATTGTGGAGCGCGGCGCTCGGCGAACGCGGTCATGCCCTCGCGGACGTCGGCCGTGCTCATCAGGCGGGCGCTTTCGGCGCGTTGTGCGGCCCAGGGGTCCTGCGAGCGCACGACGGCCTTGACGGCGGCGAGTGCCAGCGGGGCGTTCTGGGCGATCTGTTCGGCGAGCTGGAGTGCGATCGCGGCGGTCTCGCCGTTCGGCACGACCCGGTTGGCGATGCCGAGGGTGCCCGCGCGGCGGCCGTCGATCGGCTCACCGGTCAGCAGGATCTCCATGGCGAGGTGGTGCGGGATCCGCTGCGGCAGGCGGACGACACCCCCGGCCGCGGCGATCAGGCCGCGCTTGACCTCGGGCAGTCCGAACCTCGCGTCCTCGGCGGCGACGATCAGGTCGCAGGCCAGGGCCAGTTCGAACCCGCCGCCCAGCGCGAAGCCCTCGACCGCGGCGATCAGCGGCTTGGTCAGCTCGGCCTCGGTGAGACCGCCGAGCCCGCGGTCGCCGACGACCGGCGACTCGCCCTTCAACGCGGCCTTGAGGTCCATGCCCGCGCTGAACGAGCCGCCCGCTCCGGTGAGCACGCCGACGCGCAGGTCCGGCGTGGCTTCCAGCTCGTCGAGCGCGGCGGAGAGCCGCGTCGCGACGGCCGCGTTCACGGCGTTGCGGGCCTCCGGACGGTCGATCGTGATCAGCAGTGCCGAACCGACGCGTTCGGTGCGCACCTCGTTCATGCCAGCTCCTTCAGGACTTCGGCGGTGTCGGCGCCGGGCAGCGGGGCCAGGCGGCGGACGGTGGCGGGCGTGGCGGAGAACCGGACGGGGATGCCGATCGACCGGATCGCGCCCTCGCTCGGGTGGTGCACGACGTCGAGCAGGTGACCGTCGCGGACGTACGGGTCCTCGTGCGCCTTGTCCAGCTCCAGCACCGGCCCGAACGGGATGCTGTGCTTCGCGCACACCTCCGCCCATTCCTCAGCGGACAGAGCTGGCGCGCACTCGTCGACCAGGCCCATCAGGTCGTCGCTGTCGCCGGGGTCGATCCGCTCGCCGGCCACGCGCGGGTCCTCGACCAGGTCGGGCCTTCCCGCAGCGGCGAAGAAGTCGCGGAAGTTCTGCGGGTTGTAGGGGACGACGCACGCGAGGCCGTCCTTGGTGTGCACGGCGTGGTGGCCCCTGGCCATCGAGAGGGTGAAGCCCGTCGGCCCCTCCTGCGGCACGAACGCGTGGCCCGCCAGGTGTTCGACGAGGTTGAACGCGATCATCGTGTCGGCCATGGGGATCTCGACCCGCTGGCCCTCACCGGTCGAGTTCCGGTGCACCAGCGCGGCGAGCACGCTGTAGGCGATGGTCAGCGACGAGACCTTGTCGCCGAGGATCGTCGGCAGGTAGACGGGCCGGCCGAGCGCCCGGTTCGCGATGTCGACCAGGCCGGACGCACCCTGGATCGTCTCGTCGTAGGCGGCGGTGCCCGCGCGGTCGGAGTCGCCGCGGAAGCCCTGGGCGTGGGCGTAGACCAGACCGGGGTTGCGCGCGGCGACGTCGGCGTGGGTCAGGCCGAGGCGGGCCAGCGCGCCCGGCCGCATGTTGGTGATCAGCACGTCGGCCGTGTCGATCAGCTTGAGCGCGGTCTCGCGGTCGGCCTCGTCCTTCAGGTTCAACGCGACGCTGCGCTTGTTCCGGTTGACGTTGAGGCTCAACGGGGTCATGCCCGGCGTGGTGCGGTAGCGGCCGTTGCGGACGGTGTCCACAGGCGACTCGATCTTGATCACGTCGGCGCCGAGGTCTCCGAGGATCTGGGCCGCGTACGGGCCCATCACCACGGTCGAGAGGTCGATCACGCGCACGCCGTCCAGCGGACCGGCGGTGATGTCCTTCATCGTTCGTCCTTTCGCACCTGATTCGTCTCTGCACCACCGAAGTTAGTGACGACCAACGGAAAAGGGAACGATCATGTCGCGAACAATGGTATGACCACAGCGGTCACACCATTCTCTATTTGATTATCGGTTCCGCGAAGACCTCGCGGGCACTGGTGACGAGCTCGTCGAGGTCGCCGCCCTCGCCCCGGTCGTGGCGCCAGAGCAGCCCGGTGTCGAGCTGCGCGCGGAAGTCCTCGAACGGCAGGACCGCCATGTTCTCCAGCTGGTAGCCGCGCATCGAGCTGTCCTCGTCGAGCATCGAGACGGAGAACCCGAGGCCGCTGGAGACGATCTCCGAGGTGCCCTGGTAGCCGGTGTTGCTCAGCTGGATGCGCTTCGTGATGCCCAGTTCGCGCAATTGCCGGTCGAGCTGCTCGAAATACGCGGGCATGATTTCCTCGGGTGACTTCGCATAGGCCAGATCGGTGAGATCGGCCAGTTTGACCGATTCCCGTCCCGCGAACCGGTCGGCCGGCACGACGGCGCCCAGGCGCTCCGACATGACGTGCAGGGTGTCGAGGGACGCCTCCTGCACGGGCAGCCGCGCCAGCGTGAGCGCGAGCTTGCCGTCCTTGACCGCGGCGACGAGGTCGGAGGTGGTGCCGGGCCAGCGCTTGACCTCGAACCGGTCCGCGACGAGGTCGGCGAGGCGCGTCAGCCGTTCCCGCAGCGCCGGGTGCAGCCCCGCGGGCACGCCGACGAACACCGTGGCGCGGTCCGGGCGCGTGGCCTGGTCGAGGCGCCAGCGGATGGACCCGACGCGGTCGAGGACGTCCCGCGCGATCGGCAGCAGGGCGGCGCCGGCGTCGGTGAGCGCCACGTGGTGGGTGCTGCGGTCGAAGAGCGGGCGGCCCAGCTCGTGCTCCAGGTCCTTGATGCGCCGGCTCAGCGGGGACGCGGCCATGTGCAGTTTCCGGGCGGCCGCCGAGAAGTTCAGCGTTTCGGCGACCGCGACGAAGTACCGGAGGTGCAGCAGTTCCACGTGATCCAGACTAGGCCGTTCGGAGCACCGGCTCGTCGCCGCGGCTGTCGGTGAGCAGCACGTCGAGGCGCCTGGTCAGCGGGACGACGCGGTAGCCCGCCTTGTCACCGGTTCGGGTGGTCCTGGCGCTCGACCGCGCTTCGTCCGCCTATCGTGCGCGGCGTGGTCCCCGAACAGCCCGCCGCCTTCCGCCCGCGCGCGATCGCCGACGTCCTGAGGCCTGCGAGCGCGGACGAGGTCGCCGAGATCGTCCGGTCCGGCAGCCGGCCGCTGCACCCGGTCAGCACCGGCTACAACTGGGGGCTCGGCTCCGCGCTGCCGGTCGTGGACGGCGCCACCGTGCTCGACCTGTCGGGCCTGGACCGCATCCGCACCCTCGACGTCGAACGCGGGTACGCGGTGGTGGAGCCCGGTGTCACGCAGGGCGCGCTCGCGGAGGCGTTGCGGGACACGCCGAGGATCTTCAACCTCACCACGTCCTCCTTGCACACCAGCGTCATCGGCAACGCCCTGGACCGCGGCGTCGGCCTGCACCGTGCCCGCGCCGAGGACCTGGCGGGCCTCGAGGTCGTGCTCGCGGACGGCGGCGTGGAGCGCGCCGGCTGGTGGCCGGACACCTCGTCGGGGTCGGCGCAGGTGTTCACGCAGTCGTCGTTCGCGGTGGTCACCGCCGCGGTCGTGCGGCTGTTGCCCCGGCCGGAGGAGGTGCGGGTGCTGCCGTTCACCTTCGCCGCCGACGACCTCGCCGACGCCGTCGACGCGCTGCGGTCGTGGACCGCGCAGAAGCTGGTCCCGCCGACCACCAGGGTCTACAACCCGGTCGCGGCGCGGACAGGCGAGTACCTCGCGCACGTGTGCCTCAGCGGCTCCGGCGAGGTGGTCGAGGCGCTCGGCTCGGTTCTTCGTGGTGCGGCAAGGAATTCACCGCTCGTCGAAGCGCCGTCGCTGGTGGACGAGGTGGTGCGCGCGCACTACGCCGGCGACGCGGACCCGGCCGACACCTGGTTCGTCCGCCGCACGGGCTGTCCGGCCGGCCGGGTCGACGCCGAGCTCGGGATGCTGATGTTCCTGCCCACGGTGCCGTTCTCCGGTGAGGCGACCGCACTGGCCGCGAAGCTGGTGCGCGACTGCTGCCCGGAGGACCCCGCGGTCACGATCACCGTGCTCGACAGCGACACCGCCGCCCACGTGGTGGCGATCGGCTTCCCGGCGCACGATCCCGCGGCCGTCGCGGAGGCCCGGGAGTCGCTCGACCGGCTGCACCAAACGTTTGCGGCGCAGGGTTTTCTGCCGCACCGGCGCGACGTCGACCGTCCCGCGCAGGCCACCGCGCCGCAGTCGAGGATCGGGCAGGCGCTCGACCCGGACGGGGTGTTCGCGCCGGGCAGGTACTCGGCCTGACGGGGGCCTAGTGGTGTGGCTCGGAACGTTGCCGGGGGAATCCGCGGTCAGACGGGTGCATCGCGGTTCTGCCCCCACGTCCTCGTACTGGTTGTACGGGGGCGTGGGGGCAGAACCGTGAGGTGCCCTGCTGAGCGTGGATCACCTCGCCAACGTTCCGAGACGCGCCACTAGCTCTCCAGCCCCGCCAGCCGCCGGGCCGCTTCCGTTTCGCCCCACCGGAACCCGATCCGCCGCGACAGCTCGACGGCCTCGCCGTAGGACGCCTTCGCCGCGTCCGCCCGGCCGGCCAGCTCGTGCACGATGCCCCGGTCGAGCAGCACGCCGGCCTCGATCTGCCGGTCCCCCACCGACCGCGCGAGCGCCAGCGCCTCGTCCGCCAGCTCCAGCGCGCGGTCGAGCGACCCGAGCTGCCGGTGGGCGTCGGCCATGTTCGCGAGCGCGTGCAGCTCGCCGGACCTGTCCCCGCAGGCGCGCAACGTCGTCAGCGTCTCCTCGTAGCACACCAGGGCGGCGGGGAGATCGCCCAGCGCGGCGTGCACCAGCCCCAGGTTGGTGCGCACGTACGCGGCGCCCTGGGAGTCGTCGAGCTCCTCGCGCAGCCGCAGCGACGCCTCCAGCGAGGTCAGCGCGGCGGGCAGGTCGCGGCGGCGCCAGTGCGTGATGCCGAGGTTGTTGAGGGTCACGGCTTCGAGCTGGCGGTCGTGCAGCGACCGGGCCAGCGCGAGGGCCGCCGTCCAGTGCCGCTGGGCCTCGGCGAACCGGAAGCCCCGCTCGCAGGCGGCACCCAGTTCCTTGAGCGCCAACGCCTCCGCGCGCACGTCGCCCAGGGAGCGGGCGGCCTCCAGGGCGAGGGTGTTCAGCGCGGCCCAGTCCGCCACCTCGGAGCGGCGGCGGAAGTACCAGGACAGGCCCTCGGCGAACGCGATCGCGGCGGCCGGGGACGCCTGGTGCGCGGCGGCGAGCAGGTTGTCGCGCTCCTGCGCGAGCCAGAGGTCGGACGGGGCGTCGGCCAGGGCCTCCAGGTAGTGCTTGTGCAGGCGTTCCAGGGCGAGCGAGCGTTCCTCGGACGTCTCCGAGGCGCGGCAGCGTTCGCGGGCGAACAGGCGCAGCAGGTCGTGCAGCGCGAACCGGCCGGGCACCGGTTCCTCGACCAGGTGCGCGTCGGCCAGCTCGGCGAGGAGGTCCTCGACGTCCGGCACGTCGGTCAGGGCGCGGGCGGCGGCGACCGCGAAGTCGGGGCCGTCGAGCAGCCCGAGCAGGCGGAACACCCGTGCCACCGCCGGGGAACCGAGTTCGGCGTAGCTGACCTCGAACGCCGAGCGGACCGCGACGTCGCCGAGCCGCAGCTCGTCGAGGCGGCGGGTCTCGTCGGCCAGCCTGGCCGCGAGCAGCGGCGCGGTCCACTGTGGACGGGCGGCGAGCCGGGCACCCGCGATGCGCAGGGCCAGCGGCAGTCCTCCGCACCAGCGCACGAGCTCAGCCGCGTCCGCCACCGCACCGGCGACGCCCTCCAGCAACCGGTAGGCGTCCTCCAGTTGCAGCGCACCGAGTTTGACGTACGACGCGCCGTGCAGCGAGGTGAGCGGGCGCCGGGACGTGATCAGGACGGCGGAGCCGGGACCGGTCGGCAGCAGGCGCTTGACCTGGCCCGCCGTCGCCACGTTGTCCAGCACGACGAGCAGCCGGCGTGACGCGGTGAGCGAGCGGTAGCGCAACGCCTCCTCGTCGCCGGGCCGTTCGCCGAGGGCGCGCAGGAACTGGCTGAGGACGCGCTCGGAGGCGCCGTCGGAGAGGTCGGCGTAGAGCTGGCCGTCGGGGAACCGCGCCGCGATCTCGTGCGCCGCCCGCACCGCGAGCGCCGACTTGCCGATGCCCGCCTGCCCGGTGATCACGCACACCGCGACCCGGTCCTGGCGGAGCTGCGCCCTGATCAGGTTCAGCTCGCGGCCGCGGCCGGAGAACGTGACGACGTCCGGCGGCAGCTGGCGGATCGCCGCCGTGCCCACGGGTTTCGCGCGCAGGATCTCGGTCTGCAGGCGCCGCAGCGCTTCCCCCGGCTCGACGCCGAGCTCGTCGAGCAGCACCCGGCGGCACTCCTGGTAGGCCGCGAGCGCCTCGGCCGAACGGCCTGCCCGGTGCAGCGCGACCATCTGCTGCTCGCGCAGCCGTTCGTGCAACGGGTGTTCGCGCACCCACTCGTTCAGGTCGGCGACGACCTCGACGTGCCGGCCGAGGTCCAGCTCCGCCTCGGCGCACTCGACCCGTGCGGCGAGCCGCAGTTCCTCCAGCTGCGCCACGACCCCGCGCAGCAGCCCGGACGCGGCCAGGTCCGCGAGCGCCGGTCCGCGCCACAACGCGAGCGCCTCGCGGTAGGCGCGCGGCGTGCGTTCCCGGCGGGCGACGTCGAGCAGGTCGGTGAACCGGGTGAGGTCGAGCTCGGCGGGGTCGATCGACATCAGGTAGCCCGGCGCCCGCGAGAGCAGCCGCGAGCCGACGATCTTGCGCAGCTGGTAGACGTAGACCTGGAGGTTCTTCAGCGCGGTCTTCGGCGGCGCGTCGTCCCACAGCACGCTGATCAACCGGTCGACCGACAGCACCCGGCCCGGCTGTGCGAGGAGCAGCGCGAGCACGGCCCGTTGCTTGGGCGGCCCAAGGCCCAGCCGCACGCCGTCGTCGGCGTAACACTCGACCGGCCCGAGCACCCGGAACTCCACAGCTCCCGATCGTAACCACCATCCACATACCGGACACATGCCACGCGCCAGCACGTTGGGCGCCATGACGAAAACCTCACTGGCACTGGTGGTGGCGCTGGGCACCCTGGCCGCCGCCGTGTCCCCCGCCCAGGCGGCCGAGCCCTACTCCTCGAACCCCGCGCAGTCGCTGACCGTCCGGTCGGGCAGCGGGTACGACGTGGTCGTCGGTGGTGTCAAGAGAGCCACCTTCGGCGTCAGCGACCCGGCCTACACGGTCCGGTCCACGTCGTCCGCCGACGGCGCGCACGCGGCCGTGATCTCCGACTTCGACGGCACGAGCGGCAGCACGCTGCACACCGTCGACCGCTACGGCAAGTCCCGTTTCGTGGCACGTGGCGCGATCACGTCCGCGGTGTTCCACGGGGCCACGCTGGCCTACGCCGACGGCGAGGACGTCGTGGTGGACGGCAAGGCGGTCGGCAAGCTCAAGGGCCGCGCGCCGCAGCTGCTCGGCTTCACCTCCGACGGCCGCGGCCTGCTGGCCGTGCAGCACCCGGACACCGCGGACGACAGCACGTACGTGGGCTCGCTGGTCCGGTTCGACCTCGGGTCCGGCGCCGCCAAGCCGTTGATCACCTCGGACGCGACCTCGCTGTACCGCGACTTCAAGCTCGTGGACGTCAAGGGCGAGCGGCACGTCAGCTTCATCAAGCACAACGAGATCTACCGCTGCGGCGGCGCGGACCCGCAGTGGCTGGGACTCGCGTCGGAGGACGGCCAGGTCCGGGAACTGATCGGCGAGACGCGGCACCACTACCGCAGCGCGGTGTGGGGCGCGGACGGCGCGAACGTGGCCTACGAGGTCATGGGGTGCGTGTCTGACAAGACGCTCGGACCGGACCAGTTCGCCGCGTTCAACGGCGTCTACGTCCAGGACCTGGCCTCCCGCAAGGCATCGCGGGTCGTCGAGGGCCTGTCGTTCAACTACGCACTGACCGGTGTCGAAGGCGCGGAGGCCGTGATCGGCAGCCCCGCCAAGGGGTATGTGAAGGCGACCGGCCTGCGCGCCGCCACCCTCGACGGCGGCGTGACCACGATGGGCCGCCTGAACCGCGCCGAGTACATCCACCAGCTCTGGGACACCCGCAACGAGTTCAACGGCAACTCGTCCTGCGGCCCCACCAGCGCGGTGATCGACCTCGTGACCTACCAGCTGCCGAACGAGTTCGGCGTGCAGGTCTCGCAGCCCTTCTCGCACTTCTCGAAGTGGGGCCGCTACATCACCGACGAGTTCAGCAACCGCGGCACGACGTTCAACCGCACGATGGCCGACTGGTCGCGCACCGGCAGCTGGAAGGGCGCGCACGGCTGGATCACCGGCTACTACTGCGGCGGCAACCCGGCCCGCCCCTGCGCCTCCTGGGAGTCCGAGCGCGACTTCCTGGCGCGCAACGGCGCGGCGGTGCAGCAGGGCAACTTCACGCCGGCGCAGGTCCGCGCGTTCCTCGACCAGGGCAAGTTCGTGATCATGAGCGGCACGTGGGGGTCGACCGCCGGCCACCTGTCCGTGGTGATCGGTTACCACGACAACGGCCAGTTCTACGTGCACGACACCTACGGGGCGGGCACGGACGGCAGCTACGACGGCGCGAACCAGCTCTACAGCTGGAACTACATCGCGCCCGTGCAGATGTGGGCGGCCTGACGCGCTGAACGGCGACCCTCCTACCCCGGGGCGGGAGGGTCGCCCGGCGACGGACTCGCATTGCGGCGCACGGTCATGCAGGAGGCCGGCTCGCACGCCGTTCTCGCCCACGTCCTGGAGCTGACGCTGCCGACTACTTGACGGAGCCCGTCAAGTACTTGATACAGTCTGTCAAGTGTCGACCCTCTCGGAGCACGTTGACCTGCGGAACGACCTGATCCGGCTGGTGACGAGCCGCCTGCTCGACCCGCTGGAGATCCTGCTGCCGCAGGCCGATCTCGACGGCCTGCGGCAGTCCGTCCGCGCCGACGCGGACATGTGGGCGGCCCAGCTGCTCGGTCCCCGCGACGAGGTGGCGAGGCAGGTCGTCGTCCGCCTGATGACGGTCCTCTACCCCGGCGACACCCCGTTCGACCCGCCGGAGAGCTGGTGGGCGACACCGCTGGGCCGCGTCACCGCGCGCCGCGCCGGTCACCCGAGCAGGGACCACGTCTCCCTGGGCACGGCCGGCGCGATGCTCGGCATCACCCGGCAGGGCGTGCACGACCTCGTCAACCGCAACAAGCTGCTGCGGCACCCGGACGGCGGCGTGGCCGTCGAGTCGATCCGTGCCCGGCTCGGCCTGAGGAGAGACCAGTGAAGCTCGCGGCGACCGACTTCGGCGGCGACGGCCCGTCGTTCCTGCTCCTGCACGGCCTGGGCGGCAGCAGGGCGACGTGGGAAACGCTTGCGCCCCAACTTCACGGCCGCGCGCTGGCGGTCGACCTGCGCGGGCACGGCGAGTCCCCGGACGCACCGTGGGAGTGGGAGGCGGTGCTGGACGAGATCGAGGCCACCGCCGTCCACTTCGGACTGGAGAACCCGGTCGTCGTCGGCCAGTCGCTCGGCGGCGTGCTCGCGGGGCTGTGGGCACTGCGGCACCCGGACTGCCCGGCGGCGGTGAGCCTGGACGGACACCGTTCCGCCACAACACGTCCCGAGAACTACGAGGGGCTCGCACCGGAGGCGGTCGCCGACGGCCTCGCCCGCCTGAACGCCCTCTTCGACGCCCAGCTGGAGATGATCACGCGCCCGTCCCGCGAGATCCTCTCGTTCCTGCGGACCTCACCGGAGCTCCTGGACGCCCTGCCGATCTTCGCGAGGGTGACCGTGCCGTTCCTGCTGGTGCTCGCCACCGAGAACATGCCGGTACCACCGGACCTGCTGCCGCTCATGGACGCCCACCGCGCCGGCCTGCGCCGCGACCTGCCCGCGAACGTGATCGTGCAGGAGATCGAAGCGACCCACGGCCTGGTCTCCACGCACCCGGACCAGGTCGCCGCGATCGTCAATCACTTCGTGAGCAACCGCTTCAACGCCTGACGCGCCCGCCGCGGCGCCGCGCTGTCGTGCTCCAGCTGCAGGAAGTGGTTGAGCGCCAGCATCACCCCGAGGATCTCGTAGATCAGCTGCTCGACGTCGGTGTCGGACTTCAGGTCCCCGTCGCTCACGGCCCGCCGGATGTGGATGCGCAGGTCCCGCCGCCACAACGCGTTCATGCCGGCCAGCGCGTCCCGCACCCGTCCGCTGCGGCCGTCGAACTCGGCCGTGGCGGCGGTGAAGAAACACCCGCCGGGCAACACCTCGCGTTCGAGGTAGGACACCCACGCCTCGCACACGTCGACCAGCCGGGGCAACCCGGACGGCATCTGCTTGACCTTGCGGGGAACCTCGCGCAGGAACACCTCGGCCGCCTGGTCCACCACCGCGAGCTGCAGGGCCTCCTTCGTCCCGAAGTGCCCCAGCAGCCCGGCCTTGCTCATCCCGAGCTCCGCGGCCAACCGCCCGATCGTCAACCCCTCCAGCCCCTCCGCCGACGCGATGGCGAGGCTCCGGTCGAGGATGCGCTGCCGCGTCTCGAGGGTGTCGGCAACAGAACGGCGCGGACTCATCTTTGTAGTCTACGTCTCTTTAGCTACCGACCGATCGGTTGCTATATTCGCCGCGTCGCTCAGGCCGAAGGAGAGAACTCACCTTGTCCGGTTCCCGTGTCGCGGCCCTCGGCCACTACCAGCCCGAACGCGTGCTGACCAACGCCGACCTCGAGAAGATGGTCGACACCAACGACGAGTGGATCCTCCAGCGCACCGGCATCGCCACCCGCCGCATCGCCGCTCCTTCGGAAACGGTCGCGGACATGGCCTCCGAGGCAGGCGCCAAGGCCCTGGCCGCCTCGGGCCTGTCCCCGTCGGACATCGGCCAGGTCATCGTCGCCACCTGCTCGGCCATCGACCGCAGCCCGTCCACCGCAGCACAGGTAGCGGCCCGCCTCGCCATCCCCTCGGCGGTGGTCTTCGACCTGAACAACGCCTGCGCGGGCTTCTGCACGGCCCTGGCCACCGCGGACCACACCATCAGGGCAGGCGCGGCACAACACGCCCTCGTCATCGGCGCCGAGAAGATGTCCGACCTGGTCGACTGGACCGACCGCTCCTCCTGCATCCTGCTGGGCGACGGAGCAGGCGCCGCGGTGGTCAGCGCCTCCGCCTCCCCTCACATCGGCCCGGCGACGTGGGGCTCCGACCCCACCCGAGCGAACGCCGTCCGCCTGGTGAACGAGTGGCAACCGCGCTTCGCACAAGAGGGCCAGTCGGTCTTCCGCTGGGCCACCAGCGAACTCCCGTCGATCGCACTTCAGGCCTGCGAGAAGGCGGGCATCGCCGTCACCGACCTCGCCGCGGTCGTCACGCACCAGGCGAACCTGCGCATCATCGAGGCCCTGACCCGCAAACTGGGCCTGAGCGAAACGGCGATCATCGGCCGCGACGTGGTGGAGTCCGGCAACACCTCAGCAGCCTCCGTCCCGCTGGCTCTGTCCAAGATGGCCGAACGGGGCGAACTCCCCTCAGGCCAGCCGGTGCTGCTCTTCGCGTTCGGCGGCGGCCTCTCCTGGGCAGGACAGGTGATCACCGCTCCGTAGCGGCAACGCTTTCACGCAATGGCGAAGCCGAGGCGTGTGAGCACTGGATGTCGCTCAAGTGGTGGTGACGCGACCACGACGGCGATTGGGGCTTGACTTTGGGTGCGAGGCCTTAAACTTGACCCTCGGCCGGGCTGTTCAGACCCGGCTTTTCTGGGCCGAGGAAGGCCTCGCAAGGGCCCCGAAGTCAAGCCCCAATCGCGATCGTCGCGAAGCGGCGATGTCCGGCACCAGCTCGGTACGAGCAGAGGTGACCACGCTGGAAGGTGACAGGTCGCGCGGCCAAAGGCGACCACCCTCGCACGGTGACCGGTCGCACGGCCGGTGACCACCCCGCTGGAACAGGCACCAGCCCACGCAAGTCGACCCGCACGCTCTCAACACCGCGCGGCCCCAACACAACCAATAGGCCGGTGTGGCGGCCCGGGAGCCCGCCGAGCCGCCACACCGTTGGTGACGCACGAGAAGGAGCACTCAAGCCACCGGCGCGGAAACGAGCGCATCGCCGCGTGACGTCATAGGTCCGCCACCTGGCCACGCGAGCGACGTCGGAGTTCGCCGTCCCCGCTTGCCCTGTACCGGCAGCCTGAGTCCTCCAACCTGGTTAGGGCCTCGCGCGTCCTCCGCCCGACCGCACCATCTCCGGCCTCGACCGCGAATGCCGCCGCCGCTGCAATGGCGGGGACATCGACGACGAGACGGACGGGGGAACGGATGATGCGTGGGCGGCGACCGGTTCGGGAACCGGGAGCATGGTCGTCGGGAGAACCTCCGGCTCGGCGACGGCGGCCGGTTCCTCCGGCTGCGTCCACACGGGAGTGTTCGTCTCGACCTGGTTCTGCCGGAACAGTTCCGGCGTCTCGGTGATGATCTTGCCCGGCTCTTCCAGCCCGACGATGCCGACGAGCTTGCCGTTGGCGATGAAGCCGGTGAGGCCGTTGACGTCGGTGGTGTCGGTGCCCAGGACGGGCAGGCCGGCGCCCTGCACGCGCATGCCGTACTGCTCGGTCCAGAACCGCGGCACGGGCGTGTAGGTCTTGGCGTGGTTGCGGCCCACCAGGAGGTTCTCGGCGGCGGCACGGCCGCCCTCGACCGCGTTGAGCCAGTGCTCGACGCGGCGCACCACGCCGTTGAAGCGCATGTTGGGCCAGCGGGCCACGTCTCCGCAGGCGACGAGGTTCTCGGCGCCGACGACGTGGTTCGTCGAGTCGCACAGGACGCCGTCGGAGATGTCGAGGCCGGAACCGCGCAGCCAGTCGACGGCCGGCGAGGCGCCGACGGCCAGCACGACGCACGAGGCGAAGAAGACCTGGCCGTCCGAGAGGTGGATCCCGATGCCGCCCGGCTGGCGCACCCAGTGCTTGATGCCGACGCCGGTGGCCAGGCGGACGCCGTGCTCGACGTGCGCCTCGGTGATCTTCTTGCCGATCTCGTCACCGACGACGCCGCCCAGCAACGCGGGCGAGCGCACGATCAGGGCCACGTCGCGGCCCATGTGACGAACCGAACACGCGAGCTCGCAGCCGATGAAGCCGCCGCCGATGACGGCGACGAGTCCCTGCGACTGGCGGATGTTCTTGCGGATCGCGACCGCGTCGTCCAGCGTCCGCAGCACGTGCACCCGCGGGTCGTGGCGCGGAGCCCCGCCCATCGCCCTGGCGTCGACGCCGGTGGCGATGATCATGCCGTCGTACTTGATCTCCTCGCCGCCCGGCACCCAGACCGACTGCTTCTTCGGGTCCAGGTGCAGGGCCGGGGAGTTCAGCCGCCACTCGGCGTCGAGGTCCCCGGAGAACGACAGCAACGAGTCGTCCGGGGTCCACTCCCCGGTGATGATCTGCTTCGACAGGCAAGGGCGGTGGTACGGGAGGTGCCGCTCGGCGGACAGGATCGTGATCTGCCCGTCGAAACCCATCTCCCGCAGCCGTTCCGCGGAACGGACTCCACCGAGTCCACCGCCGACGACCACGATCCGTTCGCTCACTTCACTCGCTCCCTGATCTCGATCGCGCGCATCGGGCACGCACGCTGTGCCGCACGGGCCTGGGCGAAGTGCTCCTCAGGCGGCCTGCGGTTGTAGGTCAGGCGGTTGTCTTCGATCAGCTGGAAGACGTCCGGGGCCTCCGCCTGGCAGGTGCCGTAGCGGTGGCACTTCTCGTTGTTCACGCTCACGTCCATCGCGTCGCCCTCGCCGACACCGGGCTCCTTGCCGCGCTCGGACTCGAGCATGCCGATGCGCATGAGCACCTCGGGCGGCAGGAACCGGGCCAGCGCCAGGGTCGCGGTGGGGACGAGGACGGTCAGGCCACCCAGCCAGAGAACGGACAGGTTGCCGTTGGCGATGGCACCGAACCAGGAGTGCACCACGGTGATCGCCACCGCGATGTACGCCGTTTGGTGGAACCGCAACCACTTGCGGTAGAAGACTTTGTGCCTCATCGAGGCGAGGACGGCGATCGCGAGCATGACCTCCAGGCCGAGGATGCCCAGCGCGTGCCGGAACAGGCCGCCGTCGACGAACGGGATGAGGAGCTTGATGAAGCCGAACGTGCCGGTTTGGATCAACGTGAAGGCGAACGCGTGGATGCAGCCGAACGCGATCGCCAGCGAGGCGAGCACCATGTGCCCGTTCTTCAGACCTTCACGGCCGGTGAGCTTCTCGGCCCATCCGGTCGCGATCAGCACGCCCCAGGACAAGGTGGCGCACATCAGGACGTAAGCCAGCCTGGCGGAGATCTGGGCCATCTTCTTGACACCCGAGTCGAACTCGGCTGACTGGGCCACCAGGAGCGGAATCTGGCTCGACAACAACTCTTCCTCCGGAAAACCACTGAGCGGGGAACCACCTCGCGGGAACCCGCCCGGCCCTGTCGTGCAGGAGTGGACACATCAGCGCCGGGCGGGTGGGAACAGGTCCGCGTTGGAGTGCCTCTGACCTTGGGACACCACCTCCGTTTCCCGTCGTGCAACGGGGTCTTGCAGAATCACCGCACCGGTCGTCGCGGGCGGAGTACTCGGAGCAGGAGCACCGTGAGGACGGCTCCCGCAGCGGTGACCGTGAGGATCACCCACATGTTCGGCCCCTCGTTGGAGGCCAGGGTCGCGTTGATGATGCCGCCGGCGGGCTGCGGTTCGGCGAACGACGAGTCGCCCGCGAGACCGGTGCTCTCCAGCAACGTCATGTGCTTCATCACCACGTCGATGCCCGCCTGGGCGAACCCTCGGATGACGTCGTTGCGGGTCCCCGAGCGCACCTTCGCGATGAAGGGGAAGATCTGGCCGTGCGCGGCGCGCAACCGGGCGACGAACGCCTGGTCGAACGCGTCGCCCTCGAGCGCGTTGATCTCTTCCATCCACGACTGCTGCGCCGGGTTCGGCACGTCGGGCGTGGTGAGCCCGAAGCCGGCCGCCGTCTTCTTCGTCAGCGAGTCCAGCATCATGTGGTCGAGCATGATCATCTTGCCGATCTGCTTGACTCTGGCGTTGGACGCCTTGGTGGCCGTCAGCTCGCCCATGGGCATCTCCCACAGGCCCGCGAGGCGCACCCGGTTGAGCAGTTCGCGGTCGTTCGCCGTCAACGGCCCCGAAGGGGTGTCCATCACTCCCCCGGTGTCCGCGGGCTGCGCGGCAGCCGTGGCGGTCAGGCCGGAGAAGAGGAACAACATCGCAAAGACGGTGGCGAGGGCTCTGGTCATCGTCTTGTTGTCCTCGTTGTCCAAAGGAAGTCGATAGGGGGTGGATGCGTTTCGCTCGAGCAGTGGGCTCAGTAGCCGGGCGCTGCCGGGGGTGGCGCGGACTGCGGCGTCTGCGCGGTTCCCGAACTGGGGGACGTGCTCGGCGTGCTGCTGCTCTTGCTGTTGTTCTGCGCTTTCCCGCCGGTGATCTTGGCGCCGTTGGGCGCGGTGACCCACCACACACCACCCTTGCCCTGGCCCTTCATGTCGCCGGCGACCTTGTCCTCGGCGAACGTGTACTGCGGCCAGCCCTGGATGGTGAGCTGCTTGGTGCCGTCCGGCCTGGTCAGGACCCCCATGGAGATCGGGTCCACACCGGTGGCCATCGGCGTCTTGTCCGCGAGGACCGGCTTCCAGGCCTTCGCGCACTCGCCCTCGCAGTTCGACTTGGACGGCTTGGGGACGTCCTTGTCGTACCGGTACATGGGCAGGCCCTCCTGGTCGATCACGAACCACCCCATCGCCTCGGTGTTCGCGATGAAGTAGTTGTTGTGACCCTCCAGATCAGCGGTTTTCGCCTGCAGGCCGCCGGGAGCGGCCTCCCCTCCGGGAGGGGTCTGGGTGCTGCCGCACGCGGTGAGGGAGAGAGCCAGTGCCGCCAGGGCGGTGATGGCTGGTCCACGTCGCATCGGCAGGTCCTTTCTCGGCGGGGTACCGAGGAGTACGGACACGATCCGGCAACGGTTCACGAACTTCGTGAGGAATATTTGCCTCTCGACTTCCGACGCTTGATGGGGCAAGGATGTCCCCCGTGGCGCGGCATAGACGTCAACGTGAGTTAGACGAACAATCACCAAGACCGGGGTCTCTCGAGGAAGAGTTGATCCGACGGCTGTACGAGGAATTCGGTAGTGCCCTGCTGGGACACTGCATGCGGTTGACGGGCCATGATCGACAGTGGGCCGAGGACATCGTGCAGGAGACCCTGGTCAGGGCATGGCGCAATGCCGAGAAACTCGAGCGTGACCCCGTACTGCTGCGGTCGTGGTTGTTCACGGTGGCAAGGCGGTTGGTCATTGACGACAGACGTAAGAGAAGCGTCCGTCCGCAGGAGTTCGAACTGACCCCTTCGGACGAGTCGCCCTCCGGCGGCGAAGAGGATCGCACCCTCGCGGCGATCGTCGTGGCGGAGGCGATGAACGGTCTCTCCGAGGAACACAGGGAGGCTATTCTCGAAACATATCTGCGGGACCGCACCGTCGGTGAGGCCGCGGCGGCACTGGGTGTGCCCCCGGGAACGGTCAAGTCGAGGGTGTACTACGCGCTCCGTGCGTTGCGGCGTGCGTTGCACGATCGGGGAGAGACGCGGTGACAACGGCACCAGATCACCTCGACGTCGCCGCCTACGTGCTCGGCATCCTCGATGCCGATGAGGTGGAGGCGTTCGAGAACCACCTGACCGAGTGTCGGCGGTGTGCTCTTGACCTGCGCGACTTCGCGGTGGTGCCGGACCTCATCGACGAGGCCGACGCGGGCGGGATGCTGCGCGGGACAGCGCCGGAACGCCCCGACGGCAAGTCGGTCCGGGTCATGCTCGACGCCGTCGCGGCGCGCAGGAAGCGCAGACGGTGGTTCGTCGCCCAGGGTGTCGCGGCCGCCGCCGCCGGCATCGTGGCGGTGACCGCTGTCGTGACCACGCTCGTCGTGGGCGGCAAGGACGACGGCTCCAACCAGGCGGCTCCCAGCACGACGACGTCGCAGACGCGGGTGGCGAACAACTCGCAGGACTCGTCGATGAAGGTGCAGCAGCAGGATCCGAACAGCGGCGTCGGGACGAAGATCATCGCCTCCGACGAGCCCTCGGGCACCGCGATGGACATCGAGATCAGCGGCATGGCCGGTCCCGGCAGGGGATCCCTCGTCGCCGTGGGACGAGCGGGCCGCGTCGCGCAGGTCACGTCCTGGTACGCCCCGGAACCGGTGGCGGGCGACAAGAAGACCATCAAGCTGGCCGCGAACGTCGCCATGCGGTGGCACGAGATCGCCACGTTCCGGATCGTCGACGAGAACGGGAAGACGCTGCTCGAAGTCGTGGCCTCCTGACGTAATCAACGACACCAGCCCACTGCCCCCGCGGGATCCATGAGATCCTGTGGGGGCAGTTGTCGTTCTCGGGAAAGGCTGTCTACGTGGCAATTGGCCCGTCAGCGGTCGAGCGCTGGCTCGATCTGTCCACAGAGGAGCTGCGCGCTCAGGTCTCGCGGCTCGTGTCCGCCCGGCTACCGGGTGATCACGCTGTGTGGCAGGCGATCCGGCGTCATCCAGCACTGGTCCCCCGCATCCGCGGTGTCCTCTCCGGACTCGCGGCCTCGGCGGCTGGCAGCAAGGACGAGGCCATGCAGAAGGTCTGGATCTCCAAGGCCCGCGCCGCGCTGGACCAGACCACGCCCGCTCCCGTGAAGGCCGCGCCGAAGCCGGTGGTTGAAGAGGCTCCGGAGGTGGAACCCGAACCCGTGATCGAGCTGAGGGAACCCGAGCCGGCGCAGCGCAAGGCGCCGCACAAGGCCATTCCGACGATGCTCTTCCAAGAACCCAGCTAGGAGCGCAGCCAGGTGGTCGTCTTCGGATCGTTCATCTCGCTGTCCGGCCTGCTGATCCTGCTGCTGCGCACCGCGCCGCTGGGCGGGCTCAGCCCCGCCGTCGTCGGCTGGGTGCTGCTCGGTCTCGGCCTGCTCTTCGCGGGGCTGGGGGTGCTGCGCAACCGCCGCAAGCGGGCGCAGCGGGGTCCCGGGCCGGTGGGCAACCCGATCAGCCGCGCCAAGGCGTTGCCGCGGCTGTGGAAGACGTGGCGCAGCGGGAAGTACCCCGAGCTGCCGCGCAGCCAGGTGGTGATGTGGGCGGTGGCGCTGGTCTACCTCGTGTCGCCGATCGACGTCCTGCCGGAGTTCCTTCCGGTGATCGGCGTGACCGACGACGCGGGTGTCCTCGTGTGGCTGCTCAGCAGCCTGTCGGTGGCCTCAGGCTCGTACCTGCGCTGGGAGAAGGACCATCGCGACACGGGTCGCGGGATCGAGGCCCCGTGACGCCTCCTCGCGCATGATCCCGGCCAGGCCGGGCGAGGTCTCGGTCACGACCTGGAACCCTAAGCGCTCGTAGTACGGCGCGTTCCACGGCACGTCGCGGAAGGTCGTCAGCGTCACCGCGCGTTCGGAACGGGTGACGTGCTCGATGAGCGCGGCGCCGATCCCCTGACGGGCGTGCGAGGGGTGCACGCTCACCTGGTGGACGTGCGTGGCGCCGTCCACGTCCCCGACCGCGATGAACGCGACGGGTACGCCTTCCGCTCCGATGGCGACCCAGACCTCGTGCTCCGCGAGGGCGTCCAGGGACATCGGGTCGTCGTCGGCGATCTCGGGCATTCCGGCGTCGCGGAACGGCTCTCCGGACGCGATTTCGATCTGCTGGAGGTACGGCAGTTCGGCTGGTTGGGCGAGACGGATCAACACACCCCACATCCTGGTAGGTAGGACGCGTGCCTCGCAGCCCGATAACGTTAAAGTCCGACTCGATGCGAACAAAGACAGTGCGCGTCCTCCTGGTCGAGGACGACGACGGCGACGCCCTCCTGGTCGAGGCGCTGCTCGAAGAGGCGAGCGCGCCGTTCGTCCTGTCGCGCGCCGGCACGCTGGCGGAGGCGGAACGGCTGCTCTCCGACGCCGAGTGCGTGCTGCTCGACCTGGGACTTCCCGACTCGCAGGGGCTGGACGGCCTGCACCGGCTGCTGGCCAAACCGGACGCGCCGGCGATCCTGGTGCTCACCGGTCTCGACGACGAGCGCGAGGGCATCGACGCGGTCGCGGCGGGCGCCGAGGACTACCTGATCAAGGGCAAGGTCGACGGCGAGCTGCTGCTGCGCGGCGTCCGGTACGCGGTGGAACGGCGCCGCGCCGAGGACGCCCAGCGCAAGCTCCGCGAGGCCGAGCTGATCGCCTCGGAGCGGTCCCGCCTGGAACGCGGCCTGCTGCCTCCCCCGCTGCTGCAGAACTCCGACGTGGACCTCGAGGTCCGCTACCAGCCCGGTGGCCAGCGGATGCTGCTCGGCGGCGACTTCTACGACGCGGTCGGCCTGCCCGACGGCACGGTCCACGCGATCATCGGCGACGTCTGCGGGCACGGCCCGGACGAGGCGGCGCTGGGCGTCTGCCTGCGCATCGCCTGGCGCGCGCTGGTCCTCGCCGAGGAGCCGGCGGAGAAGGTGCTGCGCACGCTCGACCAGGTCCTGGTCGCGGAACGGCACGGCGAGGGCATCTTCACCACTGCCTGCATGATCACGGTCGCGCCGGACCGCCGGTCGGCCCGCTACTTCCTCGCCGGGCACCCCGAACCGCTGATGATGGTCGGCGACCAGATCGTCGACCTGCCGAAGTCGAAGATCGGCGTCCCGCTCGGCGTGCTGCCGGACTACTCCTGGACCGGGGTCGACGTGCCGCTGCCCCGGGGCTGGTCGCTCGCCTGCTACACGGACGGGCTGATCGAGGGCCGGGTGCCCGACGACGTCGACCGGCTCGGCGTGGAGCGCCTGTGCGAGATCCTCGCCAGACAGCTGCAGGTCGGTCCCGACTGGATGGACTCGGTCATCGCGGAGGTGACGGAGCTGAACGGCGGGGCACTCGACGACGACGTGGCCATCCTGCTGCTGAAGGACGGAAAGTGAACCTGCCGCACCGGCTGCCCGCGAGCCGCCTGCTGGGCATCATCGTGGTGGTCCTGCTCGCGATGACCGCCATCGCGATCTCCTCGACGATCGTCGCGCTCGACTCGCTCGGCTCCGCGCGGGCGCGGGCGGTCGACCAGGTCGACCCCGCCGCCCGGCGCCTGAACGACCTGAACCGCGCCCTGCTCGACCAGGAGACCAGCGTGCGGGGCTTCACCATCACCGGGCAGGAGAACTTCCTCAGGCCCTACCTGGACGGCCAGGAGACCGAGCGGACGACCGCCCAGAACGTCAGGGACCTCGTCGGGGACGTGAACGGCCGGGTGACCCGCGTCGAGGAGCTCGCCCGCCGGTGGCGCGCGGAGTACGCGGAGCCGACGCTCGCCGCCGTGCGCCAGACCGGTCCGAGCGCCGTCGCCGACAGCGGCATCGAGCAGGGCAAGGCGCTGTTCGACCAGATCCGCGTCGAGCTGGCGGCACTGCGCACCGACCTCAGCGGGCTCGGCGAGCAGGCGCGGGCCGAGCTCGACAGTGCAGCACGGGTGGTGTTGTGGCTGGTCATCGGCATGGGCGTGCTGCTGGTCGCGGTGATCGGCGGCCTGTCGCTGCTGCTGCACCGCCTGCTGATCACGCCGCTGGCCGACCTCGCCGCGCACACCCGGCAGGTGGCGACGGGCGACTTCGACCACGCGATCGACGCGAGCGGTCCGCGCGAGACGGTCCAGCTCGGCGAGGACGTCGACGCGATGCGCCGCCGGATCGTGCAGGAGCTCGCGACGCTCGACGCCGCGAAGACCGAGCTGCAGCGGTCGAACTCCGAGCTGGAGCAGTTCGCCTACGTGGCCTCGCACGACCTGCAGGAGCCGCTGCGCAAGGTGGCGTCGTTCTGCCAGCTGCTGCAGCGCCGCTACGGCGGCCAGCTCGACGAGCGCGCCGACCAGTACATCGGCTTCGCGGTGGACGGCGCCAAGCGCATGCAGGTGCTGATCAACGACCTGCTGGCGTTCTCCCGCGTCGGCCGGATGACCCGCGAGCAGACCGTGATCGACCTCAACGACCTCGTGCGGCAGGTCGTGGAGAGCTACTCCGAGCGCATCGAGGAGACCGGCGCGCGCCTGGAGATCGCGGAACTGCCGCCGGTCCGCGGCGAGGCGTCGCTGCTCAGCGCGGTGTTCCAGAACCTGATCAGCAACGCGCTCAAGTTCAAGGGCGACGAGGCGCCGCTGATCACCCTCGACGTCGAGCGGGACGACGACTTCTGGAAGTTCACGGTGCGCGACAACGGCATCGGGATCGAACCGGAGTACGCTGACCGGATCTTCGTCATCTTCCAGCGCCTGCACCCCAAGGACGCCTATCCGGGCACGGGGATCGGCCTGGCGATGTGCCGCAAGATCGTCGAATTCCACGGCGGCACGATCTGGCTGAAGACCGATGTGGACTCGGGCACGACCTTCGAGTTCACCCTGCCCGTTGTTCCCGAACTCGCCGCACACCCCGAGGAAGTCCATGCCTGAGTCACCGCTGAACGTGATCGACGTCCTGCTCGTCGAGGACGATCCCGGCGACGCCCTGATGACCCAGGAGGCGTTCGAGCACCACAAGATCCGCAACTCCCTGCACATCGTCAAGGACGGTGTGGAGGCGCTCGAGTTCCTGCGGCGCGAGGGCGAGTACGCGAACGCGCCGCGGCCGGGCCTGATCCTGCTCGACCTCAACCTGCCCCGCAAGGACGGCCGCGAGGTGCTCAGCGAGATCAAGGCCGACGCCGAGCTGCGGTCGATCCCGGTCGTCGTGCTCACGACGTCGGAGGCGGAGGAGGACATCCTGCGCAGCTACAGCCTCTACGCCAACGCCTACGTCACGAAGCCGGTGGACTTCGACCGGTTCATCGAGGTCGTCCGCCAGATCGACGACTTCTTCGTCACCGTGGTGAAGCTGCCCCGCTGATCACGGCGGCGCTGAAGTCCAGGCACGACCTGCAGATCTGCGCCTCCGCACTTGAGAACACAGGTGCGGACCTGCTGCAGAACGAGCAGTGCCCCTCTTCGGCCACCTGGGCCTCGCTGACGCAGATGTCACAGATCAGCGCGGCGGGTCCGGCCATCATCTTGTCGACGTCCGCGGCGACGCGCCCGCAGAACCAGCAGCGTTCGGTCCGCTTGGACTGCTCGACGATCTGGTGCACCCGCTGGTGGCTCATGGCCAGCGCTTCCGCGATCTCGCGCATCGACCCGCCCGCGCGGTGCAGCTTCAGCACGCTGTGGTGGTAGATGGCCTTCGCGATGTCGGCCTGGTCTTGGGCAGCGGCGGAGGCGGTGCCCGCCTTCCTCGCCGCTGCCAGCAGTTCCTCGTCCAGAGTCATGCTGTCTACGGTAGCTAGACGCGTCTAGCTCCGATAGACACCGTTCAGGCGAACGGCAGCCTCAGTCGACGCTGCGCACGATGACGGGTTCCTCATCGGCCTGCACGACCCATTCCTGGGGCTCGCGCGGTTCGGGGATGACCGGCGCCCAGATGCCCGTTCCACCGGGACGGCGCTTCCGACGTAACTCGAATTCCTCTCGCGTGGTCATGCGGTCTGGGTACCCGCCTCGGCCGAACGTATGCCCGCGAGCATGGTCGTGATGGCGTCCATGACCCGGCGCGTGGCCTCCGCCAGCACCTCGGCGGTGAGGTCGCGGTCGTACAGGTCCGAAAGGTCCACCGGTGCACCCGCGACGACCTCGATCTTCTTGCGCGGCAACAACCTCGGCAGGATCGTGCCCTTCGGCAGCAGGTCCTGCGTGCCCCACTCGGCGACCGGCACGACCGGCACGCGGGACTCCAGCGCCATCCGCGCGACGCCGGACTTGCCCTTCATGGGCCAGTGGTCGGGGTCGTCGGTGAAGGTGCCCTCGGGGAACACCATCACGCACTCCCCGCCGCGCAACGCCTCCACGGCGGGCCGCAGCGCCTCCGAGGCCTTCACCGTGCCGCGTTCGACCGGGATGTGGCCTCCGGAGCGCATCACCCAGCCGACGACCGGTGTGCGCCACAGGGAGGCCTTGGCGAGCACGCGCGGCACCCGGTTCGACATCAGCGCGAAGACCACCGCCGCCACGGTGTCCGAGTTGGACAGGTGGTTGAAGGCGAGGATCACTCCCCCGGTGCCCGGCACGTGCTGCCTGCCGCGCACCCTCAGGCGCACGAACAGCACGACCACGGGCCACAGCACGTCGATCGCCAGCGAGAACCAGAATCCCCTGCCCCGGCGGGGCATCTTCCAGGTCCAGGCGGCCAGCTCAAGCGGTGTCACGCCTGGTATTCGAGCACGCCGGCGTGCAGAGTTCGGGTCAGTTCGCCACGTTCGACGAGAACGTCGAGGTGGGCGGCCGTCTCGCCGATCGCCAGCACCTGGTTGAACATGTCCAGGTCGTCGAACCGGCGCTGGCGGCGGGTCCACCCGATCTTGCGGGCGGTCTCGAACGCGCTGCCCGCCACGGCCTTCCCGATCTCCTCCAGCCGCTGCTCGTGGAACCGCAGCAGCTCGTCGACGCGGGCGTGCGAGCTGTCCGTGACGGGACCGTGCGCCGGCAGCAGCGTGAGGTCCGGGAGCTCGCGGGTGAGCCGCAGCGACGTCATGTAGTCGCCGAGCGGCAGCTCGGGCCGCAGCGGTTCGAAGCCGATGGACGGCGTGATGTGCGGCAGCACGTGGTCACCCGAGAACAGCACCTTCGCCGTGTGGTCGACGAACACGACGTGCCCGCGCGTGTGGCCGGGCGTCGGGATGACCTCGAGCTTGCGGTGTTCCAGGTCGACGGTGCTGCGCACGAGCCACTCGTCGGGCTCCTCGTAGTCGCGCAGCGCGTCGCCGCGGTCGACGTGGTGCATGATCTTGATCCACGTCTCGGCCAGCTCCGCGGCACCCCACTTGCGCAGGTCGGCGACGTGCTGGTCGTCCTGCCCGTGCAGCATGTGCCGCAGCGACGGCTGCTCGCCGAGCCCCAGCCCGATCCGGCTGCCGAACGTGCGGCGTAGCGACACGGCCATCGTGAAGTGGTCGCGGTGGACGTGCGTGATGAGGAACCGCTTGATGTCCTCGAAGCCCTTGCCCAGCGTGCCCAGCGCCGCCTCGAGCTGGTCGCGCGCCTCGTCCAGCGCCCAGCCCGAGTCGATCATGACCAGGCCGTCGCCGTCCTCGACGGCGTACACGTTGACCGCGCGCAGCCCGTCGTTCGGCAGCGGCAGCGGAATCCGGTGCACCCCTGGTGCGACCTCGAACGCGCCCGGCTCACTCCACACGCTCGCCCACCTCATTGTCAGCGCACAACGTTGTTAGCTTGGGCAACTACAGTAGCTACCGGACGGTAACACGGTATTCGGGGTGCTTGTCGATGTACTTCGCGACGAACGGGCACAGCGGGGAGATCTTGACATCCCTCGCCAGCACGTCGTCGAGCGCGTACTTGGCGAGCTGGGCGCCGAGGCCCTGGCCGGCGTAGGCCTCGTCGACCTCGGTGTGCACTAGTGCGAGAACGCCGCCCACGTTCCGGTACTCGAGGAAGCCCGCGAGCTTCCCGTCGACGTGGACTTCGTAGCGGCTCTCGGCCTCGTTGTTGGTGACCACATCAACCATCTTGCCTCGGACGATGGAAAATGGCGCACATGGACGTCTACCTCCTGATCCTGGGTGACCACCTGCCCAACCCGTGCACGGGTCAGGAGGTGCCCCAGGCCGACCGCCTGCGCGCGATGGTCGAGCAGGCGGTGGTGGCCGAGGAGGCGGGGTTCGCGGGCGTCGCGATCGGCGAGCACCACTTCACCCGCTACATCGTGTCCGCGCCCGAGCTGCTGCTGGCGGCCGTGGCGGCCCGGACGAGCACGCTGCGGCTCTCCACGGGGGTGACGCTGCTGGCGCACCGCGACCCGGTGCTGGTGGCCGAGGCGCTGGCGACGCTCGACGTGCTGTCGGACGGGCGGGCCGAGCTGATCGTGGCACGCGGGGTGGACCAGCAGACCGACGCGGCGTTCGGGGTGCAGCCCGGTGAGCTGCGCGCGCGGTTCGAGGAGCACCTGCGGTTGCTGCTCAAGCTGCTGGAGGAGCCCGAGGTGAGCTGGGACGGCAAGTTCCGCGGCCAGCTCAGCGAGGTGACGACGACGCCCCGGCCCGTGCAGACGCCGCGGCCGACCGTGTGGATCGGGTCGGGATCGGCGGTGTCGGCGGACCTCGGCGCGGAGCTGGCGATGCCGCTGATGCTGCCGTCGACGTTGCGGGACCCGTCGATCTACCGCGAGGTCGTGCAGCGCTACCGGGAGCACTACCCCGCCGGCCGGGTCGGGGTGCCCAGTCACGTCTTCGTGTCGCGTGAGGACGCTCGCGAGCGGTGGCGGCCGCACCTCGCCGAGTACGCGCGGTTCGCGGACCCGTGGCGCGGGGACGGCGACATCGACGTGGACGCGATCATGGACGGCGCGGCGGTGTGCGGGACGCCGGACGAGGTCGCGGGCCGGCTCAACGCGCTCGCCGGGGAGCTGTCGATCGACACGCACCTCGTGATGGTGGACATCGGGGGCATGCCGCACGAGTCGGTCGTCGAGACGATCCGGTTGTTCGGCGCGGAAGTGCTGCCGAAACTTGTTTAACGCGCGCGGTGCCAAGGGTTAACACGCGCACGCCAGGATGGGACCCGTGGGCATCACCGTCATCGGCATCACGCATCCTGGGCAGGTCGGGGTTCTCCCCGGCGGCACGAACGTGCTGGTGCTGGCCGACGACGGCACGTTCGCCGACGAGTTCCTCGAGACCGACCTCCGTGCGCACCAGCTGGTGGTGCACGCTCACGGGCGCGGGTCGGCGTTCTTCGGGGTGGCGGACAAAGCTCGTGAGCTGGGTGCGGACCGGGTCCTCTTCGGTGGCGTGCACGACACCGCCGCTTCTCTCGTCACCGGGGAGGACCCCGTGCTCGTGCTCGGCGTGCGCCCGCCGGGCGGTCCGATCGCGTGCAACGCGGCGTTCCTGGAGGCGCTGGCGGACTGGCCCCGGCCGGCGAGCGCATACCGGGGCGACGTGGACCACTGGCTTGCCCAGAACGCGTTGAGGCACGGCCTCCGCGTGGAATTGGTTTCATGGCTGATGGAACCGACCGTCCCAATGCGACGGAAGTTGACCGCCTAGTCATCCGAAGGCGGAAGACACTTGTGCCACCGCTGAAATACCTTTTCTCCTGCGGCCGTGCGCGGACGTGTACGCACCGGAGTCACGAGTTCGCTCGTCGTGTGCCCGCTCGGGGGTGGGCGCACACTGTTCAGGGTTCATCTCAGGGGAGAACCTGAGCCTTCGGTGCGGCGGCGTCGCCGAAGATGGTGCGCACAAGACCCACAGGAGGGGACAGACAGTGAGCGCGTCCGATGGAGTCGCGGCGAGAGCCGTCGACGTGTGGAAGTCCTACGGGTCCGGCGATGCCGCCGTGACCGCGCTCGCGGGGGTGAGCGTCGACCTGGAGAAGTCCAGGTTCACCGCGATCATGGGCCCGTCCGGTTCGGGCAAGTCGACGTTGATGCACTGCCTCGCGGGGCTGGACGACGTCACGAGCGGTGAGGTGTGGGTCGGGGACACCAAGGTCACCGGGTTGAAGGACCGCGGACTCACCGAGCTGCGGCGGGACAAGGTCGGCTTCATCTTCCAGCAGTTCAACCTGCTGCCGACGCTGACCGCGGAGGAGAACATCACGCTGCCGCTGGCGATCGGCGGCAAGAAGGTCGACCAGGCCTGGTTCGACGTCGTCGTGGACACGGTGGGTCTGAGGGACAGGCTGACCCACCGGCCGACGCAGCTGTCGGGCGGCCAGCAGCAGCGCGTGGCGTGCGCACGGGCGCTGGTGTCGCGGCCCGAGGTCGTGTTCGCCGACGAGCCGACCGGCAACCTGGACTCGCAGTCCGGCGCCGAGGTCCTCGGGTTCCTGCAGCGGTCCGCCCGCGAGTTCGGGCAGACGATCGTGATGGTCACGCACGACCCGAACGCCGCGTCGTACGCGGACCGCGTCATCTTCCTCAAGGACGGGCACATCGTCCGCGAGCTGCTGTCGCCGTCGGCCGACGAGGTCCTCGACACGATGAAGCACCTCGACTCGCCCGAGATGATCGAGAGCAGCGCGGGCGGCCATGTTTAAGGCGACGATCAAGAGCTTGCTGTCGCGCAAGCTCCGGCTGGTGCTGTCCGCGCTCGCGGTGGTGCTGGGCGTGATGTTCGTGTCCGGTTCGTTCGTGCTGACCGACACGCTGCAGCGGTCGTTCACCGACCTGTTCTCGTCGGCGTTCGCCAACGTGGACGTGTCGGTGACGCCCAAGGCGGAGAAGGGCAAGGAGCCGCAACCGCTGACGCCGCAGGCGATCGCGGACGTGAAGGCGGTGCCGGGCGTGGCGTCGGCCGTCGGTGACGTGCAGGGGTCCGCGCGGCCGATCGGCAAGAACGGCAAGGTCATCACGACCTCGGGCTCGCCGCGGTTCGGGTTCAACTGGACCGGCACGGGTCAGGAGAAGATCCGCGACGGCAGGGCGCCGCAGGCCGAGAACGAGGTCGCCGTCGGCGGGTTCCTCGCGACGACCGGCGGGTTCAAGGTGGGCGACGACATCTCGTTGCTGACGCTGGAACCCAAGAAGACGTTCAAGATCTCGGGCATCTACGAGTACG
Source organism: Lentzea sp. NPDC003310 (assembly GCF_040610935.1). Classification (NCBI taxonomy): domain Bacteria; kingdom Bacillati; phylum Actinomycetota; class Actinomycetes; order Pseudonocardiales; family Pseudonocardiaceae; genus Lentzea; species Lentzea sp. NPDC003310. The sequence continues at coordinate 66,961 of NZ_JBEXNC010000020.1, forward strand.
CGGGCGGGCGGGACTCGCTGGGCGGCGAGATCTCCGTGGCGTTCACCGAGCCGGTCGCGCAGCAGTTGTTGCTGGGCAAGAAGGACGTCTACTCGGGCATCACCGTCACGGCGGCGCAGGGCACGTCGGACGACGCGCTGCGCGACGCCGTCGCGGCGAAGCTCGGGTCCTCATACGACGTCAAGACCGGGGCCACGCTCGCGAAGGAGCAGGCCGACCAGATCAACGAGGGCCTGAAGTTCTTCAACTACGTGCTGCTCGGGTTCGCGGGCATCGCGTTGTTCGTCGGCATCTTCATCATCCTCAACACGTTCTCGATCATCGTCGCCCAGCGCACGCGGGAACTGGCGCTGCTGCGGTCGATGGGTGCCTCGCGCGGCCAGGTCATCGGGTCCGTGGTGCTGGAGGCACTGGTGATCGGCCTGATCGCGTCGATCGTCGGTCTCGGGGCGGGGATCGGCGTCGGGGCGTTGCTCGCGACGATCTTCAGCTCGCTCGGCGGGAGCAGCCTGCAGCTCGCGGGCATCGGGGTGCCGATGTCGGCGATCATCTCGTCGTTCGCGGTGGGCATGGTCGTCACCGTGGTCGCGGCGGTCATGCCGGCCCTGCGGGCGTCGCGGATCGCGCCGGTCGCGGCGATGCGCGAGGCCGCCACGCCGGACCGGCCGCTCACCAAGATCACGATCACCGGTGCGGCCGTCGCGGCCCTGGGCGGCACGTCGCTCGGCTTCGGCTTCAACCAGGCGTCGCTGCCGCTGATCTTCGGCGGCATCCTGGTGGCGTTCGTCGGTGTCGCGCTGCTGACCCCGATCCTGTCGAAGCCGATGGTGTCGCTGATCGGCCGCCTGCTGTCGTGGTCGATGCCGGGGCTGCTCGGCCGGCGCAACTCCGCGCGCAACCCGCGCCGCACCGCCATCACCGCGGCCGCGCTGATGGTCGGCATCTCGCTGATCACCGGCGTGAGCGTGGTCCTGACGTCCGCGACCAAGTCGATCGAGAAGCTCGCCTCCGGGCAGCTGCAGACCGACCTGATCATCTCGGGCGAGGGTCAGATGGAGGGTCAGCCCGCGTCGTTCCGGCGGGACGTGCTGACGAAGATCGAGCAGACCGACGGCGTCGAGTCGGCGGTCGGCTGGTCGCAGGACGGCGTGCTGCAGGGCGAGGACCAGCTGTTCGCGATCGGTGTCACCGACATGCCCGCGCTGGCCACGATGTTCGCGCTCAAGCCGAAGTCCGGTGACATCACGCCGCTGGAGGACGGCCAGGTCGCGCTGCCGGAGGACCTGGCCGCCGAGAAGGGCTGGACGGTCGGCAGCACGGTGTCGCTGCAGCTCGCGAAGGCCGCGCAGCCGCAGAGCTTCACGGTCGGCTTCATCTGGGCCAAGTCCCAGGTGCTGCAGGGCGCCCTCGTGCTGCCCGAGTCGGCGAGCAAGGACTTCCGGTCCGACCAGATCGCCCAGGCGTTCGTGCAGGTGCGGCCGGGGACGAACGTCGCGGACGTGCAGAAGCGGGTCGAGCCGCTGCTCGCGGACAACCCGGAGATCACCGTGCAGGACCGCAGCGGGTTCGTGAAGCAGACGACCGCGCAGTTCGACACGGTCCTGCTGATGATCCAGATCCTGCTGGCGCTCGCGATCCTGATCGCGGTGCTGGGCGTCATCAACACCCTGGCGCTGTCGGTGATCGAGCGGACCCGCGAGCTGGGTCTGCTGCGGGCCATCGGCATGCGGCGGGCGCAGGTGATGCGGATGATCACCGTCGAGTCGGTGGTGATCTCGGTGTTCGGCGCGGTGCTCGGTCTCGCGGTCGGCCTCGCGCTGGGCGTCGCGACCGTGCAGGCGCTGAAGGACCAGGGCATCTCGGAGATCGGGTTCCCCTGGGTCACCATGGTCCAGTACCTGGTGGTGGCGGCGGTCGTCGGCGTGGTCGCGGCGATCCTGCCCGCGATCAGGGCGGCCCGGCTGAACGTGCTGGACGCGATCGCCTACGAGTGAGCCGTGACGAGTCGTGTCCAGGTTTCGGCCAGCCACGACTCGTACCGCTCGATCGTCAGGTCCGCGGTCCTGGTGAGCAGCAGGTAGGTCTCGGCCTGGCCGAGCACCGCACCGGTCTGCGCGACCCAGTCCACGTTCTCGCTGGAGATCAGGCCATCGGTGGCGAGCTTCCGGAAGAAGCCGCCGATGGCCTGATGTGTCTGCGCACGGGCCGCCTGCGCTCGTGCGGCGATCTCCGGCTCGATCGCCTCGGCCTGCTGGGCGACGAGCAGCAACCGCCCGGTCCGTGCCATCAGCCGCGCCCCGATCCCGGCCATGCGCCCGATGCGTTCCTCGGCGGTGGGCGCGTTCATCGCCTCGTGGAACCAGTCGCGGTCGGGCACCGCGATCTGCTGGTAGTCCCCCGCGATCGCCACGTCCACGCACCGCTGCAGGAGCGCGGCCTTGTTCGCGAACCGCACGTAGACGGTGCGAGCCCCCACGCCGGCGTGTTTCGCCACGTCGGCGAGCGTCGTGGCGACGTAGCCGCGTTCGGTGAACAACTCGGTCGCCGCCTCGACGATCCGGACCTCGGTGTCCGCCCGGCGCGCCGCTCGCAGATCCCTGTTGACGTCCTCTGCCACATGTTGCAGTCTAACTGCATAAGTGCAGTCTCACTGCAATCAAGGGGTCACGGATGAACAACGCACCGCTGCTGGAGGGCGTCCACCACGTCAAGCTGCCGGTCTCCGACCTGGAGAAGTCCCTGGCCTGGTACTCCGACCACCTCGGCTACGTCCCCGTCATGCACTTCGTCGAGGAGGGTGTCCTGATGGGCATCGCCCTCGTCCACCCCAACGGAGGGCCGGGCTTCGCCATCAGGCTCGACCCGGACAAGGCCGTCGCGGCGTCGGGGTTCGACTACTTCGCGATCGGCGTGCCCGGGGAGGACGCGATCAACGCGCTCGCGGCACATCTGGCCGCACGGGGCGTCGCGCACCACGGCGTGATGCGCACGCAGGTGGGCTGGCTGCTGTCGGGGGTGAGCGATCCCGACGGGTACGACGTCCGCTTCTACACGGTGCCGCTGGAGATCCCGGAAGGCGCCGGGCCGATGGTGCGGGAGTCCCGGTAGAGGTGCTGTGCCGGGCCGTCGCGGGCCGGCACAGCACCTCAGCCGTTCGTCACGCGTGCGGGCAGGTGTCCCGGTAGGCGCTGATGAGCGTGTTCGGCGCGGGTGCCGGGCACAGGAACTGGTCGTAGCGCAGGTCGTCGTCGACGAACCGCTTCAGCCACGACAGCGTGTACTTCCGCACCGTCACGTTGTCGCTGCGCGGCGCCGAGTGGTCGCCCCCGCGCAGTTCGAGGAACGCCTTGTCCGGCGCCGCCGTGATCGAGTTGTAGAACGGCGTCGAGTGCTGCGAGTTCGGCGCGGTCGGGTCGTTCTGGCCGCCGAGCACCAGGGTCGGCACCTGGACGGTCGACCAGTTCTTGGTGGTGTGCCAGCCGGCCATCGGGATCGAGGCCTGCAGGGCGGGACGGGTCGCGGAGGCGCGCAACGCTCCCCCACCGCCCATCGAGTGGCCCATCACGGCGAGGCGCGAGGCGTCCACGCGCGGGTTGGTGCGGACCACGTAGTCGAGTGCCGCGAGCAGCTGACGGCCCCGGCTGTCGGGGTCGTCGAAGCCGGACAGCGTGTTGATGGTGATCACCACGAACCCGTACGACGCGAGGCGCGGGCCGAAGTGCGCCACCGACGACTGCGTGGCGGTGAAACCGGGCGAGACCGCGACCGCGCCGAACGTGAGGTCGCTGGTCGGTGTGTAGACCGTGCCGCCGCCGAAGTTCGACTGGCGGGCGACGGCGGCGGACGTGACGGCGAACGTGCCCCGCGAGGCCTCGACCGACGTGGCCGTGGGCGCGGGACCGCGCTCGTAGGGGTTGGCCGCCGCGGTGGCGACGGCGGGGGCGGTGGCTGGGATCAGCGCCAGGACCAGCGCCGCAAGCACGGGTTTGATGCGCACGACGAAGACACCTCGATTGGTTGCAGGGGAACCAAAAGCGACGGCGAGGCTCACGCTACCGCCCAGTAGGCCCGGACCGATCCGGCCATACGGATGGTTACCGGGATGTTTCGACGGCGTTCGACGGCCCTTCGTCGAATTCGAGCCGGTTACCCAGCGCGAGAGACCGGGACGTTGTCGTCCTGCCGGGTCACCGGAGAAGCGGTATGCGGCGACTCGGAAGGCGCACGAGGGTGATCTATGGCCACCCGGAGACAGTTCCTCGTTCTGAGCTCCACAGCAGCACTCACCGGTCTGCTGTCCGAGACACCCGCGTCCGCCGCCGCGACCACGCAGCCGTACGCGTCCTACTGGCACCCGGCGACGATCCTCGACTGGGACCCGTCGACCGACCGCGACGCGAGGTACAACCGCAGCACCGTGCCGCTCGCACGACGTGTCGTCCCGGCCAGACCGGCCAACGCGCACGCGCGCCCGAACGAGGCCCGCGTGCAGGCGCTGGTGGCCTACGCGCCGACGAGCGGCAACCCGTCCCAGGGCGCGCTCGACATGAACTACTACGCCACGAACTACTGGCAGTACATCGACGAGCTGGTGTTCTGGGGCGGCAGCGCGTCGGAGGGCCTGATCCTCGCACCGAACCCGACCGTCACCGACGCCGCGCACCGCAACGGTGTCCGCGTCATCGGCAACGTGTTCCTGCCGCCGACGGCGTACGGCGGTCAGCTCCAGTGGGTGCGCGACTTCGTCCGGCGCGACGGCGACCGGTTCCCCGTGGCGGACAAGATGGTCCAGGTCGCGCGCCACCACGGGTTCGACGGCTGGTTCCTCAACCAGGAGACCGCCGGCGGCAACGCCCAGCTCGCCGCCGACATGCGCGACTTCATCGTCTACCTGAAGAAGTCCGGCCTGCGGATCATCTGGTACGACGCGATGACCGACACCGGGAGCGTCAGCTGGCAGAACGCCCTGACCGCGCGGAACCGGACGTTCTTCGAGCAGTCCGACGAGATGTTCCTCAACTTCTGGTGGAGCACGCAGGGGCTCGCGAGCTCGGCGGCGCTCGCCCGGCAGATGGGCCGCAGCCCGTACGACCTCGCGTCCGGGGTGGACGTCGAGTCGAACGGCTACAACACCGGGGTGAGCTGGGCGAGCGTCTTCCCCGAGAACGCGCCGCACGTCACGTCGCTGGGCTTCTACCGTCCCGAGTGGACGTTCAAGTCCGCGAGCGGACCAGCCGACTTCTACGCCCGTGACAACAGGTTCTGGGTCGGGCCGAACGGGGACCCGGCGAACACCACCACGACGGCGAGCTGGAAGGGCGTCGCCCACTACGTCACCGAGCTGACGCCGATCACGCGACTGCCGTTCGTCACGAACTTCAACACCGGTCACGGCCGCAAGTTCGCGGTCGGCGGCACCGTCGCGTCGACGCAGGCGTGGAACAACCTGTCGCTGCAGGACGTGCTGCCGACGTGGCGCTGGAGCGTGTCCGGCACGGGCACCAGGGTCACGCCGTCGCTCGACTGGGACGACCCGTACGACGGCGGCACGGCGCTGAAGATCACCGGGACACCTCAGTCCGCCAACGACGTCCGGCTGTTCGCGACGTCGCTGACGATCACCGGCGCCAGCCAGTTCGAGATCGTCCACCGCACCGGCACCGGGCCGTCGCGGCTGCAGGCGGTGCTGCGGTTCGGCGGCACCGAGCGCGTGCTCGACCTCGGCGGTGTCAGCGGGGCGTGGCGGCGCAGCGTCTTCCCGCTCGCCGACCACGCGGGCGCGACGCTCACCGAGATCGGCCTGCGGGTGCTGCCCGGCGCGCCGGTCACCGCGCTGATCGGCCGGATCGGCGTCACGAACCCGGTCATGACGCCCCCGGTCGCGCCCGCGAACGTCCAGGTCGAGCAGGTGAGCCGCGTCGACGCCACCACGGCGTCGGCACGGCTCACCTGGACCCGGTCACCGGGTGCACGGCAGTACCGCGTCTACAAGGTGACCGGCACCGGACGGGTCTTCCTCGGCGGCACGGCGAACGACGCGTACTTCGTGCCGGCAATCCCGCTGGCGACCGGCGAGACCGCGCAGGTCGAGGTCGAGGCCGTCAGCGAGGCGTTCGACGTCTCCCCGCCCGCCCGGATCGCGATCACTGGTACACCCTGACGTAGTCGAGCACCATGTCCTGCGGCAGCTGCGTCCCGGCCCCCGGCGGGCCGGGCCAGTCGCCGCCCACCGCGTTGTTGATGATGATGAAGAACGGGTGGTCGTAGACCCACGGCCCGCGCGTGGTCTCGAGGACGTTCCGGTCGACGGTGAAGAAGCGGTTGCCGTCCACGCTGAACGTCATGTGGCTCGAGTCCCACTCCACCGCGAAGGTCCGGAACGCCGACGAGGCGGGGGCGCCGAGGTCCAGCGGCGACCCGTAGCCGCCCGCGCCGAAATACTGCGGCGCGTGCAGCGTCGAGTAGACGCGGTTCGGCTCCTTGCCGACGTGCTCCATGATGTCGATCTCGCCGGTGTAGGGCCACGGCCTGCGCTGGTCGAAGAAGTCCGCGCCCAGCATCCAGAACGCGGGCCACAGCCCCTGCGTCGAGGACACCTTGATGCGCGCCTCGACGCGGCCGTAGGTGAAGGTGAACTTGCCGTAGGTGTTGAGCCGCGCCGACGTGTACTGGCACGTGCCGCTGCCGCTGACCGGGTCGACCGGGCACGCGCTGCCGGGCGTGACCTCACGCCGGGCCTGCAGCACGAGGTTGCCGTTGCCGTCGTGCCGCGCGTTGTTGTTGTTCGTGTAGTACTGCAGCTCGTTGTTCACGCCGGGACCGATCTCCGGCTGCCACTTCGAGGCGTCCGGACCGGTGCCCGCCGGCGCGTTGAACTCGTCGGACCACACCAGCCGGCCGGGGAACGACGGGTTCGGCGGCAGCGGCGGCGGGGTGATCGGCGCGCCACCCGTGCCGTAGACCTGGAACTCCCACAACGAGTAGCCGTAGCCGTTCGACCGCGCGGTGCCGTACACGCGCACGTAACGACCGGTGCCGCTGACCGTGAGCGTCTCCTTGAACCCGCGTCCGGCGGTGGTCGAGTAGATCTCGCGCCAGCTGGAGTTGTTGTCGGAGACCTCGATCCGGTACGCGGTCGCGAACGCGGGATCCCACTGCAGCACGACCTTCGAGATCTGGGCGGTGGCGCCGAGGTCGACGGAGATCCAGCCGGGGTCGACCCAGCCGTTCGTCGCGCTGGTCGCCCAGCGCGTCGCCGGATCGCGGTCGAACGCCTTGGCCGGGGTGCAGCCGCCGCAGTTCGCGTCGTCCTGGAACGTCGACGCCGCACCGGTCTTCCCGTACGACAGCAGGGTTTCGCCGCCGGTGCCGCCGTCGCGGGTGCCGAAGACCTGGAACTCCCACAGCGAGTAGCCCCACTGCGTGGCGCGCTGGGTCAGGTCGAGGCGCACGTACCGGCCGGTGCCCGCGACGGGGAGCGTCTCGGTGCCGCCGGGACCGGTCGTCGTTCGACGAAGTTCCTGCCAGCTGGTGCCGTCGGCGGAGATGCTGAGCGTGTAGGCCCGCGCGCTCGCGGACTCCCAGGCCAGCACGACCTGGTCGACGCGCGCGGACGAGCCGAGGTCGATCTGGATCCACTGCGGGTCGCTGAACGCGCTGGACCACCGCGTGCCGAGGTCGCCGTCCACGGCGGCGGCCGCGCCGAACGCGGCGTTCTCGCTGCTGGACGCGGTGACCGGGCGGTTCTGCGAGATCAGCGGACCGGCGGCGGACGCCTGCACCGGAACGATCAGAGCGGCCGCGACCACCGCCGCGGCGAGAAGAGGGAGTCTTCCGCGTTGAAGCCTTCCTGACATGGGTGCTCCTGGGGCCGGAGAACGGGAGGTGGAGGCGAGAGAGCGCTCTCTGGAGACAGGAGTTCCGCACCGAGAGTCGGGGCAGCGAACAGCCCCTGTCAAGAAAACCGGGACTTCTGAACGTTTCTTGCGGATTGACGGCCGATTGCGGGCTGCGCCATGCTCGAATTGCGTGAGAGCGCTCTCCCAATCCTGCTGCGGAGAGGAAGGCTTCAATGAGGAAGCACCTGTTCCACATCGCCGCCGTCATCGGACTGATAGCCGCCGCGTTCAACGTTCCCGTTGCGGCACAAGGAGAACCGGTCAGGGTGGCCGAGTTCCTCGCGGAGTGCCCGATCAGCCACCGGCTGGCGGACGACCCGATCGTCCTGCCGAACCTCGCCGGTGCCTCGCACTTCCACGACTTCTTCGGCAACCACTCGACGAACGCCCGGTCCACCCAGCAGTCGCTGGAGGGCCAGACGGGCAACTGCAACCCGGCCGCCGACATCTCGTCCTACTGGGTGCCGACGCTGTACCGGAACAACACCGCCATCGCCCCCACCGGCGTCACCTTCTACTACCTCGGTGAGGGCGTGAACAACCCGGCGGCGATCCAGCCCACCCCGTACGGGCTGAAGATCGTGGCGGGCAACGCGAAAGCCACGGGTGATGCCGACAGCATCGCGCGCTGGTCCTGCCTGCACGCCGGACACGTCAACCCGTCCAAGAACTTCGTGACCTGCCCGGCGGGCACGATGCTCGAGACCTACCTGGACTTCCCGCAGTGCTGGGACGGTCGCAACCTCGACTCGGCCGACCACAAGTCCCACATGTCCTACCCGGTCGCGGGCGGCTGCCCGTCGAGCCACCCGGTGTCCGTGCCGAAGCTCCGCATGGTGCTGCGGTACCCGGTCAACGGCAGCACGGCCGGACTGCGACTCGCTTCCGGCACAGGGCAGACGATGCACGGCGACTTCTTCAACGTGTGGCCGCGGGCCGAGATGGAACGCCGCGTCCGCAACTGCCTCAACGTGGTGATCAAGTGCGACCACAACGGCAACCACGGCTGACGATCCTCCTGCTGGCAGGCCTTCTCGCGGCCTGCCAGCAGGCTCCAGCTCCCGCACCACCACCGCCGTCGACCACCCAGAACGGTTACGGCACAACGGAACGCGCGTTCGTCGAGCTCGCGATCGCGACGGACGAGCAGGCCCTGAAGCTCCTCGAGCTGACGGACCGGACCGAGCTGAAGGAGAACCGCGCCGTCGAGCTGACCGAACTGCGCAAGCTGCTCGACGCGCCGTACGTGAACCAGCACGCCGGGCACGACATGCCGGGCATGCCGACCGACGCCGAGATCCAGCTCGCCGCGACCAGCCCGGACGCGCGGGAGCAGTTCGTGCGCACGCACCTCACCGAGTCGCTCGAGGTGGTGAGGTCGGCCGCGGCCGCGATCACCCACCCCCCGACCGCGGAGGTCGTCAGGTTGATGGAACGCCACCGCACCGCGGAACTGGCGGCCGGGTGAAACGCGTGACGCTGGAGGAGGTGGCTCGGGTGGCCGGAGTGTCGCGTGCGACGGCGTCGAGAGTGGTGAACGGCGCGTCCAGCGTCGACGAGTCGCTCCGCCACGCCGTGCAGCGGGCCATCTCCAGCACCGGCTACCTGCCGAACATCGCGGCGCGGTCGCTCGTCACCCGCCGGGCCCACGCGATCGGGCTCCTGCTGCCCGACGAGCGGCGCATGGTCGGCGACCCGCACCTCGCGAGCGTCGTCAGCGGCGTGACGCGCGTCGTCCGCCCGCTCGGCATCCACCTGGTGCTGATGATGACCGGGCCGGGCACGCGCGAGCAGGCGCTGAGCGACCTGCGGTGCGGACGGCTCGACGGCGTGATCCTCGTGCACACCGACCCGGCGGACCCGGTGCCGGGCAGGCTGATCGCGGCCGGACTGCCGGTCGTGCTCGCCGGCCGTCCGCTCAAACCGATGCCGATCACCTACGTGGACGTGAACCAGACGGCCGGCGCCGCACTCGCCGGACGTCGACTCAAGTCGTTGGGATGCAAGAGGATCGCGACGATCACCGGCCCGCAGGACACGGCGGCGGGCCAGGACCGGCTGGCCGGGTTCCTCGCCGAGGTGCCGGACGCCGTGGTCGTGCACGGGGACTTCACCCGGCAGTCCGGCACCGCCGCGACGGAGAAGCTGCTCCGCTGCTGCCCGGACGTCGACGGCGTGTTCGTCGCCTCGGACCTGATGGCCACCGGCGTCGTCCCCGTGCTGCACCGCGCCGGCCGCCAGGTGCCGGACGACGTGGCGGTCGTCGGGTTCGACGACAGCAGTGCCGCGCTGACCTCCGAACCCGAGCTCACGACGGTCCGGCAGCCGATCAGCGACATGGCGGCGGAGATGGCGCGCCAGCTGCTGCGGCAGATCGAGCAGCCGCGCTCCCCCGCCACGTCGGTGGTGTTCGCACCCTCGCTGGTGGTGCGGGACAGCGGCTGATCACGCGGTGCGCTGCCGCACCGGCACGTCGCGCCGGATCGCCCGCGAGTGCGCGCTGCCGCACCGACACGTCCCGCCCCCGCACTCCGGCGAACGCGACGATCAGACGGTGCGCTGCCGCACCGGCATGTCCCGCGCGATCGCCCACGTGCCGGCCAGCGCCACCACGAACGACGCCGCCAGCACCCCGTGCAGCCCGGTCCCGAGCACGTCCGGCAGGTCGTCGAGGAACGGCAGGTTCCCCGAGCCCGGCATCCGCACCCGCGTCGCGACCACGAGCACCAGCGCGACCGGCAGGACGAAGACCCCGCCCGCGCCGAACCGGTCGAACGCCGCCGCGCAGAGCATGCCGACGGCGATCCACACCAGGTACATCAGCAGGTAGCCGAGCTGCGGCGCGTGCTCGTCGGCACGCCAGTCCATGAGCGCGTAGATCCCGCCCTCGACGAGGAACCCGAGCCACTCGGCCAGCGTCATCAGCAGCGCGAGCACGACCGAGAACGCCGACGCCGCACCGAGGAACTCGCGGCGCGTGCGGCCGTGCGCGACGGCGATCGGCAGCGCGTTGTGGATCATGTAGACGCCGATGAACAGCAGGAACCACGGCCCGACCTGGGAGGCGGCGACGTTCCACGCGCTGATCTCGACGTCGCGGAAGAGCGAGACGGCGAACGTCAGCACCACGGCGAACGCGAACGTGCCGCCCGCGACGAGTGCGCAGTACGACCCGAGCGCCGCGGTCAGGTGGCGGAAGATCTTCACCGCTTGCCTCCGACCGGGTCGGTGAGGTGGACGAACAGGTCCTGCAACGCGATCGGCCCGAGTTCCAGGCCGAGCTGCCGGGCGCGCACGAGCTGCTCGTCGTCCAGCGCGCCGTAGACCATCGCGGCCTTGGTGCGCCCCAACGACTTCTGGCCGAGCACGGTGAGCGCCGCGGTGAACTCGTCGACGTCGGCGGCGTTGCCGGTGACCTCGGTGCCGCGCGAGCGCAGCACGTCGGACTCCTCCTGCAGCACCAGGCGGCCGGCGTCGATGATCAGCACCTCCTCCAGCAGGGAGGAGAGCTCCTCGATCAGGTGCGTGGAGAGGATGATCGTGCGCGGGTGCGCCATGAAGTCCTGGAGCAGCTCGTCGTAGAACGCGTACCGCGTGGGCGTGTCCATGCCGAGGTGCGCCTCGTCGAGCATCGTCAGCGGCGAGCGGCTGGCGAGCCCGACCACGACGCCGAGTGCCGAGCGCTGACCGAGGGAAAGCGCGCCGACCTTGGTCTTCAGCCCGAGCTTGAACAGGTCGGCGAGCCGCAGCGCGTAGTCGTCGTCCCACGTGTCGCGCCACGCGGCGCCGTACTCCAGCACGTGCTTGACCTTGTCGCCCTTGTCCGCGGCGTCGGCGGTGTGCCGGACCAGGCAGACCTGACGCATCGCGGCGGCGTTCTCGAAGACCGGTGCCCCGTCGAGCTGAACGGTTCCTGAAGGCCTGCGGTAGCCCGCGATGGCCGACATGAGACTGGTCTTGCCGGAGCCGTTGCGGCCGAGCAGGCCGTAGATCTTGTTGCCGGACAACGAGAAGCTCATGTCGTCGATGGCCGTCGTGTCCCCGTAGCGCACCGTTAAGCCCCGCACGTCTACTCGCATCACACGCCCCCGTTGTTCTCGTGCTGTTCGATGCGGCGGATGACGTCGGCGAGCGGGATGCCGATGGCGCGCGCCTCCGCGACCATCGGGTCCACGACCTCGCCGAAGAAGCTCTCCCGCCCCTGTGCCCGCAGCATGTCGCGAGCCTGCGCGCTCACGAACATCCCGATCCCCCTCTTCTTGTAGAGCACCTGCTCGTCCACGAGCTGCTGGAACGCCTTCGCCGCGGTCGCCGGGTTGATCCGGTAGTAGGAGGCGTACTGGTTGGTCGACATGACCTGCTCGTCCGCCTTCAACGCACCGCTGAGCACGTCCGCCTTGATCCGGTCGGCGATCTGCCGGTAGATCGGGCTCCGGTCGTCGAACATCGGCTACTTCCTTGGTTCGTTACTCATGTAATGAACCATAGCAGTGACCGCGTAGGATTGGCCACGTGGTCGGGGTCGCGATTCTGTGCGCGGTGCTCGCGGCCGGGTGCAGCGCGCTCGGCGCGATGTGGCAGCACGCCGGTGTCCGCGAGACGGGCGACCTGAAGCTGACGTCCGCGCACCAGCTGGTGCGGTCCCGCCGCTGGGTCCACGGCTTCCTGGTGCTCTTCGCGTGCGCGGTCCTGCAGGTCGTCGCGCTGGCACTGGCCCCCGTCTCCGTGGTCGCGCCGCTGAACGCGCTGGCCATCCCGATCATCGCGGTGTGCCGCGCGCGGCGGCTGTCCGGCCTGCTCGCCGTGTCGGTGCTGGTGGCGACGGTCGGGATCGTGGTGTTCGTGACCATCACGGCGGGCACGGCCGTGCCGACGCAGGTGTCGCCGAAGGTCGCGCTGCAGGCAGGACAACTCGTCGTGGCGGGCGTGCTGGTGTGCGCGGTGGCGGCGACGTTCACGGTGGGCGCGGTGCGGGCGCTGGCCCTCGCCGTCGGCGCGGGCATCCTCTACGGCCTGGTCGCCGTGCTGGTCAGGGACGTGACGACGAGCCTGCCCGTGATCGAGTGGGTCTCGCTCGGCGGCCTCGCGCTGGCGTTCCTGACCGGAGCGTGGTTCATCCAGCTCGGCTACGCCGCCGGGCCGCCGGACCTCGTCGTGGCCGGGCAGACGGTCGTGAACCCGATCGTGGCGGCGTGGATCGGCATCAAGCTGCTCGGCGAGGGCACGGGCATGAGCGGCGTGTCGCAGGCCGGGCTGGTGGTGAGCGCCGTGGCCGCGGTGTCCGGCACCGTCGTGCTGGCCTACTACCACCGTGTCAGGGTGGACGCATGACCTTCGTCGTCACGGGTGGCAGCGGAGCGCTGGGCAGGCACGTGGTCGCGGCCCTGCCGGGAGCGCGGCCGGTGTCGCGGTCGAGCGGCACGGATCTGCTGCGCGGCACGGGACTGAACGCGCTGAGAGCAGACGTGGTCGTGCACTGCGCCACGTCGTTCCGGCACGAGGTGCGGATGACGCGCGCGGTGCTGGACTCCCGGCCCGCGCACCTGGTCTACATCTCGATCGTCGGGTGCCAGGAGGTGCCGCTGCCCTACTACCGGCAGAAGCTCGCGGCCGAGCGGCTGATCGTCGACTCCGGTGTGCCGCACACGATCCTGCGGGCCACGCAGTTCCACTCGTTGCTGCGCGGGATGTTCGAGAGGGCGTCGAAGCTGCTTTTCCTGCCCGTGCCGGGGTTCCGGTTCCAGCCGGTCGACGAGGGCGAGGTGGGACGGGAGCTGGCCGCGCTCGCCCAGGGACCGCCCGCGGGCAGGGTGCCCGAGATGGGCGGGCCGGAGGTGCGGGAGGCCGCCGAGTTCGCGCGGGTGTACTTGGCGGCCGTTGGCAGACAGCGGAAGGTCGTGCCCCTCAAGGTTCCTGGTGCCACGTACCGCGCCTACCGCGCTGGAGGGAACCTGAGTCCCGGCCGCGCGGTGGGCGAGCGGACGTTCGCGGCCTACGTCACGGGAGTCCGCGCCGGTCCCGCTACTTGACCGCCTGCAGCGCGGGCTCGGCGTGCTGCCGCGTGACCCGGCACAGCACCGAGTCGAGGATCTCGCCGGCGCGCACCGCCGTGTTCGACAGCAGCGACGACGTGATGCCGTGCGTGTGCTCGGTCCCGCCCTGCAGGTAGATGCCGCCGCGCAGCGCCTCGTCCGTGACGACGCGGTAGTCGCGGGTGACCTTCAGGCGGCCGAGCTCGTCGCGTTCGCAGTGGTCCGCGAGGTCACCGAGCAGCCGCAGCGGGTCGGCCGGGTGGTAGCCGGTGGCGTAGACGATCACGTCGGCGTCGATCGGCAGCGGCGCGCCCCCGGTGAGCGACTCGACCACGCACCTGCCGTCGGCCCGCACGCCGGTGAGCCGGGAGGCGTTGTGCAACAACAACCTCTGCCGCCCGACGACCTTCTCCCGGTACACCCGCCGGTGGAGCTCCTCGATCAGGTCCCGGTCGACCACGCCGTAGTTCGTGTTGGCGTGGTAGCCCATCAGCGTGCGCTTGACCTCGTCGGGCGCGGTGTAGAACTCGTCCACGGCGGTGGGGTCGAAGATCCGGTTCGCGAACGAGCTGTCGTCGGCCGGGCGGTAGCCGGGGCGCGCGAAGACGCCGTGCACCTCCGCCTGAGGGAACCTGTCGTGGAAGAAGGCCGCGGCCTCGGCGGCGCTCTGGCCGGCGCCGACCACGACGACCCGGCGCGGGTCGGACAGGGTGTCGACGCGGGTGAGCAGGTCCCTGGTGTGCCAGACGCGGTCGCCGGTCTCGACGCCGTCCGGCAGCTTCGCCTCCAGACCGGTCGCGAGGACGAGGTTCCGCGCCCGGACGCGCTGGTCGCCCGCGCTGAACTCGAAACCCTCGTCGATCGCCCGGACCCCGGAGACCTCGGCGCCGTACGACACGTGGTGCGCGACCCGGTCCGCGGCCCACTCGAAGTAGTCGTGGAACTCCCTGCGCAGCGGGAAGAAGCTCTTGTGGTTGACGAAGTCGGCCAACCGGCCGCGGTCGCGCAGGTGGCACAGGAAGCTGAACTCGCTGACCGGGTTGCGCAGCGTGACGAGGTCTTTGAGGAAGGACACCTGCATGGTGGCGTCCTCCAGCAACATGCCGCGGTGCCAGCCGAACCGGGCCTGCCGCTCGAAGAACCTGGCCCTGACCGGGAGGTCGTGCTCCTCCACCGCGATCGCGAGAGCCAGGTTGGACGGCCCGAAGCCGATTCCGGCCAGGTCTAACACCGGTTCCATCGCGATCCTCTCCTGGCACTCCACCGTGGCGTAAAGTAACCCTAACTTAAGTAAGGTCTGCCTTAGGTAGCGCATTCGGACGTGATCTGCGCCGCTGGGCGTGGTCGCGTTCCCCTCCACCGCCGTGCGAGTCCGGACGTGGAACCGGCCCGGTCGCTGTGGGGGCGCAGAAAGTGCCACAGCGGCCGGGCCGGAGACGGGGACGGACCAGGTCCTACGCGGGGGAACGGGTGATCAGGTCGCGGAACCAGCGCGCGCTCCGCTTGAGCGTCCGCTCCTGGGTCTCGTAGTCGACCCGGACGATGCCGAAGCGCTTGCCGTAGCCGTAGCCCCACTCGAAGTTGTCCATCAGCGACCAGGCCAGGTAGCCGCGCACGTCGGCACCGGCGCGCACGGCGGCCGCCACTGCCTCGACGTGCGACCTCAGGTACTCGACGCGGTCGTCGTCGGCGACGTGCCCGTCCTCGAACGCCAGGTCGTCGAACGCCGCGCCGTTCTCGGTGATCACCATCGGCACGCCGTAGTCCTCGTGCAGCCGGACCAGCAGCGAGGTGAAGCCCTCCGGCACGATCTCCCAGCCCATCGCGGTGACCGGGCGGCCCTGCGGCACGACCTCGGAGACGGCCGGATCGGCGGTCCCCCGGTGGACGTGCGAGGTGTAGTAGTTCACCCCGACGACGTCGAGCGGCGTCGAGATGATCTCCAGGTCGCCCGGCTGGACGGGAAGCTCGGCGCCGCGCGCCGCGACGTCGGCGAGCACGTCCTCCGGATAACGCCCGTGCACCAACGGGTCCAGGTAGATCCGCGTGCCGAACCCGTCGGCGCGGCGGGCCGCGTCCACGTCCCGGGGGTCGTCGGACGCCGGGCTGTGCGTGCCCAGGTTCAGCGTGATGCCGAGCGAGTCCACGCCGCGCGCCCGCAGCTCCCGGGCGGCGAGGCCGTGCCCCAGCAGCAGGTGGTGGGTGGCGCGCATGGACTCGGCGAAGTTCGTGCGCCCCGGCGCGTGCCGGCCCGTGTCGTAGCCGAGGACCGCCGAGCACCACGGCTCGTTCAACGTCGTCCACGTCGGCACGCGGTCGCCCAGCGCGTCGTGCACCAGGCCCGCGAACTCGGCGAACCGGTGCGCGGTGTCGCGGTGCGGCCAGCCACCCGCGTCCTCCAGCTCCTGCGGCAGGTCCCAGTGGTAGAGCGTGAGCCACGGGTCGACGCCCTTGGCGAGCAGCTCGTCGACGAGCCGGGAGTAGAAGTCGATCCCCTTGGGGTTCACCGGGCCGCGGCCGCCGGGCTGGATGCGCGGCCACGACACGGAGAAGCGGTACTTGTCGACGCCGAGCCCCGCGATCATCGCCACGTCGTCCGGCATGCGGTGGTAGTGGTCGCAGGCCACGTCGCCGGTCTCGCCGTTCACGACGGCACCGGGACGACGGCTGAACGTGTCCCAGATGGACAGTGTTCGGCCGTCCTCGTCCCACGCTCCCTCGATCTGGTACGCGGAGGTCGCGACGCCCCAGAAGAAGTCCGCGGGCAGGCCTGCCACCGGATCAGACACGCACGTCCTCCAACCAGCACGCCACGCGGCGGCTCTCCTCGACGGACTCGAGCGACGGCATCCGCTCCCCGCACACGTCCATCGCGGACGGGCAGCGCGGGTGGAACGGGCAGCCGGCGGGCATCGACCGCAGGTCCGGCGGCGAGCCAGGGATGCCCTTCAGCTCCCGGCGCGGGCCGCGCAGCGCCGGGAACGACCCCAGCAGCCCCTTGCTGTACGGGTGCTTGGCGGCGCGGTAGATCTCGCCCGCCGGCGCCTCCTCGACCACGCGGCCGCCGTACATGATCGCGATCCGGTCGGAGAACTCGACCAGCAGCGAGATGTCGTGCGTGATGAAGATGATCGAGAAGCCGAACGTCTCGCGCAGCCGCATCATCTGGCCGAGGATCTGCCGCTGCACCACCACGTCGAGCGCGGTCGTCGGCTCGTCCATGATGATGATCTCGGGCTCCAGCGCGAGCGCCATCGCGATCATGACGCGCTGCCGCATGCCGCCGGAGAGCTGGTGCGGGTACGCCGCCAGCCGGTCGGTCGGGATGCCCACCAGCCCCAGCAGTTCCTTGGCACGAGCGGTGCGCTGCGGGCGTTTCATCTCCCGGCGGTGGGTGCGCAGCACGTCGTCGAGCTGGGTGGCCACGGACAGGACCGGGTTCAGGGCGTTCATCGCGCCCTGGAACACGATCGAGACCTCGCTCCAGCGCAGCACCTGCAGTTCCTTGTCGCTGAGCGACAGCAGGTCCTTGCCCTTGAAGAACACCTCGCCCGACGGCGTGTGCCCCGGCGGTTGCAGCAACCTGGTCGCGGCGTAGGCCAGCGTGGACTTGCCGCTGCCGCTCTCCCCCGCGAGCCCCAGCACCTCGCCCTTGTTCAGCGTCAGCGAGACGTTGTGCACGGCACGGAGGGTGCCGTAGTCCACCGAGAGATCGCGGATCTCCAGCACCGGGCTCATGCGCGCACCTTCCGCAGCCGGGGATTCGCGTACTCGTCGATCCCGAAGTTGATCAGCGCCAGCGCTGTGCCCAGCAACGCGATGCACAGGCCGGCGGGGACGAACCACCACCACGCGCCCAGGCCGAGCGCCTGGTTGCTCTGCGCCCAGAACAGGATCGTGCCCCAGTTCCAGGTCGACAACGAGATGACGCCGACGAACGACAGCGTGATCTGCAGCATCACCGCGAAGATCACCGTGCCGACGAAGCCGGACGCGATCACCGCCATCAGGTTCGGCAGCACCTCGAACACGATGATGCGCCAGGTCGACTCACCGGACGCCCGCGCGGCCTCCACGAAGTCCCTGCGGCGCAACGACATCGTCTGCGCGCGCAGCACGCGCGCACCCCACGCCCAGGCGGTCAGCGAGATCACCGCGGCGATCAGCACGGTGTCCGCGGAGGGCAGCATCGAGGCCACGATGATGATCAGCGGCAGCGCCGGGATCACCAGGAACACGTTGGCCAGCATGGACAACGCCTCGTCGGCCGCGCCGCCGAGGAACCCGGACGTGACGCCGACCAGGATCGACAGCAGGGTCGCGAGCACACCGCAGACCAGCCCGACGACCATCACTCCCCTGGTGCCCACGAGCACCTGGGAGAAGATGTCCTGCCCGGTCATGGTCGTGCCGAACCAGTGCGAGGGCGACGGCGGCGACAGCAGGTCGTCGCTCATCGCCGACGGGTCGTACGGCGCGATCCACGAGCCGATCACCGCGATCAGCGTGAAGAAGGCCAGGATGCCCAGGCCCAGCTTGGTCTTGAAGTTCACGCCTCAGCCCTCCCGCCGGGTGCGCGGGTCCAGCAGCAGGTAGCCGATGTCCGCGAGCAGGTTCGCCACCAGCACCGCCAGTGTGATCACCAGGAACACGCCCTGCATCAACGGGTAGTCCTTCGCGCCGATGCCCTGGAACAGCACGTAACCGAGGCCCGGGTAGGAGAACACCATCTCGACCAGCAGGGCGCCGCCGACGATGAAGCCCAGCGACAGCGCGAACCCGGAGATCGACGGCAGCACGGCGTTGCGGGCCGCGTAGGCGAACATGATCCGCTTCTGCGTGAGCCCCTTGGCGCGGGCGACGAGCACGTAGTCCTCGGCCGTCACGGTCACCATCATGTTGCGCATGCCAAGGATCCAGCCGGCGACCGAGCTGATGACGATCGTGATGCCGGGCAGCACCGCGTGCTCCAGGACGCTGCCGATGAACTCGCCGGAGAACTCCGGCACGAGCCCCGGCGCGTACCCGCCGGACGCCGGGAACAGCGGCCACGTCACGGAGAACACCGAGATCGCGATCAGGCCGAGCCAGAAGTACGGGATCGACGACAGGAACGTCGTCATCGGGATCAGGTTGTCCATCCACGAGCCGCGCTTCCAGCCCGCGTAGACGCCCAGCAGGGTGCCGAGCAGGAACGCGATGACCGTGGTGACGCCGACCAGGCCGAGCGTCCAGGGCAGCGACTGCGACAGCACGTCCGCGACCGGCGTCGGGAAGAACGTGAACGACAGGCCGAGGTCGCCCCGGAAGAGCGAGCCCCAGTAGTCGACGTACTGCTGCCAGATCGACTTGTTCGAGTCCAGCCCGAAGAGGATGTAGAGCGACGCCATCGCGTCGCTGTTGAGCCGGCCACCGAGCTTGGTGATCATCGCCTGCACCGGGTCACCGGGGAGCAGGCGCGGCAGCAGGAAGTTGGCCGTGATCGCCGCCCAGAGCGTGACGAGGTAGAACACGGCGCGGCGGAGCAGGAACGTCATGCCGCCGCCTCCGCGTAGAGCCAGCAGGCCGCCCAGTGCCCGTACGAGTCGACCTCGGTGCGCGGGGGCGCCTCGGTCCAGCAGCGCTCCTGCACCTTGGGGCAACGCGGGGCGAAGGGGCAGCCGGTCGAGACCTGCGTCGACTCCACCGCTGGCGCGTCGAGCGCGACGACCGCCCGTTCGGGGTCGGGCGCGGACTCGATCAGCAGCTGCGTGTACGGGTGCGCGGGCCGCTGCGTCACGGTCTCGCTGTCGCCGCCCTCGACGATCTGCCCGCCGTACATCACGAACGTCTCGTCCGCGAAGTAGCGCGCCGACGCGATGTCGTGCGTGATGTAGAGGACCGCGAGCTTGAGCCGTTCCTTCAGGTCCAGCAACAGGTTCAGCACGCCGAGCCGGATGGAGACGTCCAACATGGACACCGGTTCGTCGGCGAGCAGCACCTCGGGGTGCGCGGCGAGCGCGCGGGCGATCGCCACGCGCTGCCGCTGACCGCCCGAGAGCTCGTGCGGGTACCGCGAGGCGAAGTCCGCGGGCAGGTTCACCCGCTGCAACAGCTCCTCCACGGTCTCCGGCCGCTTGTGGATCTTCAGCGGCCGGGTCAGGTGGTAGCGGATCGTGTGGATCGGGTTGAGCGATGCGAAGGGGTCCTGGAACACCATCTGGACCTTGCGCCGGTACTCCCGGACCCTCCGCACCTTCTCGCCGTCCAGCAGGATCTCGCCGGAGGTGGGGTCCACGAGCCGCGCGAGCAGCTTCGCCACCGTCGACTTGCCGGATCCGGACTCGCCGACGAGGGCGGTCACGCGCCCGCGGCGCAGGACGAGGGAGACGTCCCGCACCGCACGCACGCGCTTGTAGGTCTTGACCAGACCCTTCGCTTCAAGCGCGACTTCATTCATGGTTCTACGACCCCGCGGGCTTCAGCTTCATGACGATCTGGAGAGCGTTGGGCAGCGTCGCCTGCGGCGGACCGTACGGGTCCTCCTCCGACGGCCAGCCGACCCAGTTCTTCGTGCTGTACTCCGCACCGATCGGGCCGGCGGAGGTCGGGATCATCGGCACCTGCTCGACCATGATCTTCTGCAGCACCGCGAGGGCCTTGGCCCGCGCCGCGTCGTCGGCCGCGTTCGCGTACTCGGCGAGCGCCGCCGTCGCCTCGGGGTTGTTGTAGCGGCCGAAGTTCACCGCCGCCGTCTGCCCCATCGGCTTGATCTCCGCGCCGTCCATGATGTTCTGGTACATCTCGTACGGCGTGGCACCGGTGTTGGTCCAGCGCAGCGAGCCCTGGAACGCGCCGTTGGCGAAGTCGGTCGTCCACGCGTCCGCGGTCTGCGTGCGCACGGTCGCCTCGATGCCGATCTTCTTCAGGTCGCCCTTGATGATGTCGAGCACCGTCAGGTAGTCCGACCAGCCGGACGGGTTCGTGAGCTCGATCGTGACGGGCTTGCCGTCCGGGGCCTGCAGCACGTCGCCCGCGTACTTGAAGCCGGCGGCCGTGAGCTTGCTCTTGGCGCCCTCGACGTCGATCTTGAACTTCGCGTCCTTGTACTCCGGCGCGAGGAACGAGTCACCGGCGGGCAGCGGCATGCCGGTCTTCGACTCGAGCTTCGGGAACAGGCGCGCCTCGCCCTTGACGAAGATCGCCTCGCGGTCGATCACGTCGCTCATCGCCGAGCGCAGCACGGCGTTGTCGAACGGCGCCACGGTCGTGTTGAGCCACAGGCCGTGGATGCCGAGGCCGGCCGGGAACCAGAGCTTGTGGTTCGCCGGGTCCTTGTCGACGTAGAGCTTCTGGTAGTCCGGGATGAAGACGTACGACCACTGGCTCGCGCCCGACGCCAGCGCGGTCGTCTGCGCCGTGTTGTCGTTGTACGAGGTGTACTGGATCTCCGGGACCTTGGGCAGTTCCTGCCAGTACTCCGCGCGCCGCGCGATCGTGACGGTCTGCGAGGTGAACGACTTCAGCTCGTACGGGCCGGTGCCGACGGGCTTCGGGTTCGTGTAGGTCGTCGGGTCCGGGATGGTGCTCCAGATGTGCTGGGGGATCACCATCGCGCTGATGACCTTGTTGCGGTTCACGAACTGCGGGCTCGCGAACGAGACCTCGACCTTGCCGTCCGGCGTGGCCGTGGCGGTCTCGACCTTGAGCGAGTCGCGGTTGTTGAGCGCGGGCCACTTCTTCAGGATCTCGTACGAGAAGGCGACGTCGGCGGCCGTGAGCGGCTTGCCGTCGGACCACTTCACGTTCTCCCGGATCGTGAAGGTGACCTTCTTGTAGTCGGGCGCCCAGTCCCACTTCGTCGCGAGCCACGGCACCGGGTCCTGGGCCGGGCGCGTGTTGTTCACGAACGCGAGCGGCTCGTAGATCTGGTAGCGGTAGCCGAGCGACCCCGCCGCCGACGTGGGCAGGAACGGGTTGTGGTTCTCCGTCAGCGGCCCGTTGGGCATGCCCACGGTCAGCACGCCGGCGGCCTTGCTCGATCCGCCAGAGGAGCAACCGGTCGCCGCGAGCGCCAGTGCCAGCGCGACGATGATTGTTCTGCGCATGGGGGAATCTCCCGATACGACAAGCATGAGAGCGCTCTCTCATGCGTACGGCGAACTCGCCAGGCCTTGGCGAGGCCTGGCGTGTCCGTTTCAGTTGTGGTGGAGCGGGATTGCTAGGGCGCGGATTCGCGCACGATCAACGAGGTCGGCAGCACCAGCGGGTGGTCGGGCATCGGCTGTCCCTCGAGCGTGGAGAGCAGCATCCGCGCGGCGGCGGCACCCATCTCCTGCAGCGGCTGGCGGATCGTCGTCAGCCGGGGTTCGGTGTGTCCCGCGACCGGGACGTCGTCGAAGCCGACCACGGACACGTCGTCCGGGACGGTGCGGCCGGACTCCCGCAGCGCCCGCAGCACGCCGACCGCCGAGAGGTCGTTCTGCGCGAACACGGCGTCGAACGGGATTCCGCTGGCGACGAGCTTGTCCACGGCGACCTCACCACCTTCCGTGGTGAAGTCGCCGTCGACGACGAGGTCCGGGTGCAGCGTCAGGCCCGCTTCCGCCAAAGCGAGCCGGAACCCGTCCAGCCTCGCCTGAGTGCACCCGAAGTGCGGGGGTCCGGTGACGACGGCGAACCTGCGGCGACCAGCCGCGACGAGATGCCGTGCGACATCCGCGCCTCCCTGCCGGTTCGTCGTCGTCACCGAAGGGAACTCCGGGTGCGAACCGCGGTCGTCGATCATGACGACCGGCAGGCCCGCCCGGTAGAGCGTGGAGATGTAGTGCAGCGCGTCCGGCGGCTCGACGACCAGCAGGCCGTCGAAGGCGTTGGCGGAAACGTGGTTCGCGAACTGGTTCAGCGACTCGGGCCCCCGGTTGAGGGTATAGAGCAGCAGCCCGTACCCGTCGGCCTCGAGGGTGTCGACGATGCCCTGCAGCACCTCGCCCATCCACGGCCAGGTGAGCGAGGGCGCGAGCATCGCGACGGTGCGCGTCCGGCCTCGCGCCAGACCGACCGCACGCGCGCTGGGCACGTAGCCGATCTCGTCGATGACCTTGCGCACCCGTTGCGCGGTGGAGGCGTCCACGTCCGGCTTACCGTTCAGCACACGTGACACGGTCGCTTTGGACACCTGGGCGCGTTGGGCGACCTCTGCGATCGTGACACGCATGCCGAACTTCCTTCCGCCGCCTCCTGGAACCGGTTCCGTAACCGGTTCCGACGAGGTGTGACGGAGTCAACAGCCTGACGTGAGCATTAGTCAAGACTCTTGCCGGAAGTTCGTGAGAGCGTTTCCACAGGTTGCCGCATCGATGCAGGTAGGACCCGGTCGAGTGCCTCGAAATAAGAAGCCTTGATCGATCCGCGCCTCCGCATTCCGCTGCGCCGAACGGAGCAATCCCTTGCGCCGCAACGGTGGTGCACAATCGTGGTCATGGGGGTTGTGACAGCGGTCAGCCGCAATGAGGACTACTCGTTCACGAAGCCGACACGGGAGAGCATTACCCTGCTCGCCGGCCTCGGCGTGGAAGGTGACGTGCACCAGGGCGTCACGGTCAAGCACCGGTCGCGCGTCGCGCAGGACCCGACCCAGCCGAACCTCCGCCAGGTGCACCTGATCCACGCCGAGCTCTTCGACGAGCTGCGCGGCAAGGGCTTCGCCGTGGCGCCCGGCGAGATCGGCGAGAACGTCACCACGCGGGGCATCGACCTGCTCGCCCTGCCCACCGGCACGCGGCTGCACTTGGGCGCCGAAGCCGTGGTGGAGGTGACGGGCCTGCGCAACCCGTGCGTGCAGATCGACGCGTTCTCCCGCGGGCTGCTCAAGGAGGTCGTGGGCAAGGGACCGGACGGGGAGCTGGTCCGGCGCGCGGGGATCATGTCGGTCGTGCTGGTGGGCGGCGTCGTGCGGCCCGGCGACGAGATCCGGGTGGAGCTGCCGGCGGAACCGCACCGGCCGCTGGAGAAGGTCTAGGTCAGATCGTTGCCGAAGTGGTCGTCGAGGATCACCGAGATTGTCCGCGGCGCCTCGACGACCGCCAGGTGCGCGGCGTCCCCGACCACGTAGAGCTCGGAGTCCGGTAGCTCGTCCGCGGTCTGCCGGACCAGCTCGGTCGGCGTCGCGTGGTCCTGGGCGGCCGCGATCACCACGGTGGGCACGTCGATCTTCACCAGGTCCGCGCGCAGGTCCATCTCCCGCACCGCCTCGACGCAGGCGAGGTAGGTGGGCAGGTCGACGTTCAGGAGCTCGGCGCGGAACCGGGCGACGGCGTCCGGCGGGCACAGCGGCGTGAACCACCGCGACATGATCGTGTCCGCCACGGACTCCATCCCGGACGACCGCAGCTGCGCGATCCGCTCGTCGAGCCGCCCCTTGTCCGGCACCCACGCGGTGGTGCACACCAGCGCCAGCCGGGAGATCCGGTCGGTGTGGGCGGCGAGCCACATCCCCACCATGCCGCCGAGCGAGACGCCGCAGTAGTACACCTGGCGCAGTTCGAGGTGGTCCAGCAGCTCCACGACGTCGCCCGCGAGGTCCGCGATCGTGCACGGGCCGTCGATCGCCGGGCTGAGCCCGTGGCCGCGGTGGTCGAAGCGCAGGAGGCGGAACGGCAGCGAGAAGTCGCTCCACAGGTCGGTCGTCGTGCCGAGCGCGTTGCCGAGCACCAGCACCGGCGCGTCCTCCGGCCCGGTCAGCGTGTGGTGCGCGAGCACGGCGTCACCTCCTCGCAAGGCCCCGACATCGGGAGTCTGCCCGGCGTTTTGGCTGTTCGCACGACGAAGGTGGTGGGACTGCGGCAAAGGCAGCAACCGCGCTGCGGCCCGTTCGTCGACAACCACCGTCCTGGCCCCCGCCGAAACACTGTTACGGGGAGCAGAATGGTGGTTTGCCCACCGCCACCGACCGCACCGGGAAGCCGATGAACTCCGCCACCCCGTTCACCCACGAAGCGCTGTTCTACCGGGACGAGGACTCCTTCCTCGCCGGTACGGCCAGATTCGTGTCCGACGGTGTGGGCAGGGGCGAACCCGTGCTGGTGGCGGTGCCGGAGGCGAGCATCGGGCCGTTGCGCGAGCGGCTCGGGCTGCTGTCGGACCAGGTGCACTTCATCGACATGACCGAGGCCGGCCGCAACCCGGGCCGGATCATCCCCGGTGTGCTGATGGCGTTCAGCGCGAGCACGCAGCGGCGCTTCCGGATGATCGGCGAACCGATCTGGCCCGGCCGCACCGCGCTCGAGTACCCGGCGTGCGTGCAGCACGAGGCGTTGATCAACACGGCGTTCGAGGGGCGGCAGGGCGTCATCCTGTGCCCGTACGACGCGACCGCGCTGCCCGGCCACGTGCTGGAGGACGCGCGGCGCACCCACCCCGTGGTGACCGAGGGCGAGCGGCGTGTGGCGAGCGAGTGGTACACGGACCCGACCGCGCTCGCCGACATCTACAACGTGCCGCTGCCGCCGCCGCCCGCGAACGCCGAGGAGCACCCGTTCTCCGTCGGCACGCTCGCGCACATGCGCAGGCTCGTGGCCGCCTACGCGCACGGGCTGCGCCGCGAGCAGGTCGAGGACCTGGTGCTCGCGGTGAACGAGCTCGTGACGAACAGCATCCTGCACGCGTCAGGTCGCGGCGTGCTGCGGTTGTGGCGCGAGGGCGACGCCGTGGTGTGCGAGGTGAGCGACTCCGGAACCGGTTTCCCGCCGTCGTTCACCGGCCTGTCCGGCTTCGGGATCGTGATGGTGAACCTGCTGTGTGACCTGGTTCGCACCCACACGAGTCACAGCGGTACCACCGTTCGAGTGTACTTGGGGCGGTAGGGAGTCACCGCCATCTCATCGCAATGCGCCCGACACGCGGACCTGTTTTCCTTGCACAGCTATGGCAGACCACCTCTCCCCCCTCGACGTCGCCTTCCTCGCGATGGAGGGCGACACGAATCCGTTGCACCTCGGTGCGGTCGCGACCTTCGCACCGTCCACTCCGGTGCACCCGGCCCGCATCGCCGCCGTGCTCTGCGAACGGGCGCAAGAGATCCCGCGCCTGCGGCAGCGCGCCCGGACGTCGTTGCTCGGCGGCGCGCGCTGGGTGGAGGACCCCGGTTTCGCGCCCGAGGACCACGTCTTCACGCACCACGTGCGCGGGCGTGACAGGTTCACCACGCTGGTCTCGCACCTCATGGCGCAGCCGCTCGACCTGGCGCGCCCGCCGTGGGAGCTGCACGTCGTCACCGGTCTCGCGGGCGGCCGGTTCGCCGTGGTCGCGAAGCTGCACCACTCGCTGTGCGACGGCATGAAGGCCGTTGGGCTGGGAATTCAGCTCTTCGACCCGTCCCGACTGTCCATCCCGGACACTCCGGAGCCGATCACCAGGTCGATCATCCCGTCGCTGCCCTCGCTGCGCGGGATCAGGGACACGCTCGACATCGCGTCGTCGGTCCTGCTGAACACCCGCCCGCCGACGTTGAACTCACCGGTGCTCACCGCGTCCAGCCGGCCACGCCGCGTGGTGATGTCCCGGCTGGATCTCGCGGACGTGCACCGAATCCGGCGCGCGCACGGCGGCACGGTGAACGACGTGCTGCTCGCCCTGGTCACAGGTGCGTTGCGCCACTGGCTTTCCGCGCACGGCAGCGCGGGCCCGGACTCGGTCGTGCGCGCGCTCATCCCGGTTAACCAGCGCTCACGCTCCGGCGACGGCGCCGCGGGCAACCAGATCTCCGGCTTCCTCGTCGCCCTGCCGGTCGGCGAACCGGACCCGGTGGAACGGCTGCGCGACGTCCGCGCGCAGATGGAGACCGCGAAGGCGGCGGGACCGGACCGGGGCGCGGGCGCCCTGCCGCTGCTGGCCGACAGGGTCCCGTCCCTGGTGCACCGCCTGGCCGCGCCGGTGATGGGCCGCTGCGCTCCCCTGCTGTTCGACACGCTCGTCACCTCGGTGCCGCTGCCGTCCGTCCCGCTGTCCCTGGACGGCGCCGCGCTGGGCGAGCTGTACCCGGTCGCCCCCGTGGCGCCGGGCCACGCCGTGGGCATCGCGCTGTCGGTCTACCGGTCGTCCGTCCACGTCTGCTTCAACACGAACCAGTCGTGGATGTCGGACGCGCACTGGCTCGACGGCGTGCTGCGCCGCGAGCTCGCGTCGTTGCAGGAGACCAGGGACCTGGTGGGTTTGCCGAGGTAGGACCACGGGCACACCTGTTCTCATGAGCAACACCTTGGTCCTCGACGTGGACGGAACCCTGGTCGACACCAACTACCACCACGCGGTGGCGTGGCTGCGCGCCTTCCGCACGGTCGACGTGACCGTGCCGGCCTGGCGGGTGCACCGCGCGATCGGCATGGGCGGCGACAAACTGGTCGCCGCGGTGGCGGGCGACAAGGTGGAGCGAGACCACGGCGACGACGTCCGGGCCGCCTGGGAGCGGTACTTCGACGAGATGCTGCCCGAGATCCAGCCCTTCGAGGGCGCGCACCGCCTGGTCCGCGCCGCCACCGACCTGGGCCTCGCCGTGGTGCTGGCCAGCTCCGGCAAGCGCAAGCACGTCGAGCACTACCTGAAGCTCCTCGACCCCGGTGACGTCGCGTGGACCACGTCCGACGACGTCGACGACAGCAAGCCCGCACCGGACCTGATCGAGGTGGCACTGCGCGAGGTGGGCGGCGAGCGCGCGGTCGTGGTGGGCGACTCGGTGTGGGACTGCGAAGCGGCCGCACGGGTGGGGCTGCCGTCGATCGGGCTGCTGACGGGCGGGGTGTCGGAGGACGAGCTGATCGACCACGGCGCGTCGGCGGTGTACGCGGACCTGGACAGGCTGCGGGCGGAGCTCGCGGACCTGCCGTTCGCCGCGCCCGCCGACTAGGGCTCGTCGAGGCGCTCGCTCACCGATGCGGGAGCGAGCCCTCGCTCACGGCTGCGGAAGCGACGACGGCGTCGGCAGCTCCGAAGGCTTCTTCGTGTTGGTCCGCTTCTCCTTGCTGGGCCTGGCCGACTCCTCCGTCGGAGCCACCCCGGTGGTCTCGACGACGGGGGTCGACACCGGCACCACCCCACCGGCCGCGGGCTGGGACACGTCCGGCGCCCCCGGCTGGCCCGGCGCGTCCGTCACCCCGGGCGTCTGCACCACGGTCACGGTCGACTGCGTCACCGTCACCACCTGCGTCTGCGCCTCGGGCGCCACCGGCTTGCCCTCCGCGGGCACGTCACCTCCGCCGGCGAAGTTCGCCACCACCACGGCCACCGCGGTGGCGGCGACGGCCGCGGCCGCGAGCGCCACCCGCTT
This sequence comes from Lentzea sp. NPDC003310, assembly GCF_040610935.1. Lineage (NCBI taxonomy): Bacteria > Bacillati > Actinomycetota > Actinomycetes > Pseudonocardiales > Pseudonocardiaceae > Lentzea > Lentzea sp. NPDC003310. The sequence goes on from NZ_JBEXNC010000020.1 coordinate 95,193, forward strand.
GCCGCGCCGCGACCGCTGCACGGGCACGTCGGGCTCGTCGGGCCGCACCGCCGCGTCGGGCAGCAACGCAGGCAGACCCCGGCTCGCCTCGTAGGCGGCCTGCAGCGACCGGGCGCACTGCGCGGCGGTCGGACGGCGGGCCGGGTCCGTCTCGGTCATGGCCGCCAGCAGCGACACCCAGGCCGGCGGCAGGTCCACCGGGATGCGCGGGGAGCGGGCCAGGCGGGCGAGCGCCGCCTCGGCGTCGCCACCGGGGTACTCGGTGCGGCCGGTCAGGCACTCCAGCAGGACGAGGCCCAGCGAGTAGACGTCGGCGGGCGGGCCCACCTCGGTGCCGCGGACCTGCTCCGGCGACAGGTAGCCGGCGGTGCCGACCAGCACGCCGGACGTCGTCACCCTCGTCACCTCGGCGACCAGGGCGAGGCCGAAGTCCGCGAGGTAGGCCTGCTTCTCCTCGTCGTCGAGGAGGATGTTGGACGGCTTGATGTCGCGGTGCACGACGCCCAGGTCGTGCACGTGGACCAGCACGTCGGCGATCTGGCTGCCGATGCGCGCCACGAAGCGCGGGGGCAGCGGTTCGCGCATGCGCTGGCGCAGCGTGCCGCCGGTGATCTCGCGCATCACGAAGTACGGGCGGCGCGACAGGGTGCCGTTGGCGTAGACCGGGATGATGCCGGGGCAGTCGAGCGAGACCAGCATCGACGCCTCGCGCTGCAGGCGCAGCTCGTCGTCGGGCAGGCCGGGTCCGGTGAAGACCTTGATCGCCACCGAGGACGTCGTCGTTCTGTCGTACGCGCGGTAGACCTCCGCCATGCCGCCGGACCCGAGGAGGGTGCCGACCACGAAACGGTTGTCGATCACCGCCCCGGTCAGATCGCCGTCCCAAGGTGCGCTCATGGGCCTCCGCTCGTCGCGCAGCAACCTAACGGGTCGCCGACTGATCCGGCTACCCGGCCGACCTGAAGATCAAACTACGACCGGCGCGGGTCGGTCGGCGCCGGCTCTACCGAGCCCAACGACGGCCGCACGTCATCGGTGCGCAGATCCTCCGCACGAGCACCTTGTCGTCGCGGAGGCCCCGTCCGTTAACGGCTCACTCGAACCGCAGCGCCTCCCGGACCGCGCCCGTGACGAGGCAGCCGGAGGTGGCGCGCCAGAGCCGGGCCAGCCGCACGCGGAGGTCGGTGCCGCCGGTGAGCGCCTGCGCCACGAACTGCAGCCCGAGCAGCTCGGCCACCACCTGCTCGGCCGCGTGCCGCACGTTCACCTCCGGCCGCAGCTCACCGCGTTCGCGGGCGAGCGTGAGCAGGTCCCGCACGACGGTGACCCAGCCGATCACCTGGGCGGCGGCCGCGACGTCGAAGAACACGGCCTCCCGCAACAGCTTCGCGCTCACCCGCACGGTCAGGTCGGTCTCCAGCCTGCCGACGAACTCGAACGACATCGTGATCAGCGCCTGCGTCGGCGACGGTTCGACGGCGAGCACCTCGTCGCGCAACCGGTGCCACAGCAGGGACTGCTCCTCGATGATCGCGACGCCCAGCGCCTCCTTGGAGCGGAAGTGGCAGTACAACGCGCCTTTCGACACGTCGGCCCGCGCGCACACGGCGGTGAGGCTGGCCCCGGTGAACCCCTCGCGGTCGAACACCTCGGCGGCGGCGCGCAGCAGTCTCGTCCGGGTGTGCACGGCTCTTTCGCGTTGTGCGCTCATCACCCGGTCCGCGCCACGCCCGTCGAGACGGCCGCGGCCAGGGTGTCCGGCATGTGCCAGTACTGCTCGATCTCCCCCAGGTGCACGGAGAGCACGGTGGTGAAGCGCGTCTCCGCGGTCTCGCCGGTGGCACGCACCCTCCAGCGCGCCGAGCCGATCACGGCCGCGTCCCCTCCGTCGACGATCACCTGGCGCGCCGAGAGCTGCTCCAGGCCGTAGGTGGCGAACTGGGTCAGGAACTGGGCCTCGACCTCGCGCCGGGTGCGCGTGCCGGACGTCCAGCGGGCGCCTCCCGGTTCGGGCGCCTCCCATTCCACGGCGGGCGCGCACAACCGCGCGATGCCGGGTGCGTCCTGTGCCGCGAGCCGGGCCAGGAACACCTGCACCACTTCGACCGTAGAGAACATTTCTCCACACTAGCCAGGCGGTCGAAAAGTTACCGCGCACACCCCATTGGACCAGTTGTGTTTCCGCCGAACATCCGATCAAGGCATTACATAGGTCTCTGAACTTTCAACGACCGCCGGTATCACCGCAATGCACGCCACGAAACGACCGACTTTGAGGCACTGTGGTCGTCGTCCCCCGTCATCGCAGTGAAACGGAGCAGAACCGTGCTCAAGGCAGCCCCCCGAGCCAGAGAGCACCTGGCCACCCCACCCATCACCACGCTGATTCCCCAGGCACGGCGCGAGCACGGCCTGACCCAGCGCGGACTCGCGGACCTGTTGTGCGAGATCTCACAAAACGACAGCGTCACCCGTGAAGAAGTGTCGAGGTGGGAACGCGGCAAACGCATTCCCGGCCCCTACTGGCGTGCGTGGATCAGTGCGGCGCTCGACGTGCCGCACGCGGAGGTCGACCGGGCGGCGGTCGTCGAACGTGAATACCGCAGGGCCAAGTCGGACGACCGCGCCGACGATCGGGTGAATACTTCGTGATGGTGGTCGCACGGTCGCGGAAATTGTCCTGAATTGTCTTTCGCCAGGTTCGGCGGCAAATGCGCCGGTCGCCGCCGCGGGCGGCCGGTCGCGACGTCCGGGAGGAGACCCCGTGCTCACTCCCGGACGAGGTGCGCCTGGAGGTCGTCCACGAAGCGGCTGAGCAACCGCCCGAACGTCGTCTTGTCCTCCTCGGACCAGCCGGCGATGGCGTCGCCGAACCAGCCGAAGATCGCCTCCAGGTAGCGCCCCGCCACCCCCGACCCGTTCTCCGTCAGCTCGACGAGACGGGCGCGCTGGTCGTCAGGGTCGACGACGCGGCGAACCAGGCCGGCGCGCTCCAGGTCGTGCAGGTGCCTCGTCACGTGCGGGCCCACGACCTGCATCCGGGCGGCGATTTCCCCCACCCGCAACGGCTTGCCGGCCATGCGCAGCGTGACGAGCACGGTCAGGCCGGGCCGGTCGATCTGGACGCCGACGTGCTCCATCGCCCGCTCGACCAGCTGGCTGCGGTTGAGCACGGTTCCCAGCTGCATCAGTTGCGGCAGCATCGCCGCGGGGTCGAGCGCGCTCATCCCACACCTTACTTACCTAACTTAGGTATACGATTGCTCCAGTCGCGCATCACGGTAGCGATCATCGCGGCCGGAAAAATGATACCTAAGTTAGTTATCTGGAGGCATGATGAGCTCGGTCCTGATCTCCGGCGCCAGCATCGCCGGTCCCGCCCTCGCGTTCTGGCTGCGGCGGCGCGGCTTCGACGTCACCGTCGTCGAGAAGTCGCACGCGCTGCGCGGGGGCGGCTACCCCATCGACATCCGCGGCACCGCGCTCGGCGTGGTCGAGCGGATGGGCCTGCTCCCCCGGCTGCGCGAGGCCCACGTCGACACGCGCCGGATCACGTTCCTCGACGCCTCCGGGCGCCAGGTCGCCTCGATCCGCCCCGAGTCGCTCGTCGGCGGCGACGGCGGAGACCTGGAGGTCCGGCGCGGCGACCTCGCCGAGATCCTCTACGACGTCGTGCGCGACGACGTGGAGTTCTTGTTCGACAACACAATCGTCACGATGGACGAACACCAGGCCGGTGTGGACGTCACGTTCCGAAGTGGACTCCAGCGCACCTACGACCACGTGATCGGCGCCGACGGACTGCACTCGGTGGTGCGCGAGCTGACCTTCGGACCGGAAGAGCGGTTCCACCGCTACCTCGGCTACTGCTTCGCGGGCTTCACGCTGCCGAACCACCTCGGCCTGCGGCAGGAAGCGTTGCTGTGGAACGAACCCGGCCGCGCCGCCGCTTTGTACGCCGTGGGTGCGCACGAGACCGTGCACGGCTTTCTGAGCTTCACGCGCCCTGAGGCACCGTTCGGCGCGTTCCGCGACCCGGAGGCCCAGCGCGACCTCGTGGCGTCGGTGTTCGCGGGCGACGGCTGGGAGGTGCCCGGCATGGTCGAGGCGATGCGGGCGGCGGACGACCTGTTCTTCGACACGGTCAGCCAGATCCGGATGCCGCGCTGGTCGTCCGGCCGCGTGGCGTTGGTGGGCGACGCCGCGTACGCCCCGTCGTTCCTCACGGGCCAAGGGTCGAGCCTCGCGCTCGTGGGTGCGTACGTGCTGGCGGGGAACATGGACGACTTCGGGGCGTACGAGAGCACGATCCGGCCGTTCGTCGAGGCGAACCAGAACCTCGTCGACGTGGGCAACGCCGAGTTGTTCCCCGGCACCGCCGAGGCCCTGGCCGCCCGCAACGCAGCCCTGAGGTCACGCGAGACGGTGCCGGCTCCGGCCGCCCGCCCCGAGCACTCGGCACTGACGCTCCCCGCTTTCGCCTAGCGTGAGTTCGTGTCGGTCGTCCGGCCACCTCTTCGGGTCAACCGCCGAAGGCGATTCGGGCCGAAGCGGTGGCCGGACGACCGACTCCCAGACGAACTCACCGCCGTCTGCGGAGCAGCGGCCATAAAACACAGCGGCCATAAAACAGCGACAGGTTCCGCTCAGGCGGTTCACAGAAAAGTGCCGCAATCTGAGTCCATGACGGACAACCACGACCGCGGCCTCCAGTACGACCTCGCCACGCTCATCGGCCGCCGCCGGGCGTTGTCGCTGCTCGGCGGCGCCGGCCTCACCCTCGTGGCCTGCGCCCCGTCGACCACCACGACGTCCCAGACCACGACCACCACCACGACGTCCGCCGCCGACGCCGCCGGCTCCCCGCTCGACGCGATCCCCGAGGAGACCGCCGGCCCCTACCCCGGCGACGGCTCCAACGGCCCGAACGCGTTGACGCAGAGCGGGATCGTGCGCTCGGACATCCGCTCCAGCTTCGGTTCCTCGACCCGCACGGCCGAGGGCGTGCGGCTGACCATCGACCTCACCGTGCAGAAGGAGGACGGGTCGGCGCTCGCGGGGGCCGCCGTCTACCTGTGGCACTGCGACATCAACGGCGACTACTCGATGTACTCGGACCGCGTGAAGGACGAGAACTTCCTTCGGGGCGTGCAGGAAGCGGACGCGAGCGGGAAGCTCCGGTTCGTCAGCGTGTTCCCCGGCGCGTACTCCGGGCGGTGGCCGCACATCCACTTCGAGGTCTACCCGAGCCTCGCCGAGGCGACCAAGGCCGGCAACAAGATCACGACCTCGCAGCTCGCGCTGCCCGAGACGACGTGCAAGGAGGTCTACGGCACGACCGGGTACACGCGGAGCGTGCAGAACATGTCGCGGACGTCCCTCAAGCAGGACATGGTGTTCCGCGACGGCGTCGACCACCAGATGGCGTCGATGTCGGGTGACGTCTCGTCCGGCTACACCGCCTCACTGACCTTCGCGGTGGAGGGCTAGCCACAGCTCCGCGCGCACGCCGGGCGAGTCGAGCGAGCGGCCCAGCGCCTGCTCGGCCCGGCGCACCCGGTTGCGCAGGGTGTGCCGGTGGACCGCGAGCTCGGCGGCCGCCGGGTCCCACGCGCCGTGGTGGCCGAGCCAGACGCGCAACGTCTCGCGGCTCTCGGCGTCGAGCGGTCTCAGCACCGCCTCCGCGAACCCGTCCGGCACCTCCAGCGAGCCGGCCAGGTCCTCGAAGCGGCGCACGCCCGCCTTGCGCGCCTGCTGCGCCTCGCGGTAGCCGCGCGCGACGCCGGAAACGTCCACTTCGGACGAACTCGGGCCGTCGAAGTCCGGTGCCAGCACGACGATCCGGCCCTCGTGCTCGGCCCAGAAGCCGTCGGCGGGCGGCTCGTCGGCGAGGAACACGCGGAAGCGCTCGGGCAGGCCGTCGACCGGGACACCGGCCAGCAGCAGGCGGAACTGGCCCGCGCGCAGCTCGCGGTGGGCGGCGTCGACCGCGTCGTTGCGGGCGAGGGCGAGGGTCAGCAGGGACGCGGCCGTGTTGACGATGCCGGGATCGGGCCGGGCCGCGCCGACGGCCAGGACACCGCGGTCGCGGCTGCCGAGCACCTGGAGGAAGACGTGCGCGCCGTCGAGCTCGAACGCGGCGCTGGCCAGCCCGCCCGCGGCCGTCAGGCGGGTGAGCTCGGCCGTGAGGTCCGGGACGCGGCGCGGGTGGTGGGCGTGCACCGGCCGACCGGCCGCGTCGAGGAGCACGACCCAGCCGTCGATCCACTGGCCGAGCCGGCGCACCACCCCGGCCACCCCGTCCCTCACGGCCGCGCGGCTCAACGCCCGCTGCGCCTCGCTCAGCCTCGTCAGCGCGGCGTACTCGTCCGCGGCGAGCGCCTTCGACACCGCCTTGCTGATCGCGATGAACGGCACCTCGCGCGGCACCTCCACCAGCCCGAGCCCGCACTTCCCCGCCGCCTCCACCACCGCGGCCGGGACCACGTCGTGGCTCAGCCCGGTGCCGAACCCCAACCCCACCACCCCGGCGCTGACCAGCCGCCGCACGTAGTCGCGGCCCACGCTGGCGAGTCCGGTCGTCAGCAGCAGCTCACCGCCCTCCAGGAACGGCGTGGGGTCCGCGAGCTCGGTGCCGTGCACCCACCCGACCGGCTTCGACACGTCGCCCGCGAGCACCGGCAGCCGGAGCGTCCGGGCGAGGTCGTGCAACGTGATGGGCATGTGCCACTTTGTACAACGCGAGCCCATCGGCACGCCATTTCAGACACTGCGCAGCGCGCTGACCAGGGCCATGCTGGGGACATGACCCGACTGCGCACCCCGATCCCCGGTCCCAGGTCCCTGGAGCTGCAGGCGCGGCGCCGGGGTGCCGTCGCCGCGGGTGTCGGCTCGACGCTGCCCGCCTTCATCGACTCCGCCGACGACGGCCTGCTGGTCGACGTCGACGGCAACCAGCTCATCGACCTCGGCTCCGGCATCGCCGTCACGAACGTCGGCAACCCCGCGCCCGCCGTGGCCGAGGCGGTGCACGCCCAGATCGACCGGTTCAGCCACACCTGTTTCATGATCACGCCGTACGAGGGGTACGTGGAGGTCTGCGAGCAGCTCAACGAGCTCACGCCCGGCGACCACGAGAAGCGGTCGGTGCTGTTCAACTCCGGTGCCGAGGCCGTCGAGAACGCGGTCAAGATCGCCCGGCACGTCACCGGCCGGCAGGCCGTCGTGGTGTTCGACCACGGCTACCACGGCCGCACGAACCTCACGATGGCGTTGACCGCCAAGAACATGCCGTACAAGCACCGGTTCGGCCCGTTCGCGCCCGAGGTCTACCGCGTCCCTGGCTCCTACCCGCTGCACGACGGTCTCACCGGTCCCGAGGCGGCGCAGCGCGCCATCGCCGCCATCGAGAAGCAGGTCGGCGCGGACAACACCGCCGCACTCGTGATCGAACCGGTCCAGGGCGAGGGCGGCTTCATCGCACCGGCGGACGGCTTCCTGCCCGCGCTCGCGCGGTGGTGCCGGGAGCGCGGCGTGCTGTTCGTCGCCGACGAGATCCAGACCGGCTTCTGCCGCACCGGCGAGTGGTTCGCCCTCGACCACGAGGGCGTGGTCCCCGACCTGATCACCACGGCCAAGGGCATCGCGGGTGGACTGCCGCTCGCCGCCGTCACCGGTCGCGCCGAGATCATGGACGCCGTGCACGTCGGCGGTCTCGGCGGTACCTACGGCGGCAACCCGGTGGCGTGCGCGGCGGCGCTCGGCGCGATCCGCACGATGCGCGAGCGCGACCTCAACGCGCGGGCGCGCCGCATCGCGGAGACCGTCCTGGCGCGGCTGCGGGCCGTCGCGGAGAAAACCGACGTCATCGCGGACGTCCGCGGCCGGGGCGCCATGCTCGCCGTCGAGTTCACCGACCGCACGCCGGACGTGGCGGCGCGCGTCGCGAAGGCCTGCCACGAACAGGGTGTCGTCGTGCTGACGTGCGGCACCTACGGCAACGTGATCCGTCTCCTGCCCCCTCTGGTGATCCCGGACGACCTGCTCGCCGAAGGACTCGACGTGCTCGAAGGAGCTCTGCTCGCATGACCGACTTCCACACCGCCGAAGACGTCGAGAACGCCGTCGCGAAGGCCCAGGCCGTCGCGCCCGAGCTCGCCGCACTGCCCGCCCACCGCCGTGCGTCCGCGCTGGATCACGTGTCGCGGCGCCTGGCCGAACGCGCCGAGGAGTTCGCGCGGGCCATCAACGAGGACTCGGGCAAGCCGCTCAAGTGGGCCCGCGTCGAGGTGACACGGGCGATCTCCACGTTCCGCTGGGCCGCCGAGGAGGCCCGCCGGTTCTCCGGCGAGCTGCAGCGCCTCGACACCGACCCGGCCGCCGAGGGCCGCCTCGCGCTCGTGCGGCGGGTGCCGCGCGGACCGGTGCTCGGCATCGCGCCGTTCAACTTCCCGCTGAACCTGGTGGCGCACAAGGTCGCGCCCGCGCTGGCCGTGGGCGCGCCGATCGTGCTGAAGCCCGCGCCCGCCACGCCGGAGGTGGCGTTCCTGCTCGGCGACGTGCTGGCCGAGACCGACCTGCCCGAGGGCGCGTTCGCGGTCCTGCACCTGTCCAATGAGGACACCGCGGCGCTCGTCGACGACCCGCGGCTGCCGGTGGTCTCGTTCACCGGCTCCGGCCCGGTCGGCTGGGGCATCAAGGACCGCGTGCCGCGCAAGCACGTCACGCTCGAGCTCGGCGGCAACGCGGCGGCGATCGTCGCGCCGGACTGGCAGGACGTCGAGTTCGCGGCACAGCGCATCGCCACGTTCGCGATGTACCAGGCGGGCCAGTCGTGCATCTCGGTGCAGCGCGTGTTCGTGCACACCGACCTGTACGACGCGGTGGCGGAGGCCGTCGTGCGGCACGTGGACAAGCTCGACGTGGCGGGCGACGTCGGTCCGCTGATCAACGACGCGGCGGCAGACCGGGTCGAGGCGTGGGTGCGGGAGGCCGGCGCCACCGTGCTGATCGGCGGCACCCGGGACGGCCGCACGTACGCACCCACCGTGCTCACCGACGTGCCCGAGGACTCGAAGGTGAACGCCGAGGAGGTCTTCGGCCCGGTCGTGACGCTGACCAGGGTCGGCAGTGTCGAGGAGGCCTTCGACCGGGTCAACGCGTCCCGGTACGGCCTGCAGGCGGGCGTGTTCACCACCGACGTGCGGCTCGCTTTCCGCGCGGCGCAACGGCTCCAGGTCGGCGGCGTGATCGTCGGCGACGTGCCGAGCTACCGCGCGGACCAGATGCCCTACGGCGGGGTGAAGGAGTCCGGCATCGGCCGCGAGGGCCTGCGCGCCGCCATGGACGACCTCACCGAGCAGCGCGTGCTGGTGCTGACCGGCCTGGAGCTCTGACCGGCAGCCCTCCGATGAATGGGTCGTTCTTGACCTTGACTGCCATGATGCACCCGTGGCGGTCACGATCAGGGATGTCGCTCTGCAGGCTCAGGTCTCCGTGTCGACGGTGTCGCGGGCGCTCAGCGCGCCGGGCCTCGTCAAGGAGGCCACCAGGCAACGGGTCCTGGACGTCGTCGCCGGGCTCGGCTACCAGCCGAACCGGGCGGCGCGCAGCCTGATCACCGGCCGCACCGGCAACCTCGGCATCGTGGTGCCCGACCTGCTCAACCCGTTCTTCCCCTCGATCCTGCGGGGCGTGCAGACGAAGGCAGGCGAGGCGGGCACCTCGGTGTTCTTCACCGACAGCCGGGAGGACCCGCAGACCGAGGCCGAGCTCGTGCGCACGATGGCGGCGCAGGTCGACGGCGTGGTGCTGTGCGCGTCGCTGCTGTCCGACGAGGCGATCGTCGACCTCGCCGCGGCGACCCCGCTGGTGCTGATCAACCGGATCGTGCCCGGCGTCTCGTCGGTGCTGATGGACAGCGCGTCCGGCATGGAGCAGGTGGTCGCGCACCTGGAGTCGTTGGGGCACCGGGACCACGTCTACCTCGGCGGGCCCGCGGCGGCGTGGTCGAACAACCGCAGGATGCAGGGCCTCGCGGGCCGCGCCCGGCTGCTCGGCTCGTTCGACCCGAACTTCGGCGGCGGCTACGCAGCGGCCGAGCAGGCGCTGCGGACCGGCGCGACGGCGTTCGTCTGCTACAACGACCTGATCGCGCTGGGCGCGCTCGCCTTCCTCGCCGAGCACGGCGTCAGGGTGCCGGAGCAGATCAGCGTGACGGGGTTCGACGACATCCTCTACGCGACGATGTGCCACCCCGCGCTGACCACGGTCCACATGCCGACCGAGGTGGCCGGAGAGGTGGCGGTCGACCTGCTCGCGTCCCTGCTCGACGGCGGTGAGCCGGAGCACCGGGAGCTCCCGACGACGCTCGTCGCCCGCGCCAGCACCGCGCCGCCGCGCGCCTGACGCATTTCCGGTCAAGAACGAACAACTCGCCCCAAAACCGCTCAGGCCGTGAGGGAGTCGCTTCGGGTGACTCCCTCACGCGGCCAATGAGCGAGTCCTAGTCGTACCCGCGAACGTGACCGTCTTCGTCGGCGAGAATGTCGTGCCCGTCCATGCCAAGCTCCTTCCGCTGGTGTCGACCTCATAAACCGTAGAGCCTCAGCAGCGTCCTGTGGAGTGAATTTGCACCGCAACCGGGGTAGCCGCAAGCAACTCAGAGCACTCGCAATGAGAACTTCACATCGCCTAGACCTCTGGTGATCTGAGTCACACCGCAAGGCTACACCACGACTACGCAGCGCCTATCAAGACGGCAGATTCGCCGGACAACCTTGCCCACCGTGCACCATTTGGGGGACAACAGCGTCATGCGTCAGATGCTCACCGTAATCGCTGTGGCGGCAGCCCTGGTGTTCCCCACTGCGCCTGCACAGGCCGCGGACCCCGTCACGAAGGCGGTGGAACTCGTCAACTCGTACCGCGCAATGCACAGGGTGACGCCCCTCTCCCTCGATTCCGAAGTGTCAAGAACGGCGCAAGAATGGGCGGACCACCTGCACGCGGAAAACCGTTTCGAACACCGCCCTGACAACGCGTACGGCGAGAACCTGTACAAGGCGGGGCGCACCAGGACAATCGATTCAGTGATCGTGAAAGCCCTGGAGGACTGGTACGGCGAATCGCGTCGTTACGATTACGCCGAAGAGATGACGCAGGCGAACCTCGACTACTCCGTGTTGCACTTCACCGCGATGGTCTGGAAGTCGTCGGACCGCATCGGCGTGGGACTGGCCCAGGGCCGCCACGGCACGTACGTGGTGCTGAACTTCGCGAAGCGGGGCAACACCCTCCACCAGTTCCGGGCGAACGTGCTGCCACCGGCCTGACCGGACCGGTCAGCGCGGCCCGGCCGTCTCCGTGACCGCCCGCAGCGCCGCCACCACGGCCGAGAACGGCGGCAGGAACGGCTTCGCGCCCGGCACGTCCCCGAGCCACCGCACGCCGCCCCCGTCGATCCGCGAGGGCGGCAACGGGACCAGCGTGCCCAGCCGGTGCGTCAGCGCGCCCCTGGCCCGCAACCGGATCAGGTTCACCTGCGACGCCTCGTCGGCGGACTCGGTCAGGACGAGCCACCGGCCGGGCATCCCGCTCACGGACGGCAGCAGCACCACCGGTCCGCCGAGCATCCGCACGGAGAGGTAGTCGTGCACCTCCCGGCCGATCCCCGCGGCCATCTCCACGGCGGACACGGTGTGGTCGGTGGTGAGCAGCACCCGGTTCTCCGACCGCAGCACCAGCCACCCCCACTTCGCGTACCGCTCGAGCGCGCCGGCGAACGTGTCGAGGCGGGGCAGGACTCCGGCGGGCAGTACTCCCTCAGGCGAGTTCATGGATCCCACCCTCACTGTCGCGGTGCGGTGTAACTCCGATCACACGATTTGACTCTCCGCCGCCATGAACTCACTATCGGGCCGCCAGCGGCACACTCGAACGGGGCTTGAAAGCGTGACTCACCTGCGGGAACGGCACGTCACCATGATCGCGCTGGGAGGCGTGATCGGAGCGGGGCTCTTCGTCGGGACAGGTGCCGGCATCGCGCTGGCCGGCCCGGCCGTCCTCCTCTCCTTCGGCCTCGCCGCGGTCCTGGCCCTGCTGGTGCTGCGCATGCTCGGGGAGATGGCCGCCGAGTACCCGAGCGGCGGCGCGTTCTCCGTGCACGCCGAGAAGGCGCTCGGCCCGTGGGCCGGGTTCACCGTCGGCTGGACGTACTGGGCCACCGTCGGCGTGGTGCTGGCCGTCGAGGCGACCGGTGCGGCCAAGATCGCGTCGGGCTGGCTGCCCGTGGTGCCGCAGTGGGCCTGGGTGCTGCTCTTCATGAGCGTGCTCACGGCCGTGAACCTCGCGAACGTCCGCAACTTCGGCGAGTTCGAGTTCTGGTTCGCGGGCTTGAAGGTGGCCGCGATCGTGCTCTTCCTCGCACTGGGCGTGGCGGCGATCGCCGGTCTGCTGCCGGGCGTCGACTCCCCCGGCGCGAGCAACCTGCGGGACTTCCTGCCGAACGGCTGGAGCGGCGTGATCGCCGCGTTCATGGCCACGGTGTTCGCGTTCGGCGGCCTGGAGGTCGTCACGATCGCCGCGGCCGACGCCGAGGACCCGAGGCAGGCCGTCAAGAAGGCCGTCCGGACGGCCCTGACCCGGCTGCTCGTCTTCTACCTCGGCTCGCTGGCCGTGGTCGTGACCCTGTTGCCGTGGAACGACTCCGAGGTCGGCGCCAGCCCGTACGTGGCGGTGCTGAACCGGATCGGGATCCCGGCGGCCGGGCAGATCATGAACGTCGTCATCTTCGTGGCGCTGCTCAGCGCCATCAACGCGACCCTCTACGGCGCCGCGCGCATGCTCAGCTCGCTCGCCGAGCGCGGCGAGGCACCGAAAGCGTTGCTGGACAAGAAGAACGGTGTGCCGCGCAACGCGGTGCTCGCGTCGACCGCGTTCGGCTTCTTCTCCGTGCTGCTCAACTACCTGTGGCCCGACACCGTGTTCCTGTTGCTGCTCAACGCGGTGGGCTCGGCGCTGCTCGTCGTGTGGGGGTTCATCGCCGTGTCCCAGATCCGGTTGCGGCGCACCATGACGAACCCGGCCGTGCCGATGTGGGGCTACCCGTACCTGTCGTGGCTGGCGCTGGCCGCGATCGCCGGGATCATCGTGCTGATGCTCAGCGACGAGCAGGCCCGCGGGCAGATCCTGTCCACGGGCGTGCTCGTCGCCGTCGTGGCGGCGGTGGCGCTCAGCCGGTCGGCCCTGCGCCTGCGCGGCCACGATCGAGCGTGACGGTCAGCCCGTCACGTTCTTGAGCCGGTACGGCTTGTACTTGCTGTCCTTCAGGCCGTAGGTGAGCGCGCGGTGGTCGGTGCCGTGGCTGCCGCGCTGCTCGTACGCCATGTACTGCGACCTGTCGGCCTTCGTCCACTTCTCGAAGATCACGACGTGGCGGAAGTCGTCGCCGGGTTCGTCGACCGGGTCGATGAACAGGTCGCCGGGTTTCAGGTCGGCGATCTTGATCGGCGTCGTGTACTTGCTGGTCGCGAGGGCGACCGTGTTCGGACCGCCCTTGGGATTTCCGTTGCCCAGGTTCGCAGCCATCGAGACATAGCCCGAACAATCCTGCCGGTACCCGTCCTTCCAGTACTTCGACATGCTGTACGGCACCTGTTTGCCGTTGTTCGCGGTCAGCCACACCGCCGCTCGTTTGAGCAACTCACCCCTGCTGATCTGCGCTTCTGCCGTGGCGGACGCCGTCGGCGCACCGACGAGGGTGAACGCGAACAACGCGGCGACCACTGCTGAAATGAATTTCACCATTTCCCCCTGCTTCGAGAAGTGCGAATCTCGCGACTCCACCGGAGCACGGGTCGGGAAGCGACGTCAAGGATCGTTCCGGAATCCGGCGACCGACTCAGACTTTCGTGGGAACGCCGGAGGAGAAATGCCCCACCATCGTGGGTATCAAGCCGAACGGCTCTGCGGCGCCAGCAGTTCGTTGATGGAATCGAGGGAGATCCCGAGAGCACCGGCGAGGGCGGCGATGGTGAAGAACGACGGCGTGGGCGCGCGTCCCGTCTCGATCTTGCGCACGGTCTCGGCGGAGAGACCGGCGCGCGCCGCGATCTCGACCATGCTCTCCTCGCCGCGGGCGTCCCTCAGCAACTGACCGAGCCGCCTGCCGCGCTCCCGTTCCAGTGACGTCAGGGGGATGCGCACCATGCCTGCGGATTCTACGCGAAACGCGGGCGCCGGGTGGCGTGAGAAAAGTCCGTTGCGAGGCCTGGCGATCGAGGCATAGGTTCGCAGTACACAAGAGAGGAGGTGGTCCCAAGTTGTATAGCTACAGGACTCGTGAGGTGGCTGTCCGCTAGGACCGCCTTTGGTGACGCCTAGTCGTAAACCCAGGCAGCCACCCGACCCCCGGACTTCGAGCGCTGGTCCCGCTCGGCCTGCTCGCGCAGGAGTCGTCCGGGGGTTGTCCCGTTTTCGGATCTCCGCGAGCGCCGTCGGCGGTATGCCTTTCCCCTGCCACCACAGGCGGGAGCTCAGGCCTTCCGCACGGCCTCGAGATCCGCGACGAACGCGTCGAAGGCCTCGCCGAAGTTCTCGGCCCGCACCACGGCCGACGGGTGCACCGTCACCCCGACCCGCAGCCCGTCGTGCTCCAGCACCTCACCCCGGTGCTCGGTCAGCTTGAACGACGGCCCCAGCAGCGCCTTGGCCGCCACCGACCCCAGCACGACGACCAACCGCGGCTTCACCACGCGGATCTCCTCGCGCAGCCACGGGAAGCACGCCACGACCTCGCTCCGCCGGGGCGTCTGGTGGATCCGGCGCTTGCCGCGCTCGGTGAACCGGAAATGCTTCACCGCGTTCGTGAGGTACGTCTTCGAGCGGTCGATGCCCGCCGCCGCGAACGCCTTGTCCAGCAACCGCCCGGCCGGGCCCACGAACACATGACCGTCGGTGTCCTCGCGGTCACCGGGGCACTCGCCGACCATCATCAGCCTCGCCGGCACCGGCCCCTCGCCGAACACGGTCTGCGTGGCGTCGTGGAAGAGGTCACACCCCCGGCACCCCTCCGCCGCCGAACGCAACGCCGCCCAGCTCTTCCCCTCGGGGACGAACTGGGCGGCGCCGTCAGTGTCACTTGGTGGACTTGAAGGCATCCTTGACCTTCTCGCCGGCCTGCTTGAGAGCTCCCTTGGCGCGCTCCGCGCGGCCCTCGGCCTGCCACTGCTGGTTGTCCGTGGCGTCACCGACGGCTTCCTTCGCGCGGCCCTTGAGCTCTTCGGCCTTGTTCTCGAACTTCTCATCGGCACCCATGCAACTCGGTTACCCGGCGAGCACCGATCGAAACCCTTGATAAGGTGATCACTCGCGGTTGAGAACCCAGCCGCAAGCCGGTGTGACGGCTTGCTCTGGGTGTGCCCGCCCTTCGCAACGCATCTCCAGAGCCCGTCGACACACCGGCATGCCGCTGTGACCACGACGACGCGAAAGGAGCTGGCGGTGTCGTCCGCGAGAATCACCGCCCTCGAGGCCGAGGTGGCGGGGCTGCGCAAAGCTCTGGTGTCCCGGACTGTCATCGGGCAGGCCACAGGCCTGATCGCCGCACGCAAACCCTGCACACCCCAGCAGGCGTTCCAGCTGCTGGTGCACATCTCCCAGCACCACAACATCAAGCTGCACGTCGCCGCCGACCGGTTGGTCAGGGCGTTCGTGCACGCGCACCTGGGTCGGCCGGTGGACCTGGCCGACCAGATGCTGTGGGATCACGTCGACGCGACCACCGCGAACGACTCCGGTGAGAGCGACGACGGGATCGCCGAGGAGGTAAGCAGCACGTCTCCCTGAGGCAGCGGGACGGGGGTCGTGCCGAAGTTCACCACCACGCGGGTCTCACCGCGGTGCAACACGAAGCACTCCCCGTCCTGCACCACCAGGAACCTGTCCAGTCGCGGATCGGCCAGCTCCGGGCGGGAGCGCCGCAACGCGATCAGGGCCTTGTAGGTCTCCAGGACACGTGCGTGGTCGCCTTCACCGGCCTCGTCCCACCTCAGCCGCGAGTTCTCCACGGTCTGCGGCGACATCGGGTCCGGAACGTCCGATTCGCCCCACCCGTGGCGGGAGAACTCCCGCCGCCGGCCGGTCCGCACGGCCTCCGCGAGCCCGGGGTCCGGGAACGACGCGAAGAACTGCCAGGGCGTGGACGCCGCCCACTCCTCCCCCATGAAGATCATGGGCGTGTAGGGCGAGGTCAGCACGATCGCCGCCGCACACAACAACTTCCCCGTCGACACGGTCGCGGGCAGCCGGTCGCCGGCGGCCCGGTTGCCGATCTGGTCGTGGTTCTGCGTGTAGGCGAGGAACCGGTGGCCGGGGATCAGCGCCGTGTCGACCGGCTTGCCGTGGTGCTTCTCCCGGAACGACGACCAGGTGCCCGCGTGGAAGAACACCTTCTCGAGCGTGGTCTTCAGTGCTCCCGGCGCCGCGAAGTCCTCGTAGTAGCCGAAGGTCTCCCCGGTCAGGGCGACGTGCAGGCAGTGGTGCAGGTCGTCCGACCACTGCGCGTGCAGGCCGTACCCGCCGCCTTCGCGCGCCGTCACGAGCTTCGCGTCGTTGAGGTCGGACTCGGCGATCAGCGTCAGCGGCCTGCCGACGGCCGCCGAGAGCGCGTCGACCTCGACCGCCAGCTGCTCCAGCACGTGGGTCGCCCGCGAGTCCGCCAGCGCGTGCACGGCGTCGAGCCGCAGCCCGTCGACGTGGAAGTCCCGCAGCCACTGCAGCGCGTTGTCGACGACGTAGCGGCGCACCTCGTCGGACCGCGGCCCGTCGAGGTTGAGGCCGGGACCCCAGTCGTTGCGGCCCGCGAAGTACGGCCCGAACCGGTCGAGGTACGCGCCGGACGGCCCGAGGTGGTTGTAGACCACGTCGAGCAGCACGGCGAGGCCGCGGGCGTGGCAGGCGTCCACGAACCGCTTGAACCCGTCCGGCCCGCCGTACGGTTCGTGCACGGCGCCCCACAGGACGCCGTCGTAGCCCCAGCCCTCGACGCCGTCGAAGCTGTTCACCGGCATGACCTCGACGAACGTGATGCCGAGGTCCACCAGGTGGTCGAGCTTGGCGATGGCGGCGTCGAAGGTGCCCTGCGGCGTGAACGTGCCGATGTGCAGCTCGTAGATCACGCCGCCGGGCAGCGCGCGGCCGGTCCAGCCGCCGTCGGTCCACTCGAAGTCGTGGCGGTACACGCGGGAGGCCTCGTGCACGCCGTTCGGCTGCCGGAGCGACCGCGGGTCCGGGTACGCCTCGCCCTCGATGACGAACGCGTAGTCCGTCCCCTCGGCCTCGGAGTGCCACCAGTCGCCGTCGCGCTTCATCTCGTGGTCGACGCCGTCGACGCGGACGTGCACCGACTCGGGCGTCGGCGCCCAGACGGAGAAGCTCACTGATCCCCCTGCACCAGCAGCGCTACCGGATAGGTGTCGAGCAACGAGGCCAGGTCCTCGGTCGCGGGACGCCCGGTGAGGACGTCCGTCCACCCCGCGCCCGGCAACGGCAGAACCGTGTCCTGCCAGCCCTTCTGCTCCAGCCCGACCGGCAGCCGGGTCGCCACCGTGATCACCCCGGACCGCTGGAACGCGAGCACGTGGTCCGCGGCCGGCCCCTCGGCGCGCAGCGGCCGGTAGCCGTGCAGGCCGCGCTTGCGCACCTGCAAAGCCTTGTGCACCACCAGGAGCTTCGCCGCGCCCGAGTCGTCGACCTCCGGCAGCCAGCCGGACTCGATGCGCGCCAGCAGGTCCCGGCGCACGTCGTAGTCGACCGGCCTGCGGTTGTCCGGGTCGACCAGCGAGAGGTCCCACAGCTCGGTGCCCTGGTACACGTCCGGCACACCGGGGGCGGTCAGCTGGACCAGCTTCTGCCCCAGCGAGTTCACCCAGCCGGGCGCCTTGATCCGTTCGGCGAAGGCGGCGACCTCGGGCTCGTTCAGCGCCTTGGCGGGCCACGCGGCCACCTCGGCGTCGAACTCGGCGTCCCGGTCGACCCACGACGTCCTGATCTTGGCCTCGCGCGACGCCTTCTCCAGGTACTGGCCGAGGCGGTCCTCGGTGAGTGGCCACGCGCCGACGACCGACTGCCACGCGAGGCGGTTCAGCGTCGGTTCGGAGATGCCGTGCTTCTCCGTCATCGCGGCCTCGAACGCCAGGTAGGCCTCGGGGATCTCGGCCAGCACGGCGAGCCGCGCCCGGACGTCCTCCGAGCGCTTCGTGTCGTGCGTCGAGAGCGCGGTCATCGCGGCCGGTTCCGCGGCCTCGCGCCGGGCCGCCCGCTGGTGGAACTCCTCCACCGGCAGGCCGAACCGGTCCGGCGAGCCGCCGACCTCGTTGAGCGCCACGAAGTTCGTGTACCGGTAGAACGCGGTGTCCTCGGTGCCCTTCGCGACGACCATGCCGGACGTCTGCTGGATCCTCGTCGCCAGCTCGCCGTGCGGGTCGGCACGGACCTGCTCGTCGAGCGCGCGCACCGCGGGCGACCGCGACAGCCGGACCGCGGTCTCCCAGTAGCGCAGGCCCTCCGGCAGGTACGAGCGGTAGACCGGGAAGTTGACCATCACCTCGGCCACGGCCCGGCACGCGTCCTCGAACTCGACGCCCTGGACCAGCCGGGCGATCCGGCGCACCTCGGCCACCAGGATCGAGTCCGCGACCTGCTGCCGCGACGTGTGCTCGACCTCGTGGAAGTCGCCGCCGAACGCCTCGGTGGGGGCGATGAACACGCCGCAGATCTCGCGCAGCGCGTCGTAGCCCGTGGTGCCGTCGACCGGCCAGCTCTGCGGCAGCTCCTCGTCCGGGCCGAGGATCTTCTCGACGACGAGCCAGCCGTCGAAGTGCTCGCGCAGCCGCCGGAAGTACCCGCCGGGGTCGGCGAGCCCGTCCGGGTGGTCGATGCGCAACCCGGTGACGCCCCACGACAACACGGCGCGGTGCGTCGCCTCGAACACCTCGGGGTCCTCGACGCGGATCGCCGCGAGCTCCGTGATGTCGAAGAACCGGCGGTAGTTCAGCTCGGTGTTGCCGCGCCGCCAGTTCGCCTTGAGGTAGTGCTCGTGCACCTCGTCCTCGGCGTCCTCGCCGAGGACGGGCAGCAGGACCTTGCCCGAGGACCAGTCGATGTCGAAGTACCGCGCGTAGGGCGACGCCGGCCCGTTCTCGAGGACGTCCTCCCACCACGGGTTCGGCACGACCATGTGGTTCGGCACGATGTCGACGACCAGCCCGAGGTCGTGCTCCCGCAGGCGGTCCTGCAGCGCGACCCGGCCCTCGTCGCCGCCGAGCTCGGGCCGCGCCTTCGTCGGGTCGGTGACGTCGTAGCCGTGCGTCGATCCCTCGCGCGCGTCAAGCATCGGCGAGCCGTACAGCGCGCCGACCCCCAGCCGGGCCAGGTAGTCGGCGACCGCGGCGGCGTCGGCGAAGGTGAAGGACGGGGTGAACTGGACGCGGTAGGTGGAGGACGGCGCGCCCATCAGCCCACCCGCTGCAGCACGACGAGCGACCGCGCGGTGAGGTTCAGGGTCTCCCCCGCCGCGAGGGGCTTCTCGCCCTTGCCGACCTCGCCGGTCACGGTGTCCACCACGACCCTCCACTCCGGACCGTACTCGGCGTCGGGCAGCGTGACCTCGATGTCCTCGTGGTGCGCGTTGAACGCCATCAGGAACGAGTCGTCGACCACCCTCATGCCGCGCGAGTCGAGGTCGGGGATGCCCTCGCCGTTGAAGAAGACGACGATGCACTTGCCGAAGTCGTCCTCCCAGTTCTGCTCGGTCATCTCCTCGCCCGACGGGGTGAACCACGCGATGTCGCGCAGCTCCTCGCCCTTGCGGATCGGGCGGCCGGCGAAGAACCGGCGGCGCCGGAACACCGGGTGCGCCTTGCGGAACGCGGTCAGCGCCGAGGTGAACTCCATCAGCTCGGAGTTGGCCTCGAGCAGCGACCAGTCCACCCAGGACACCTCGTTGTCCTGGCAGTAGGCGTTGTTGTTGCCGTTCTGCGTGCGGCCGAACTCGTCGCCGTTCACGATCATCGGCACGCCCTGCGCGAGCACCATGGTCGCCATCAGGTTGCGCCGCTGGCGCCGCCGGAGGGTGAGGACCTCCTCGTCGTCCGTCGGCCCCTCGACGCCGCAGTTCCAGGACCGGTTGTGGCTCTCGCCGTCCTGGTTGTCCTCACCGTTGGCCTCGTTGTGCTTCTCGTTGTACGACACCAGGTCGTTCAGCGTGAAGCCGTCGTGCGCGGTGACGAAGTTGATCGACGCGTACGGGCGGCGGCCGTCGTCCTGGTAGAGGTCGCTGCTGCCGGTGATGCGGGACGCGAACTCGCCGAGCGTCGCCGGCTCGCCGCGCCAGAAGTCGCGGACGGTGTCACGGAACTTGCCGTTCCACTCGGTCCACAGTGGAGGGAAGTTGCCGACCTGGTAGCCACCGGGACCGACGTCCCACGGCTCGGCGATCAGCTTGACCTGCGAGACGACCGGGTCCTGCTGCACGACCTCGAAGAACGTCGCCAGCCGGTCCACGTCGTAGAACTCGCGCGCGAGCGTGGCCGCGAGGTCGAACCGGAAGCCGTCGACGTGCATCTCGGTGACCCAGTACCGCAGCGAGTCCATGATGAGCTGCAGCGTGTGCGGCGCGCGCACGTTCAGCGAGTTCCCGGTGCCCGTGTAGTCCATGTAGAACTTCGGGTCGTCCTCGACCAGCCGGTAGTACGACTCGTTGTCGATGCCGCGCATCGAGAGCGTCGGGCCGAGGTGGTTGCCCTCCGCCGTGTGGTTGTAGACGACGTCGAGGATGACCTCGATGCCCGCCTGGTGCAGGGCGCGGACCATGCCCTTGAACTCCTGCACCTGGTTGAGCGGCAACGCCGCGTAACCGTCGTGCGGCGCGAAGAACCCGATGGTGTTGTAGCCCCAGTAGTTGCTGAGCCGGCGCTCCATCAGCGTGTGGTCGCTGATGAACTGGTGCACCGGCATGAGCTCCACCGCGGTGACACCCAGCTTGGTGAGGTGGTCGATCATCACCGGGTGCGCGAGGCCCGCGTAGGTGCCGCGCAGGCGCGGCGGGATCTCGGGGTGGTCGATCGTGAGGCCGCGGACGTGCGCCTCGTAGATGACGCTCTCGTTGTACGGCGTCCGCGGGAAGCGGTCGTTCGTCCAGTCGAAGAACGGGTTCACCACCACGGACTTCGGCACGTGGGGCGCGGAGTCGTCGTCGTTGCGCTCGTCCGGCGAGCCGAACTTGTACCCGTAGAGCGACTCGTCCCACGCCAGGCCGTTGGAGATGGCCTTGGCGTACGGGTCGATCAAGAGCTTGTTGGGGTTGCAGCGCAGGCCGCGCGAGGGGTCGTGCGGGCCGTGCACGCGGTACCCGTAGCGCTGGCCGGGACCGACACCGAGCAGGTAGCCGTGGTGGACGAAGCCGTCCACCTCCGGCAGCCTCACTCGTGTCTCCGTGCCGTCCTCGTCGAAGAGGCAGAGCTCGACGTACTCCGCGACTTCGGAGAAGAGAGCGAAGTTGGTGCCCACGCCGTCATATCCGGCGCCGAGCGGGTAGGGCCTGCCAGGCCAGGGTCGCACGATGTTGCTGCTCCTCGTCACGGGGACTAGCTACCCGCCGACCCTATCCGGCTAACCCGTTCCCGGCATCACGCTCGTTCGTGTGCAAGAACAAGCTGCCCACGTGCGGCCGTGAGCAACGTGCGGGCCTCCTGGATCTCCGCGTACTTCAGGTGTTCGCACGCGGCCTCCGCGCACGCCAGGGCGTGCTGCAGGGCGGTGTTGTCGTCCACGGGACCCGCGTCCCGCAGCGCGTCACGCAGCGATTCCTCCGCGCGCCGTGCCCCGGCCACCGGGTCGCCGAGCGCGGTCGGTCTCACCGAAGCGAGGACCTGCTCGACGGCCAGTTCCAGCACGCCGGTCGGTGTCCGCGTGCTCACGGCTGAGCTCATCGGGTACGCCACCTCCAAGAACGTTCGTCTTCCGCCGTCGGGTGACGGCCTAACAGTACTCCTCAGGTCCATGACCTGCCGTTACGCAAAAGTTTCATCTTCCGCGACTGCGCAGTGGACGGGTGATCTCACGAACCCGTGGGAAAAAGTCGTCCAGCGGAACCGGTAGGGGAATTCTCCAGTTCGGGTGCTCGTCGATCGTGCCCGGCACGTTCGGCTGCCGGGTCTCCCGCAGGGCGTCCTGGGGTGAGGTCAGGACCAACGCGCAGGGTGCCTGGGCGAGGAGCTCGTGGGCGCCCTCGACGCGGTCGGCGGCCTTGACGCCCTCCTGGCGCATCAGCTCGTCGAAGTCGGGGCCGTCCGGACCGGCGAAGAACGTGGCCGCGGTCGGGAGGTCGTGCGTCGAGATGCTCGCCATCTGGTTGGGATTCCACTGCGACGGCGGGATGAGCGGCTCGCCCTCGGCGTAGTAGTCACGCTGGAAGTAGAGGACGGCGCTGGTGAGCATGCCGTTCTCCTGCAGGGTCTTCGTGACGATCGGCTCGACGGTGCCGAGGTCCTCGCCGACCACGACGGCACCGGCCCGGTACGCCTCCAGCGCGAGCACGCCGAGCATGGCGTCCGCGTCGTAGTAGACGTACGTGCCGCGCGCCGGCGGCCGGCCCGGCGGGATCCACCAGAGCCGCCACAGACCCGCGACGTGGTCGATGCGGATGCCGTCGGCGTGCTTGAGCACGCTGTGCAGCACCTGCCGGAACGGCCGGTAGCCGGACTCGGCGAGCTTGTCGGGACGCCACGGCGGCAGCCCCCAGCCCTGGCCGTCCGCGCTGAACGCGTCCGGCGGCGCGCCGACCGTCACGTCGATCGCGAAGGCCTCGGGGTCGGCGAACGTGTCGGCGCCGCCGGGGGCCACGCCCACCGGGAGGTCGTGGATGACGCCGACGGTCATGCCCGCCTCGTGCGCGGCGAGCCGGACGTCCTGCAGCTGGCGGGTGCACAGGTGCTGCAGCCAGGCGTGGAACGCGACGCGCTCGGCCGGGGGCTCCGCGCGGTCCTCCGGCCACGTCCGCCAGTCCGCGCCGTGCACCTCGGCGAGCGCGCAGTACGTGGCGAACTTGGCGAGCTCGTCGTCCATCTCGACCTCGCCGCCGGGGAAGAGCAGCTCCAGGGCCTGCTTCTTCGCCTCCCACACGGCGTCGTAGTCGATCAGCTCCTCGTTCGCGGGCTTGAGGTCGCGGATGAGCTGCCGGGTGCGCGGGCAGGCCTGCAGGAACTCGGCGGTGTCGGTGACGCGCAGGTAGAGCGGGTTCGCGAACCGGCGGCTCGCGGGTGAGTACGGCGAACGCTCGACCGGGTGCGTCGGCGACGGCGCCTGCACGGGGTTGACCAGCACGACGCCCGCGTCGAGCTCGAGGGCCGACCGGCGCGCGATCGTGGCGAGGTCGGCGAAGTCGCCCATCCCCCACGACTCCTTCGAGCGCGCGGCGTAGAGCTGGAGCATCCAGCCCCACGTGTGCGGCACGTCCGGCAGCGTCCTGGGCGCGACGGCGAGCGTGACGGTCTGCTCCGCGGTGACCACGCGGTGCCAGCCGAGCGGCAGCGAGTCGGGCAGGTGCCGTTCGACGGCGAACGACGTGCCGTCCTCGAGCTCGATGGTCGCGGGCCCGCGGAGGTCGTACGTCTCGTACTCGCGGATGACGATCGTGGGCGGGAGCGCCCGTGCGGCCCGGCGCCGCTCGACGTCGGCGAGCGCGCGGGCGACGGAGTCCTCAGTGGACGCGTCGACCCCGAACTGGGCCAGCACCTCGACCACGACCTCGGTGTCGACGACGACCTCTTGCTGGTCCGCGTTCTCGTACCGAGTGGCGACGCCCCAAGCGTCCGCCAGCCGCGCCAACTGCTCCACAACTACAAGCTATGTCACAGCTCGCTCAGCATTACCAGAGCAAATGGTCCCTGGTCACCCGATGGGTGCAGGCCGGTCGGGAGGTCTACGCAGAGATGCATTCCCTCAGACATCCGATGGGTCGTCCGGAACGGCGACGACGGCCTCGACCTCGACCAGGAAATCGGGCCCGAACAACGCCGCGACCTGAACGAGCGTGCTGGCCGGGTTGGGCACTTCTCCCAACGCGGGCCTCAAGATCTCGTCGCGGACGTCGCGAATGGTCTGCACCTCGGACGCGTCGAGCACGAACCAGGTGAACTTGACGACATCCGACCAGTCCGCGCCAAACCTCGTGATGACGTGATGAAGATTGCTCAGCGCCTGCCGCGTCTGGGCCGCCAGGTCGTCCACTCCGACCACGCAGCCCCTGGCGTCCACCGCGACCTGACCGGAGACGAACGCGAGCTTGCCGGTGACCGTCACGGCGTGGGCGTAGCCGGGGGTGGTGGGCAGGTCGGCGATCTCGGTGAGGCGCTCTTCGGCAGGCATGGCGCCACAGTACTTCGGCAGGCCCGGCCGCCCGTCAGCTCGCGGGGCCGCTGGAGTTGCGCACGACCAGCCGCACCGGGTGCTCGGCCGGTTCGATCTCGCCGCCCCGGATGAGCGTGAACAGGTCGGCGACCGCCCGTTCCCCCTGCTCCTTCGCCGCCCCCTCGACCGCGGTCAGCCCCACCACGCGGGTGAGCTCCTGCCCGTCCAGCGACACGATCGACACCTCGTCCGGCACCGCGCGCCCGTCGCGCTGCATCCGCAGGAAGATCCCCACGGCGGCGGCGCCGTTGGAGCTGATCACCGCGGTCGGCAGGCGTTCGCCGTCGAGCAGCACGTCGACCACCTGCTCGCCGCCGTCGACGGTCGGCGAGCACCACACCGTCCACTCGGGACGCACCGAGAGCCCGGCGGCGACCAGGATCTCGTCGTACGACTCGTCGACGCCGTCGGCCAGCACCAGGGCGACGTCGCGGTGGCCGAGGGTCTGCAGGTGCGCGACGGCGGTCCGCAGGGCGTAGCGCAGGTCGTGGTCGTCGACCGCGACGTGCGGGACCTCCAGCGACCGCAGCACGGTCTGCTCGGCCGGGGACAGCGCCATCGACAGCAGCAGCACGCCGTCGACCCGGCGGCCCAGCGGCAGCTCCTCGAAGAACTTCTCCCGCGCGGCCGCGTCGCCCAGCACGTAGAGCAGCACGTCGTAGCCGGCCTGGCGCAGCGCGCCCTCCGCGCCCGCGAGCACCGGGCTGACCTCGGACGTCAGCACCGCGATCGCGTACCGGCGCCCGCCCGCGAGGGAGGAGGCGTCGCGCGCGATCGCGTACTTCATCCGCCGTGCGATCTCGCTCACGTGCTGCCTGGTCGCCTCGGACACGCCCGGTTCGCCCCGCAGAGCGCGCGATACGGTCGCAGCGGACACCCCTGCGGCCTTGGCCACGTCGGACATGCTGGTCACGGCCCGAGCGTATTGGAGATCCATGAAGCCCGGCGACCTCGCCCCCGACTTCTCCCTGCCCGACCAGGACGGCACCGAGCGCACGCTGTCCGAACTGCTCGAGAACGGCCCGGTGGTGCTGTTCTTCTACCCCGCCGCGATGACGTCCGGCTGCACGGCGCAGAGCTGCCACTTCCGCGACCTGGCCAAGGAGTTCGAGGAGGCCGGCGCGCAGCGCGTGGGCATCTCGATGGACGACGTGGCGAAGCAGAAGCAGTTCGCCGAGCTGAACGGCTTCGACTACCCGCTGCTCTCCGACGTCGCGGGGGAGGTCGCGGCGTCGTTCGGGGTGAAGCGCCGGTTCGGCATCACACCGGTCAAGCGGCACACGTTCGTCATCGGCGCCGGCCGCGAGATCATCGAGGTGGTCAAGAGCGAGTTCTCGATGAACGTGCACGCGGACAAGGCGCTGGAGGCCCTCCGGAACCGGTGACCGGCACCGTCCACGGCGGACCTTCCCGCCCCGATCGCCGCGTCTCAGGCCGCCAGGCCCGCCAGCACGAAGTCCGCGATCTCCCCGGCCAGCCGGGGAGGCGTCTTCGGCCCGTCCGGCCGGAACCACATCGGCAGCTGGTTCACGACGCCGAACACGATCCGCACGACGGTGTCCGCGGGCACCGCGGAGCTGAACTCGCCGTCCGCCTGCCCCTTCTCCACGACCGCGAGGAACGTCTCGTGGTAGCGGCGGCGTTCGGCGCGGAACTCCGCCATGCCGTCCTCGCCGAGCCGGTGCAGCTCCCGGACGAACACCGCCGTCTCGTCGACCCGTTCGGCCGTCGAGACGACGAGCGACACCAGGATCTCGCGCACCGTCTCGGCGGCGGGCAGGCCGAGGCCGATGATCCGGTCCATGTCGGCGGACTGGGCCGTGATCAGCAGCCGGTAGATCTCCAGGAGGAGGTCGTCCTTGGAGCGGAAGTAGTGGTACAGCGCGCCCTTGGTGATCCCGGCGGCGTTGACGATCTCCTGCACCGACGTCGCGTCGTAGCCCTGCGACGCGAACAGGCGCACGGCCGCGTCGATGATCTTCTGCTCGGTCGCGCTGGGCACGGTTACGCCCCTGGTGCCAGTGCGCGCACCTGGTCGGCCTGGTCACCACCGGTCGGGAGCAGCGCGATGATCGGGGTGTCGACGCCGGCGGCCTGGTACTCGGCGACGCGGGCACGGCACTGGTCGAGCGACCCGTGCACGACCAGCGCGTCCACGACGTCGTCCGGGATGGCCTTCGACGCGGCCTTGCGGTCGCCCGCGGCCCACGCCTCGTGCATGGGGCGCAGCGCGTCGCCGCGGCCGAGCCAGTCGTGGAACGCCGCGTAGGCGGGCACGGTCAGGTAGGTGCTGATCAGCATGCGGCCGAGCGCCCGCGCGGCGTCGGCGTCCTCGGTCGGGCAGACGAAGATCCGGGCGGCGAGCTCGGCGTCGCCCAGCTCGGCGCGCACCTTCGGCACGTCGGTGGCGGCGAGCCAGTTCGTGATGGCGCCGTCGGCCTCCCGACCGGCGAGGCGCAGCATGTTCGGGCGCAGCGCGGCGAGCATGATCGGCACCTTCGCGGCGGGCGGGCGTTCGAGCTTGAAGCCCTTCACCGAGAACGTGTCGTAGTCGGCCGACACCTTCTCCCCCGCCAGCGCGGCCTTGAGGAAGCGCAGCGTGTCGCGGGTGCGCTTGAACGGCTCCTCGAACGGGATCGCGTTCCAGCGCTGCACGATGGCGGGCGAGGACGAGCCGATGCCCAGCACGAACCGCCCGCCGGTCACCTCGGCGAGCGTCGCGGCGGTCATCGCCAGGGTCGCGGGCCCGCGGGTGTAGACGGGCGCGATCGCCGGGCCGAAGCGCAGCTCGTCGGACCACTGCGCGGCCAGGGCGAGCGGCGTGAACGCGTCCGTGCCCGTCGTCTCGGCCGACCACACGTCCGTGTAGCCGAGCCCGGCGAGCTCGGACACCAGCGCGCGGTGCTCCAGCACCGGCACGCCGATCAGCGGCAGCGTGATTCCCCAACGAGCCATGAACGCCTCCCGGTCCGGTCAGTGCCCGCTACCCTACCGACCGGTCGGTATGCCCACAACCTCACCTCTTGCGCGCGAGCGTCAGCCCGTCCGCGATCGGCACCAGCACCGACTCGACCCGCGGGTCGGCGGCCACGAACCGGTTGAAGGCGTCGATCGCGGCGGCGTTGCCCTCGGGCTGTTCGGAGGCCGCCTGGCCGTAGTAGAGGGTGTTGTCGGCGAGCAGCAGGCCGCCCTGCCGCACGCGCGGCACCAGCAGTTCCCAGTAGTGCACGTACCCGACCTTGTCCGCGTCGATGAACACCAGGTCGACCACCGGTTCCTCCGGCAGCTCGGCGAGCGTCTGCGCCGCCGCGCCGAGCCGCAGGTCGATCTTGTCCCGCACGCCGGCCGCCTGCCACGCCTCCTCCGCGATAGCGGTCCACTCGGCCGAGACGTCGCAGGTGACGACCTTCCCGGACGGCGGGAGGGCCTGGGCGAACGCCAGCGTGGAGTACCCGGTGTAGGTGCCGACCTCGACCACGGTCTGCGCGCCGGTGAGCTTGACCAGCAGCGACAGCAGCACCGCCTGCTCGTGCGGGATCTGCATCTCCGCCGAGTCGCCGAGCTCCAGCGTGCGGGCGATGAGCTTCTCCTGCACCGCGCTGGGCCGGCCTGCCTGTTCGCGCACGTAGCGGTAGATCTGCGGGGTCATGACCACGGCCTTGAAGTCGGTCACGCGCGGCCTTCTCTCATAGTCGGGAGGCGAACGTCCTGAGTGTCTCTCCGTACTCGGGCCGCAGCGGGCGTTTCGCGAGGTCGTGACCGATCGCGGACAAGACCGCCCTGCGGTGCGCGCGGTAGCGGCTCACACAGACGTTCTCCCGGCTGACGAGGAAGAACTCGTCGAACCGGGAGCGCTCGGCCTCGGTCGTGGCCGCGCGCCCCCGGCCGGACTCGCGCAGCAGCGACGGGCCGTCCGGCACGAGTCTGCGCATGACCTCCAGGTGTGCCACCAGGTTCGCCTTGCTCGCGGAGGAGAGCGGTGCGGCCGCCGCGGGCCCCAGTGCGGCACGGGCCCGGCGCAGCAGGCCGGGCAGTGGCTCGTGGTCACGTGCCCACCGCCCGCTGAACGCCGGGTCGAACGCCACCATCATCGGGCGGATGACGTCCTCGTACACCTCACGGGAACAGCTGCCCGAATAGGCGAGCATCACCGAGTACGCGTCGTATCCAAGCGCAGTGAGGCGGACTAGCCGCGAATCCCGCTCGCGTATCAACCGATCGAGTGAATCCGCGAGAAACCTCCAGACCACGATCGCGCCGTGGTGGCCGAGGAACCACCGGTGCACGGCGCGTGCGACCGGGTCCTCCGGCGTCTCGATCAGGATCGGGATGTCGTAGCAGCCGTCTGCGCACGGGATCAGCTCCGCACCCGGCATCGGCATCCTCAGGACCGGCAGGTCCACCCACGTGTGCCCCCACAGCGGGAGGCAGACGGGAGCGCTCATCAGGCACCCTCCACTTCGGACACTAGACTGTCGAGGACGTCCGCCACCCGCCCCAGCGCGGTGTCGAGCGGCCGGTCCTCCTCGATCGGCGGCACCTCGTCCGCCAGGCGGTCGAACACCGCCGCGAGCCGGGGCGACAGCGGGCGGCGCGCACCGACGTGCACGGCCTGCCGCAGCGCGATCGCGAGTCCCGCGTGCAGGTACCGCAGCAGCCGCGCCTGGTCGAGCGCGGTCAGCGCGGCCTGCGTGCCGAACGGGACGACGTCCTGGTTGTGCAGGTTCGTCGGCAGGCTCTGCGTCGAGGCCGGCGTGGCCGCCCTGCGCATCGCGGCGACGGTGGCGGTGGCGCACAGCTGCACGCCCTGCACCGCGTGGTGCTGGCCGGGCTGCGGGCTGAGCATCGGCGGCAACCCGTTGGTGCGGTGGGGGTCCACCAGCAGGTCGAGCTGCCGTTCGGCCAGGTTGCCCAGCTGCACCAGGGCGACGTTGAGCTGGTCGGCCGCGAAGGCGCTGGGCTGGCCGAAGAAGTTGCCGCCGTGCACGACCTCCTGCGTCTCCGGGAAGAACAACGGGTTGTCGCTCACCCCGTTGAGATCGCGGCGCACCACCTCGTCCGCGTGCCGCACGCTCGTGCCGGTCGCGCCGATCAGCTGCGGGGTGCACCGGATGCTGTACGGCTCCTGCAGGCCGCGCTCCCCCGACGGCGTGCTGCCCTGCAGCCAGGCCCGGATGGACGCGCCCGTCTCAGCGACGTCCGGATGCCCGAACGCCGCCAGTAGTCCAACCGACGTGAACTCGACGCCGCACCCGAGCACGTCGGTCATCAAGGCGGACAACAACTCCGCGGTCCGGCGCGCGCGGACCGCCTGCGCGACGGCGAGTCCGAGCGCGGCGGCGGTGACGGAGATGCCGTTGACCAACGCGAGGGCGTCGCGGCCGTCGAGCACGAGAGTGCGGAGCCCGGCGAGTGCAAGCGCTTCCATGGCCGGCATGAGCCGCCCTTGGTAGAAGGCGTTGCCGTTGCCGCGCAACGCATGGGCCACATAGGCCAGTGGCTGCAGGTCGCCACTGGCACCCAGTGAGCCCAACCGCGGCACGGCGGGCGCGAAGTCGGTGTCCAGCATGGCAGTCAGCGAGTCCACGACCTGCTCGGACACTCCGGATCGCCCTTGTGCCAAGGAGAACAGGCGTGCGAGCACGGCGGCGCGGGCGACGGCCGGCGGCAGCAGTTCACCGTGGCCGGTGATGAGGTGGAAGATGGTGTTGTCGCACTGGCTCGCGCTGTCCGCGCGACCCTGGAAGGCGACGAGCGGGCCGAAACCCGTTGTGACACCGTAGATGGCGCGTCCGGACGCGCTGACCTCCAGCACGAACTCGCGGCAGCGCGCGATCCGGCCGCGCACGTCGGCGGGGAGTTCGACGTGCACCGGGTGACGGGCGAGCTCGAGCTGCGCGGGTTCGAGGTGGGCGGCGAGGTTCAGGGCAGCAGAGGATGTTCCGACAGACACGACGCCTCCTGATGACTTGGGGAGCCGTTTGCGACGATCCCCGTTGGCCTGTCAGCAAGTAAGGGCCTTATGTACGCATCAAACGAGGAAAACTTCTCAACTGTCCTTCGAAGAGATCAAGCCCCCGGAGAGGAGATCGAACTCTCCGCGCACGATTCGGGCCAAAAGATCGGGCGGCTGCTCCACGGGGGTGAACCTGCCCGGTCGCGTTGAGACCTCGCCCACTCCACGTTCCCGCGCCGGTCCGGATAGGCCGTCCACGGTGGCGCCACGGCACTTCAGGCCGATGTCGACCGTGCGGGAGGCGTGACCCGGCGCGGAGAACGGCCGACGAGGACGACGCGATGTCGTTGCACGCCAAGGACATCGGGTCGGGCGGCGCGGGTCTCGGAATCTCTGGCACCAGATCAACCTGGCGGATCTTCTTGCAGGACGCCACCTCCACCACCCCGGAGGCCGTCCGGCCGCTCGCCGCGCCGTCGCCTTGCGTGACCGCAAAGGCGTAGACCACCCGGTCGTTAACCCGATCGGGGGCACCGACCCCGCAACACCGACCGTTGTGGACTTGCAAGGGATTCGAGGCGCACGACCACCTCTTGAGTTTCCCGGTGAGGGCGAATCTTCTTGGCGCACAGCAGGATCGCACTCGCGTCACCGGACGCGCGAAACGGCTCTCCGGTCTCTCCGCCGTGTTTCGGGCACGGCGGACCGACCGGAGAGCCGCTTCGGTTTGTGCTAGAGGCTCACACCGCGCTCGGCGAGCCAGCCCACGGGGTTGACCTTCTGCCCGCCGGCGACCCACACCTCGAAGTGGAGGTGCGGCCCGGTCGACTGGCCGCGGTTGCCGATCGTCGCGATCTGCTGGCCGGCCTTGACCTGGGCGCCCTGCGCGACGTCGATGGTGTTCATGTGGCCGTAGACGGTGATGGTGCCGTCCGCGTGCTGGACGCGCACCCACAGCCCGAAGCCGGACGCGGGCCCGGCCTCGACGACCGTGCCGTCCATGACGGCGACAATCGGCGTGCCGATGGCGTTCGCGATGTCGACACCGTTGTGGCTCGTGCCCCAGCGAGCACCGAAGCCGGACGTGAACGAGCCCTGGGCGGGCCGCACGCACTTGGGCCGCTTGGCCTCCGCCTCGGCCGCGAGCCGCGCCGCCTCGGCCTTGGCGGCCTCCTGGCGCTTCGCGTACGCGCCCTCGGCGGACTTGAGCGCCTCGGCGACGTGGAACCGCGCCTGGATCTGCTCGGCCTGCAGCAGCTTGCGCGCCTCGGAGCCGGCGTTCACGTCGTGGATCGTCTGCGGCCCCTGCTGCTGCGGCTGACGCCGTTCGCCGGTCATCGCCGCGGCGAGGTCCTGGGTGGCCGCGACGGGCGCGACCATGCGGTCCACCGGGGTGATGGTGGTCGCCGCCTGGGCGAAACCGGCGCCGGCGAGGGCGCCCGCGGCGACGACCGCCGCTACGGCCTTCTTGCGGTCCAGGTCCACTCTGGTGATCACGTCGACCAGCGGACCCTTCACACGATGCCGTGCCAAACCTGCCTCCATGCACTCGGGGGAGTTCGGCAACCGCGCTTCGCCGGGCTTCGGGGGTCCTGGCTGCGGGCTTCGGGGGCCCGGTGGTGGACTGGACCGCTTCGGGGGGCGCTCCGTGTCCTTGCGGTTATCGAACCGTGACATGCGGCCGGAAACGTAACCTCGCGTGACCGGCGCGAGCAAGCCAAGTGGGGGTTCAGGTGATTAGGCCCACTGATCGTCACTTTGGGTAGTTGATCGGTTTAGGGCGAGGTCACCGCGCTCTGGACCAATCCCCGCCGTGGTGTTTGTACTGGTCAGTCGCTTAATCGTGAAAGGTTTGCGGTGCGGCGGAGCGGGCAAAGGCGCGCCTGGGCGGCTACTTCGCGTGGCGACGTCGTTTGGACCGAGCCGTGGGACGCGTGTGACAGGAGTGGGTTACGGGGTTGGGTCGCGCTCTGTTGTTGGGTTCCCCTGGGCCGTTGGCGGGTTCCTGTTGGGTGCTTCCCCTGGGGCTCTGCCCCAGACCCCGGCAATCTGATCAGGGGTCCGCGCTGTGGGCGGGTTGATGGCACGCCTGTTGCGTAGAGCGGCTGCCTGTTGCGTAGATGTTTGCGCCCAAGCCGTTTGCTCAGGACGGCTCGCCTTCGGCTTCGCGTGTTTCGGGTGTCACGACAAAGGGCCGCCGGACGCACGTGGCGTCCGACGGCCCTCTGACCGAACGGGTCTTACTTGTACCGGGCCGCGGCTGGCGGCAACGGGGCCGTCGGCAGGCCCTCGTGGATCGCCTTCATGGCGCCGAACCACGTCGGCGCCGCGACCTGGCCACCGTAGACACCCTCCCGGCTGCCGGGGCAGAGCCTGATCGGGTTGGCGCAGATCACCTGCGGGTTGTTGCCGTCGGCGTAGGTCATGACCGCGCCCGCGTACTGCGGCGTCGCGGCCAGGAACGCGACCGACTTGTGCTCCTCGGTGGTACCGGTCTTGCCGATCATCGGACGCGTCCAGCCCGCACCGCGAGCGGCCTCGGCCGCCGTGCCGCTGGGGAGCGTGTCGTGCGACATGCCCTGGGCCAGCGAGGCCGCGAGGTCCGGCTTGACGGCCTCCTCGCAGGGCAGTTCCTTGAGCGGGATCGGCTTGCCGTAGCGGTCGAGCACCTGCTCCACCGGCGTCGGCGGGCACCAGGTGCCGCCGGAGACGATGGTGGCGGCGACGTTCGCCAGCTCCAGGACGCTCGTGGCGCCCGGACCGAGGGTGTAGGAACCCGCGTTGTTCTGCTTCGTCCAGTCGCCCTGCGACGGGCCGTTCGACTTGTCCGACGCCAGGGGCTCACCCGAGCGGTTCGCGCCCTGCAGCGTCTCGCGCATGCCGAGCCGGTAGGCCATGTCGACGACGTTGCTCAGGCCCGCCTTCTCCTGCAGGATGACGAACCCGGTGTTCGGCGACTGCGCCAGCGCCTGGGTCAACGTCATCTTCTCGCCGTACGTGCCCGCGTTCTCGACCTTCCAGGGCGCGCCGCCGTTGGGGTAGACCCTCGAGTAGTAGACCTTCGGGACGTCGATCGGCTTGTCGATGCCGGTGATGTTGCGCTCCAGCGCCGCGGCCGCGGTGAAGACCTTGTTCACCGAGCCCGGGCCGAACGGCAGCACCTCGGCCGGCACGGGACGCGCCACCTGGCCGAGCTCCGCCTTGTTGCCGTAGTCACGGGACGCGACGAGAGCACGCACGCGGTGCTTGTCGGTGCCCGGCTGCACGACGGACATGACGTTCGCGATGCCGTTCTGCGTCTTCGGCACCTGCTGCTCGGCCGACTGCTTCGCGGCCTTGGTGGCCTTCGGGTCCATCGTGGTCTTGATGGTCAGGCCGCCGCGCTGCAGCTCCTTGTTCGTGATGCCCGCCTCGCGCAGGTAGTCGAGCAGGTAGGAGCAGAAGAAGCCGTAGATCGGGCCGTCACCGGCGCCGACGCAGCCCTTGGGCAGGATCTGCAGGTCCTCGACGACCCCGAGCGGCTGGGCCTTGAACTCGTCGGCCTTCGCCTTCGCGTCGGTCTCGTTGGACCCGAACGCACCGTTCTCGCGCATCTTGTCGATGACGATGTTGCGGCGCTCCAGCGCCTTCTCCGGCGAAGCGCCGGGGTTGAGCGACGACGGCCGGTTCGCGATCGCGGCGAGCAACGCTGCCTGCGGCACCGTCAGCTTGTCGGCGGTGGTGTTGAAGTACGCCTTCGCCGCCGCGCCGACACCGTAGGTCTGGTTGCCCAGCGGCACGATGTTGAGGTACCCGGTGAGGATCTCCTCCTTGCTCATCTGCTGCTCGAGCTGCAGCGCGACGCGCGCCTCGCGCATCTTGCGACCGATCGTCGCCTCGGTGGCCTTCTCCCAGGCCTCCTGCTCGTTGTCGGCGCCGAGCACGAACGCCATGTAGTTCTTCACGTACTGCTGGGTGAGCGTCGACGCGCCCTGCGTCGCCCCACCGTCCACACCGGCCTTGGCGGCGGCACGGGCGATGCCCTGCCAGTCGACGCCCTGGTGGTCGTAGAACCGCTTGTCCTCAATGGCCAGGATCGCGCCCTTCATGGTGTCCGCGATGTCCTTGGACTCCAACGGGATGCGGTACTGGTCGTACAGGTAGGCGATCGGGTCGCCGTTCATGTCCTGGATGGTGGTGACGAGCGGCAGCTCACCCTTCGCGAGGTCACCCGACGTCTGGTCGACCGTGTCGGCCGCGCGGTTGGACGCGAGCCCGAGACCTCCGACGAACGGGAACACCATCGCGGCGAGGAGCACGCCCGCAGTCAGGCACAACCCCAGCAACTTGACCAAGCCTGACGCGCGTGCGGCGAACAAACCCGCAACTCCTTCCGAGCAAAACCCCAGAGACTCTCTATACGTATAAGTCGCGCGGGAGGCCCGTGAGGTTGCGTCCGCTGATCGACTGTTTTCAACCTACCGGAGTAGCCGGAGGCCGATCGTCGGACTAGCCCTGCGCACCTCGACGCCCGCGTGGTCGGGAAGCAGGTCGTCCAGGAACCCGTAGCGCGACAGTTCCTCGTCCGGCCGCCTGCTCACCGTCCGCCACCAGACCGCGATGTCTCCCCAGCCCGGTGCCGACAGCGAGCCACCGAAGTGCTGCACGGACAGCGCGGCGCACAGGTTCGCGAACCGCACCCGGTGTTCGAGCGGCCACCCGGCCAGAGTGCCCATCACGAACCCCGCCCCAAACACGTCTCCGGCGCCGGTCGCGTCGAGCTGCGCCACGTTCAGGCCCGGCACGTCCACGCACTCGCCGGTGGCGCTGTCGACGGCGACCGCTCCCCCGCCGCCGCGTGTGACGACCACCACGGGCACGTGCTCGGCGAGTTTGCGGGCGGCGGCCTCCGGGGTGTCGGTGCGCGTGTAGCCCTGCGCCTCGACGTGGTTCGGGAGGAACACGTCATATCCGTCGAGGCGGCGCAGCAGTTCGGGCGACCAGGCCCCGGTGCGGTCCCAGCCGATGTCGGCGAAGAGCTTCGCGCCGTTCTGCTTCGCCGTGCGCACCCACTGCTCGTCTTCTGCCTGTATGTGCACAAAACAGGCACGTGTGGTCGGTGGTGGTGAGAAGAGATCATCGGCTACGACGGGTGCCTTGTGGCCGTGCGTGACCATGCTGCGGTCACGTTCCATCGCCATGGAGACCGTCACGGGCGAGTGCCACCCGTAGAAGCGACGGCAATAAGAGAGGTCGACGCCTTCCTGGTCGGCCAGGACGTCCCAGCAGAAGTCGCCGTACGCGTCCTCGCCGAACGCGGCCGCGAGCGCCGTCTTCAGTTCGAGGCGGCGCAGCGCCACGGCGAGGTTGGCGATCCCGCCGGGACAGGACCCGAGTCCCTCGGCCCACACCTCGGTGCCCGCGGCGGGCGGGCGGGGCAGGCCGGTGAAGATGATGTCGAGGAAGACGGTGCCCGTGAGCAGCACGTCGTAGGCGGGGTCCTGGTCAACCATGGGTAAACCTTGCCACCCGGACCCGGTGATCATGCGTTAGAAACGTCCGTCATGGGGGTCCCGCTCAGGAAGAACGTCCAATTCCAGCTGCTCTGGTTCGGCGGCGCCGTGTCGCAGCTGGGCACGCAGCTCACGACGGTGGCGACGCCGTTGCTGATCATCGCGGTCACCGGGTCGGTGTTCTGGGCGGGGGTGATCGCGGGGGTGCGGGCGACGGCGTTGATCGTCCTGCAGATGCCGGCGGGCGTGTGGGCGGACCGGTGGGACCGCGGCCGACTCCTCTTCTGGAGCCAGACCGCGCAGGCCGGGGCCGTCGCGGCGATGGCACTCAACGTCGTCACCGGCACCAACTCGATCCCGGTGTTCCTCGTGCTGGCGGCGGTGGACGGTGCCTGTGTCGCGTTCACCGGGCCCGCCCGCGCCACCGCGATCAAGGAGGTCGTGCCTCCCGAACAGCTCAAGAGCGCGTACGCGCAGGAGGAGGCGCGTACGCACGTGGCGTATCTGGCGGGGCCCTCTCTCGGTGCGCTGCTCTTCGGTTTGGGTCGCGCGGTGCCGTTCGTCGCCGACGCGCTGTCGTTCCTCGTGGCGGCCGTGTGCGCGTGGTTCGCCAAGATCCCGCCACGCGCCGTGCAGCGGCCACGTCAGCGCATGCGCGAGGACCTGCGTGAGGCCTGGACGTGGCTGTGGGGCCAGCGCGGGCTGCGCAACATCATCGCGGTGTTCCTGGTCCTGAACCTGCTCGGCATGGCCGCGATGCTCCCGATCACGGTGCTGGTCAAGGAGCGGGGCGGGGCGGACTGGCTCGTCGGACTGGTGCTGACCGGCCTCGGCGTGGGCGGTGTGCTCGGCGCGTTGCTGGCGCCGAAGGTTACCGTGGCGCCCGCACGGCTCATCGTCGCCGTGCTCGTGGTCTTCGGCGTGAGCGACATGGCGATGGCACTGCCGTTCGGCGCGTGGTGGCCGTTCGTGCCTCTCATGCTCGTGGCCGTCAGCACGCCGTTGCTCAACGTCTCGGTGGGCGCGCTCTTCACCGCGTTGGTGCCCGACGAGCTGATGGGGCGGATGGACGCCGTGCTGAACTTCGCCGCCCGTGGGCTCACGCCGGTCGCCCCGGTGTTCGGGGCGTTGCTGGCGGACGTGCTCGGCGGCGCCGCGGCACTGCTCGTGTTCGGAGCGTTGATCCTGGTCACCGCGGTGGTCGCCGCGTCCAGCGACCTGCGGACGGCGGCGCCGCGACACCCCTGAGTCGCGGACAGTCTCGGCGCAGGACACTCCCCGTTGGTCCTGCCCGCGAGACCCTCTCCGCGATCGCCGGGCGGGTCAGCCCTCCTCGGCGATCATCTCCCGCATCCGGGCGAGCGCCCGGTGCTGCGCCACCCGCACGGCACCCGGCGTGGACTCGACCGCCAGCGCGACCTCCTCCGCGGACAGGCCCACCGCCACCCGCAGCACGAGGATCTCGCGCTGGCGCGGCGGCAGCTTGTGCAGCAGGCGCGTCACCTGGGCCATCATCTCGCCGTTGACCGCGTGCTGCTCCGGGCCCGCCTCGAGCGACGGGCAGTCCGGCAGCTCCGGCACCACCTCGGCGCGGTTGCGGACGGCCCGGCGGCGGGCGTCGGCGACCTTGTGCGCGGCGATGCCGTACACGAACGCGAGGAACGAGTTGGGTTCGTAGCGGTACTTCGACAGGGCGCCGAGCACCGCCACGCACACCTCCTGCGCGATGTCCTCCGCCGAGACCAGCGTGCGTTCACGTCCGCCGACCCGTGCGCGGCAGTAGCGCACGATCAGCGGCTGGATCCGGCCGAGCAGGTGCTCGACCGCCCGTCTGTCCCCGGCCAGGGCGGCGTCGACGAGGTCGGTGAACTCGGCTTCGGCCAGCCACTGGTTGGAGACCGGTTCCTGGTGCACCCGACGGCGCATCGGCACCGTTGGCTGGTTCCAGCTCCCAGCGCCTGCACCGGGCGCCAGGACCGCGACACCGCCACCGGTCCGCACGGCTGTGG
Source organism: Lentzea sp. NPDC003310 (assembly GCF_040610935.1). NCBI lineage: Bacteria > Bacillati > Actinomycetota > Actinomycetes > Pseudonocardiales > Pseudonocardiaceae > Lentzea > Lentzea sp. NPDC003310. The sequence continues at coordinate 133,118 of NZ_JBEXNC010000020.1, forward strand.
GCATGACCATCCCGGCGACCTCCTCCACTACAGCGACACTAGGGGCTTCACTGGAGAAGAGACCGCAGCGAGCCGATTGATACCGCCTGCTTCAAAGAGGACCACGAAGTCCAGTCGGGTGGGACAACGAGCACCCTTTTGGGGCAGAAGGTGGTCCTAACGGCCCAGTCGTTCGGCGATGCCGAATTGCTGTACCCCCAGGTACCCGACGCGGAAACCGGCCTCCGAGTAGGCGAGGTAGAACTCCCACATCCGGCGGAACGTGTCGTCGAAGCCCAGGTCCCGCACCTCGTCCCAACGGGTGAGGAACGTGTCGCGCCACCGCCGCAGGGTCTCGGCGTAGTCGAGGCCGAACGACCGCGACTCGACGATCTCGAGCCGGGTGTGGTCGCGCACCGACTCCTCGATCGACCGCACGGACGGGATGAGCCCGCCGGGGAAGATGTACTTGTGGATCCAGGTGTAGCTGGCCTTGCTCGCGATCATGCGGTCGTGCGGCATGGTGATCGCCTGGAGCCCGACGCGGCCGCCGGGGGCGAGCACGCGGTCGAGCATCGAGAAGTACTCGGGCCAGTACTCGGCGCCGACCGCCTCGATCATCTCGACGCTGACGACGGCGTCGTACTGACCGTGCTCCTCTCGGTAGTCCCGCAGCTCGACCGTCACCCGATCGTGGAGACCCGCGTCCCTCACCCGGTCCAGTGCGAGCTTGCGCTGTTCGGCGGAGATGGTGAGCGACGTGACCGTGGCACCTCTCTGGGCGGCTCGGATGGCGAGCGCGCCCCAGCCCGTGCCGATCTCCAGCACCCGCGATCCGGCGCGCACGCCCGCGTAGTCGAGCACGCCGTCGATCTTGCGGAGCTGGGCGGTGTGCAGGTCGGTGTCCCCGGCGTCGAACAACGCCGACGAGTACGTCATCGTCTCGTCGAGGAACGTCGCGAACAGCTCGTTCGACAGGTCGTAGTGCCGGTGGATGTTCTGCCGCGAGCCCGCGACGTCGTTGACCTCGGTCTGCCGGCGCTCGGCCCACCGCCGCATGCGCTGCAGGCCGGGCGGGATCAGCGTGGAGAGCCGTGCCGCGAACGCCGCGAGCACGCCCGCGAGGTCCTCGGCGTCCCAGTCGCCCACCATGTAGGCCTCGCCGAAGCCGATCTTGGCGTCGGCGCCGAGCCGGTGGAAGAACTCCGCGGGCCGGACGAGCCGCATGACCGGGCCGCCCGCGCCCCACGTCCGGCCGTCGGGCAGCGCGACGGTCACCGGCAGCGTGCGCACCGCGTTGCGGAACAGCGACTCGGCGATCCTCGCGCGCATCGGCGACCGGGGCGCGGTGAAGAGGCCTGGCCAAATGCCCTGGCCGGGGCGGGGCAGGGACAACGTGCTCATCCATCACTCCTGGGGATGATCGGGACGCGCCTCAGGTAGAGCGCGATTCCGTGGCGGCGGATCAGCGCGGACACGCGCTGGGGCATCAGCGGACGGCGCAGCAGCATGCGCAGTCCCGAACTGCGCTCGCCCTTCATCGTCGCGCTGAAGGTGGTCTTCCCGTTCTGCCGCAACGCGATGGTCACCGAGAGCTGATCGCCCGGTTCGGGCATCCTCATCACGTAGTGACCGTCGACCTCGAGGAACGGGGAGACGTAGAACTCCTTGTCGACCGACGCACGGCCCTTGTCGTCCGTGCGCAGCAGATAGCAGTGCCTGCCGCCGTAGGTGTTGTGCACCTCCGCGACGACGCATACGAGCTCGCCGGTGGCGTCGTGGCACCAGTACACGGACAGCGGGTTGAAGACGTAGCCGAGCACGCGCGCGTTGGCGAGCATCCGGACACGCCCGCCGCCGAGGTCGATGCCGCGCTCGGCCAGCCACTCGTCGAGGTTCTCGCGGATGGTCTTCTCCGGCGACCCGAGGTGGTCGCGGGCCTCGAACTTCGCGAACGGCCGCGCCCACCAGGGCAGGCTCGGTAAACCGTCGAGGTCGACCAGCCACATGTACGCGCGGTGGCTGAACGACCGGTCGAGCAGCTCCCGGCGCTGGTGGGTGATGAGGACGTCGTAGATCACCAGTCGGCCCCGAAGTGCTTCGCCGCGCGCACGCCGGAGGCGCAGCCGTCCTCGTGGAAGCCCCAGCCGTGGTACGCGCCGGCGTAGGCGGTGGTGCCGGTGTTGATCTCGGGCAGACGTCGTTGCGCCGCAACGGACTCCGGGGTGTAGATGGGGTGCTCGTAGACCATCTCGGCGAGCACGCGGCCGCGGTCCACGTCGTGCGGGTTGAGCGTGACGACGAAGTCGCGGGGATCGTCCAGGCGCATCAGCCGGTTCATGTGGTAGCTGACGAGCACCTGGTCGCCCGCCTCCCGGCAGGCCCGCTTGTAGAGGTTCCAGGACGCCCGCGCCCCCGCGGCGCGCGGCAGGATCGAGGCGTCGGTGTGCAGCCAGGTCTCGTTGCGCGAGTACTGGAAGGCCCCGAGGACCTCCTTCTCCTCGCGCGTCGGGTCGGCCAGCAGGCCCAGCGCCTGGTCCGGGTGCGTGGCGATGACGACGTGGTCCGCGGTGTGCAGCACGTTGGCGTCGTCGCGGATCTCCACACCGCTGCTCGTGCGCGTCACGGCCCTGATGGGCGTGCTGACGTGGACGGCGCCAAGCCCCTTCACGGCACGATCGACGTACGTGCGCGAACCGCCGACCACGGTCTTCCACTGCGGCGTGCCGCCGATCGCGAGCATCCCGTGGTTCGCGAGGAACTCGAAGAGATACCAGGCCGGGTACTTCATGCTCAGCGCCGCTCCGGACGACCACACCGCGCTGACCAGCGGGATGATGAAGTGGTCGACGAAGTAGCGGCTGTACCCGCCGATCGCGAGGAACGCGCCGAGCGTGACGTCGTGCGCCTCCTCGTGGTCGAGAACGCGCTGCGCGTGCTTGTAGAACCGGGTCACCTCGGCGAGCATCCGCAGGTACTTCCCGTTGGCCGCGTTGCCGGGCTTCGCGAACAGCCCCGGCAGCTTCTTCGCGCCCGCGTACTCGAGCCCGCAGCCGTCGCACCGCACGCTCATCGACATCTCGGAGTCCTGCGTGGCCACGCCGAGCTCGCGGAAGAGCCTGATCAGGTTCGGGTAGGTCCGTTCGTTGTGGACGATGAACCCCGAGTCGACGTGCACGCCGCCCAGGTCGTGCGTGTGCGCGTGGCCGCCGAGCCGGTCGTCGGCCTCGAACAGCGTGACGTCGTGCTTGCGTTGCAGCACATAAGCGGCCGTGAGTCCGGCAACCCCTGCTCCGATGACGGCGACCTCAGCCACGCGAGCCTCCCAACGGCACGTCGAGGCCTCGCGGCGAGGCCTCCCGCATCGCATTCGCGATATCCGGTGCGACCGGTTCGAGGCCAAGCTCACCGTGGACGAAAGCGACGACCAGCCGGGTCCAGTCCTTCGCGCGCTTGAGCATCGCGTGCCCGTCCCCGACGACGCTGAACCGCGCCACCCGGTCCGTCACGGTCTTCGCCTGCCGCGCGAACGACAGCGACTTCGCCGGGTCCGTCATCCGCTCCTGGTCCCCGTGCGCGATCAGCAAGGCCTTGCCCCGGAGCTGCTCGTACGGCTCACCGGGCACGATCCACGGCGCCAGCGCGCACACCGCCACGACATTCGGGTGCCCGGCGACGCGCAACGCGGTCCGCCCGCCCATCGAGTGCCCGACCAGCACCACGGGCGCGCCGGGGTGCAGCTCGGAGATCCGGTCGAGCGCCCACCGGGCGTCCTTGACGGGGTCGAGGCTCGGCGCGTTCCAGCCGCGCACCCGGTAGCGGAGGTTCCAGACCTCGACGCCGGGTGCGCGCAGCGCGCGGGCCAGCGGAACCATCCGCAGGTACGCGAGGTTGAGTCGCCGGACCGGGTCGGTGCCGTGTTCCCGTCCGCCGTGCAGCACCAGCACAACGGCCTTGGTACCGCCCTGCGGTTTCGCGACGTCTACATGCGGATGCACATTTGATGTTCGTGAGGCCACGCTCTTCGGCTCGGCACTTGAGAGCCAGGTCACACCGGTACTGTGCGAAAAGTGATCGACCACATCAGCATCCCCACCGAGGCCGGTTCCTTCGACGCCATCGCGTCCGGCCCCGAGGACGGCCGCCCGGTGCTGCTGCTGCACGGCTTCCCCGAGGCCGCGATCGAGTGGGAGCACCAGGTCGCGGTCCTCGGCGCGAACGGCTTCCGCGCCGTCGCCCCCGACCAGCGCGGCTACTCCCCCGGCGTGCGCCCCGAGCAGGTCGGCGAGTACTCGGTCACGCACCTCGTCGGCGACGTGATCGCGATGGCCGACGCGCTCGGCTGGGGCGAGTTCGACCTCGTCGGCCACGACTGGGGTGGTGCCGTGGCGTGGTGGACCGCGATCGAGCACCCCGAACGGCTGCGCACGCTGACCGTGTTCTCGACGCCGCACCCCGGTGCGCTGCGGACCGCGCTGCAGACCGACGAGGAGCAGGCGATGCGGTCGCAGTACATGCGCGACTGGCGGGAGCGCAGCACCGAGAAGCGCATGCTCGACAACAACGCGCACGCCCTCAAGCAGATGTTCGAGTGGCGGGTCCGGCCGTCGCACGTCGAGGAGTACGTGCAGCGGCTGAGCGAGCCGGGCGCGCTCACCGCCGCGCTCAACTGGTACCGCGCGGGCCGGCCGGACGGCGTCGCGGACAAGGTCGCCGTCAAGACGATGTACGTGTGGAGCACCGAGGACGTCGCGTTCGGCTCCACGGCCGCGTTCGAGACCGAGAAGTGGTGCACCGGGCCGTACCGCTTCGAGATGGTCGAGGACGTCAGCCACTGGATTCCCGAGGAGATCCCCGAGGCCGCGTCCTCGCTGATCCTGGAGCACCTCACCTAGACGCGGCGGGTCTCGTGCGCCCACATGGCGACCTCGACGCGGTTGCGGGCGCCGAGTTTGCGCATGAGGTTGGCGAGGTGCGCTTTGACGGTGCTCGGGGTGATGTAGAGCTCCCCCGCGATCTCGTTGTTCGTACGGCCTCGCGCCACGCCCGCGAGGACCTCCTCCTCCCGGGCGGTGAGCGGCTCCACCGGTTCCCGGTGCGGCGAGGTCTGCGCGTCGGCGAACACCGCGAGCAGGCGCACGGTCACGCTGGGCGCGATCAGGGCGTCTCCGTCGGCGGCGGCGCGGATGGCCTGGGTCAGCAGGGCCGGGCCGGCGTCCTTGAGCAGGAACCCGCGGGCGCCCGCCTTGAGCGCGCCGTAGACGTGCTCGTCCAGGTCGAACGTCGTGATGACCACGATCGGCAGGGGGTCGGGGACGTCGGGGCCGGCGAGGCGCCGGGTGGCTTCGATGCCGTTCATCAGCGGCATCCGGATGTCGAACAGGCCGACGTCGGGGCGCAGCCGGCGCGCCAGGTGGACCGCCTCGCCGCCGTCCGCGGCGGCGCCGACCACCTCGATGTCGGGCTGGGCGTCGAGCAGCATGGTCAGTCCGGTGCGGACGATGGGCTGGTCGTCGGCGATGAGGACCCTGATGCTCATCGCGGTGTCCCCGTTCTGGGCAGGACGGCCTCGACCCGCCAGCCGCGTTCGGCGAAGCCCGCGTGGAAGGTGCCGCCGAGCAGGGAGGCCCGCTCGCGCATGCCCACCAGGCCGTAGCCGTCGGGGGCGCGGCCGGTGCCGGTCGCGCCGTCGTCGTCGATGGTCAGCCGCACCCGGTCGGCGTCGCCGGTGACGGCGACGGTGACCTGGGTCGCGTGCCGGGCGTGCCGCCGGGCGTTGGTGACGGACTCCTGGGCCAGGCGGTAGATCGCGGCCCCGACCGCCGGGCTGAGGTCGTCGAACTCGCCGACCAGCGTCACCTCGACGCACGGGCGCGTCCGGCCGTCGGTGGCGAGCTGCTCGACCTCGGCCACGCCGGGCTGGGGCGCGAACCCGGGGTCGTGCGCGGCGCGGAGCACGCCGACGATGGCGCGCAGCTCGGTGAGGGTGCGCGCGGCCGCGTCCTCGATGACGGCCAGGGCCTCGACGGCGCGCTCGGGGTGCGCGACCGCGATCGCCCGTCCCGCCTGGGCCTGGATGGCGATGCCCGAGACGTGGTGGGCGACGGTGTCGTGGAGCTCGCGGGCGAGCTGTTCGCGTTCGCGGGCCTTGGCCTGGTCGATGTCGCGGACGCGGATCTTCGTGCGGTAGCGGATCGCGGCACCGAGCGCGGCGGAGAACAGGAAGAACCCGTAGCCGGCGACCGCGTCCGCGAGGCTGGTGGGGTCGGCGACGAAGGTGACGGCCAGCCAGAGCAGGACGACGCCGAGACCGATCGCGGCCTCCCGGCCGGAGCCCCACCGGAACAGGGCGTAGGTCAGGACCAGCGTCGCGGCGACGCTGTTCGGCAACGTGCCCTGCGACCCGGCGAGGATCCGGACGACGTCGACGACCGTCAGCGCGCCGAACGAGATCGCGACCGCCGCGAGCGGGTGCGTGCGCCGCCACGGCAGCGGGCCGACGACCGCGAGGACCGCGACCAGCAACAGCGGGCGGGGCGCCAAACCCTGGCGCAGCACCACTTCCAGCAGGGACCAGCAGAGCAGCACCGCGACCAGGACCCAGTCCAGCGGCCTGCGGTCCGGGGCGTTCGCGGGGCGCGGTTCGGCCCACAGCGAGCGGAGTGCGTAGGCGGCCATCGGCTCAGGCTAGGCGGCCCGCGCTCCGGGTGTATCCGTCGAAAGTACAAGTGCCGGGCTGTGCTGACGTCCAGGTCGGGACAGGCTCCGCGGCGGATGTGCCGCGCCGCCCGCGTCGGTGAGGGTGGGAAGCACCTACCCGATCACGCCAGGGAGCATCGTGATGAGAACGCAGCAGTCCCCCGCCGCTCAGCAGAACCCGCCGGGCGCGCTCGACGAGCAGCGCCTGCCGGTGCGGACCAAGCTCGCCGCCGCGTGGACGAGCTTCATGTTCCTCTACATCTACGTCGACTACCTCGCCCTGTACAAGCCCGGCTTCCTCGACCAGCTCCGGGCGGGCATCGTTCACGAGTTCGACACGGGCCCGGCCTTCGTCTCCGCCGCGCTCACGATGATGGCCGTCCCGATCCTCATGATCCTGCTCTCCACGACGCTGCCCGCCCGTGCTGCCCGCACCGTCAACCTCGTCGTGGCCGCGCTCTACATCCCCATCACGGTCTACAACGTGGCCGGGGAGACCTGGAGCTACTCCTACTTCTACGGCTTCTCGATCGGTCTCGAGGTGCTGCTCCTGGCCTACGTCCTGCGCTCGGCCTGGACCTGGCCCGCGCGGGCCTGAGAAATCGACTCGTCCCGGTCCCCGACGTAGATTCACCTCATGCGCGTGGCCGGTCTTCTGCTCGCCGCGGGGGCCGGCCGCCGGTTCGGGTCCCCCAAGGCCCTCGTCCCGTTGCACGGCAGGCTCTTCGTGGACTCGGCCGCCGGGCTCCTGCGGGCGGCCGGCTGCGACCCGGTCGTCGTCGTGCTAGGCGCGCGGGCCGCGGAGGTGCGGGACCAGGCCGTCCTCGACGGTGTGACCGTCGTCGACAACCCCCACTGGGAGACCGGCATGGGCTCGTCGCTGCGCACCGGCCTGCACGCGGTCGGCGTCGCGGACGCGGTGGTCGTCCTACCCGTCGACACCCCCGGTGTCACGGTCGCGGCACTGCACCGGCTGATCGCGCTCGCCGAACCGAACGCGCTGGCCAGAGCCACCTACCACGGTGAGATCGGGCATCCGGTGCTCATCGGGTCGGGCCACTTCGCGGGCGTCACGGCGTCGGCGGCGGGCGACCAGGGCGCGCGGGACTACCTGAAGGCGCACACCGTCCGCCACGTCGAGTGCGGTGACGTGGCGGACGGTGCGGACGTGGACCGGCCCGAGGACCTCGACGCGATCAGGCCACGTAGCGGCGGAGCTTGATGCCCGACGAGACGTTGGACGCGCTCAGCCAGTGCAGCGCGCCGCCCGCGTACGCCGGGTCCGCGACGGCGAACTCGTTGCCGCCCGCTCGGTAGCCGACGATCGTGGCGTAGTGGCCGCCGGAGTAGCTGCGGCCGTTGAGCCGGACCACGTTGATGACGACGGCGTGGCCGCGGTTGGCGTTGTAGACGACGTCGGCCTTGAGCTTCGTCAGCAGCTGTGCGTCGGTCGTCCACTGCTTGACCTGGTAGTAGGTCGAGCCGGTGTAGTGGTCGAGGGCGTTCTCGAGGTTCTTGATGTTGGGCAGGCCGTTGGTCGTGACCTTCATGAACGAGGCCAGCGTGGACTGCTCCACGTACTTGCCGCGCGCCGTCAGCGCGATGCGGGCGGCCGCGGCCGAGCACCAGTAGCCGGTCTTCTGCACCTGGAACTGGTGCGGCAGCACGCCTTCGCCCTGGACGCCGAGCTCGGCGGCGGCCGGGATGACGGTCTCGCCGGGAGCGGCGAACGCGACCGGCGCGGTCAGGATGGTCATGGCGACACCGGCGGCCGCGATCGCCCCGGTGATCCTCGCGAGCTTCATCGAAGTGCTTCCCCTCAGTGGTGGCACCGGTCCCCTGATCCGGCGCTCGGCGAGAAGCTTGGCCGGGGCACGGCGACGGTCGCCACGACATTCGGTGTGGTCCGAAAGACCCAGGTGGGGACCCCTGTGACCGTGCGCGGACCCACTCCGCGTGGGCGATGTGCGCCTTTCGGTGCACGTGTCCCGAATCCGGGACAGGCCGCCCGCCGCTGTGCCAGCCTGCTGGTTGTGCTGCGTGTCCACTTCACGGCGGAGGACCTGGCCAGGGTGCGCGTGGCCCCCGGTCCCGATCCGATGTGGGAGATCCTGCTGAGCCTGCACGTGCTGCGGCAGCGCTCGGCCGCGCCGGTGTTCGGCCCGTGGCGCACGGCGGTGCGCGCGACGCTCCCCGACGACACCCGCTGGTTGCTGCAGCTCGCACCACCCGTCGGTTACTCCCCCGACTTCCTGACGCCCACGGCGGGCTCGTGCCCGGTGGACGCGGGCATCGAGCAGGTGCTGTCGACGCCGGTCGCGTCGTTGCGCGCGGACCTGGCGCAGCTCGACTGCCCGCGCCCCGACCCGCGCACGGACCTGCTGGCGGGTGGCGACACGGCCGCCCTGACCGCGCTCGGCGACGCGTTGCACGCCTACCACCGGCACGCGCTCGTCCCGATCTGGGACGAGGTGCGGGCCGTGGTCGACGCCGACCGCGCGGTGCGGGCGCGGTCGTTCCTGGACCACGGCTGCGAGGGTGTGCTCGCGGCGCTGCACCCGACGATCTCGTGGACCCGGCCGGTGCTGTCGATCGAGTCCCGCTTCCCCCAGCGGGACGTGCACCTGCACGGCCAGGGCCTGGTGCTCGTGCCGTCGTACTTCTGCCGGGAACGGCCGATCATGCTCCGCGACCCCAGCCGCGCTCCCGTGCTGGTCTACCCGATCGCGCGCGACGTGCGGCTGACGTGCGCCGGCAGGCGGTCGCTGGAGGCGTTGCTCGGCCGCACCCGCGCCGCGGCGCTGGAGGTCATCGCGGGCGGCTGCACGACCACCGAGCTGGCCCGCCGCCTGGGCATCTCCGCCGCCTCGGCCAGCGCCCACGCCTCGGTGCTGCGCGACGCGGGCCTCGCCGTCGCCCGGCGCCACCGCAACTCGGTGCTGCACACGGCGTCGGCCCTGGGGGTCGCACTGCTGGCGTGAGGTCTACGGCCGGGTGCGCACCGCCGCTCGCGCGCAGCCCCCGGCGACGACGAGCAGGACCAGCGCCACCCACACCGGCCACAGCTCGGAGTAGGTCACCGCCAGCGCGATGTTCGTGGCCGCCGCGGCCGTGAACACCGCGACCAGCACGACCCAGAAGTAGAAGTACCGCCTGATCAAACCCACCCCCTGTCCCGAAGCGCCGCCGCACCCCTCATCGCGTCGTATCGAGGTTTGTGGTGCCCGGGTTACTGGTGAGGTCACCTGTGATCGGGTACTACTGACCCGCATGACGACCGACACCGTGACCGGCTCCGACTTCGGCAACCTCGTGCGCACTCACCTGACGCGCGTCGAGCAGCACAACGCGGCCGCACTCGACGACGTGGCCGAGCTCGTGCTGGCCGCCGTCCAGGCCGACGGAATCCTCCTCACCGCGGGCGCGGGACACTCGCTGGCGGCGGTCGCCGAGACCTTCTACCGCGCGGGCGGCCTCGCCTGCGTCCGCCCGATCTACCACCCCGAGCTGCTCCCCATGCACGGCGCGATCAGCAGCACGTCGGCCGAGCGCCGGTCCGGTCTCGCCGCCGAGGTGCTGAGCGAGTCCGGTCTCGCCCCGCACGACGTGCTGTTCGTCTTCTCGACCTCGGGCGTCAACCACTACCCGGTCGAGCTGGCCCAGCAGGCCGCGAACAAGGGCTGCCCGGTCGTCGCCGTCACGTCCGTGGCGTCGAGCGCGCAGGCCCCGCGCCGCGCGGGCGTCACCCTGGCCGAGGTTGCGACCGTCGTGCTCGACAACCTGGTGCCGCCCGGCGACTCGACCTACCCGGCCGAGGCCCCCGTCACGGCGGCGATCTCCACGGTGGCCACGACGTTCCTGTGGAACCTGCTGATGGTCCGCCTGCTCGACAAGGCAACGGAGTCCGGTGTGCAACTGCCGCTGTGGCGCAGCGCGAACGTCGAGGGCGGCGACGCGGCCAACGCAGACCTGCTCAGGCACTACCAGACCCGCATCCCGCAGCTCGGCTAATAGCAGAAACCCCGCAGGTTCTCAGGATCTCGCCGTTAGTCTCCCACCGGGGAAAGCACTTCTCTGGGGGGATTCGACGTGGAGCAGAAGACTCGTAGATGGATCCTGATCGGCGGCGCGCTCGCCGCGACGGCCGTGGTCGGCGTGGCGGGCGCGATGCTCTGGTCGGGCAGCAGGACGGTGGTCGTCGCCGACGAGCCGGCGTTGGCGGCCGAGACTCCGGCGCAGATCGCCCACTCGTTCCTGACCAGGGCGTTCTCCGGGCCGGCGAGCGCCGCCGTCTTCACCGACGCCCCGGACGCGGCGACCACGGCCCTGGAGGCCACCAAGGCCGGCATGGGCACGTCGGCCTACCAGGCGAGCGTGACGACGACCGCGGTACCGCCACAGGACGCCACGACCACCGACCTCACCGCCGCGGTCACGTGGACGATGCCGGGCTCTGCCGTGCTGAAGTACGAGGTCAAGCTCGCGATGAAGCGCGTGGACGGCGCGTGGAAGGTCCACTGGGACCCCACCGTCATCCACCCGCAGCTGACGCAGGGCGCCACCCTCACCTACCGCAGGGCGCTGGCGGACGGCGCTTTGCTGGGCCGGGGTGGCAGTCCGCTCGACGCCGCGTCGCTCCCGGAGGGCCTGCACAAGACGATCACCGGCGCGGTCGGTGACGTGCGGGGTGTCGACGGCTGGGAGGTGGGCATCACCGCGGGCGGCGCGTTCACGAAGCTCGACGGCAAGTTGGCCGAGGGCGGCGAGAAGATCACCGTCACGATCGACCCGGCCCGGCAGGCCGCGGCCCAGGCCGCGGTGGACGCGCTCCCGCAGGGGGCGGCAATCGTCGCGATCGAGGCGTCCAGCAGCGAGATCCTGGCCGTGGCGCAGAACAAGGCGATGCAGGGCACCAACCCGTTCGTCGGCCGGTACGCCCCCGGCTCGACGATGAAGATCGTCACCGCGGCGGCGGCCCTGAACGCGGGCCTGGTGCAGTCCGGCACCGCCGTGCCCTGCCCGGCCAAGGCCACGATCGGCACCCGCACGATCACCAACGCGGGCTTCGGGCACGACAGCCTGCCGTTCCACACCGCGTTCGCTCTGTCGTGCAACACCACGTTCGGCAGCCTGGGCGCGAAGCTCGACGCGAACGCCCTGCCGGACATGGCGAAGCGGTTCGGCCTCGGTGCCGACTGGGTGATCCCGGGCGCCGAGACGAACACCGGCAAGGTCCCGCCGGCCACCGGCGACCAGCAGGTGGAGAACAGCTTCGGGCAGGGCAACGTGATGGCCAGCCCGTTCGGCATGGCGCTGGTGGCCGCCACCGTCGTCTCCGGGAAGACGCCGACGCCGACCCTGTTGCGCGGCAAGCCCTCCGAGGCGAACGACGTCGCGGCGGGGCCGCCCGCCGGGGTGCTCGGGCCGGTGCGCGCGATGATGCGCGAGGTGGTCACGTCCGGCACCGCGAAGCAGCTCGCCGGAATCCCCGGCCTGGCCGGCAAGACCGGTACGGCCGAAGTGGGTGGCGGGTCCGCGCACGGCTGGTTCGTCGGCTACCAGGGCGACGTGGCGTTCGCGGTGGTCGTGGAGAAGGCGGGGTCGTCGGACAGCGCGATGAACGCGACGGCCGCGTTCCTCAAGGGCTGAACCGCTGGTCGCGCGGCACGAGAAGGCCGCGGTGGAACGCCTCGGTGACGGCGGCCGCCCGGTCGCCGACCTCCAGCTTCGCGTAGATGTTGAGCAGGTGCGACTTGACGGTGGCCTCGGTGATGAAGAGGCCCTTCGCCACGTCGCGGTTCGTCGCGCCGCCGGCGACGAACCGCAGCACCTCCAGCTCACGCGCGCTGAGCACCTCGGCGGTGGCGGTGCGCACCCGTCTCATCAGCAACGCCGCCGCGGCCGGGGCGAGCACCGCCTCGCCTCGCGCGGTGGCCCGGACCGCGCGCACGAGCTCGTCGCGCGGCGCGTCCTTGAGCAGGTAGCCGGTGGCGCCCGCCTCGATCGCGGCCACCACGTCGCTGTCGTTGTCGTACGTGGTCAGCACCAGCACGTGCGTGAGGCCGGCCAGCTCCCTGGTCGCGGCGATGCCGTCGGTGCCCGGCATGCGCAGGTCCATCAGCACGACGTCGGGCCGCAACGCCTTGGCGAGCCTCGCCGCCTCGGCGCCGTCCCCCGCCTCACCCACCACCTCGAACCCAGGGTCGCGGGCGAACAGGCTCGTGAGCCCGTCCCGGACCACCGGGTGGTCGTCGACGACCAGCACCTTGATCACGCTCTCGCCTCCACGGGCACGCGGGCGGACACCCCGGTGCCCGCACCGGGTTCGGACTCGACCTGCACCGTGCCCCGCAGTCCCTCGATCCGCTGCCGCATCGCCTCGAGCCCGAACCCGTCCGTCGTGGCGCGGGTGAACCCGCGGCCGTCGTCGCGCACGTCCAGCGCCACCTCGTGCTCCAGGTAGGACAGGGTGACGCCGACGCGGCTGGCCCGCGCGTGCCGCGCCACGTTCGCCAGCGCCTCCTGCGCCGCCCTGAGCAACGCGAACTCGGCGTCCGGCGGCAGCGCGCACGCCCGCCCGGTCGTGACGACGGTGGCCGGGATGTCGTGCAGCGCCGACCACTTCGCCGCGACACCGCGCAAGGCCTCGTGCAGCCGCGCCGTCGTGAGCGGCTCCGGGCGCAACGCCTCGACGGACCGCCTGGTCTCACCGAGGCTGTCGCGGGCGAGCTCGGTGGCGGCCGCGACGTGCCGCGCCCACGTCGCGTCGTCGGCGGCGCGGAGCTGGCTGATGATGCCGGTGAGCCCCTGCGCGAGCGTGTCGTGGATCTCCCGGGCCATCCGCTGGCGTTCGTCGCGCACCCCGGCCTCGCGGGCCTGCACGACCAGTTGCTCGTGCAGGGCGGCGTTGTCCGCCAACGACTCCGCAAGCCGCCGGTTCGCTTCCCTCGCCTGGGCGAGCGCCTCCTCCCGTTCGGCCTCCTGCCGTTCGGACCTGCGCAGGACGAACGCGTAGGCGCACATCGGCACGGCGTTGCCGGCCATCACGGCGACCCAGATGGCGACGCCGCCGAGCGTGGACTTGTCGACCCCGTACGCCTGGGCCGTGCCCGCGGTCGCCGCGACGAATGCGACAACCACGGGCTGCCAAGGGAAAGCGACCGTGCGGAAGGCGTAGAAGTACGGCACAGGGGTGAGGAACCCGAACAGCGGGTTCAACGCGATCAACGCGCCCGTGAGCACCGTCAGCCCGACCGCGAACACCCACGGGTGCCCGGTCCGCCACGCCATCCCGGCGGCGAGGCAGACCGCGACGGCCGCACACAGCACGAACTCGGCGGGCTCCGGCCTCTGGTCGAGCGTGGTGGCGGCGGCCAGCACCGCCAGCAGGGCGTACGGCCACCGCGCGACTGGAATGCTCATCAGCGTTCCTCCCCCGTGCGTGAGCCTAGCCAGGTTCGACCGCGAGGGAGTGCGTGAAGACGCCCCGCGGGTCCCAGCGGGCCTTGACGCGTTGCAGGCGCGGGTAGTTGTCCTTGTAGTACAGGCGTTGCGCGGACACACCCGAGGTGTTCCACGCCGGGTCCGCGAGGTCGGCGTCGGCGTAGTTGATGTAGGAGCCGTCGTTGACGTCGTTCGGCACGGGCACGCCACCGGTGTCCGCGTAGACGTCGCGGTACAGCTCGCGCACCCAGGCGAGGTTGGCCGCGTCCTCCTGCTCCTCACCCCAGATCGACTGGTAGACGGCCTTCATGACCACGTCCCGCTGCGCGATCGCCGTGTCCTGCGCCCGCACCGCGTTGGCCTGCCCGCCGTACCCGATCAGCAACACACTCCCGTTCTGCCCGCCGGCGTTGGTGAGGTTGCGCCACAAGGCTTTCACCTGCCCCGGCGCGAACGCCCGGCGCAGGTAGGCCGCCTTGATCTTGTACCGGCGCGTGAGCACGTCCCCCGGCTCCCCGGTGCCGGGCCACGTCATCCGGTGCAGCCACGGCGTCGTCTTGCGCACCTCGAACACGGGCGTGAGCCCCTCCGACACCCCACGCACGAACTCCGTGATCATCGCGTCGACCCCCGGCAACCCGGCGTCGGCCTGCACAGCGAGCATGACGATGCCCCCGGCTTGGTGCTTCACCTCGAGGATCCCGTACAGCCCGGCCTCCGGCACCCCCGGCGCGCTGTGCCGCTCGTGCCACGTCCCGAAGCGCGTGAGCAGCCCGCCCAGCTTCTCCTCGGTGAACTGCCCCCAATCCCAGAAGACCACGTGCTGCACCATGTTCTGCGGCACCGGCGGCAGACCGCCTTGTGGCGACCGCAACCAGTACCTGGTCACCACCCCGAAGTTCCCGCCCCCACCCCCGGTGTGCGCCCACCACAGCTCCCGGTGGGGATCGTCGTCCTCCCTCGTCGCCGTGACGACCCGAGCCTTGCCGTCCTTCCCGACCACCACGACCTCGACCCCGTACAGGTGGTCCACCACGGCCCCGTACCGCCGCGACAACGGCCCGTACCCACCACCCGCGATGTGCCCACCGGCACCCACCTCAGGACAGCCACCACCGGGGATCGTCACACCCCACCCGGCGCACAACGTCCGGTACACCTGCCCGAGCGTCGCGCCGGGCTGCACCTCGAACGCCTTCCGCCGCTCGTCGAACCCGACGTGGTCCATGCCGGACAGGTCGAGCAACGTCCGCACCCCGGCCCCGGCCGTGAGGTTCTCGAAGCAGTGCCCACCACTGCGCACAGCGATCCGCCGCCCGGCCCGCACCGCCTCGTCGACGGCCTCGGCAACCTGCCTGGCCTCGGTCACCACCCGGATCTCGTCGGGCCGCCCGGCGAACCGGAAGTTGTTGCCCCGCAACAGGTTCTCGTACCGCACGTCACCGGGCACGATCTTCACGGCCCCGCCCTGTGCCGCACCCGGCACCGCACCGGCCCGTCCCTGTCCGATCAGCCCACCTGCCGCCACGACGCCCGCGCCGGCCATCAACGCGCGCCGGCTCACGCCCCCGGAGTTGCCCATTACCGCCCCTTCTCGCCTTGGTGGTTCCACCGTGGCGGCTGGGGGTTCCGGGGGCATCAGCCGATCGCCCGGCGGGGTGGATGAGCCGCGACCCAACCGATCGGTTGGGTCCGGGTGGTCGAGCGCGGCCTTGGGGTTGGGCGAGACCGGCGCGGTGGCGGGGTTGGGACGGCGGCGCCGGGGTTGGTGTGGCGGCGGGTGGGGCCGGATGGTGTGGCAGGGCTGCGTGCCGATGGGGGCGGCAGGCCAGCGGGACGACGGGGCGGCGGAGCGACGAGCCGGGGTGGCGCGGCGACGGCACGGAACAGCGGAACGGTGGGCAGCGGGCAGCGCGATGAGGCGCAGCGGAGCAGCGGGGCGGCGGCGCAGCGCGGGGCGGGGTGGTTGGTGGTGCGGTGCGGGTCGGGTCATTAGTGGTGCGGTGTGGGGCGGGTGGTTGGTGGTGCGGTGTGGCAGGAACGGCGCGGGCAGTGCGGCGCGGGCAGTGCGGCGCGGGCAGTGCGGCGCGGGCAGTGCGGCGCGGGCAGTGCGGCGCGGGGCGGGCACCTCAGGCGCGTTCACCGTCCACCGGCGATGCGCGGTCGCTCCGCCCGCACAACCACACCCCGCGACGAGCGCTGCCGCTGCGGGCGAAGCCGGCGCACCGCTCCGAGCCCGTCCCGCCACTGTCCAGGCGGACCTTTCCTGCAGCATCGCCACCTAGGCCGCGCCCTTGTGCGGCCGCCGCCTCGGCCACGCCGGCACGCGACTGCACCCTCCCGCGGCCGCGGCCGGCGCCTCGCTCGGCCGTGGCCGCGGTGGGGTCAGTTGGGTTGTGGGACCTCCAGGCGGTCGCTGAACTTCGGCGTCGGCGTCACGCCGACCACCGGCGGCTCCGCGAACTGGGTGTTGTAGAGCTCGGCGTAGCGGCCGTCCGCCGTCATCAGCTCCGTGTGCGTGCCGCGTTCGACGATGTCGCCGTGTTCCAGCACCAGGATCTGGTCGGCCGCGCGAATCGTCGACAGGCGGTGTGCGATCACCAGCGAGGTGCGGCCCTGCAGTGCCTCGGTCAGGGCTTCCTGGACGGCGGCCTCGGACTCCGAGTCCAGGTGGGCCGTGGCCTCGTCCAGGATCACGACCCGCGGTTTGGCGAGGAGCAGGCGGGCGATGGTGAGGCGTTGGCGTTCGCCGCCGGAGAGGCGGTAGCCGCGTTCGCCGACCACCGTGTCGAGCTGGTCCGGCAGGGAGGCGACCAGGTCGAGGAGGCGCGCTCGGCGCAGGGCGTCCCACAGGTCGTCGTCGGGGGCGCCGGGGGCCGCGTACTCCAGATTCGCGCGGATCGTGTCGTGGAACAGGTGGCCGTCCTGCGTGACGACGCCGACGGACGAGCGCAGCGCGTCGAAGCTCAGGTCCCGCACGTCCACGCCGGACAGGCGGACCGTGCCCGAGTCGACGTCGTACAGGCGCGGCACCAGCGACGCCAGGGTCGACTTGCCCGCGCCGGACGAGCCGACCAACGCGACCAGCTGGCCCGCTTCGGCCTTGAAGCTGATGCCGTGCAACACTTCCTCGCCGCCACGAGTGTCCAAAGTGGCCACCGACTCCAGCGACGCCAGCGACACCTTGTCGGCCGACGGGTAGGCGAAGCGGACGTCGGCGAACTCCACCGAGACCGGGCCGTCCGGCACCCCGCGGGCGTCCGGCTTCTCCTTGATCATCGGGTCGAGGTCGAGCACCTCGAAGACGCGCTCGAACGACACCAGCGCCGTCATCAGGTCGACGCGCGCGTTCGCGAGCGCGGTCAGCGGGGCGTACAACCTCGTCAGCAGCAGCGCCAGCGACACGACGGCGCCGGCGGCCAGGTGGCCGGTCAGCGCGAGGTACCCGCCCAGGCCGTAGACCAGCGCCTGCGCCAGCGCCGAGACCAGGGTCAGGCCCGTCATGAACCAGCGGGTGGCCATCGCGGTGCGGATGCCGATGTCGCGGACCTTCGCCGCCTTCTCGGAGAACTCCTGCTCCTCGCGGTCCGGCCGGCCGAAGAGCTTCACGAGCGTGGCGCCCGGCGCGGAGAAGCGCTCGGTCGACTGCGTGACCATCGACGCGTTCAGCGCGGACGCCTCCCGCTGCATGTCCGCCATCCGGCGGCCCATCCGCTTGGCGGGCAGCACGAACACCGGCAGCAGCACCAGCGCGAGGGCCGTGACCTGCCACGACAGCGTGAACATGACACCCAGCGACAGCACCAGCTGGATGATGTTCGTGACGAAGCCGGACAGCGTCGACGTGAACGCGCGCTGGGCGCCGATCACGTCGTTGTTCAGGCGCGACACCAAAGCGCCGGTGCGCGTGCGCGTGAAGAAAGCGACGGGCATCTTCTGCACGTGGCCGAACACCGCGCGGCGCAGGTCGTAGATCAGGCCCTCACCGATGCGCGTGGACTGCCAGCGCTCCACCACGCCCAGCCCGGCGTCGAGCACGGCGATCAGCGCGATCGCCACCGCGAGCCACACGACCACGGACGGAGCGGAGCCGCCCACGATCGCGTCGACCACGCGACCGGCGAGCAGCGGCGTCGACACCGCGAGCACCGACGAGACGACCGTCAGCAGGAGGAACACGACCAACTTCGCCCGGTGCGGCCGGGCGAAGGCCAGCACACGCCGGAAAGTGCCCCGGCGCACCTTCGACGGCGCGTCCGAGGTCACTCCCATCATGAATCGCCAAGAGCTGTATCCGTCCACGCTGTCTAGAACAGCACAGCGGTCTGACAATTCCTTCGCGGGCGGCTACAGCCCGAGACAGGTTCAGCTCTGAGCGGACAGGGCGGCGAACGACTGCAGCCGGCGCAGCTGGGCGGCGCGCTCCAGCGCCAGCTGTGCCTCGGCGTCCACACCCGAGGCGGCCGACGCGATCAGCGCCAGCGTCTCCGTCACGGCACCCGCGAGCGGCTTCAGCACGGCGGCCACCAGCTCGTCGACGGCGCCGTCCAGCCCGGACGCGGGCACGACGGAGTTCGCGAGGCCGATCCGCAGCGACTCCTCCGCCGACACCCGGCGGGAGGTCACGCACATCTCGGCCGCGCGCGAGTACCCCACGAGTCGCACCAGCGGCAGCGTGCCGCCGAGATCGGGCACGAGTCCCA
This sequence comes from Lentzea sp. NPDC003310, assembly GCF_040610935.1. Taxonomy (NCBI): domain Bacteria; kingdom Bacillati; phylum Actinomycetota; class Actinomycetes; order Pseudonocardiales; family Pseudonocardiaceae; genus Lentzea; species Lentzea sp. NPDC003310. Next base: position 151,942 of record NZ_JBEXNC010000020.1, read on the forward strand.
GCCCGGTCTCGGCCATGCAGAACTGCGCGTCCTCGGCGAGCACGCGGAAGTCGCACGCCAGCGCCAACTGGAAACCCGCGCCGATGGCATGCCCTTGCACCGCGGCGATCGTCACGCGTGCGGGGTCGCGCAGCCAGGAGAACCCGGCCTGGTACGACGCGATGCGGGCGTCCGCCTCCTCGGGAGACAGCGCCAGGATCGCGCCGAGGCCACCGGGTTCGCCGTCGACGGGCTCACCGGTGAACATGCGCCGGTCCAGCCCCGCCGAGAAGGCGCGGCCGGAACCCCGGACGACCACGACGCGGACGTCCGGGTCCAGCTGTTCGCCGATGTGCCGCAACGCCTGCCAGGTGGCCGGCGTCTGCGCGTTGAGCACGTCGGGACGATCGAGCGTGATGGTCGCGCGCGGCCCGGAGATCGCGAGCCGAACGCCACCGCGCTCGAGCACGCCAGCGTCGATGGAAGGCACTGGCATGATCTTTACCTCCGGCGAACTAGGAGCTAGTTACCGGAGAGTAGCAGTCTGGGTTCGGGCTACTTCTTCTTCGTCCGGGTGGCGCCACCGCGACCGCGCAGCGTGACCCCGGATTCCGACAGAACCCGGTGCACGAAGCCGTAGGAACGCCCGGTGCTCTCGGCCAAAGCCCGGATGCTCGCGCCCTTTTCGTACTTCTTCTTCAGGTCAGCGGCCAGCTTGTCCCGCGTGGCGCCGGTGATCCGGGCACCCTTCTTCAGGTCAGCCACCTTGTCCCGCCTTCCGTACGAGCAGGTGGGCCGTTTGACGGCCCCTGTCGTCGCAATGATCGAACAGGAACCGGCAGAACGCCAGGTGATCAAGCAAAGAGATCGCCGAACGGTCGATTCGATCACACTGAGTTGATCACAGAACGCGCTCGGTAGTCCTTTGAGGGGTGGAGATCACGCCAGTTGCACGAGTTCGAGGTAGTCCTCGGACCAGTGGTCCTCGGTGCCGTCGGGCAGCAGGATGACCCGTTCCGGCTCCAGCGCCTCGACCGCTCCGGGGTCGTGCGTCACCAGCACGACCGCGCCCTCATAGCGCCGCAGCGCGTCGAGCACCTGCTCGCGCGAGGCCGGGTCGAGGTTGTTGGTCGGCTCGTCGAGCAGCAGCACGTTCGCCGCCGACGACACGAGGCCGGCCAGCGCCAGACGCGTCTTCTCGCCGCCGGACAGCGTGCCCGCGGGCTGGTCGAGCTGCTCGCCGCTGAACAGGAACGTGCCGAGCAACGACCGCAGCCGCTGCTCCTGCTCGTCCGGCGCCATGTGGCGGATGTTCTCCCACACCGACGCGTTGTGGTCGAGCGTCTCGTGCTCCTGCGCGAAGTAGCCGATCTTCAGGCCGTGGCCGGGGACGATCTTGCCCGCGTCCATCTTCTCGCTGCCGCCGAGCAACCGCAGCAACGTCGTCTTGCCGGCGCCGTTGAAGCCGAGCACGACGACGCGCGAGCCCTTGTCGATCGCCAGGTCGACGCCGGTGAAGATCTCCAGCGAGCCGTAGGACTTGCTCAGGCCCTCCGCCATCAACGGCGTCTTGCCGCACGGGGCGGGGGCCGGGAAGCTGATCTTCGCGACCTTGTCGCTCTGGCGGACGTCGTCGAGACCGTCGAGCAGCTTCTGGGCGCGCTTCGCCATGTTCTGCGCCGCGACGGCCTTCGTGGCCTTCGCGCCCATCTTGGCGGCCTGCGTCATCAGCGCGCCGGCCTTCTTCTCGGCGTTGGCGCGCTCCCGGCGGCGGCGCTTCTCGTCCGTCGCACGGGCTTCGAGGTACTTCTTCCAGCCGAGGTTGTAGATGTCGACCTCGCCGCGGATGGCGTCGAGGAACCACACCTTGTTCACGACGTCGTCGAGCAGCTCCACGTCGTGCGAGATCACGACGAGACCGCCGTCGTGCGACTTGAGGAAGCCGCGCAGCCACGTGATCGAGTCGGCGTCGAGGTGGTTCGTGGGCTCGTCGATCAGCAGGATCGTGCTCGACTTGGCGCCGACACCGGCCTCGGACGCGGCGAACAGGATGCGCGCCAGCTCGACGCGGCGGCGCTGACCACCGGACAGCGTGCTGAGCGGCTGGGCCAGGACGCGGTCCGGCAGGCCGAGGTTGGAGCAGATGCGGGCGGCCTCGGACTCGGCCGCGTACCCACCGAGCGCGGCGAACCGCTCCTCGAGCTTGCCGTACTTGGTGACGGCGACGTCGAGCTCGTCCGGGTCGACCAGCTCGGCCATCTTCGACTGGGCTTTCTCCATGTCGCGGAGCAGCTGGTCGAGGCCGCGCGCGGACAGCACCCTGTCCTTGGCGATGACGGACAGGTCGCCCTCGCGCGGGTCCTGCGGCAGGTAGCCGAGGGCGCCCTTGCGCATGATGGCGCCGGCGTAGGGCTCGCCCTCGCCGGCGAGAACGCGCAGCGAGGTGGTCTTGCCGGCGCCGTTGCGGCCCACGAGGCCGATCCGGTCGCCGGGCTGGACGCGCAGGTTGGCGCCGCTCACCAGAATGCGTGAGCCCGCGCGCAACTCCATGTCGGTTGCGGTGATCAAGAGAAACTCCGAGCAGATGCGAAATGACCGGGCATGACAAGGGATGGCACGTCCGGGTCGGCCTACTCCAGGAGGATCACGCGAACCATTCTACGGGATCACCAACACCGAATTTCCCACCTGTGGCGGGACGCATAGATTGCGCGGCATGAGCGAAGACTTCTCGGGCAGGGCCGCCCTGGTCACCGGCGCGTCCCGCGGCATCGGCCTCGGCATCGCACGCGAGCTCCTCTCCCGCGGCGCCTCCGTGACGATCACCGGCCGCAAGGCCGACCAGCTGGCCGAGGCGGCCGCGCGGCTGGAGGCGGACACCGGCGGGCGGGTCCTCACGATCGCGGGCAACGCGGGCGACGAGGACTCCCGCGCGGAGGTCGTGGCGCGCACGGTCGAGGAGTTCGGCCGCCTCGACGTGCTGGTGAACAACACGGGAATCAACCCGCAGTTCGGTTTCCTGATGGAGGCCGACCTGAACGCCGTGAAGAAGATCTTCGACGTGAACGTCGTGGCCGCGCTGGGTTTCGTGCAGCTCGCGTGGAAGGCGTGGATGGCCGAGCACGGCGGCGCGGTGGTGAACATCGCGTCGATCGGCGGCATCCGGTCCACGGGCGTGATCGGCGCGTACGGCGCTTCGAAGGCGGCGTTGATCCGGCTGACCGAGGAGCTGGCGTGGCAGCTCGGGCCGAAGGTGCGCGTGAACGCCGTCGCGCCCGCTGTGGTGAAGACGAAGTTCGCGGAGGCGTTGTACGTGGGGCGTGAGGAGGAGGCGGCGCAGCAGTACCCGATGAAGCGCCTTGGCACGCCTGAGGACGTCGCCTCTCTCGTGGCCTTCCTCTGCTCCGAGGGGGCTTCTTGGATCACGGGTGAGACCGTGCGCGTCGACGGTGGCCTGCTGGCCACAGGCACGGCGGGCTGACCCACGCTCACGCAGGGGTCCCCCGCAGGGGGTCCCCTGACTTTCATTCTCCCAGGCACCACCGACAATTTCCGGCGCCCGAGCTAGTCCGGCTCCACCCCCAGCACGTCGAGGAACGCGGCCGCCGCCGGCGTCAGCCCGGCCGCGTTCCACACCAGGTGCTCCACCCGCGACGGCCCGTCCACGACCGGCACCGTCACCACCCCGCTCAGCTGCGGCGTGTACCGCGACGGCAGCACCGCGACCGCGAGCCCCTCCCGGATCAACCCGGCCATCAGCTCCGCCGTCGTCACCTCGAACGCCACCTCCCGGTGCAGCCCGGCGATCGAGAACGCCTGGTCCGACTGCACCCGCCCGGGCGACTCCGCCGGGAAGTCCGCGAACAGCTCCTCCGCCAGCGCCCGCAGGGTCGTCGACTCCGCGCCCGCCAACGGGTGCGACGGCGCCAGCACGGCCACGTGCGAGTCGCGGGCCAGCTCTCGCCCGCGCACCCCCTCCGGCCGCACTCCCAACGGCAGCCCGAGGAACGCGAGGTCGAGGCCTCCCTCCCGCACCTGGCGCACCATGTCGTAGCTCGACAGCATCCGCAGCGCGACCCGGACCTGCGGATACCGCTCCCGGAACACCTTCAGCGCGGCCGGCAGGTCCACGGCCGCCACGGTCGGGATCACGCCCACCACGACCCGGCCGCGCACCTCCCCCACCGCCGCGGCGACCTCGGCCGCGGCGCGCTCGGCGAAGTCGAGGCACTGGCGGGCGGCCGGCAGGAACGCCGTGCCCGCCGGGGTCAGCCGGACGCTGCGGCTGGTGCGCTCGAACAGGCGCGCGCCCAGGGAGCGTTCGAGGCGGGCGATTTGGTGGCTCAGCGCCGACTGGACGACGTGGCACCGGCGGGCCGCCTTGGTGAAGCTGCCCGTCTCGGCGACCGCCACCACGTACCGCATCTGCTGGAGCTCCACTCCACCCATCTTGAATCACGATCGATCAGATGAAAAGCATGTGTTGGACTCATCGATGCACGAAACCAACACTGGAGTCGTGAGAAACAGCGACCTATCCCGCACCGCGCTGGCGGCGTTCGCGCCGGTGGTGTGGGGCTCGACCTACGTGGTCACGACCGAACTGCTGCCGGTCGGCCACCCGCTCTTCGCGGGCCTGCTCCGCGCGTTGCCCGCCGGCCTCGTCGCGCTGGCGTTCACCAGGACCCTGCCGAAGGGCTCCTGGTGGGCGAAGGCGGCGGCGCTGGGCGTGCTCAACATCGGCCTGTTCTTCCCGTTCCTGTTCGTCGCGGCCGAACGACTGCCCGGTGGCGTCGCGGCCACCCTGGGCGCCGCTCAGCCTCTCGTGGTGGCCCTGCTGGCCGTCGGGGTGCTGCGGGAGAGCCCGTCCGCGTGGCGGCTCGCCTGGGGCGTGGTCGGCGTGCTGGGTGTCGGTCTAGTGGTGCTCGGACCCGCGGCGGGGTTCGACCTGGTCGGCGTGCTGGCCGGGCTGGGCGGCGCGGCGACCATGGCGCTCGGCGTCACGCTGACGAAGAAGTGGGGGCGGCCCGCGAACGCGACCCCGACGGCGTTCGCGGGCTGGCAGCTCACCGCCGGCGGGCTGTTCCTGGTGCCGGTCACCTTCCTGTTCGAAGGACCGCCGCCCGCGATCGGGTTCACCGCGCTGCTCGGCTACCTGTGGCTCGGCGGTGTCGGCGGCCTGCTCGCCTACGTCCTGTGGTTCCGCGCGATCGGCACGTTGCCGGTCACGTCCGTCTCGATGCTCGGCCTGCTGTCCCCGATGGTCGCGGCGGTGCTCGGCGTCGTCGTGCTCGGCCAGACCCTGGACCCGGTGCAGCTCACCGGTTTCGCCCTCGCCCTCGCCGCGATCGTCGCCGGCCAGCGACCGGCACCCGTGCTCGCCAGAGGAGTTCTCCAGTGAAGATCGCGGTCGTCGGCGCGTCCGGCATGGTCGGCTCCCGGGTCGTGGCGGAGGCGCTCCGGCGCGGTCACCACGTGACCGCCGTGTCGCGCGGCCACGGGCTCGACGCCAACGACCGGGAGGCGATGGACGGCGTTCTGTCCGGAGTGGACGGTGCGGTCGTCGCCACGACGGGCACGTCCGTCACGACGGTGCTGGACGCGGCACTGGCCACGCGGACGCGCGCGATCGTCGTCGGTGGCGCCGCGCCGCTGCGCACCCCCGACGGCACGGGACTCGTGCTCGACGACGCGAGGTACGTGCCGCCGCACATCCGTCCCGTCGCCGAGGCGAGCGTGCGGCAGCTGCGGGAGTGCGAGGCGCACCGCGCCGACTGGGTCTACCTGAGCCCGCCCGCGCTGCTCGAACCCGGCGAACGCACCGGCGCCTACCGCCGCGGCACGACCGAGCTGCTCGTCGGCCCGTCCGCGATCTCGGCGGAGGACCTCGCCGTCGCGGTCCTCGACGAGCTGGAGCGCCCCGGCGCGGACCGGCACTTCACGGTCGCGAGCCGAGGTCCAGCCGCAGGATGATCTCGCCGTCCTCGTCGGTCTCCCCGGTGGGCACGAACCCGTACCGGCGGTAGAACGGCTCGGGCGAGCCCTCCCCCGGCACGCAGCTGGTGAGCAGCTCGGTCGCCCCTTCGGCCCGCAGCAGCGCCACGACCTCGTCCAGGACCGCCGCGCCGTAACCGCGACCCTGGTGGTCGGCTCCGACCAGCAGGCGCCACAGGAAGTACGGGCCGCGCAGCTCGGGCCCGGGCACGACGTCCCAGCTCAGCATCACGAACCCGACCGGCTCGTCGCCGTCGTGGACAGCGCGGAACCACGGGTTCGCGTCGGGGTTGTCCCGCGCGTCCTGGAACGACTTCTCGACGGACGCCACGAACCGCTCCTGCGCGGGGTGCACGCGCAGGGCGGCCACGGCGGCGCGGTTGACGTCGGTGACCTCGACCAGGCGGACCTGAGCACTCATGGCCCGGGATTCTGCCGGTCAGCGCGAGGTCATGGGGGTGCTCTGGACCGGTTGTCCCGAGGACGACGTCGGGATCTTCGTGAGGGACGTCGACGGCGTGCCGGGCGCCGTCGTGTCCGGAGGCTCGGACGCGGGCGGTGTCGCCGGAGGGTTCTCGGTCCTGCCGGACTGCGGTGTCGTCGGGTTCGGGGTCTCCTGCGTCGGCTCCGCGGACCGCGTGGTCGACGGCGGCAGCTGCGAGGTGGTCGACGGCGCCGGCGTCGCGGGGTCGACCGGGGCCGCGCCGGGCAGGACGGCGAGCGCCACGGCCACGACGCCGGCGGTCGCGAGGCCGCTGCCGACCACCGCGATGGTGCGGCGCCGGGAGCGCACGGCCCGGCCGCGTTGGATCACCTCGGCCGCGGTGGTGGCTCGCGGCGGCGCCTCTTCCTGGTGCAGAGCGGAGAAAGTCGCCCGCAGGTCGTCTTCGCGAACCATCACACCTCCAGCCTCAGATGGTCGAACTCGGGGCCGAGCCTGCGCCGCAGCGCGTCCAGGCCCTTGCTGCTCTGCGACTTCACCGTGCCCGTCGAGCAGTGGAGCGCGGCCGCCGTGTCCTCGACGCTCAGATCGTGCCAAAAGCGCAGCACGAGGACAGCACGCTGCCGCGCGGGAACGGCGGAGAGTGCCTGCCACACCACGAGCCTGTCCTCCGTCCCGGGGACGGAGGACAGGCCCTCTGGGGGTGAGTCGGTGAGCTTCTCCCTGCGCCAGCGCACTTTGCGGCGTTCGGCGAGGAACGTCCGCACGACGATCTGCCGCAGGTACGGTTCGAGCCCCGACCGGTCGCTGAGCTTCGGACCGGCCAGGTACAGCTTCAAGAACGCCGACTGCATGACGTCTTCGGCCTCGTGCCAGTTGCCGCACAACAAGAACGCCGTGAAGCGCATCGAGTCGGCGCACCGGTCGAAGCAGTCGGTGAACTCAGCCTCCCAGTTCAGCGGTGGCTCCTCACCGAGCCGGCGTCGTCGCGATCGGCGACGTGGTCGGGGTCTTCGCGGGCTCCGAGGAGGCCGGCGGCGTGGTGGCGGGCGAGGTCTCGACGGGGTAGCTCGGCGCGGGCGTCGTCTGGACCGGCGGCTTCGAGGTCGTGGGGTTCGGGCTCGTGGGGTTCGGGGTGGTCCAGGTGGTCGGCGTCTTCGTCGGGGCCGACGTGGGCGGCAGGACCGTGGTCGACGGCGCCTCGGTCCTCGTCGAGGACGGCGGCTGCGGAGCCGAGGTCGTGGGCTGGGGCGCGGTGGTCCCGCCACCGCTCAGCGCGAGCGCGGGCACCGCGATGCCGATGGCACCCACCGCGATCGCTCCGGCCACGATCACCATTCGTTTGCGCACTTGCAGCTCCAGCAGGTCAGTGGCGCCAGGATCAGGCACCCTCACCCGTATCCATGCGGCCGGGCTCCCCCAGGGTTGCCCGTGTGTCCTGGATCACGATCTCCACACAGCGGGCCCGCTCAGCGGCCTCGTCGAGCACCGTGCGCCGGGGTTCCGGCACGTCCAGGACGCGGTCCTCGGCCTTAAGGAAGACGCCCGAGAGCCTGCGGTCGTTGCGCAGGACGTCCAGCGCCTGCCAGTCGCCGCCCAGCACGACGCTGTCGAGCTCACCGAGTCGCGGCACCAGCACCCTCGCCACGTCGTCCGCGGCGGCCTGCAGCGCGACCCTCGCCTGCCCCTCGCGGCGCCGGGCGAACCGCTGCTGCGACCACCCGCCGGCGCGGATGCGGCCGTGCACCTGCTTGCGGTCCGTAGCCGACACCTCGACCCTGCCGCCGAACGCGATCCCGACGCTGTGCCCGCCGAGGCGCACGAGGACGAGCCCGATCCTGCGCGGCTCCGTCAACTTTTCAACCACTTCATAGAGAGAGGTACCGCCGCGTGTGGCGAAGGTGGCCGTGGCGCCGTCCTCGGCGGTGACGACGACATCGGACGCGGAGACGTGCGTCTCGACGGGACCGTGCCGTTGCGCGAACCTGTCGATCCACCCGGTGACCCGTTCGGGCTCGACTTCGACGGCCCGCCCGCCGGGCACCGGCCGCACCCGGCTCACGCGTCCCACCCCTTGGTACAGCAGAACGGACGTACGGCACCCTGGCAGTGCGGGTCGTGCTCCCAGATGCCGGGAACGACTGAGTCGCGAGTCAGCACGGCCGGGATGGTCATCGTGCACACACTAGAACCACGCCGACACGCGCGGTGAACGGCACAGAGATGTTACTGATGGGTTCGGAGTGCTTGACAGATGAGTCTCGAAAGCGTGAACCTGTCAACCGTATGGATTAACCATTGACTCCATCCGGTCCCGACCAGCGGTGTTCACGGACGGGTAGGGTCACTGGGGCGTGATCTTATGACAGCGGGGAGTCACCATGACGACTGCTGCCGGTCGACCAACACTGACCGTTGACGACACTGACTCAACGGGCCACGGCAGCCTTACGCAGCTCTTGACGACGGGACCGTTCCCGGAAGCGTTGAGGGCGGCGATCAAGGCGAGCCGACTCAGCCTCGACCGCATCCAGCACCGGTTGGCGCTGCGCGGAGTGACCATCAGCGTCGCGACGCTCAGCTACTGGCAGTCAGGACGACGAAGGCCTGAACGCCCTGAATCACTGGAGGCACTGCGGCACCTCGAGTCGGTCCTGGGCGTGCCTCAGTCGGGCCTGTCGGCACTGCTCGGTCCACCTCGTCCGCGAGGCCGCCGATGCCGTCCGACGACGATGATGCCGATCGACGCGCTCTGGGCGCGCCGGGAGCGGGTCGCGAACCTGCTGTCGAAGGTCGACACGTCCTCCGACCTGAAGCTCGGCCGGATCAGCCAGCACGACCGCATCGAGATCTCTGCCGACGGCGGGCAGAAATCCGTGTGGGTGCGGCAGATCCTGCGGGCGGAGCAGGACGGGCCCGACCGCTGGGCGCTCGTGTTCGAGACCGAGGAGAGCGACGTGCTCCCCGAGATCCTGAACGTGCGCAACTGCCACCTGGGCCGCATCGCCCGCGACCACGAGGCCAACATCATGGTCGCGGAGATGATGTTCGAGCGGCCGCTGGCCCGCGGCGAGACCCTCATCATGGAGTACCAGCTGGTGTTCCCCGAGGGTCATGCCCCCAAGGGCAACAACACGTTCGCGCGCAAGTTCCGCCTGCCGGTGCGCGAGTACGTGATCGAGGTCCGCTTCGACGAGACGAACCTGCCGTCCCGGGTGCAGCAGTACAGCGTGCCCGCGGGCGACGAGACCCCGTCCCGGCGCCGCAACCTCACCCTGGACTCGGGTGGCGGCGTGCACGCCGTGGCGCTCGGGTTCGGGCCCGGGGTGTTCGGCATCCGCTGGGAGTGGCCGAACCGCTAGCAGGGCTGTGACGACGTACGAGGGGCGCTTCCCGGCTTCGGGAGGCGCCCCTTTCGCTTGTCCCGGTTCACGCGTGGACGGGAAAGGCCCCCGGCTCTCGCGAGCCGGGGGCCTTCCGTTCGTGTGAGCTCAGCTCATCACACCCAGCCGGCGACGCTGAGGGTCACCGCGCGGATCGAGCCGCGGTCGGAGCCCACCACGTCGGCGACCTTGAACACCCACGTGCCGTCCGCACCGTCCGCGGTCAGCGAGGACAGCGGCGCCCCCGCCTTCCACGAGCCGGTGAACGGCGCGTTGGCGCTCGTCACGCCGGAGAACGGCAGCGTGGCGTCGTCGGTGAACACGGCCTGGCAGATGTTGTTGCCCGTGCCACCGGCCCGCGAGAACAGCGTCACGGACTTGCCGGACGGCGAGGTGAGCGTGCCCACCAGGTCGCCGACGAAGGTGTGGTCGATGCCGACCGTCGTGGCCCCCTCGGTCGTGGAGCACGTGGCCCCGTCCACCGAGAACTTCAGGTTGGAGGCCGCGCCGACACCGGTCACCGGCAGCGGGATCGACACACCGGTCTGGTCGTTGTCCGGGATGGCGACCGGGGCGCCGCTGTACGCGAACGTCTTGAACTCGCGCGACGGCTCACCGACCCGCAACGTGAACGAGCTGGTGGTCGGCGAGGTCGAGCCCGCGTAGGTCACGCGGGCGTCGAGCTTGACCGCCGAGCCGAGACCGGCGGACGCCGGCACCGTCACCTTGAAGGTGTTGCTGACCGTCTGGCCCGGGTCGATGTTGCCGTAGTACTTCGACCGCGGCGCGATGGTCACGCCGGCGGACGTCGTCGACAGCACGACCGAGGTCGACGCGGCCGAGCCGTCACCGTTGTTGGCCACCGGCAGGGTCACCGTGGACGTCGTGCCGGGCTTGAGGAAAGCGCTTCCGTCGGCGTCGTTCACGATCGTCGGCTTCTGCGCGCGGGCCAGTGCCTGCGGCGACGCGCCCGTGTAGGCGAGGGCGCGGTCGGCCATCACGATGCCGGCGCCGGTGCGGTTGTCCACACCGGACTCGACGATGTCGATCGCCGTGGTGACAAGGGCTTCCTTGACCTCGGCGGGCGTCAGCGTCGGGTTGCCGGACAGGATCAGGCCGGCGATCGCGGCGGCGTTCGGGGCCGAGGCGGACGTGCCGAAGAACGGCGCGAAGCCCGGCACCGACGTGGTCACACCGTCGGCCGCGGTGATGTCCGGCTTCTGCCGGGTCTCGGCGAGCGGGGTGCCGTCCGGCGCGAAGAACGTCTTGCGCGGGCCGTCGGAGGTGAAGCGCTCCGGCTTCTGCGTGCTGTCGAACGCGTTCGGGTACGGACCGGCCGGGTTGGCCGGGTCGCCCGGTTCGAGGTCGAACGGCAGCGCGCCGGCGGCGGGTGCGGCCGCGACGGAGATCGCGCCCTTCGCCGCCGAGTGGCCGCGCGTGGTGCCCGGCGTGACGTACTTCTTGAGGCCGTCGTTGCTGTCGGCGAAGCGGCCGCCGAACAACGACAGCGCGAAGTACTTGTCGTCACCGCGGTACTTCACGACCGCGAGGCGCGTGCCCGCGGAGCTGGACGGGGTGTTAATGCGCTCGTACGGGTCCTGAGCGCCGTCCTGGTTGTTCTGGCTGAAGGTGACAACGTTGCCCTGCGCGTTGACCAGGTACAGGTCGTAGTCGTTGGCCGACTGGCCCAGCGGGTCCGCCCAGTGCAGCACGGTGGGCGTGTCGCCGGAGAAGTTCGACAGCGGGTTGAACAGCTGCTTCTGGTTGGGGTCCGGGTTGAAGTCGTGCGCGGAGCCGGCGAACTTGCCGACGCCCACGCCCGAGTCGACGAACTGGCCCTCGTAGTGGCCCGAGGTGCCGTCGACGACGTTGCCCTGGTTGCCCGCGCTCGAGAAGAACAACGCACCGTCGGCGACGACCGCGTCCACGGCGCGCGCGATGATGCCGTCCTGGAACGGCGACTCGTTGAAGTAGATGACGTCGTCGACGATGACGTCGCAGCCGAGCTCGAAGCGCAGCTTCTTGATGTTGTCCGCGAAGCTCGCGTCGCCGTTGAACGCCGTGGCGAAGCCGAGCTCGGCGTTGGGCGCGATGTCGTGCAGGATCTCGAGCATCGCGGTGCCCTCGTCACCGGAGCCCGCCTGACCCGTCAGGACGTCGACGGCCGGCAGTTCACCCGAGGCCTGCGACACGGCCAGCGATCCCACGCCGTCCGACAGCGCGCAGAGCTTCGTGCCGACACCGGTCACGCGGAACGAGCCGCGCGCGGCCTCGGCGGCGTGCGCCTTGTCGCTCTCCGCGACCTTGGCGGCCTGGACGGAAAGCGTCTTCTCCGACAGCCGGCGCTCGATCTCGGCGGCCTTGTCCTCTTTGGACGGAGCCTGCTTGCGGGACTTGGTGTCCCGCTTGTTCTTCACGTCCTGCGTCATCGCGTCACTGCCCGGCTCGACGCGTGCCACGTCGGACCGCGCGGCGATCTCGGAGATCTTCGCGACCGGGACCTCGGCGCGCACGGTGCGGTGCTCGGAGGACACTGCCCGGATCTGCCCACCCGCCGCGCGGACAGCGTTGACCAGGTCCTCGGAGTACTTCTCGGCGCGGATGTCGACGAGGGTGGTGGACTTCGGCGTCACGGCAACGCCGGTCTGCACCTGCGGCAGTGCACTCGTGGTCGCGGCCGAGACGCGCTTGCGCGCCTCCACGACGAGCGCGCTGTCCACTTTGGACTCAGCTGGGGTGAGCGACTTCTTGATGCTCTGCAGCGCCGCGATCTGTGCCGCGGTGCGGTCGGTGATGGACTTCGACGCCTTGCCCGGATCCGCGGACGCGGGCGTGACGGCGGTGAGTGCAGCCAGAAGAACTGCGGTACCTGCGGTGACTAACGTCGTGCCTCTTCGAGATCGGCGCACAGGGTTTCTCCCCCGAACGTTGGCGTGCCCCCGAGCACGCGGCCTGCGACCGGCGATTCCCGGTCGAGGCGCCAACGTATGGTGCTTGCCTGATCACAGTCAGCATCCGATTGGGCTACTTCTCACTTAGCAGACACAATCACACTTCACAGAACAAAAGCGTCAGTCCACAACTGACCGGTTCGCCCGGAAAGTGCTTCCAGCAGCGCGGCAGCCTGGTTGTCCGTCAGCGACGCGACGAAGTCCACGACGGCACGCCCGCGCGCCAATCCCCGGACAGCGTCCGGCCCCACGGGCAGGTCCCCGGCCGCACCGACCAATGTGGACGGCTCCGTCCGGGCGAGCGCCGCGTACTCCGTTTCGGCCAGCTCCACGAGGTCGTGCAGCCTGCGCGGCAACCGATCCGCCTCCGACCGGTCGGTCACCCACTGCTCGAGCGCGTCCACGAGCGAACTCAGCAACCGTGCCTGTCCACGTTGGTGCAACGCAAGATCCGGTCGCAGCAACACGAACCGCCGATGGACGAACTTCAGCACCTGCACCTCGTGCCACTGCTGCACCGCCAGCACGACGTGCCCCGACCGCGGCGTCGGCTCCTCGATCACCCCGACCGCGTCCACGAGCCGGCGAGTCCACCGGGCACTGAACCCGGCGACGGCCTGCTCGGCCTCCACCGACCCGTCGAACGGCACGGACAGCAACCCGTCGACGAGCTCCTTGCTCACCTTCCGCACGGCCAACGCGAACGCCTCGTCGCTCATGACCCAGGAGTCCTTGAGGTGCATGCGCCGCCGCAAAGTCTCGAGCGACCGCCCCGGCATCCGGATCTCCGCGCTCAACTCCGCGTCGCTCAGCCCGGCGAGGTCGAGCGCCTGCGCCTGCCACGTCCCGAGCTCGGCCGCGACCGTCGCGTGCTGCAACACCCCGACCCGGTGGAAGTCCTCCAGGTCGTGGATCGCGTACGCGATGTCGTCCGCGGTGTCCATGACACTCGCCTCGACAGTCTGCTGCCACGTCTCGATACGGCCTTCGAACGGCTCGCGCGCCTGCCGCAGGTCGTTGGTCTCCGTGACATACGCGGAGAACTTCGAGCTGCCGGTGCCCGGCATGTCGTCCGGTTCGGACGCACCACGGGGCGCCACCGCCAGGTCGAGCGGCTGGTGCCGGGTCCACGGGTACTTCAACATCGCCGCCCGCACGGCCACGGTCAGGTCGAGCCCGAGCGCCTTGGGCCCGCGGACGTCGGTGGTCGTGACGATGCGGAACGACTGCGCGTTCCCCTCGAACCCGTCCGGCAACCCGAACCTGTGGCGAGCGAGCCGGTCCAGCACCTGCTCGCCGAGGTGCCCGAACGGCGGATGCCCGAGGTCGTGCGCGAGAGCGGCCGCCTCCACGACGTCGGGGTCGCACCCGCCCAGCTTCTCGAGCACCGCGGTGAGCTCGGGCCGGCCGGTGAGCCGCTCGGCGATGGCGCGAGCGGCCTGGGCGACCTTGAGGCTGTGGGTGAGGCGGTTGTGCACGAGCAAGCCCGAGCCGGTGGAGCTGACCACCTGCGTGACACCACCCAGCCTGGCGAAGAACGGGGAGCTCGCCACGCGGTCGCGGTCGACGCGGAACGGGTTCGTCGCGAGGTCGGCGGTCCTGCCCACGCCGGCCGATCGACGGGAGGCACGTTGCTCGTTGTGCATGGGTGAGAAGGTACCGGGACCTCGGTCTGGGTTGAGGGGCACGACAGGCCGGGTCGAGTGACTCACCGGGCAGTGGGTTGCTCGGGTGCTCGGGTGATGGCTGACTACGGGTGGGCGGCCGGGTGGTTGGTGCTGACCGGCTGCGGGTGAGGCGGCGGGGCGTTTGGCGCTGGGTGCGGCGTACTGGGTGCGATCTGCTGGGTGCGATCTGCTGGGTGCGGTGTGGTGAGTGCGGTGTCGTGAGCGCGGTCGTGCTGGGCTAAGTGCGGTGGGTGCGGTTGTACTGGACTCGGCGTGGTGGGTGCGGTCGTGTTGAGCTCGGCGTGGTTGGTGCCGAGTCGGCGGATGTGTGACGTGTCCAGCGGGGTGCGGGACGTTGGCGCCCCCACGCGTCTTCCTCATTGCGCGGCGAAGATGATCATGGTTTTGGGACACCCCCTTGGTGTTTGTCTACTAGAGGGAGTTGCGGGCCGATCAGGACGCTGTTCACCCGATCGAGTTGGTCTTGCCGCGGAGTGCCTGGTCAGGAGCCTTGCGGGATTGGTGCCGGCAAAGCAGAAAGCCCCTGAAGGGAGCGCTTGTGGCGCTCTACCCTCAGGGGCTTCTGTACGTAAGTTCGGCGGCGACCTACTCTCCCACACCGTAACCAGTGCAGTACCATCGGCGCAGAAGGGCTTAACTACCGGGTTCGGAATGGGACCGGGTGT
>NZ_JBEXNC010000021.1:0-152684 GCF_040610935.1 Lentzea sp. NPDC003310
CGCCGCCTAGGGCGTGCCGTACTCGCCGCCCGCCGGGGGTGGGGGGGCCCCGTCCCGTGTCGCGCCACTGTCCTTCCTGCCCCTTAGGAGGAGGGTCAAGTCGACACGCTCTTCGTCGACTTGACCCTCCTCTTCAGATGTGGCCCGCTCTGGTGCGGCTCGTGACGGGACCACCCCACCAACGCAACCAGCTGCTCAACAGCAAGCCGCCGTGAGCACCAGGCGTGCCATCAACCCGCTCCCGGCGCTGGCCGGTCTTTGATCAGATTGTGGGGGTCTGGGGGCGGAGTCCCCAGGAAGCAGCCGCAGCTACGGACTCAACGCGCCCACGCACGGACACCAAACAGGAACCCGCCAACGCACCAGGGGGACGTCCCACCCAACAGGCGCGAAGCGATCAGCACTTCTCCATCTGCGGGTTCCGGTTCTCCGGCGCCTCGTCCACCTTCAACACCCCACCCTCCCACACCAGCACGTACACCACCCGCCACCGAATGCACCGCTCCGGCAAAGCAGGCGGCGCCTTGGCAACGTCCTGAGTGGACACAAAAGAGATCAGCACCCGCAACCGCCGCCCCACCACATCGGACTCGACGCGCTGCACCACCATCCCGCCGTCCCGCGTCGACTCGTACGCCGACATCCAGCTCTCCACCGGAGTGACCGACACCCGCCGAGCCGACACCACTCCTCGCCACGCGTCGAAGTCGCGGGCGTTGATCGAGTCGAAGTAGGCCTGCAGGACGCGCTGCACGGCGGTCCGGTCCGGGTGGGTGAAGGAGTCCGGGCTCAGGCGCACCTCCGCGGAACCCGGGAGCGGGCCCACGACCGAGGAGGACGGCACCGCAGGGGTGCCGCGGGCCTCGGCCGGGCGCGAGTAGACGGTTCTGCCGACCATGCCCGCCGCCACCGCCGCACCGGTGATCACCACCACGGCCGGCACCAGCCAGCGGCTTGCCACGCTCCCCACACCCGCAGCCTAGCCGCACGACACGCCGGGCAGCAGAGGCCGCTCGTGAAACGTGTCGCGTTACATCAAAACACGGATTTCACTCGAACGATTACATCACACCAAAATTTAGTCGGTTGCATGTAGTAAGACAATGTTTGCTACATAAATAACCGACGCCAATCTCATCCTACGAATGGGTTCCAATGGGGGTCTCCATACCGCCGTTCGGCCGTACCAAACGCGCAATGGCAGCCATTTTTGGCTTCACTCGGAAAGAGCAACCGACACAGCGCGTGCACGACGTTTGCACCCCCGTAACTATACGTCGGACCCGAAATGGAATACCGCAGGTCAGAGGCGCCCAACATCAGGAACGCGACGGTGCCGTTTAACGGAAACGACACGCAACACCGACCCAGCGTCACGGAGCAAACATCTCAACCGGGTGAGATGGACCCAAACCTCATCACGCGACGTCACATACGCACGGGTAACCGATGGTCTTTCGGACACGAACGGGGTACCCATATGACCCTAACGGCGGATTCCCGATAGCCGCGAGATTGTGCGGAAATATGCCGCGTCAAACAAAACGCAAACGAGTCAGGGAGGGG
This sequence comes from Lentzea sp. NPDC003310, assembly GCF_040610935.1. Classification (NCBI taxonomy): domain Bacteria; kingdom Bacillati; phylum Actinomycetota; class Actinomycetes; order Pseudonocardiales; family Pseudonocardiaceae; genus Lentzea; species Lentzea sp. NPDC003310. The sequence goes on from NZ_JBEXNC010000021.1 coordinate 1,567, forward strand.
AATTCGGTGGACCTCAGATACGAGGCGTACTGCTTCGCCGATCGGCAGTTCTACGATCTGCAGAGCAGCACCGAAAGCACTCCCGCGGACGACTTTTCCACCGAACTGCCCGCGCTCCCACCCGACTGGGTGACGATCGAGCGCAACGTGTGGCGGCACCACCACCCGACCGGGGTACAGCTGCCCAACCAAGGGTGGAAAATCCACGTTTCCGCTGGACTCGACAACGCCGGCCGGGTGCTCAAGGCCACGTTCGACTACTGCGTCGAGCGGCGGATTCCCTTCAAGTACCTGCAGACGATCTCGATCGTGCTGGCCCGCAACTCCAAGTACGCGCCGCGGGACGGTAGCGGCAAGCTCGTCACGATCTACCCCGCGAGCGTGGAGCAGCTGGAGACCATCTGCACCGAGCTGGCCGAGGTCCTCGACGGCGAGCACGGGGCGTACATCCTCAGCGACCTGCGCTTCGGCAAGGGACCGCTGTACGTGCGCTACGGCGGGTTCGCCGAGCAGTGGCTCGAGGTCGACGGGCAGCAGGTGCTCGCGATCGAGGGCCCGGACGGCGCGCTGATCCCCGACAAGCGCAAGCCCGTCTTCAGCCTCCCCGAGTGGATCGAGCTGCCGGCCTTCCTCAAGCCCCACCTGGCCGAGCGCAACGCCGGTGATCCCGAGCAGTTCCCGTACCGGATCAAGAGCTCACTGCACTTCTCCAACGGCGGCGGCGTCTACCTCGCCACGCGCAAGAGCGACGGCAAGGAGGTCGTACTCAAGGAGGCACGGCCGCACGCCGGCCTCGACCGCGAGGGCCGCGACGCCGTGGCACGGCTGGAGCTCGAGCACGAGATCCTCACGAAGCTGCACGGCATCAAGGGTGTTCCCGAGGTGTACGACCGCTTCACGGAGTGGGAGCACCTGTTCGTGGCCATGGAGTTCATGCCGGGGCGGTCGCTCGGGCAGTGGCTCGGCCACAACTACCCGCTCACGCACCGGGACGTCACCGACGAGAAGCTCACGACCTACCGCGCCAGGGCAGAAGCGCTCATCGGCAAGGTCGAGGACCTGGTGGCCAGGGTGCACGACCGCGGCGTCGTGTTCGGCGACCTGCACACCATGAACATCCTCGTGGACGAGGACGACGAGGTCTCGCTCATCGACTTCGAGCTGTCGTCGACCATCGAGGACGTGCACCGGCCCACGCTCGGCGCGCCGGGCTTCCAGGCGCCGAACGACCGGCAGGGCTTCGACATCGACGCCTACCCGCTGGCCGCGCTCAAGCTGTGGATCTTCCTGCCGCTGAACGCGGTGCTGGAGCTCGCCCCGGCCAAGCTGCGCCAGCACGTGCACGTGATCGCGGACCGGTTCGGGCTGGACGGCGACTACCAGCGGCAGATCCTCGACGTGCTCACGCCGCGCGTCGACCCACCGGCCGACCCCGCGTTCACCGCGTTCGACGACGAACAGCCCGACTGGGCGGTGGTGCGCAAGGAGATCGCCGCGGCGATCCTGCACAGCGCGACGCCGCACCGCGGGGACCGCCTCTTCCCCGGCGACATCGAGCAGTTCGAGACCGGCGGCCTGGGCTTCGGCCACGGCGCCGCGGGCGTGCTGCACGCGCTCGCCGAGAGCGGCGAGGGCCGCTACCCCGAGCACGAGGACTGGCTGGTCGAGGCGGTCCGCACCGACCCGCCGAAGCAGCCCGGTTTCTTCGTCGGCGCGCACGGGATCGCCCACGTGCTGGAGAACTTCGGCCACCACGACCTCGCGACCGAACTGGTCGAGGGCTACCGGCCGCTCGTCGGCACCACGCGGGACCACGGGCTCAGCGCCGGCCTGTCCGGCATCGGCCTCAACCTGCTGCACTTCGCCGACGCACGGCAGGACAGCGGCTTCACGGCCCAGGCCGAGGAGCTCGCCGAACGACTCGCGCGGCAGCTCGCAGACGACCCCGGGCCGGGCCCGAAGGCCAGGGCGGGACTGCTGCACGGCTGGTCCGGTCCCGCGTTGTTCTTCCTGCGGCTGTTCGAGCACACCGGTGACGAGCGCTGGCTCGACCACGCGGAACGGGCGCTCGAACGCGACCTGGCCGAGACGATGGTCGCGCTGGACGGCTCGCTGCAGGTACGCGACGGGACGTTCCGAAGCCTGCCCTACGTCGGCATCGGCGGCGCGGGAATCGCGTTGGTGCTGACGGAGTTCGCGAAGGCGGCCCCGGAACGTCCCTGCGCGGCCAGGCTTCCCGAGCTGCTCGGCGGCTGCACCGGTGAGTTCGTGATCCAGCCCGCGTTCACGCTGGGCAGGGCCGGACTGCTGGCGACACTCGCCCACGCGACCCGGCACACGCCGGACGAGCGCCTCGAGCGCTCCGTGCGGCAGCACCTCAAGGCTTTGGGCTGGCACGCCGTGCGCTACGGCGGCGGGCTCGCGTTCCCCGGCGTGCAGCTGCGCCGGCTCTCCATGGACCTCAACACCGGCGGCGCGGGCGTCCTGCTCGCCATCGCCTCCACAGTGGACGGACGTCCACCACTCCCCTTCCTCGGAAGGGCCCAGACCCCGGCCCACTCGGGCCGGTAGCAAGAGATCGATCCCTCGAATTAGGAGACAGTCATGGGCTTCATCCTTGACATGCAGGACCTCGAGACCCCCGAGGCCCCGAGCAACGCGATGGCGTCGGGCCACGGCGGCGGTGGCGGTGGCGGCTCCACGACCGCGTCCAACGCGTCGCTGCTGCTGCCCTGCTCGCACAGCACCGTCAGCCTGCTGGCCTGCTGACCTGCGCGTCAACTGAAACACCGCGGTGAGTGAGCGGCATAGGCGAAGTATGCCGCTCACCCTCCGACTGCAGGGCCCGGCAGCCGGCCAGCTGTCGGGCCCTCGCTCATGATGCGCCCTCGCGACCCCCGGAGGAACAGCCGATGGCCAAACCAGGTGACGCCCTGCTGTTCTCCGTCGTCCGCCGCGACCACCGCCCGTGGTTGCTGATGCTCAACGCCGCCGTCGCCACGACCGGCGGCCTGCTGCTCCCCGCGGCCCTCGCCGACGCCGTCGACATGGCCCTGAGCGGCACTTTCGTGCTCTTCACCATCGTGTGGCTGCTCCTGCTGGCCGCGACCGAGATCGTCGGCGACGCCATCGGCATCGTGCTCGCCGCGAGCACCACGAGCCGCGCCACCGCCTGGTTGCGCCGCAGGCTCTCCCGAAAACTCCTCACCCTCGGACACCCGTCCCCGTTCGCCGCCGGTGACGCGGTCAGCCGGGTCACCGGCGACTGCGGCAACGCGGGCGGCATCGCCGTCACGCTGATCACGCTGCTGGTCACGGCCGTGTCCTCGGTCGGCGCCGTCGTCGCGCTCGCTCTGCTGGACTGGCGGCTCGCGGCCGTGTTCCTGGTGAGCGTTCCGCTCGCGGGTCTCCTGATCCGCACGCACATGCGCATGACCGCCGACGATGTCCTGACTTACCAGGAGGTCTCCGGCGAGGTCAGCGCCCGGCTGCTCGACTCGGTGTCCGGCCTGCGCACGATCGCGGCCGCCGGCATCGCGGGCCGCGAGACCGACCGCGTGCTGGAGCCGCTCCCCCGGCTCGCCGCGGCCGGTGCCGGCATGTGGCGCACCCAGGCGAAGATGATGTGGCGGGCCGGACTGCTGCTGCCCGCCGTCGAGGTCGCGGTCCTCACCGCCGCCGGGTTCGGTGTCATGGAGGGCAGGCTGAGCACCGGTGACGTGCTCGCCGCCCTCGGCTACGCGGCGCTCGGCATGGGCATCGTCGGCCAGATGACCCAGCTGACCGTGCTCGAACGGACCCGCGCGAGCGCCGCCAGGATCGCCGAGGTGCTCGACACCCCGGCGCCGAAGCGTGCCACCGCCAGGCCGTCCAACGGGGTGGTCGAACTCCGCGGCGTCAGTGTCGGTGACGCGCTGCGCGACGTGGACCTGATGATCCCCGCCGGCACGTTCGCCGCGGTCGTCGGCAGTTCTGGCGCGGGCAAGTCGACGCTCGCGGCGGTGCTCGGCGGACTGTCCGCTGTGGACGAAGGCGAGATCATCGGCCACGACGCGGTCGGGTACGCGTTCGAACGCCCGGCGCTCCTGGGCACGACGATCGGCCGGTCCATCGGCTACGGCACGGACGCGGACGAGGTCCAGATCCGGGACGCCGCCGTCGCCGCCCAGGTGCACGACGTGCTGATCCGCCTCCCGCAGGGCTACGAGACACCGGTGGCCGACGCCCCGCTGTCCGGTGGTGAGGCGCAACGGATCGGGCTCGCCCGCGCGATCATCCGCGATCCCGACGTGCTCGTGCTCGACGACGCGACGGCCAGTCTGGACACGGTCACCGAGGCCAAAGTGGACAGGGCGCTCACCACGGCGCTGCCCGGCCGGACCAGGGTCGTCGTCACGCACCGGCCGGCGACGGCCGCGCGGGCGGACCTCGTGATCTGGCTGGAGAACGGGCGGGTCCGGGGCACCGGCCGGCACCGCGACCTGTGGCTTCAACAGGACTACCGAGCCGTGTTCACCGGGGGCGAGTGATGCGCTTCTACCTCTCCACACTGGCGGGACACCGCAAGGGCGTGCTGATCCTGCTCGGCTGGTCGCTGCTCGAGGGCATTCCCGCGTTCTTCGGCGGACGGCTCGTCGGCAGCGCCGTCGACCGCGGCTTCGCGGCCGGGAAACCGCTGGCCGGCGTGCTGTGGCTGCTGTCGTTCGCGACGCTCGCGGTGGTGGGCGCGCTGGGGCAGCGGCAGGTGTTCTCCCGGCTGGGTTCCGTCGTCGAACCGATGCGTGACGCGCTGGTCGCACGGGTCGTGCGGGGCGTGCTGAACGACCCGTCGCACCGCCGCACGCCGGACGCCAGCGCGGTCGCCATGATCACCCGGCACGTCGAGGTGGTCCGCGACGCGACGGCCGGTGTGCTGGTGCAGGCCCGTGCCCTCCTGGTCACCACGATCGCCGCGCTCGTCGGTCTCGCGACCACGGCCGCGGCGTTGATCTGGCTGGTGGTGCTGCCGATCGTGGCCGCGCTGCTGCTCTTCGGACTGATGCTGCCCTCGCTCGCGAAACGGCAGCGCGTCGCCGTCATGGCCGACGAACGCACCGCCGAGGCGTCCGGCGCGGTGCTGACCGGACTGCGCGACGTCGCCGCCTGCCACGCCTCCTCCGAGGCCTACCAGGACATCGCGCGGCAGGTCGACGCGCAGGCCAGGGCCACCGTCACGGTCGCGTGGGCGAACGCGTTGCGCGCCACGGTGATCGCTCTCGGCGGCTTCGCCCCGATCGCCCTGCTGGTCGCGTTCGCTCCCCCGTTCGTCGCGTCCGGTCAGCTCACGACCGGCGCGGTGCTGGCCGCCGTCGTCTACCTGACCGGCAGCGTGAACCCGGCCCTGCACGGCCTGGCCCGCACGACCAGCACGGTCGTGATGCGGCTGATGGTCGCCCTCAAACGACTGCAGGAGGCGGCACCCCGGGGTGGCGGCGCCACCGGCACCGAGACGCCGTCGACCGGCGAGTTCGTGCTGCGGGACGTCACGTTCGGCTGGAGCCCGGACGCGGAACCGGTGGTGCGCGGCCTGTCGCTCGACCTGGCCCCCGGCGACCACCTGGCCGTCGTCGGCCCGTCCGGCATCGGCAAGTCCACAATGGCCAGTCTGCTGACCGGTCTGATGCCCCCGGACCGCGGCGGCGTGCTGTTCGGCGGCGCTCCGGTGGACCGGGTGGTGCCGGCGATCCGCCACCACGCGATCGCGTTGATCCCGCAGGAGACGTACCTGTTCACCGGCACGGTCCGGGAGAACCTCGCCCTGCTCGCACCGCGGGCGACCGACCAGGAGCTCGTCGAGGCGGCGAACAAGGTTGGCGCCAAACAACTCCTGGACTCGTTGGGCGGACTGGACGCCGTGATCGGACACGGCGGCGAAGGACTTTCCGCCGGTGAGGCCCAGCTCCTGGCACTCGCGCGGGTCTACGTCACCTCCGCGAGCGTCGTCATCCTCGACGAGGCGACCTCCCACCTGGACCCGGCCGCCGAGGCCCGCGCCGAACGGGCTTTCGCGCGGCGGGGCGGGATCCTGGTGGTCATCGCACACCGGCTGAGCTCGGCGTTGCGGGCGAACAGGGTGCTGGTCATGGACGGCGGGAAGCCGTTGCTCGGCACCCACGAGCACCTGCTGAAGACCTCGCCGCTCTACGGGCAGCTCATGCTGGCCTGGGATCCCACGCAGCGAGAAGAAACCCCGCTGCCCAAACGGTGAGCGGGGTCCACTCAGGACTCATCCGACGCGGTGCAGCCAGGTGACCGGTGCGCCGTCTCCCGCACGGCGGAACGGTTCCAGCGCGTCGTCCCACGCGGCGCCGAGGAGTTCGTCCACACCGTGCGCGAAGGACTCACCCCCGCGGGCTCTGACCGCGAGCGATCGCAGCTGGTCCTCGTTGACGACGATGTCTCCGTTGGCGGACGTGCGGGCGTGCCACAGTCCCAGGACCGGCGCGAAGCAGAAGCGCTCGCCGTCCTGCCCCGAGGAGGGTTCCTCGGTCACCTCGAACCGGAGCATCGGCCACGCGCGCAGCGCAGCGACGAGCTTGGCGCCGGTGCCAGCGTCTCCGGTCCACGCGCATTCAGCGCGCAACTGGCCTGGTGCCGCGGGTTGCGCTGCCCACCTGAGGTCTACCCGGACACCGAGGGTGCCCGAGATCGCCCACTCGACGTGCGGACAGACCGCAGACGGCGACGAGTGGACGTAAACCACGCCACTGGTGCTGCCACGGGTGCTCACTGCTGACCTCCGCTACTCGACGAGGGACGTCTTCCCCTACGCCTTGCCGAGTGATGAGGTGATCGCCGCGAAACCCGCTCGCTGCATTCTGCCTCGACTGGAGGCATGTCCGCCATAAGAACCAGCTCGATCATCACCCGACCGGGGCAGATACAGGTCTTAAGTCCCGATCTCCCCGGTCGAGCGATGCGTGATCGTGATCTAGAGGGCGTTTACCGCGGCCACGACGTCGACCAGACCCGTGCCCTTGTCGAACGACGAGGTGTAGGGGCCGGCCGGCTGGTAGCCGGTGCCGTACTTGTAGGCCGTCGACTTCAGCGCCCGCTCGATGTCGGCGGGGGTCGCGGAAGGCTTGGCCTGGAACAGCTGTGCGACGATCCCGGCGATGTGCGGCGCCGCCATCGACGTGCCGCTGATCGTGTTGAACGTGCCGAGGTCGAGCAGGCCCGGACCGTTCTGCGGCTTCAGGCCGGTCGCGCAGATCGGCAGGTAGAGCCGGCACGACGAGGCGATGTTCTCGCCGGGTGCGGAGATGTCCGGCCAGGTCGCCTGGTCGGTGGCGAGACCGCGCGAGGAGAAGTCGGACAGGGCTCCGTCGCGGGTGCCGGTCTCCTGGTCGTTGTAGGAGGCAACCGAGATCACACCGGGGGTCGGGTCGACACCGGGCGGGTTGGACAGGTTCGCCGACCCGTCGCCGCCGTCGTTGCCGTTCGCCCACACGACGACGACACCCTCGGCCACGAGCTGCCGTTGCAACTTGACAGTGACCGACTCGGGGTCGAAGGACCCGCCGCCGGACGGACCGTAGGAGTTGTTGATCACCTTGATCGGCGGGCAGGTCGAGGCGGGCACGCCGGCCCCGCACGGTGCCGCGTGGTTCTCCAGCACCCAGTTCAGCGCGGCGTCCGCGCCGAGGATGAGGATGGCCGCCCCGGTCGAGATGACGACGCCCTTCGCGCCCGGTGCCGCGCCGCGGATCACCGGACCGCCGGTGGTCTGCACGTCGCCGCCGATCGCGATGCCGGTGACGTGCGTGCCGTGGCCGCCGAGCGACGTCGTGTCGGTGTCGAGGAAGTTCGGCACCGGCACGATGCAGTTCGTCTGCGTCGAGCCGTCGAGGCACAGGCTCTTGAGGTTGCGGACGATCCGGCCGCCGAACGACGGGTGGGTCGGGTCGACACCCGAGTCGATCACGGCGACCGACACGCCCGCGCCGGTGAGGCCGAGGCTGTTGCGGGCGTCGAGACCGCGGGTGGCCGTGTGGGAGGTCGAGCCGAGGAACTTGATGGGCTGCTGGACCTCGACGCGCGTCACGCCCGACTTGGCCCTGGCGGAGGAGATCTGCGCGGAGTCTCCCCGCGCGGCGACGACGCCGATCTTGCGGAAGCTCGTGATCTTCTGCAGACCGGCTGCCTCCACCGCCTGTTCCGCGGCGGTGATGTCGGCACCGTGGACGTAGACCGTGGAGGCCGGTGCGGCCGTCGCGACAGGGGATGCGACGGCCACCAGCAGTACGGCGAGCGATGCTGCGCGTTTGTACATGGACCCTCCGTGAACATAGGCAGGCAATCCATCTAACGAGTGATCCACTTATCGGTGACGGGCATCACCGAATGTCTCGACCGGCTGCGTTCAGGCGACCCCGGACCGCTACGGTGTCCCCCCGTGCGGAAAGGTAGGGACTCGTGCGGCTGATCCGTCTGGGCGCTGAACCCTCGGCCATTGGGGCGGACGTCCGTGCCGCCCTCACGGCGTGGGGCGCGGGTACCGAGGTCCTGGGTGGCATCGCGCTGATCGGCGTCCAGCCGCCGGACTGCCCCCTGCCGCTCGACGCCATCGTCGTGCTGCCCAAGGGCGTGCTCGTGATCGTCGGCGTGGACCTGCCCGACCCCGGCGTGAAGCTCGAGGCCCCGCTCGGCGGGCAGTGGAAGATCGACGGCTGGCCGCTCGTCGCGGAGGACGGCGTCGCCAACCCGGCGACGGAGGCCGTGGCGGCGGCGACCGCGGTGGCGCAGCGGATCCAGGCGATGCGCGCGGAACCGCTCCCGGTGAGCACGATCGTCGCGGTAGGCCCGTTCGTGAGCCAGGTCGTGCAGCCGACGGTCGACCTCAACCGCGGTGTGCGCGTGCTGCACCCCAAACCGTCCACTGTGCTCAGTGCCGCCCGCGAGCTCGCGACGTCGACGGTGCCGTGCACCGCGGACCACGCGGCGAAGCTCTGCGCGATCCTGCAGACCACCGGCACGCCACCGGACGCGAAGGCGTTCCTCGCCGAGGGCTTCAGCGACGCGGTCTCCCCCGACCTCGCGGCCGCGAACACGATGCTGATCCCCAAGGCGCAGCTGCGGCAGGCGATCGGCCGCAAGCGCTTGCCAGGCAAGCTGACCTGGCCTTACCTCGCGGGCGCCGCGCTCGTCGCACTGATCCTCGTGGTGTGGCTCGTGGTCGCGCTGCCCGGTGACGACAAGCCGGCCGATGCGACGCCGGCGCCGACCTCGTCCGCGCAGCCGACGACGGTGGTCGTGGACGGTACGACGTTCGTGCCGAAGGACATGCGCAAGGACCAGGAGTGCCAGTCCCAGGCGTTCGGCGACGTGAAGGCGTGGCTGATCGCGAACGACTGCGGCGTGCTGCTGCGCGCCACCTACGAGACGACGGCCGGCGGCAAGCCGGCGACCGTGCTGGTGGCGGACATGGACGTGTACGACGCGCCGAGCGCCAAGTCGCTGCACGCGGTCGTCGCGCTGCCGGGGTCGGGCGGTGTGCTCGGGATGGACGGCAAGCCGCTCGAGAGCGCGGCGTTCGCGAACACCACCAAGGGCAGCCACGTGACGCTGGCGTTCGCGGTGTGGTCCGGCGAGGCGGGCGTGGGACCGCTCGATGCGATCGCAAAGCAGGCGTTGCGGCTCCCCGTCACCCGGTAGAGGGTGGAGGGCATGGTCGGACAACTGCGTTCTGTCGTGCTCGACTGCCCGGACCCCGCCGAGCTCGCGTCGTTCTACGAACGGCTGCTCGGCGCCGAACGCCTGCCCGGCGAGGACGACACGTGGGTCGTGATCGTGGTGCAGGGCACGCGGATCGCGTTCCAGAAGGCGCCCGAGTACCGGCCGCCGGTGTTCCCCGATCCGCACGGCTCGCAGCAGTTCCACCTGGACGTGCTGGTGGAGGACATCGAGGTGGCCGAGTCCCAGGCGCTGGAGCTCGGTGCGCGGCTGCTGCAGAAGGACACCGACGACACGTTCCGGGTGTACCTGGATCCGGTCGGGCACCCCTTCTGCCTCATGTGGCTTCCTTGATCGAGGCCTAGTGTGGCGCCATGGACTTCGACGTCATCGTCATCGGTGGTGGCCCCGTAGGTGAGAACGTGGCATGGCGGACAGCCGCCGGTGGCCTGTCCACCGCCATGATCGAGAAGGAGCTCGTCGGCGGCGAGTGCTCGTACTGGGCCTGCATGCCCTCCAAGGCGCTGCTGCGCTCCGGTCACGCGCTCGCCGCGGCGGAACGGGTGGGCGTGGTCGGCGGCCGGCTCGACCCCGCCGCGGTGCTGGAGCGCCGGACCGGGTTCACCTCCAACTGGGACGACAGCGGCCAGGTGAAGTGGGCCGAGTCGGAGAACATCCACGTCATCCGCGGCGAGGGCGAGGTCACCGGCGAACGCGAGGTGACGGTCGGCGGCGAGGTCCACCGGGCGCGGCAGGCCGTCGTGGTGTGCACCGGCAGTGTGCCGAAGATGCCGCCGCTGGAAGGCATCGACGACACTCCCGTGTGGACTTCGCGGGACGCCACGTCGGCGCGTGAGGTGCCGGACTCGCTGGTCGTGCTCGGCGGCGGGGTCGTCGGCGTCGAGATGGCGCAGGCCTGGGCACGGCTCGGGTCGCGGGTGAAGCTGGTGGTGTCCGGCGACCGGCCGCTGCCGAAGATGGAGGACTTCGTCGGCCCGCTGGTCGTCGAGGGGCTGGAGGCCGACGGCGTCGAGGTGCTCCTCAACGGGCGCGCGTCGGCGGTCAAGCCCGGCGAGCTGACGTTGCAGGACGGCCGCGTCGTGCAGGGGCAGCACATCCTCGTCGCGACCGGCCGGGTGCCCGCGACCAAGGACGGCAAGCCGCTGACCATCGACGACTCCGGCCTCGTGTCCGGTGTGGACGGGCGCTGGCTGTACGCGGCGGGCGACGTCACCGGCCGGGCGCTGCTGACGCACCAGGGCAAGTACCAGGGCCGCGCGGTCGGCACGGCGATCCTGGAACGGGCACGCGGGTTCGAGCCCAAGGAGCGGTCGGCGGGGCAGGCGTGGGCGGACCACGTGGCCGTGCCGCAGGTCGTGTTCACCGATCCCGAGGTGGCGTTCGTCGGGCACACCGCCGAGGAGGCCCGCGCCGCCGGGCGGGACGTCAAGGTCGTCGACCTGGACATCGCGGTCGCCGGCTCGTCGCTGCACGCCGACGGCTACAAGGGCAAGGCGCGGATGGTCGTGGACGAACGGACGCGGACGCTCGTCGGCGTCACGTTCGTCGGTCAGGACGTCGCCGAGCTGCTGCACTCGGCGACCGTCGCGATCGTCGGCGAGGTGACCGTCGACCGGCTGTGGCACGCGGTGCCGGCGTACCCGACGATCAGCGAGGTCTGGCTGCGGATGCTCGAGGCCTACGGGCTCTGAACCGCGTCCCGGGGCTTCTCCAGCACGGAGCCGAGCATGCCGCTCAGCAGCTCGTTCGCCGTGCCGACCACGTACGCGCGGTCCTGCTCGCCGACCCGTTCGGCGAGCTTGAACAGCGCGTCCGCGGTCTGCACGGCGATCCGGAACGTGAGCATCACCGGGGCGTCGCCGTGGGCGCCGAACCGGTTGACGAACATCTCCGCGAGCCGTTCGGCCATGAGCTCGTACTGGTCGACGCTCGAGTCGAGGCGGTGGCTGTCGAGCATGTCGCTGAACCGCACCCGCCCGAAGCCGGGTTCCTCGTGCAGCATCCGCAGGTACACCTCGACGACCTGCGCCATGGCCTCGCGCCAGGTGTCCGCGATCAGATCGGCGGCGAAGAGCTCCTCGACCTTGCCGAGGTAGTTCTCCATCCCGCGCAGCGCGAGCGCGTGCACGACAGATCTTTTGTCGGGGAAGTACTGATAGAAAGAACCAATGGGCACTCCGGCCACATCGACGATGCGCGCCGTGGTGATGTCGTCGTAGTCGTATTCGTTGAGCAGGCTCGCGCACGCGTCCACGATCGCGGAAACAGTCGCCGCACCGCGCTGTTGCACGGGCTGCCGCCGCATCACCCTGGCTAACCTGCCTTTGGCCGGATCTTCATGCACGTCGACATCTTTATCCATGCGAGGGCTTCAGCCCAAGCACAGGTTTGTGACAGCTTTCAGCCCGGATCTCCGCGACGTTTCCGGTGCACCACCCAAACGAAGTCGACGACGCACACGACGGCGAGTAGCAAAAGCAGGATCCCGAGCCACGCGAGGTCAGCTCGCAGCGCCAGCCACCCGGCCACCGAGTTGAAGACCACCCCGAACCCGGCGAGCCACAACCGCAGGGTCAACGCGCTGCGCGGCGGCGCGGGCGGGGGCAGGTAGTCGCTCATCTCATCCGGTTTCCCGCAGCAGGTGGGTCTCAACCGGACGCAGGCGCCGCGGCGGTTTCGTCACGTAGGGGCGGACGAGGCGGGTGAGGGCCAGGCCGGGGGCGATGAGCGGGACCACGGCGGTCAGCACGGCGGCGGTGATGCCGGCCCGCACGACGTCCTTGGGCATGACGGCGACGCGGTCGACGACGAACGCGCGTCGCCCGGTGACGGAGACGGCCGCGAGGACGAGCAGGAAGACCACCATGCTGATGATCGCGCGCTGCACGGCGTGGTCGTAGCCCGCGGCCTCCCCCGCGACGAGCACCGCGAACCACCCGGCGAGCGCGGGCAGCTGACCCCGTTCCGTGGTGGCCGCCCAGCTCAGTCCGCCGAGCGTGGCGAGCCAGGCGAGGACGTCCGCCCGCTCGCGCGCCCATAGGGATGCCGAATCGAGGGGAATGCCGGTCCAGGCGAGGAGACCGAGCGGACTGAGGGGCTGCGCGGCGAGCTGACCGAGCACCCAGGCGAGTGTCCACGCGGACAGCAGCACGGCGACGACGAGTTGCCATCGGGGCCGGCGCACCACGCAGTGGGCGAGCCGGACGATCTCCGCACGCGTCATACCCCCACCATGCCGCTTCCTGGTGGTTCGTGGAGAAACGTCACCCCAACGCTCACCCTGTCGGCCCCCGTCCGAGCGCGTTCATCACGCAGCGCAATCCACGATCGGGCGACAGATCTTTCTTAGACTTGAGGACATGAGCATCGATCAGCTTCTGCGCCTGCCCAGCTACCTGATGCTGGGACTGGTGCGCGAAGCCCGCCGGATCGGGCGCGCGGACCTGCGTGGGCCGCACCTGACGGTGCTCGCCTACCTCTCCGAGCAGGAGGCGGTGGCGCAGAAGCGGATCAGTGACCGGGTGCGGATGGACCCGAGCGACCTCGTCTCGGTGCTCGACCACCTCGAAGGACTCGGGTTCGCGCGGCGCAGGCGGGACGAGAAGGACCGGCGCCGGTTCACCGTGTCGATCACCGACGGGGGCAGACGCGCGTTGCGCGAGCGCCTGGAGGCGGCCAGGGAACACGAGGACGAGCTGCTGGCGCCGTTGACACCGCACGAGCGGGATACGTTGGCCACACTGCTGCGGAAGGCGTACCTGCACCACGCTGATATGCGTGTAGATTAGACAGTCTGCGCTCAAGCGACCTGGCGCGGGCAGGAATGGGCGAATCGGCATGAAAACCGATGTCGCAGAGTATCGAGAAATGAGGCAAGTTGTCAAGCCCCTCCGATGACCTCCGGCTCGCCGAAATGGAGCCGGAGCAGGAATACGTGGCCATGTTGTACGGCCGGCTCGACGACCTCCGTGAACAGACGTCGAAACGACTCGCACAGTCGTTGCGACAAACCGGCGGCACGCACCAGATGCGGTCCGAGCGCGACACGTCCGTCGCGATGTACACCGATCAACTGGCTCAGTACAGCGCCGTCGAGAACGGACTCGCGTTCGGCCGGCTCGATTTCCACAACGAGGACCGCTTCTACATCGGCCGAATCGGTCTCTTCGACGAGGACAAGGAATACGAGCCGCTGCTGATGGACTGGCGGGCGCCCGCCGCCAGGCCGTTCTACCTCGCCACCGCCGCCAACCCCGACGGCGTGCGCCGGCGCCGGCACCTGCGGACCCGGTCGCGCAAGGTGATCGGCCTCGACGACGAGGTCCTCGACATCAACTCGGCCGACGTCACCCGCAGCGAGTCGCTGACCGGCGAGGCGACGCTGCTGGCCGCGCTGAACGAGTCGCGCACCGGCCAGATGAGCGACATCGTCGCGACCATCCAGGCCGAGCAGGACGTGATCATCCGGTCCGAGCTCAACGGCGTCGTCGTCGTGCAGGGCGGACCGGGCACCGGCAAGACCGCCGTGGCGCTGCACCGCGCCGCGTACCTGCTCTACACGCACCGCCGGCAGCTCGCGAAGCGCGGTGTGCTGGTGGTCGGCCCGAACACGACGTTCCTGCGCTACATCAGCCAGGTGCTGCCGTCGCTGGGCGAGACCGGCGTGCTGCTGTCCACCGTCGGCGAGCTGTACCCGAACCTGACGGCGACCGGTCGCGAGGCGCCCGAGGTCGCGGCGATCAAGGGCCGGATCCAGATGGCGGACGTGATCGCCGCCGCCGTGCGGGACCGCCAGGAAGCGCCGCCGTTCGTCGAGGTCCGCTTCGACAACGACGTGCTGCGCCTGGACCGCCGCGCCATCTCCGACGCACGGGGCCGTGCCCGCCGCACGCGCCGTGCGCACAACGAGGCCCGCCGCACGTTCGCCCGCGAGATCATCTCGACCCTGGCCGGCATGGTCGCGTCGCGCCTCGGCAACCACCTGCTCGACAAGGCGGACCTGGACGACATCCGCCGCGAGCTGCGCGAGTCCGAGGACGTCCAGGCCGCCATCTCGTCGCTGTGGCCGGTGCTGACGCCGTTCTCGCTGCTCTCGGAGCTCTACCGCAACCCGAAGCGCCGCAACCGCGCGATGGCCAAGTTCACCCGCGAGGAACGCGATCTGCTGCAGCGCGTGGGCGACGACTGGACGCCCGCGGACGTGCCGTTGCTCGACGAGGCCGCGGAACTGCTCGGCGAGGACGACTCGGAGGCCAAGGCCCGCGCGGAACGCCAGCGCCGCCAGGCGATCGAGTACGCGCAGGGGGTGCTCGACATCCTCGACCTGGACGACGACGCGGACCCGGACATCCTGATGGCCTCGGACCTGATGGACGCGTACAGCCTGGCCCAGCGCCACGGCGTCGACCGCTACGAGACGGCGGCCGAACGCGCCGCGGCGGACCGCACGTGGACGTTCGGGCACATCATCGTGGACGAGGCGCAGGAGCTGTCGGCGATGGCGTGGCGCACGTTGATGCGCCGCTGCCCCAGCAAGTCCATGACGGTCGTCGGCGACATCGCGCAGACCGGTGACGTCGGCGGCGCGACGTCGTGGGGGTCCGTGCTCTCGCCGTACGTGCAGAACCGTTGGCGTCTCACGGAACTGACGGTCAACTACCGCACGCCGGCCGAGATCATGGAGGTGGCCGCGGACGTGCTCGCGTCGGTCGACGCCTCCCTGGTGCCGCCGACGTCGGTGCGCGAGACCGGTGTGCCGCCGTGGACCGCGCGCGTGCCGTCGTACGAGTCCGAGGTGCCGGCGCTGATCTCGCGCGAGGTCGCGGCGGTCGGCGACGGCAAGGTCGCCGTGATCGTGCCGGCCGCGCTGCTGCCGTCGGTGGGCTCGGCGATCGCCTCGGCGGTGCCCGGTTCGTCGGTGGGCAACGAGCTGGAGGAGGCCCAGGTCGTGGTGCTCGGCGTGACCGACGCCAAGGGCCTGGAGTTCGACTCCGTGGTCGTGGTGGACCCGGAGGGCATCCTCGCGGAGTCGCCGCGCGGCGCGTCGGACCTGTACGTCGCGCTCACCCGTGCGACGCAACGACTCGGCGTCGTGCACACCGCGGCGCTGCCCGATGTGCTATCCCGGCTGAAGGACGTTTCGTAACGAACGTTTGGAGGCCCGGGTGGCGAGCGTGGACGCGGCGGTCGGCCGCATCGTGGTGTCCGTCAGCAACCAGCTCGCCCCCAGGCTCTCCCGGCTCGTCCCTCCCCCGCCGCCCGACGTCGACCCGGTGTTGCTGACGTACCTGGAATCACCGGACTTCGCGGAGGTGGCGCGCCAGGTCGTGCTGTGGCGGGCGATGCGCGGCACGCTGGACCCGTCGCTCGCCTCCGACCTGCGCGAGCAGATCGTGCAGGGACTGCGGCACGCGGGCGTGTCCGGTGATCCCTCGGCGGTGCTGACGGCGTTGACGGACCCGCGGCCGCTGGGCGCCGACGACCTCGACACCCCGACCGCGGTGGCGGTGGCGCACCTCGCGAGCGCCGCCGCCCACAACCGCCTGCTGCTGCGGCGAGCCCGTTCGCTGACCGGCTTCCACTCCTACGCCAGCCGGCTGCGCGAGCAGATCGTCGCCACGCACGCGGAGATGCGATTACCGCACATAGGGGTCAGCCGGTCCGTGCCGTACCGCGAGCTGTACGTGCGGCCGACGCTGAACCCCGATCTCTCCGTCGACGACCTGGGCCTGCCCGGCAGGCGGACCGTGCTGCTCGGCGACCCAGGCGCGGGAAAGTCCACGCTGGCCGCGAAACTCGCGCACGACCTCGCGCTCGCGGACGACCGCGTCCCGTTCCTGCTGGTGCTCCGCGAGTTCACGCCGTGGTTCCACCAGGGCGGCCGCGAGCTACTGCGGTACCTGGAGCAGGTGAGCCGCGACCCGTACAACCTCGCGCCACCCCGCGACGGCGTGGAGTACCTGCTGCGCAACGGCCGCGCGGTCGTCCTGCTCGACGGCCTGGACGAGCTGGTGGAACCCGAGCTGCGGCGCCGGGTCGTCCGGCTGATCGAGGGTTTCGCCCACCAGTACCCGCTGACGCCGATCGTCGTCACCGCCCGCAAGGTCGGGTACTCCGAGGCCCCGCTGAGCTCGTCGCTGTTCACCCTGGGGTCCATCGACGAGTTCGACACCGAGCAGGTCGAGGCCTACGCGGCCCGGTGGTTCGCCCTGGACGCCGCCACCCCGGCCGGCCGGCGCGCCCGCCTCGCCTCGGCCTTCGTCGCGGAGAGCGCGGAGATCGCCGAGCTGCGCCGCAACCCGTTGCTGCTGGCCCTGTTGTGCGCCATGTACTCCAGCGAGCACTACCTGCCGCGCAACCTCGCCCAGGTCTACGAGCGGTGCGCGGTGATGCTGTTCGACCGCTGGGACTCGATGCGCGGCATAGCGCTTCCCGTGCAGTTCCACGGCCGGCTGCGCGGCGCGGTCCAGCACCTCGCGTGGTTCCTGTTCAACAGCACCGAATCCGGCCGAGCCCTGCCGCGCAGCCGCATCGTCCGCCTGCTGGCCGGCTACCTCGTCTCGAAGTCGTTCGACACCGACGACGCCTTCGCGGCCGCCGAGCAGTTCGCCGAGTTCTGCACCGGCCGCGCCTGGATCCTCACCGACGTGGGCACCACCCGGCACGAGCCGCTGTTCGGCTTCACCCACCGCACGTTCATGGAGTACTTCGCCGCGGAACGCATGGTGCGGCGCCACACCGACGCTCGTTCTCTGTGGCAGGCGTTGCGGCCGCACATCTCCGAGGGAGCGTGGGACGTCGTGTCGCGCGTGGCCCTGCAACTGCACGACCGCAACGTCGACGACGGCGCCGAAGCCGTGCTCACGCTGGCGTTGGAGGAAGGTTTCACGAGCTTCGCCGCCAACGCACTGCAGTACGTCACCCCGCGCCCCGACGTCGTGGACCGCATCACCCTCGCGTGCCTGCACGGCGCGATGTCGGTGCCACTGGAGGCACGCGTGACGTACTCCACCGCGTTCCTGCTGGTGAAGGAGGACGTGCCGCTGCAGATGTGCCTGCGCCACAGCCTGCCCGCCAACGCCAGGTTCGCCCGCCGCGCGATGCTGGAGGAGGCCACCGCGCTGCACCGCGCGGGCGACACGGCGTTCGCGAGCTTCTTCCGCGGCATGCTCGGCGCCGCGAGCCACGACGTGCCGGAGGTGGGCCGCCCCCGCCCCGGCTACCGGCCGTGGCTGCCGTCGGACGGTCTCGGCGACCTCTTGCTGCTCGTGCAGGCGCACGGCCCGCGTGTGCTGTTCGAGAACTACTCGTACCTGGGCGGTACCGTCCGTTCGCCGGCAGCGGTGTTGCTGTCGTCTTCGGGCTCGTTCGACTCGGCGGAGGTCGCGAACCTGGTCGGCGCGGTCGTGCGGGCGTCTTTCCGGCCGTGGATCTCCCGCGAGAGCTGGACGCGCACGTACGACCCGGCCTGGGGGCCGCCGCTCATGCCCGCCAACGGTCTCGGCGCCGACCTCGAGCTCCTGCTCAGCCTGCCGTACCTGGAGTTCGGTGGCCGTGCCGCTGTGGCAGTCGTGCGCCAGGACGACGTTGCCGATCTGCTGACCCGCTGGACCTCCGGCTCGTTCACCGTCTTCGAATAGGAGTCTTCGTTGCCCGGCATCGAGTCGACGGTCGCGCGCGTCGTGGTCGACGTGAGCGACCAGCTCTCCGCCCGCCTCACCGGAGAACTCCCGCAGCCGGCCGCCTCGACCGCGGCGACCGCGGACCTCTTCACCGACCTCGGTCGCGCCGATCTCGAAGCACTGGATCAGTACCTGAACTCCCTCGGCTTCGCCGCGGTCGTCGCGCAGAAGCGCATCGGCAACATGGCAGGCAAGTCCGCGAAGGACCAGCTGCGCGAAGGCCTCCGGCTGGCCGGGATGTCCGCCGACCCGCTTCCCCGCGTCACCGACATCGTGCACGACGTCATGGTCGCCGCCTGCCAGGAAGTGGCACCGCACTTCTCCGACGCGGGCGGCAGGATCGACCGCAGCGACCTCTACACGGCGGCCACGAACAACAGCGCCATGCTCCGCCGCCTCAAGTCCTCGGCGCGCATCCACTCCTTCGGCGCACGCCTGCGCGACCAGGTGGCCGCACTGCACAGCCGAATCCGCATGCCGCACGTCGGCGTGAGCCGCTCGGTCCGCTACGACCAGCTCTACGTGCCACCGACGCTGGACTCGTCGTCCCCGTTGAGGCTCGGCGCTCCCGGCGAGCGGGTGCTGGTCCAGGGCGATCCGGGCGCCGGCAAGTCGACGCTGGCCGCGAAGCTCGCCCACGACGTCGCGGTGGACGGGTCGGGGCGCGTGCCGTTCTTGTTGGTGCTGCGGGAGTTCGCGACGTCGTTCGACGAGGGCGGCCGCGACCTCCTGCACTACCTGGAGAGGCTCTGCTTGGCGCCGTACAACGTGAAGCCGCCGCGTGACGGCGTCGAGTACCTGCTGCGCACCGGGCGGGCCGTCGTGATCCTCGACGGGTTGGACGAGTTGGTGCAGACGGAACTGCGGCGGCGGGTCGTGTCGCTGGTGGAGGGGTTCGCGCACCTGTACCCGTTGGTGCCGATGCTGGTGACGGCGCGGAAGATCGGTTACGAGGACGCGCCGCTCAGCACGGACCTGTTCGTGTCGAGCCAGATCGCGGAGTTCACCAGGGGCCAGGTTGCCGACTACGTAACGCGGTGGTTCGCGTTGGACGAGTCAACGTCGCCCGTCGAGCGTGAACGGCTGGCCAGGTCTTTCCTGGAGGACAGCGCGCGGATCCCGGAGCTGCGCAGCAACCCGTTGCTGCTGACGTTGTTGTGCGCCATGTACTCCAGCGATCGGTATCTCCCGCACAACCTGGCACAGGTGTACGAGCGTTGTGCACTGATGTTGTTCGAGCACTGGGACTCCAAGCGCGGAATCGCGCTTCCACTCAGCTTCGAAGGACGGCTGCGGGGCGCGGTACAGCACCTCGCCTGGCGGATGTTCACGGCGGCGGAGTCGGGAAAGGCGCTGCCCCGCACCAGGATCGTCCGCGTGCTCACGGAGTACCTGGAGCCCAAGCTCGACGACCACGACGAGTCGAGCGCCACCGCTGCCCGGTTCCTGGACTTCTGCACAGGACGAGCATGGATCCTGACAGACGTCGGCGCAGACCAGTACGGATTCACACACCGCACGTTCCTGGAATACTTCGCGGCCGAGTATCTAGTGCGCACACACCGCACCGCGGAGAAGCTGTGGGCTGCGTTGGAACCGAACATCGACCAGTGGGACGTCGTTGCCCAGATAGTCCTGCAACTCTACGACCGCCACGTCGAAGGCGGTGTGGACGAGTTGCTGATGGAGTCGCTCGACAACGGGCTGGGCTTTGCCGCCCGGTCGTTGCAGTACGTGTTCCCGTCCAACCGGACCATCACCGCGATCGGTGCAGCTGCGCTGAACGCGTCGGTGTTCGTCCCCCTCCACGTCCGCACTGCCGAAACACCACCGGACGTGGTGAGTCCGGACGCACCCTTCCTGAACTGCGTGTTGAACTGCTCGCCAGCAAACCTGCCGACCCTTCACCGCTCCGTGCGAGATCGCCTGGAGACGCTCATCGATCGAGGTGAGGTCGGAGCAGCGCTGGTGCTCGACACCGCGCTCCTGACTAGAGGCGACGGTGCCTGGAGATCGATCAGGCACGAACTGATCACCCAGCACCGCGAGCGGCTGATCGAGATCACGAAAACCGCACCATGGGCAGGCGGCTTTGCCATAGCTGAGCCTGGCTTTCTACTGGACGTCATCAACAGACATGGCATGACGGCGCTTTTCTCAACGTGCATGCACTTCGACTATCGCCATCACAGTGCGGCGCTCAGGCTGTTGGACGGGCACCAGTCAGCGTTCCTGAGGGAAGAGGAGGCCGCTCGCATCGTCCGCGTGATCACCTCTCACCCGACCCCGTGGCTGACACACCCTCCGTACAACCCCAAATCGCCGCTCATCTTTCATTTTCGCGAAGACCTGCGGCTGTTGCTGTCTCTTCCGTTCGCGGAAGCGGGGAACAACCGACGCGCAGTGGCCCCTGGTCTCGAGAAGTACAAGTGCGCTCCAGAGGTGTATGCGTTCGTGAGTCGCTGGGAGCACGGAGAGTTCAACTTGATAGGAACAGCCCCAGAGCCGCCGCCCCCACCCCGAGAACAACGCTGACCACGGCGTTCAGCAAGGCAGAGCGGTACTTCTCCGCCTCCAACAGCTTCACAGTCTCGTAGCTGAACGTCGAATAAGTCGTCAGCCCACCACAAAACCCCACCCCGACCAACGGCATCCAAGCCGTCCCCACCACAAACCCGATCACCAGGCACCCGACAACGTTCACCACCAAGGTCCCGAACGGGAAGTCGACAGAGTGCCGAGACTGCACGACCCGATCCACCAGGTACCGCACCGGAGCCCCCAGCGCCGCCCCGACGAACACAACGAGCACGGTCACCGAGTCACCCGCAACCCGAGAAACGCCGCCAGAACAGCAAAAACCGGAGTAGCCACCAACGCCCAAGACCACGAAGCGGCATAAGACGAGAAGGTGGTGAACCCCCCAAGCACCCCGACCCCGAAGAACGCCCGCACCAAAGGCCGAGGCACCGTCCCCATCAACACCCCGATGAGGAACGACCCCACCACGTTGATCAGAAACAACCCCCAGGCCCCAGGCACCAGCAACGACAGCCCGTAACGAGCCACCCCGCCCAACCCGCCGCCCAAAGACACGAGCGACACGAAGGCGAGCGACGACTCAGGACGTGGGTTCGGCAAGGTGCTCCACCAGGTGGTCCAGGGCCTTCAACGCGCGCACCACGTCCTCGCGCTCGGACAGCTCCAGCTTGGCCAGCGCCGCCCCGATCCGCTTCTCGTGTTCGCGCTGCCAGACCAGCAGCTGTTCGTGTCCACGGGGTGAGACGGATAGCCGCGCTACCCGTCTGTCCTTGGGGTCTCCGCCCCGCACGACCAGGCCCGAGTCGATCAGTTGGGACACCAGTCCGGACACCGTGTTGGGGGCCAGCCGCAACGCCGCGGCGAGGTCGCCGACCTTCATCGGCGGGCGCTCCGCGAGGGTCTGCAGCAGCTCTACCTGCGCCATCGGCAGGGATTCCCACGGCCAGTCGGCCCGGATGCTCGTCCGCAACGCCCGGCGCAGACGGGTGACGACGTCGGTGAGCGTGCGGGCTTCGTCTGACATGCGGAAATCTTACTGAACCCACGGCAATAGCTCGGTGTCAGATATAATCGGCTTACGATGAACTGGTTCGTCACGGAGTCGCCCAGGCCGGCGTGGATCGCGCGCCGGTCGTACGCGCCTTGGCTGGTCATCGCGACGGTCTGCTTCGGGGCGTTCATGGGGCAGTTGGACGCCTCGATCGTCACGCTCGCGTTCCCCGCGATGAGCGCGCACTTCCACGCCGACCCCGAGTGGATCTCGCTCAGCTACCTGATCACGCTCGTGGCCCTGCTCGTCCCAATGGGCAGGATCGCGGACCGGGTCGGGCGCAAGATCGTCTACATCTACGGGTTCGCGTTGTTCACCGGCGCGTCCGTCGCCTGCGTCTACGCGCCGGGGTTCGACGCGCTGATCGCCGCCCGCGTCGCGCAGGCGGTGGGGGCGGCGATGTTGCAGGCGAACAGCGTCGCGCTCGTCACCACGGCGGTGGTGCCGGAGAAGCGGCGCAAGGCGCTCGGGATCCAGGCCGCGGCGCAGGCGGGCGGGCTCGCGGCCGGGCCGTTGCTCGGCGGGTACCTCACCGAGAACTTCGGGTGGCAGGCCGTGTTCGCGATCAACGTGCCGATCGGCGTGGTCGCCATGATCGCGGGGCACTACCTGCTCCCCCGCACGAAGACCGCGCGGGACAAAGGAAAACCGTCGTGGCGGGTGGTGCCGGGGCTCGCCGGAGTGCTGCTGACCTACGCGGCTTTGTTCGCGCCCATGACGTTGTTGCCGTTCACCCTGAAACAACCCTTGGCACATATAGGGTTCACGGTCGCGGCGTTGCCTCTCGGGTTCGCGCTCGCGGCGACGGCGCTGAGCAGGCCGGGACTGAAGACCGGTGCGGTGATCGCGGGAACGGCGCTGTTGCTGCCCGTGCCGCTGACGGTGCAGCTCGTCGTCGCGGGCATCGGGCTCGGCATCATCGCCCCCGCCTGCACCAAGCACGTCATGAGCGTGCTGCCGGAGAGCGCGGCCGGCGTCGGGAGCGGGCTGGTCAACGTGGCGCGCGGGCTCGGCACGGCGCTCGGCGTCGCCGCGGCCACCCTGCTGATTCACACTTTTCAGTGACAGCAACGGAACCCTTGCACCGCCTCAGTAGCCTGGTCGCATGTCTGAACGGATGAGCTGGGTTCCGGACGGCGTCGACACGGCCAGGCCGAGCGCCGCGCGCCTCTACGACTACCTGCTCGGGGGAGGACACAACTTCGCCGCCGATCGCGCGCTCGCGGAGAAGTTCCTGCAGGCCCAGCCGAACGCCCGCGCCATCGCACGGCTGAACCGGGCGTTCCTGCGCCGGGCCGTGCTGTTCATGGTCGACGAGGGCATCCGCCAGTTCCTCGACCTGGGTTCCGGCATCCCCACCGTCGGCAACGTGCACGAGATCGCACAGAAGGCCGACCCGGAGGCGCACGTCGTCTACGTCGACTTCGAGGAGGTCGCGGTCGCGCACAGCCAGCTCATCCTGGAGCACGACCCGCGCGCCACGATCATCCAGGAGGACATGACCAGGCCCGGCGCGGTGCTGCACGCGGCGCGCGAGAGCGGCCTGATCGACTTCGACCGGCCCGTCGGCGTGCTCACGGCCGGCGTCTTCCACTTCGTGCCGCCGGAGGCCGACCCGAACGGGGTCGTCGCCGCCTACCGCGACGCCGTGCCCGCGGGCAGCTACCTCGCCGTCTCGCAGTTCACCCAGGACCTGCAGCCTGAGGAGATGGCCGGGATCGTCGAGGTCATGAAGAAGAGCCAGAACCCGATGTACCCACGCACCAGGAGCGAGATCGAGAGGCTCTTCGACGGGTTCGAGCTCGTGGAGCCCGGCATCGTGCCGACGCCGTTGTGGCGGCCGGAGGCGGCGAACAGCGACGATCCGGACAAGGCGGGCATCTACGCCGCCGTGGGCAGGAAGCTGTAGCCCGCCTGTCGTTGTTGGCCGTCGGGCGCCGAATCCGTACGCTCTGTGCACAGGATGGAACTTCCGGAGCTCGCCGCCCGCTGGATGCACGCGTTGACGTCGACCGCGTACATCCCGCTGTCCCACGCCGAAATCGAGGCGGCACTGCTCAAGTCGCTGCGTGAGCTCCCGGAGTCACCCGAATCGGTCGCCTGTCGATTGGTGTCACTGCACGCGACCGGACCCGACTCGCTGAGCACCACGATCGAGCTGCTGTCGACCACGTTCGAACTACCCGTGCTGGCCCGCCTCAGCTCCGCGTACGCGCAGGCCATGCGGATGGACGCGTTCGACCAGCAGGAGCAGATCAAGGTCGCGATCGTGCGGGCCAAACAGCGGGTCGAACGCACGCTCAAGGTCAGCCAGGCGCGGTTCCAGGAGGTGTTCGACTCCGCGGCGCTCGGCATCGCGATCACCGACCTCACCGGCCGGTGCGTCGAGGCGAACGACAAGCTCGCCGAGATCGTCGGCCTGGAGTCGGGCTCCGAGCTCACCGACCGCGACCTGCGCGACTTCTACCACCCCGAGGACCTGGCCGTGCTGGGCTCCTCGTACCGCAAGGTGAGCGAGGGTCACCTCGACCGGTTCCGCGACCAGCGCAAGCTCATCCGGGCCGACGGCGAGCCGGTGTGGGTGCAGCTCGTCGTCTCGGTGCTGCGCGACGCGGACGGGCGCCCGACGCACCACGTGACGATGGTCGACGACATCAGCGAGCTGCACCTGTTGCAGCGCAGCCTCGACCACCAGTTGCTGCACGACTCGCTCACCGGCCTGTCGAACCGCCAGCACTTCATCTCGCAGGTCGAACGGCAGCTCGACGGCGGCCCGCTCACCCTCTACCACCTGGGTCTCGACGCGTTCTCCGTCGTCAACAACGGCCTCGGCCACGACACGGGCGACAAGCTGCTCAAGATCGTCGCCGGCCGCCTGGCCAGGCTCGCCGCCGAGCGCAACGCCGTGGTGGCGCGCATCGGCGGCGACGAGTTCGCGCTGATGACGGTGGCGGACAACGTGACCACGACGATCGACGAGATCCAGGACGCCCTCGCCGAACCGACCTTTGTGGACGATCACGGCATCGCGCTGTCGGCGAGCATCGGCGTCGTCGACCGCCCGCCCGCGTTCGCGACCGCCGGCGAGCTCCTGCGCTGCGCCAACGCCGCACTGCGCCAGGCGAAGGCGCGCGGCAAGCGGCAGTGGGCGTTGCACGACCCGCACGACGACGCACGGCGGCGCGGCAAGTACGCGCTCGCCGCGTCGATGCCGGGCGCATGGGAGCACGGCGAGATCGAGATCGTCTACGCGCCGGTGCACGACCTGGAGACGCACGAGGTGCTCGGCGCCGTCGCCCGCTTGCACTGGGACGACCTGAGCCACAACGACACGATGGCGCTCGCGGACTCGACGGGCCTGTCGCTGCCGATCGGCAGGTGGTTGCTGCGCGAGGCGTGCGCCCAGGCCGCGAGATGGGTCGAGGAGTTCGGCGACAGGGCGCCCACGCTGCACATCGCGCTGGGCGCTCTGCAGTCCCGGGACGAGGACCTGGTCGCCGACGTCAAGCGGGCGCTCGACGAGACGGGCCTGCCGCCCGAACGGCTGCGGATCGCCCTCGACATCTCGTCCGTGCTGGCGGGCGACGACAACGCCGTGGTGCTGCACGACAGCGGCATCGTGACGGCGCTCGACGGGTTCCACGGCGGCCACGACGAACTGGCCGTGCTGACCGAGGTACCGGTCCGCTCGGTGATCACGAGGGCACCCGCGCCCGCCCCGGACTCCCCGCTGCACGAGGCGATGCGCGCGTTGATCGCGACGGTGCACGGCTTCGGCGTGCGGTTCGGCGTCGACGAGGTGCACACCCTCACCGACGCCGACCACTGGCGCGCCGCCGGCGCGGACGGTGTGATCGGCCTGCTGCCCGCCCTGAGCGCCGACGAGGTCACCGACCTGCTCACAACTGCTTCACGGCCGCCAGAAGCTTCGTGAGCGAGTCCTTCGCGTCCCCGAAGAGCAACGTCGTCTTGGGGTTGTAGAGCAGCTCGTTGTCCACGCCCGCGAACCCCGGCCGCATCGACCTCTTCATGAACACCACGGACTTCGCGCGGTCCACGTCGAAGATCGGCATGCCGTAGATCGGGCTCGACGGCTCGTCGCGCGCGCCGGGGTTCACCACGTCGTTCGCCCCGACCACCACGGCCACGTCGACCGAGGTGATGCCGGGGTTCACGTCGTCGAGCTCCTTGAGCTGCTCGTACGGCACGTCCGCCTCGGCCAGCAGCACGTTCATGTGCCCCGGCATCCGCCCGGCCACGGGGTGGATCCCGTACGCCACCGCGACTCCGCGCTTCTCGAGCTGCGACACGAGCTCCCGCACCGCGTGCTGCGCCTGCGCCACGGCGAGCCCGTACCCCGGCACCACGACCACGTTGTTGGCGTACCCCAACAGGATCGCGACGTCCTCGACCGTGCCGGACTTGACCGTGCGCTGCTCCTCCTCGTGCGCCGCGACCGTCGTGGCCTTGAACGCGCCGAAGAGGATGTTCGCGAGCGAGCGCCCCATCGCCTGCGCCATCAACCGCGTCAGGATGGTGCCGGACGCGCCGACGAGCGTGCCGGCGACGATCAGCAGCGTGTTCGCCAGCACGTAACCGGAAGCGGCGACCGCGAGACCGGTGAACGCGTTGAGCAACGAGATCGCGATCGGCACGTCCGCGCCCCCGACCGGCAGCACGAACAACACGCCGAGCGCGAGCCCGACCGCCGCGAGCAACCACAGCAGGAACCCGTTCGGCACCGCCATCGTCAAGGCGCACAACGCAACGGACGACGCGGCGGCCGCGATCGCGAGCTGCTGCCCGGCCGGCAGCAGCACCGGCCGCGTCGTCATCAGCTCCTGCAGCTTCAGGAACGTGACCACCGACCCGGAGAAGCTCACCGAGCCGATCAGCACCGTCAGCACGGTGGCGAGCCGGAACATCACCGTGGTCTCGGGCACCGCGAAGAACTCGGCCAGCGCCACCAGAGCCGCCGCCGCACCGCCGACTCCGTTGAACAGGGCCACCATCTGCGGGATGGCGGTCATCTTGACCGAGCGCGCCGCAGGGATGCCCACGACCACGCCGAGTGCGATGGCGATCAGGATCCACAGTCCGTTGTGGACGACGCCGTGGAGGTAGGCGGTGACGACGGCGACCAGCATGCCGAACGCGCCGATGAAGTTGCCGTAGCGCGCGTACTTGGGCGAGCTCAGGCCTTTCAGCGCCAGGATGAAGCAGAGCGAGGCGACGAGGTACATCAGCTGGACGACCGTCATTTGAAGCCCTCCAAGGAAACCCGCCCGCTCAGGGCCGCACGGCATCCGCTAGGTTTCGAACTGTGAGCAGCGGGGTGAAGCGGGGTTTCAGGTACCGCTTCTACCCGAGCGATGCGCAGGCGGCAGAGTTGCTGCGGACGTTCGGGTGCGTCCGCAAGGTTTACAACCTGGCTCTGCAGGCACGCACGGAGGCGTGACAGCGAGGTCTGGAGCCGATCGACTACAAAGCCTCGTCCGCCTTGCTGACGGCCTGGAAGCGCACTGAGCAACTCGCCTTTCTCAACGAGGTGTCCTGCGTTCCGCTGCAGCAGACGTTGCGGCACCTGCAGGCCGCGTTCCTCAACTTCTGGGCGAAGCGAGCGCGACACCCTCGTTACAAGTCCAGGAGAAGGTCGCGGCCCAGCGCCGAGTACACGCGATCCGCGTTTCGGTGGCGCGATGGCGTGCTGACGCCGGCCAAAATGGCCGAACCGTTGAACATCCGCTGGTCTAGGCCGCTGCCCGCAGGCGTGGAGCCTTCGTCGGTGACCGTGTCGAGAGACGCGGCAGGACGTTGGTTCGTGGCGTTGCTGTGCGACGACCCGCATGTGCGGACGCTTCCGGTCATCAGCTCCGAGGTGGGGATCGATCTCGGACTCGACCACCTTGTGGTGCTCTCGAACGGCGAGAAGATCACCAATCCCCGCCACGAGCGTCGTGACAGACGTGCACTCGCCAAGGCACAGCGAGCCGTCGCTCGCAAACGGAAGGACAGCAACAACCGGGAGAAGGCCCAGCTCGCAGTTGGTCGCGTCCACGCCCGCATCGCGGACCGGCGTGCGGATCGCCTGCACAAGGTCACCACTCGGCTCGTGCGTGAGAACCAAACGCTCGTGATCGAGGACCTGGCCGTGGCCAACATGCTCCGCAACCGCCGTCTCGCGCGCTCCATCGGCGATGCCGGCTGGCGGCAGTTCCGCGAGATGCTGGAGTACAAGGCAACCTGGTACGGGCGGCGGCTGGTCGTGGTCGATCGTTGGCTTCCGTCCTCCAAGTCGTGCTCCACGTGCGGCGTGCTCCAGACGGCGTTGCCGCTGAACGTGCGCACCTGGAACTGCGACTGCGGCACGACACACGACCGCGACGTCAACGCGGCGCGCAACATCCTGGCCGCCGGGCTGGCGGCGACAGTCTGTGGAGCCGGTGCAAGACCTCAACGGAACACTCCGGGCGGGCGATCGGCAACGAAGCAGAAATCCCCTCGCACGAGGGGAAAGGTCAATTTTTGAACATCTCCAGCATCCGGTCCGTCACCACGAACCCGCCGACCACGTTCACCGTCGCCAGGAACACCGCCAGCAACCCGAGCACCAGCTCCAGCGTGCTCTCCGCCGACCCGGTGATCAGGATCGCGCCCACCAGGATCACGCCGTGGATGGCGTTGGCACCGGACATCAACGGCGTGTGCAGGATCGTGGACACCTTCGAGACCACCTCGAAGCCCACGAACACGGCCAGCACGAAGATCGTCAGCAGGTCGATCACGGCAACTCCTTGCGGATCTGACCGTCGTGCGTGACGCAGCAGCCGTCGAGCACCTCGTCGGAGAGGTCCGGCGCCACGACCCCGTCGGCGGTCATCAGCTTGAGCAGGTTCACGACGTTGCGCGAGTACAGGCGGCTCGCGTGCACCGGCATGGACGACGGCAGGTTCAGCGCGCCGTGCACGAGCACCTCGCCGACCCAGATCTCCGAGCCCGCAACGGATCCCGCGTAGTTGCCGCCGGACTCCGCGGCCAGGTCGACCAGCACGGAGCCGGGCGCCATGGCCTTGAGCATGTCCGTGGTCACGAGGACGGGGGCCTTGCGGCCTGGGATGGCGGCCGTGGTGATCACGACGTCGGACGCCGCCACGTGGTCGCCGATGAGTTCTCGCTGGCGTTCCAGGAACTCCTCGGACTGCACGGACGCGTAGACGCCGGACTGGGTCTCCAGGTCCAGTTCGAGGAACTTCGCGCCGAGGCTGCGGACCTCCTCGCCCGCGGCCTTGCGGACGTCGTAGGCCTCGACCACGGCGCCCAGGCGGCGTGCGGTCGCGATGGCCTGCAGGCCCGCCACTCCGGCGCCCAGCACCAGCACCTTGGCCGGGGGGACGGTGCCGGCGGCGGTGGTGAACATCGGCAGGAAGCGCGGTAGTCGTTCGGCGGCGACCAGGACCGCCCGGTAGCCCGCCACGAGGGCCTGCGAGGACAACGCGTCCGCGCTCTGGGCTCGGGTGACGCGGGGCAGCAGGTCGAAGCTGAACGACGTGACGCCGCGGTCGCGGTAGACCTCCAGCAGGTCCCGTTCGGAGGCGGGCTGGAGGAAGCTGATGGTGATGGTGCCGGGCTTCAGACGCGACGCCTGGGCGGTGGTCAGCGGCTGCACGGACACGACGACATCGGATTCCGGTGTCGGGTCCTCGGGCGTCACGGTGGCCCCGGCCGCGCGGTACGCGGCGTCGGGAGCGTGGGCGTGGCGCCCGGCACTCTCTTGGACGTGCACGGTCAGTCCAGCGTCGACCAGCGACGACACCGTTTCCGGTACGCAGGCGACTCGGCGCTCGGCGGGCCGCGACTCTGCGGGGGTTCCCACTTTCACCGTACGCACGTTACGCGATCAAAGGTGACCTGGGCCACATCACAGTTGCCAGAGCACCGCACCGGCCAGGGTCAGGCACCCTGCCAGCCCAACCGCAGGCACGACCCGCTTACCGAGCGTCCACGCGCTGGCGTTGGCGATCGCGTAGTAGAGCAACACGCAGAACGAGCTGAACACGATCGCGCGCGTGACGTCGACGGTGAGCACCAGCCCGATCGCCACCAGGCCCGTCGCGATCTCGGCCCAGCGCAGGTCGGCGAGGAACCCCGGCAGCCTGCGGTCGCGCGCCATCGCCAGGGCGGTCCGGCTCACGCCCAGCTGCAACGAGAGCAACGACCCCAAAGCCGCCAGGCAGGCGGCCACACGGATCACGGGGGCCAGAGAAGGCGACACGTCGGCAAGGGTCGACACGGCCAGACGGCTGCCCAACGCGTTCAACGACACGAGGGCCACCATCGCGTAGACGGCCAAGGCGATCGCCAGTGAGATGACCACGGCACGTGGGATCGTCCGAGCTGGTTCGCGCACCTCCTCTCCGAGCGTGGCTATGCGCGCGTAGCCGGCGAACGCGAAGAACAGCAGCGCGGCGGCGGGAAGGATTCCTGCGGGCAGGAACTCCGCCGGCTGCACGGCTTCACGTGCGGTGACCGACGTCAGCACGAGCACGAGCAGTACGACGACCACGATGACGCGGGTGACCAGCGCGGACTTCTGGACGCCGGTCAGGTTCAGCGCGGTCAGGGCGACGATCGCCGCGACCGCGACGGGTTTCGGCCAGCCCGCGTACACGCCGACCGTCAACGCCATCGCGGCGCACGACGCCGTCTTGCCGAGCACGAACGCGAACCCGGCCAGGTCGCCCCAGACGCGTCCGAGGCGTTCCCTGCCGTAGACGTAGGTGCCGCCGGACTGCGGGTAGCGGGCCGCGAGCCAGGCGCTCGACAACGCGTTGCAGCAGGCGACCACACCGGCGATCACCAGCGCCACCAGCAGGCCGGACCCGGCTGCCGCCGCAGCCGGGGCGAACACCGCGAACACTCCGGCGCCGATCATCGAACCCAGGCCGACGAACACGGCGTCGGTCAGCGTCAAACTCCGGGTCAGCTGCACACCGCTCAGTGTGCGACAGGGCACCCCGAGGGCTTGTCGGCGGGGAAGAAGTTCGGCAGCAGTTCATCCGTGTCGTAGTAGCGGTGGTAGACCGGTGTCAGCCCGCCCGACACGGGTGGCACGATCCACGACCAGTCCGCGGGGCACGAACGTCCGGCGGCCTCCTCCTTCTCCAGGTGTGTCAGGAACCGCTGCGACTCCGTGTGGTGGTCCGTGATCGTGACCCCGGCCTCCGCGAACGAGTGCAGGACGGCGCGGTTGAGCTCCACCAGGGCTCGATCGCGCCACAACGTCGCCTCCGACGACATGTCCAGGCCCATTCGCTTGGCGAGGTACGGCAGCAGGTCGTAACGGTCCTTGTCGGCCAGGTTGCGGGCGCCGATCTCGGTGCCCATGTACCAGCCGTTGAACGGCGCCGACGGGTAGTCGATGCCGCCGATGCGCAGGCGCATGTTGCTGATGGCGGGCACGGCGTGCCACTTCACGCCGAGCGCCTTCAGCCACGGGAAGTCCGGGTGCGACAACGGGACTTCCAGCACGTCGTCCGCCGGGATCTCGACGAGTGCGGGGTCGTGGCCCTGGCAGGTCACCATGAGCGGCAGCACGTCGAACGGGCCGCGCGTGGCGGGCGGCTTCCAGCCCCGCTTCAGCGCGAGCTCGGTCAGGGCGGCGTTGCGCGCGTCGCCGAGCACGCCGCCGTCCGAGCCGCGGTAGGCGGCGTAGCGGACGATCTGCTCGTTGACGATGTGCGGTGCGTGCGTGCCGGGCTCGGCCGGGGCGAAGATCGTGATGACGGGCCGGATCTTGCCCTTGTTCGTCGCCACGCGGAGGTGTTCGAGACACTCGTTCGCGACGTCCGCGGGAGTCGACGTCTCCCGCAGGTCGCGCACTTTCAAGCTCCGCCAGTAAAGGCGGCCGATGCAGCGGGAGCTGTTGCGCCACGCCACACGTGCGCCGAAGGTCAGTTCGGCGGTCGTGTGCCGGTAGGTGCCGGTCGCGGCGATCTCCGCGTGCACCTCCGCGAGCCTGGCCTCGACCGGGCCCAGGTCCGGGTGTTCGGCGTGGTGCTGCCTGATGAAGTCTTCTGCCTCGGCGATGTCGATCTCGCCGGTCTTCTCGTCCTGCGCCGGGGGAAGCGCCGTGAGGGAACGGGGCATCACATCAGTAGGGACGGGGGTCATGGCGAGGCACCGTAGTTGCGCTTTCGTGGAGGAGGAACCGCCTGTCGCGCTACGCCGTCTGGATCACTGGACCGCGTCCGACACGCTCAGCAAGTACTTGATCCTACAACCGGGTGACAAAGGCCGCGACAAAGGGTGGTTCTCGACCGTTATCCTGCCGAAATCAAAGTTTGACCAGTGATCTAGGTCACCACTGGATTCGACCCGTTCGAGTGAACTTGCGGCACCTCCCACGCGGAGAAGCGCGTCATCCCCTGAATTGCCAACGAACTGGGCAGTACGCGGAACGCGAAGTTCCGCACCGCCAGTGCGATCGGCGAGCGCATCTCGATGCCGAACTTGCCCGCCATTCGAGACCCTTTCCACACCGATTGAGTGCGCGGCCGCCGCAATGCGTCGTACCTCGGCAAATCGCCGTCGACCGCCGCGAGCGTCACGGCGTCTTCCAACGCCATGCACGCGCCTTGCCCGAGGTACGGCGTCATCGCGTGCGCCGCGTCGCCGAGCAGCGCCACCCGTCCGGACACGAACGTCGGCAGCAGCGGCAGGGCGTAGATGTCGTGCCGGATCACCTCCGGCGTCGAGGCCAGCAGTTCCGGCAGCGGGTCGTGCCAGTCCGCGAACAACGCCACGGGGTCCAGGTCGGCCCCGGCGGGCGCGACCACCGCCACGTACCAGCAGACCCGTCCGTCGCCCAGCGGCAGCACGCCGGCCTCGCCGCCGGGTCCGAGCGTCTGCGAGATCGGCAGGTCGTACGGCCTGGGCGCCACCCCGCGCCACGCCGTGGCCCCCGCGTACACCGGGCCGGGCGCGTCCGGCAGCAGCTCCGCGCGCAGGCGGCTGTGGATGCCGTCGGCCGCGACGACGAGGTCGGCGTCCAGGTCGTCGGCACTCGTGATCTCGGTGCCGGTGAACAGGATCTCCGGCGGCAACGCCCGCAGCAGGACGCCGTGCAGGTCGGCGCGGTGCATCGCGATGACCTTCTCCTGTCCGACGTCCGGCAGGTGCACCAGCCAGCGCCCGTCCGCGGACCGGACCCCGCCGGACACGCGCGGCGTGCCGAGCCGCCGGATCTCGGCGTCGAGGCCCATCC
Source organism: Lentzea sp. NPDC003310 (assembly GCF_040610935.1). Taxonomy (NCBI): domain Bacteria; kingdom Bacillati; phylum Actinomycetota; class Actinomycetes; order Pseudonocardiales; family Pseudonocardiaceae; genus Lentzea; species Lentzea sp. NPDC003310. The sequence goes on from NZ_JBEXNC010000021.1 coordinate 34,835, forward strand.
ACTCCAGCGCTCGCAGCGCGTTCGGCATGACCCCGACCCCCGCGCCGATCTCCCCGAACGCCGCCGCGCGCTCGTGGACCTCGACCTCCCAGCCGACGCGGCGCAACGACACCGCCGCCGCGAGCCCGCCGATGCCGCCGCCCACCACAATCGCCTTCATCGCTTCCTCCTCTACAGGTGTAGAGGATTCTACACCTGTAGAATACAGCTGTAGAGAGAGATTGGGACCACAGGTGCGCAGAGACCTCATCACCGACGCCGCGATCCAGCTCGTGGCCGAGCAGGGCATGCGCGGGCTGACCCACCGCGCGGTCGACCGCCGGGCGGGGCTGCCGGAGGGGTCGACCAGCGCGTACTTCCGCACGCGCAAGGCGCTGGTCGAGGGGTTCGTGGAACGGCTCGCGGACCAGGAGCGGCTGGACGTCGTGCCCGATCCGGACGACGTCGCCGGCAGCATCGCGCGGACGCTCGACAGCTGGCTCGTCGAGCGGAACCGCACGCTCGCCCGGTACGCCGCGATGCTGGAGGCCACGCACCACCCCGAGCTGAAGTCGATCCTGCAGCACTCGCCGCGGGAGCAGGCCACCGCGCTCGCGACGATGCTCGGCCACGAGGACCCCGAACGGTCGGGCGCGCACTTCACCGCGTTCCTCGAGGGTCTGCTCTTCTACCGGCTCGTCGGCGGCGGCAGCACGGTCGGGCCGGCGCCGGGCACCGAGGAAAGCGTGCGCGACCTGAAGCAGGCCGTCGAAAAGGCGTTGCGACCGTAGGTACCGTGGGTTTCATGGGATTCGGGTACGGGGTCTTCTACCTCTGATCACGGACGTGTGCCTCACCGCAACACGTCCTGATTTCGCGTACCCAAAAGAGGATCCCCGTGCGTTCGCATGTTCATTTGACGACCCAAGACCTCACCAAGGGCTATGAGGCCGGGCCCGTCGTCGACGGCATTTCCCTGACTGTCTCCGCCGGCCAGCGCCTCGGCGTCGTCGGCGAGAACGGCCGCGGCAAGTCCACCCTCCTCCGCCTGCTCGCCGAGGACCTGGTGCCGGACCAGGGAACCGTCACCCGGCACGGTTCGTTGAGCCTGGTGCACCAGGAAATGCCTTTCCGGCACGGCGACACCGTGGGGGACCTGCTGTCCGAGGCGCTGCGCGAGAGCCGTTCCGCACTGTCCGAACTGGACAGTGCCGCCGACCCGTTCGACCAGCAGCGCTACGAGAAAGCGCTCTCCCACGCCGAGGCGATCGAGGCCTGGGACGCCGACCGCCGCGCGGAGATCGCGCTGAAGGCCCTCGACGCCGACCACGACCGGTCGGTGGAGCTGGGGCGGCTCAGCGTGGGGCAGCGCTACCGCGTCCGGCTCGCGTGCCTGCTCGCCGAACGCGCCGACGTCCTGCTGCTCGACGAACCGACCAACCACCTCGACGCGAGCGCGCTCGAGTTCCTGACCGAACGCCTGCGGCAACACCACGGCGTCGTCGTGCTCGTGAGCCACGACCGCACGTTGCTGGACGAGGTCTGCACCCAGCTGCTCGACCTCGACCCCACGCCGGACGGCGAGGTGCACCTGCACGGCGGCGGCTACCGGGCGTTCAAGGAGGCCAAACGGGCCGAGAGGCAGCGCTGGGAGCAGCGGTTCGCCCAGGAGGAGGCCGAGCACGACGACCTCGCCGAGAAGGTCGACCGCGCGCAGTCCCGCCTGAAGGACAACTGGCGCCCGCCCAAGGGCGCGTTCAAGCACAAGCGCGGCACGCGCGCGGCGAACAAGATGCGCACCGTCGCCCGCCGGCTGGAGGAGCTCGACGACCAGCGCGTCACCGCTCCCCCACCCCCGTTGCGCTTCACGCCGCCCGCGCTGGAGGCGAGCGGCGACCTGCTGCACGCCACCCCGCTCGCGGTGCCCGGCAGACTGCTCCTCACCGAGCCGATCTCGCTCAGCGCGGGCGAGAAGCTGCTGGTCACCGGCCCGAACGGGGCCGGCAAGTCGACGCTGCTGAACGTGCTCGCCGGTCGGATCACGCCCGCGCACGGCACGGTGCACCACGTCGGGAGGGTCGCGCTGCTGGCCCAGGAGTCGGCGTTCGAGAACGAGGACGCGACGGCCCTCGAGCTCTGTCCGCGTGTGGAGGACATCGGTCTGCTCCGAGGAGACGACCTGACCCGCCCGGTGGGCCGGCTGTCCACCGGGCAGCGCCGGCGCCTCGAGCTGGCCGTCCTGCTCAGCGGTTCACCGCACGTCCTGCTGCTCGACGAGCCGACCAACCACCTGTCGATCGCCCTGGTCGACGAACTGACCGAGGCGCTGGACCGGACCGAGGCCGCCGTGGCCGTCGCGACCCACGACCGGCAGATGCGGACAGATTTCGGCTCGTGGCGGTCCGTGACCATCAATTCACCTTCACGAAGTAATGAAACTTCTGTAGCTTCGAAATAGGTCCTCTGCCGAGCACTGGGAGGTGTGCGAGATGACCGAACTGATCTCCGACGAACTGCCCACGAAGCGCCAGAACCCGTTCGACCCGCCAGCCGAGGCCACCCGGATCCGCGACCAGGCCCGCGTCAGCCGGCTGAAGTTCGCCGACGGCCACCTCGGCTGGCTGATCACCGGCCACCACCAGGTGCGGGAGGTGCTGGGGAGCCCGAAGTTCACGAACGACCCCACCCGGCACCACCTCCTGGACGTCCGGTTCCAGGGGGAGGCGCCACCGGAGCGCCGCAAGGTCGAGCCGGGCATGTTCCTGAGCCAGGACCCGCCGGACCACACGAGGCTGCGCAGGATGCTCCAGGGCCAGTTCACCGTCCGGCGGATGAACCAGTTGTCCGAGTGGATCGGCACGATCGTCGACGACCAGCTCAAGCACCTGCGGACGTTCGACGGCAGGGCGGACCTCGTGAAGGAGTTCGCGCTCCCGGTGCCGTCACTGGTGATCTGCGCGCTGCTCGGCGTCGACTACGACGAGCGGCACCGCTTCCAGGAGGACACGACGAAGCTGCTGAGCCTGGAGTCGACGTTCCAGGAGGCCATGGACGCCATGGCCCGCATCCAGGAGTTCATGCGCGAACTGATCGCCCGCAAGAAGGAGAACCCGGGCGACGACATGATCAGCGACCTGCTCGCCACCGGGGAACCGACCGACGAGGAAGCGTCGAACATGGCGATGCTGCTCCTCCTCGCGGGCCACGAGACCACGGCGAACATGCTGGGCCTGGGCACGTTCACGCTGCTCCAGCACCCGGAACAGCTCAAGGTCCTGCGGGACGAGCCCGAGGTGGTCGACAACGCCGTCGAGGAGCTGATGCGGTACCTGTCGATCATCCACTTCGGACCGTCGCGCACCGCGACCGAGGACGTGGAGATCGACGGCCACCTCATCAAGGCGGGCGACACGGTCGTGATGCACGTGCCCGTGGCCAACCGCGACCCGGAGAAGTTCCCCGGCAACCCCGACGAGCTGGACCTGCGCCGCCCGGCGAGCGGCCACGTCGCGTTCGGCCACGGCATCCACCAGTGCCTCGGCCAGCAGCTCGCCCGCATCGAGATGAGGATCGGTTTCTCCAAGCTGTTCCAGGAGTTCCCGGACCTCCGCCTCGACGTGGCCCCCGAGGAGGTGCCGCTGCGCACCGACATGGGGATCTACGGGGTCCACTCGCTGCCAGTAGCGTGGACGTCATGAAGATTTCCGTCGACCAGACCAAGTGCTGCGGTTCGGGAATGTGCGTTCTGACCGACCCGGACCTCTTCGACCAGAGCGAGGACGACGGCACCGTGGTGCTCCTCGTGGAACACCCCGACGCCGCGCACGAGGCCACCGCGAAGGAAGCGGCGGGCCTCTGCCCGGCAGGCGCGATCACCGTCACCTGATCCGCCGGACGTTGAGCCGCCAGGCGACAAACCGTGCCCGTCGCCTGGCACCAACGTCGTAGTCTCGGGGGCAACGCCCGTCTCACGCGATGGCGAAGCCGAGGCGTGTGAGCACTCGACGTCGTTCAAGCGGGCATGGCGCAATGGCGAAGCCGAGGCGTGGGAGCTGCAAGCCTCTGATCAGCGGTGATGACGCAACCACGACGGCGATTGGGGCTTGACTTTGGGTGCGAGGCCTTAAACTTGACCCTCGGCCGGGCTGTTCAGACCCGGCTTTTCTGGGCCGAGGAAGGCCTCGCAAGGGCCCCGAAGTCAAGTCCCAATCGCGATCGTCGCGCAGCGGCGATGACCGGCACCGGCTCGGTACAGGACGCAAGGTGACCACGCTGGAAGGCGACGGGACGCGCGGCCAAAGGCGACCACCCTCGTAAGCCGACCCGCACGGCCACAGGCCTAGGACGTGGCGAGCCGCAACTCGTCCACCTCAGCCTGAAACCCGGCCGCGGTCAACGTCTCCACAGCCAACCGCCAGTGCTCCCGAGCCTCATCCCCCCGCCCGGCCCGCTCCAAAGCATTCCCCACCACCCGCAAAGACCGCCCGAACTCAGGCGGCGACCCCATCCCCCGAGCCTGCTCCAACGCGAGCAGCGCCAACTCCAACGCCTCGTCAGCAGAAGCAGCCATCCCGGACCGCAACCGCCACACCCAGATCCGCCCCTGCCGATCGTCGTGCTCCTCGAAGAACTCCCAAGCCTGCCGCAACTGCTCCTCGGCAAGAGAGTCCTGCCCAGACCGCACCAACGTGTCCGCCAGGAACAACCGGATGTTGGCCGCCAGATCGGGATCCCCGAGCTTCTGCGCAGCAGCCAACGACGACCGCAGAAAAGCCGCCGACTCAGCCAACTCCCCGGTGAACTGGTGCAATCGCCCCAACTCGAGCGTGGCCATCAGCGAACTCTGCTCGTCCCCCAACTCCGAAGCCACCCGCTGAGCCCGCTCCAGGTACTCCTGAGCAGCAACCAACCCGCCGGCCCGCCGCTCAATGGCCCCGAGCGAACACAACACCTCGATCTCACCGTGCGGATTCCCGGCAACCACGAACCGGGCCATCGCCTCACGATGAGCAGCACGAGCCTCGAGCGACCGCCCGCTCCACTCGTGCATCCACCCCTGGCCGTACCAGCCATAGGCTTCACCCCACACGTCCCCGGCAGCGGCAAAACCCTCCTGCGCCGCCTGGAAATCAGCGGAAGCAGCGGCGTAGTCGTGCAACCGAGCCCGCAGAATCCCCCGCTGCTGGAACAACATCGGCCGCAACCCGGAAGGCACGCACGACAACGCAAGAGCGTTGATCTGCGACCAGTCGTCGAACCGAGCCCGCAGATCGCAGAACGCGGCAGACCGGATCGCCAAGGAAGCGGCCAGCGACCCCAGCCCCAACGCAGCGGCCTGCGTGATCACGGCGTGGACGTTCAACCACTCCGCGTCGAACCACTCGTCCGCAGCGCCGAGGTCGAACGGTTCCACCGCCAAGGGCTCCAGCCGAACCCCTTGGTGCGGCAGCTCGACGTCGGCCCGCGTCGCCAGGTCCAGCCACCGCTCGAACAACGGCCGCAAAGCGACGGCGGGATCCTCCGAAGCGGCCTCACGACCGAAGGCGCGCAGCAGGTCGTGCAGCCGGTACCGCACCTGTCCCAGCGCATCGCGTCCGGCGTAGTCGACCAGCCGGGCGTCGACCAGCGCCTCGACGTGGTCCTCCGCGTCGTCGAGGTCCAGTCCCAGCAACGGGGACGCGACCCACGCGGGGAAGTCCGGCGTGTCGACCAGCGACAGCAACCGGAACGCGGTCCGGTGCGACTCGTCGAGGCCGTCGTAGGACAGCGCGAGCGAGGCCCGCACGTCGAGGTCTCCGAGCGACAGCTCGTCGAACCGGCGGCGTTCGTCCGACAGCCGGCCCGCGAGTTTCGAGAGCTGCCAGTGCGGGCGGGCCACCAGGCGGGCGGCCGCCACCCGCAACGCGAGCGGCAGCTTGCCGCAGTACGTCACGATCTCTTGCGCCGCAGCGGGTTCGGCGGCACACCGCGCCTCACCGACGGCCGCGCGCAGCAGTGCCAGCGCGTCCGTCGAAGGCAGCACGTCCAGCGGCACGACGTGCGCGGCCTCCAACCCGGCCAGCGCGGCGCGGGACGTCACGAGTGCGGCACCCGAGGTCGTGCCCGGCAGCAGTGGGCGCACCTGGGCCTCGTTCACGGCGTTGTCGAGCACGACGAGGATCCGCCGGTCCGACAACAGGTCCCGGTACAGGTCGACCCGGTCCTCCACAGTGGACGGGATGGCGCCACCGGAGACGCCGAGCCCGCGCAGCAACCGGTCGAGCGCCGCGGCCGGTTCGACGGGCTTCTGCTCACCGCCGCGCAGGTTCAGGTACAGCTGCCCGTCCGGGAACGTGTCGCGCACGGCGTGGGCGCAGTGCACGGCGAGCGAGGTCTTGCCGACGCCGCCGGGTCCCGTGATCGTCCACGTGCCGCCGGAGCGCAGTCCCGCGGTCAGGCGGGTGACCTCGGCGGCACGACCGGAGAAGTCGCCGACCGCGGGCGGCAGCCACGACGGTCCGGTCTGGACGGCGGCGACCGGCGCGGACGAGCCCGCGAGCACCTCCATGTGCAGCGCGCGGAGCTCGGCGTTGGGATCGATGCCGAGCTCGTCGGCGAGCACCTCGCTCGCGCGCCGGTAGACGTCGAGGGCCTGCGCCTGCTGACCGGTGCGGTGCAGGGCGAGCATCAGCTGGTACCAGAAGCGTTCGCGCAGCGGGTGTTCCGTGACGAGCGAGCGCAGCTCGTCGACGATCTGGTCGTGCCGGCCGAGCTGCAGCTCGGCGTCGTTGCGGCGTTCCAGGACCTCCCAGCGCTGCTCGTTCAGGCGCTGCACGTCGGTCTGCTCCATCCGCAGCGACGACACCTGGTCGAGGGCCGGGCCGCGCCACAGGGCGGCCGCCTCGCCGAGCAGGCGGGCCTCGGTCTCGAGGTCGGGCGCGCGGCGGGCCTCGGCGCGCAGCCGCTGGAACGTCAGCAGGTCGAGCTGGTCGTCCTCGAGGTGGATCGAGTAGCCGGTGGGCCACGTGCGGACGAGCTTGCGGTCCGCCAGGTCGTCCAGCGACTGTCTCAGCCGCATGACGTACGTCTGCAGTGTCGCGCGCGCGGCACCCGACGGCTCCTCACCCCAGAGGTGCTCCATCAGCTCGTACGACGTGACCGGCGCGTTCGCCTTCATCAGCAAGGCGGCGAGCAGGACACGCTGCTTGGCCGAGCGCAGCTCCACGACCCGGCCGGAGTCGATGACCTGCAACGATCCCAGAACCCTGAACCCCCACCGCCGTTGCATGGGGCCGATCCTAACCAGCCGGTAACCCCAGGTGTCAGCGAAATGTCAGCGGCGGTCGTGATGCTCACAGTCGTCACCCGGTCACCGCCGGCGACGCGACAGCGGTCCACCGGTGGCGCAAGAGCGGAGCGGCGTCCTGGCCCCCAGCTGGACGTCGCTCCTCCCCAGACGGTGCCGCCGGGGTCCGAAGCCCAAACCTCTCCACGGGCTCCGGCGGCGCCTCCAGGCTCAGGCGGCACCCTGCGAGCCGGTCATGAACTTCCCCAGCTGCGACACCAGGTCGTCCGCCGCCTCGTTGCCCCGCAACCGTTCCGCCTCCTGCCGCAACGGCCGCATGCGGTCCCGGGTGCGCGCCGAGCGGATGGGACCCGACATCGCGATCGCCTGCTCCCCGACGTCGCGCGCCTGCTCCGGTTCGTTCTGCACCAGGTAGTTCATCGCGAGCGCGGCCAGCCGGAACGACTGGCTGCGGGAGGCGTCCTCGCCGCCCGACTCGATCGCCCTGGTGAGCAGCGGGATCGCCGTCCGCGCGTACTTCACGTCGCAGGTGCGTGCGAGCTCGGTGTGCACCATGCCGCCGATCGACACCAGGTCGGCCAGGTCGAAGAACCGCGCCCACGGCGGCGCGTCCTCGGCGACGGACCGCTCGAACTCGTCCTCGGCGCGTGCGAACTGGCGCAGCGCCTGCCTTTCCGCGCCCATCTTCGCGAACGCCCACGCCTCGTTGGCGTGCAGGATCGACACGGCCAGAGTGGACCCGCTGGCCTGCGCGATCGGCAGTCCCCGTTGGAACGACGCCAAAGCGTCCTCGGCCAGCTCGTAGTGCAGGTGCACGCGGCCCATCCGGTAGTGGATGTTCGCCTCCAGCGCGCTGTTGCCCGACGCGCGCGCGAGGCCCATCGCACGGCCGAAGTGCAGGTGTGCGGACTCGAGCAGCCCCATGTCGAACGACGCCCAGCCGGCGAGGTTGTGCAGGTCCGCGATCGCGACCTGGAGCCGGTGCACGACCTGCCCGGACGAGCCGGTGTCGAGCAGGGGGTTCGCCCACTTGAGCAACGCGACGCAGGCGTCCCGGCAGGCGCCGCCGCCGTATTCGTAGTCCAGCGCTCTCAGTGCACCCGTCAGAGTTTCGACGTGCCGCACGTCTGTTTTGTCCACGCGAGCCGGAAATGCATCGCCGTTGAACATAGCTGGGCCCTCCTGACGTGCGCCGGTCACCCGTTGTGCGGATACCCGTTACACACCGCCGGTACTCACCGCGCCGTCGTCACCATCCCGCTGTCGGACCTGGTCGGGAAGGGTCTTTGGACTCTCCCCGGACACGGCGGCGCGACCGCCACAACGCCGTGGCGGTCGCGCCTACGATTTCGGAAGGCCGTGGTGATCGGAAAGGGGCCAACGAGGTGTCAGCTCACCGGAACTGAATCCATTTCCGGTGATTGTTCCTCACCGGAACGGCCGCTGGGTTCACTCTTCCAGGGTGACCACCTGGGCCGGGCACCTGTCCACCGCGTCACGCACGCCCGGCAGGAGGTCCGGCGACGGCTCGGGCACCAGCACGAGGCCGAGCCCGTCGTCGTCCGACTGGTCGAACACGTCCGGTGCGGCGAGCACGCACTGGCCCGACCCGATGCACCTCGTCTGGTCGATCCGGACCGTCATCACCACACCACCGGAATCGCCGCCGCGCCGTAAGTGATCATGTCCTCGCGGAAGTCCATCTCGGCCACGGGGACCGCCGGGCGCACGTCCGGGAACCGCGTGAACAGCGTGCGCAGCAGGATCTGCAGCTCCGCGCGGGCCAGGTTCGCGCCGAGGCACTGGTGCGGGCCGAACCCGAAGCCGAGGTGCGACACCGCCTTGCGCTCCAGGTCGAGCTCGTCGGCGCGCGGGCACAGCGACTCGTCCAGGTTGGCGTGGAACGTCACCGCGACCCACTCGCCCGCGCGGATGGTGACGCCGTCGACCTCGACGTCCTCGGTGGCCCTGCGCGCGAGTCCCGCGCCGCCGAGCCTGCCGACCGTGTAGCGCATCAGCTCCTCGACGATGACGTCCGCGCGGCTCGGGTCGCGCTTCAGCACCGCGAGCTGGTCGGGCTTCTCGAACAGCGTGAGCGTGAACAGCCCGAAGAAGTTCGACGTCGTCTCGTGGCCCGCGGCGAGCAGGCCGATGGCGAGGAACAGCAGCTCGTCCATGTCGAAGTCGGTGTCGTTGACCATGAGGCCGATCAGGTCGTCGGTGCTGCCCGACGCCTTCTTCTCCTCCACGACCTTCATGAGCACGCCGCCCAGCTCCGCGGCCTTGGCCTCGTACTCGGCACGCGAGCCGTTCTTGCCGAACATCTCCCTGGCCGTGGCCTGGAAGAGCTCCTGGTGCTCCGGCGGCACGCCGAGCAACTCGGCGATCACCAGCGACGGCACCGGCAGGCAGACCGACGACACCAGGTCGGCGGGCGCCCCCGCACGCTCCATCGCGTCGAGGTGCTCGTCGACGATCTCCTGGATGCGCGGTCGCATCTCGTTGAGGCGCTTGACCATGAACGCCCGCGAGAGCGGCCGGCGCAGACGCAGGTGCGCGTCGCCGTCCATCACGTTCATGTTGCCCGGCTCGGGCAGACCGAGGACCTGCTCGCCCTCGGTGCGCATCTCGGGCTGGCCGTCCTTGTTCGCGCTGAAGCGCGGGTCGGACAGCACCTTGCGCACACCGGCGTAGCTGCTCACGACCCAGGCCTCGACGCCGTTGGGCCACAGCATCCTCACCGGGCCGTTGCTGATGGCCTCCTCGAAACCCGCGGGCGCCCCCAGCGGGTGCACGCGGTTCTCGTGCGGGACAGGGCAGACGGCAGCTTCGGTCACGGGATTCCCCCTCAACAGAACAGAACTGTTCTTTTGACTCCATGACCGAAAGTAGCGCACCGACTACGTTCTGACGAGTTATTTGGTCCGAAATGCACTGATCAACGGTCTCAACAGGCCGTCGACGATGCCCTCGATGACCCCCGGCTCCTCGGAGCGCAGCACGAACGTCGAGATCAGGGCGGTGATGAGGACGTCGGCGTCGAGGTCCTCCGGCAGCTCGCCGCGCGTCTTCGCCCGCTCGACCGCGACCCGCAGGTGCTCGGTGTAGGCGCGGTCGACGTGCTCCTCGCGCAGGCTCGCGAGGTCGGCGTCCTGGCGGCTTCCCTCCAGCAGGCCGAGGAAGATCCCGGCCGTGTCGAACGGCATCGGCTCGCCCCAGCCGGTCAGGATCTGGCGGACGTCCTCGGCGAACGTGCCCTCGTCGGGCTGGGGCAGCTGCGGCAGGTTGGCCCTCAGCGCGTCCGTGATCAGCCGGGCCTTGGAGGGCCAGCGCTGGTAGAGGCTCGCCTTGCTGGCGCGGGCGCGGCCGGCGACGAGGTCCATGTTGAACCGGGCGTAGCCGACCTCGGCCAGGACGCCGAGCACAGCGGCGAAGACCTCCTGCAAGCGCTCCGGCGCGTCCAGTGGCGTGCGGCCCACCAAGCCTCCTGTCGTTCAGGTGACGGGCACAGTACCGGGCGCGTCCGACAGCCTCCCCGTGCGCCGCACCGACATCCACCGCAGCTGCGTGCCGTGCACCGCCGTGATCAACGACTGGATCACCACGACGTACATCAGCTGCCGGTAGACGAGCTGCTGCAAGGGATACGCCCACAACGGCCGCAGCGACTCCCCGTCGAGCCGCAGCGCGTAGCCCGCGCTGGCCGTCTGGACACCGAGGAACACCGTCCACACGATCAGCCCGAGAGGTGCGTCCGCGACGAGGAACCCGTACAGCACGAAGAGGTCCATCACCGGTGCGAGCAGCGGCAGCAGCAGGTGGAACGCCAGCAGGTAGAGGAGCCCGAACCGGCCCATCGGTCCCTTCTCGACCAACGCGCCGCGGTGCTTCCACATCGCCTGGAACGTGCCGTACGACCAGCGGTACCGCTGCCGGAACAGGCCGCGGACCGTGGCCGGCGCCTCCGTCCACGCCCTGGCCTGCGGGCGGTAGGCCACCCGCCAGCCCGCGCGCGTGACCGCCATCGTGAGGTCGGTGTCCTCGGCGAGGGTGTCGTCGCTGACGCCGCCGACGTCGGTGAGCGCGGCCCGGCGGAACGCCCCGACCGCGCCCGGCACCGTCGGGATGCACCGCAGCGCGTGCAGGATCTGCCGGTCCAGGTTGGACCCGGCGCAGTACTCGAGGTGCTGCCAGCGCCCGAGCAGGCCCTGCCGGTTGCCGACCTTGGCGTTGCCGGAGACCGCGCCGACGCCCGCGTCCGCGAACGGCTGCACGAGCTGGCCGATCGTGTCCGGTTCGAAGATCGTGTCGCCGTCCACCAGCACCAGCACGTCGTGCGCGGCCTCGCGGACGCCCGCGTTCAGCGCCGCGGGCTTGCCCTGGTTCTCCTGCCGGATCACCGTCACGCCGGGCAGGTCCAGTTCCTCGGCGAGGCCGGCGGTGCCGTCGGTCGAGCCGTCGTCCACGACGATCACCTCGACGTCGGCCAGGTGGTCGTTCGCGGCGATGGACCGGACCGTGGCGGCGATGGTGAGCGCCTCGTTGTACGCCGGCACGACCACCGACACCGGCGGGGCGAACCACGGCGGTGGCTCCTCCTCGCGGCGCCGGCGGCGGTCGGTGTGCGCGAGGCCCAGCTGCATCAGCGTGCGCAGCAGGCCGAGCAGCGCCGCGATCGCGATGGCCGTGCCGAACAGCGCGAGCACCACGCCGCCGTTGCGCTGCGACCACGTGGTGACGGCGCCGGTGAAGCGTTCGCTCGCGGAGGCCCGCTCCGGCAGGTCGTCGGTGACGAGCACGAACCGGTAGCCGGGCTCCTTCGCGAGCTCGCGGGCGATGTCGCCGCCGAGGCTGCCGTCGTCGTGCAGCCGGACGACGCCTCCCCTCTCCCGCAACGACATCCGCACCAGCGTGCCGATGTCCTGGTGGTCGCGGTCGCCGCTGTCGACCTCCGCCGGAGCACCCACCAGCCGCGTGTGGACGCCCAGCGCGTCGGCCAGCGCGGCCTGGGCGAGGGCGAGGTTCAGCGGGTCGGTGTGGTCGCCCTCCGCGCGGAAGCCGTCGACGCCGATCCGGTGCCCCTCGGCGACGATCCGCCGCGCGACGTCCGGGTGGCGCGTGACCTGCGCGCCGGTGACGAAGAACGTCGCCTTGATCCCCGCGTCCCGCAACCTCTCAAGCGTGCGCGGCGTCCACTTCGGGTCCGGACCGCCGTGGAAGGCCAGCGCGAGCGTGCCCTCCGGCAGGTCCAGGCGCCCGCCCTGGTGCGGCACTGGCTCGGGCTTGATCGCGGCGTAGGCGTGGAACGAGACCACGCACAGCAGCGCGACCAGGCCGAGCAGGATGGAGATCCAGTGCAGCCGCGGCGTGCGCGTCACCACGCTCCCAGCAACGTGCCGCCCACCACGGCCGCGACCACGACCAGTCCACTCGCGACGGTCCAGCTGACCAGCCTCGCCGCTACCCGTCTGCCGCCGTTGCGATCGACGAAGACCTGCACTTCCGCTTCCCCCCAGAGACGATTCGGACGGCCGCGACCACGAGTGCCGCGCCGACCGCCGCCGCCATCCACGGGAACCCGTTCACGAGCCACGGGACCGCGTCAGCGGCGAACTCCTTGCTGTTCCCCCAGAAACCGAGCCGCTTCGTCTGCCGCTCCCAGGCGGCGTTGCCCACGGCGACGACGACGAACACGAGAGGTGGCGCCGGTGCCACCGTCCACAAACCCACACGCCTCACGAGCGCGGCGGCCACGAGCGTGCCGCTCACCAACCACACGCCGAAGACCCAGCCGAAGTTGCCCCCGTCCACCCAGACCCCCGTCTGCGTGAACACCGCCAGCACCGCCAGCACCGCGAGCGCGGCGAGACTCGGCAGTTCCACCCCCATGACCACCTAGAATAGTTGAGGGGGTGTTCTGTTCATGCAAGCACGTGGTGGCTATCACCGCACGGCTTTTCTCGTCCTGACGCGCCTCGCGTGGACAGCGCTGAGCGCGGTCGTGCTGGCCGCCTCGGCGTTCGCGTGGGCAACTGTGGCCACGATCTCCACGGGAGTCGAGCGGTCGTACGCGATCCCGGACGACGCGCCGCGCTCGGAGTCCGGCCGCAACATCCTGATCATGGGCCTGACCACGAGGCTCGACCTGCACGGCGAACCGCTGCCGGACGACGTGCTGCGGCGCATGCAGGCGGGCGAGAGCGACCGCGGCGGTTACAACGCCAACACGCTGATCCTGTTGCACATCCCCGTTTCCGGCCCGGCCGTGGCGATGTCCGTGCCCCGCGACAACCTCGTGCCGCTCGCGTCGGGCGGCGAGGGCAAGATCAAGGAGGCGTACGGCCGGGCGAAGATCGCCGAGGAGGACCGGCTGCGCGCGGCCGGCACGCACGACAAACGCGAGCTCGAACGCGCGGGGCGCGAGGCGGGCCGCCGCGCCCAGGTGCGGACGGTGTCGGCGTTCCTCAACCAGCCGGTCGACCACCTCGTGGAGGTCTCGCTGATCGGCTTCTTCCACATCGCCGAGGGCCTCGGCGGCGTGGACGTGTGCCTGCGGGCCGCGACGAAGGACCCGTTGTCCGGCGCGGACTTCCCCGCCGGACCACAACACCTCGACGCGGGCCAGGCGCTGTCGTTCGTGCGGCAGCGGCACGGCCTGCCCGACGGCGACCTGGGACGCACCCGGCGGCAGCAGGCGTTCCTGTCCGCCGTGGCGAAGCGGCTCAGGGGCGCGGACGTGGGCGTGGTCCAGGCGATGATCGACATGGCGAAGCAGGACGTCGTGCTGGACGCGCGGTTCGACCTGGTCGAGTTCGCGCGGAACATCCCGACCGAGGTGCGGTTCGACACGCTGCCGATCGAGGGCGGCGCGCACCTGGGCGGGCTCGACGTGAACAAGGTGGACCAGGCCAAGGTGCGGGCGAAGGTGACCGAGCTGGCGACGGCGCCGCCTCCTCCGCCGCCGAACGACGGGGTGCCGTGCATCGACTGAGTGCGGTGCCGGGACGCAGGCCTGCTGCGCCGTGAGCCGCCCTGCCCTGAGCGTCAGGCGCGCCGTTCCGTCACCCAGGTGGCGATCTGCGCCCGTGACGTGAACCCGAGCTTCTGCAGGATCCGCTCCACGTGCCCCTCGGCCGTCCGCCGCGCGATCACCAGCCGCGCCGCGATCTCCTTGTTCGACATCCCGCCGGCGATCAGGTCCGCGACCTGCTGCTCGCGCCGGGTCAGCGGCGTCAGCGTCACCACCGGCGCCGGGTCCGAGGTCTGCTCCTCGCCGATCGCGAACGCGATGGCGTCCTCCAGCTCCAGGTCCATGCCCCGGCGGAACATCGTCCGGAACTCCTGCTCGCCGAGCGCGGAGACCGTCGCCGACTCGCACTCGCCGTGCGGGGCGCCGAAGTACCGGGACCCGAACATCGGGTAGCCCACGGACTGCCAGATCTCGTTGGTGGCGCCGAGCAGTGTGGCGGCGCGCGGCGCGTGGCCCTGCGAGGCGGAGATCCAGGCCAGCAGCTCGATCGCGAGCACGATGCCCAGCAGGTCGTGGAACGAGCGCTTGATCCGCAGGCACTCGCGGCCGAGGCGGTCGGCGCGGGCCAGGTCGCCGCTCACCCAGGCGCACAACGCCAGCACCCAGATCGCGTACGCCTGCGCCCACAGCTCGCCGTGCTCCTCGCCGACGGCCTTGGCCTCGACGCAGAGCCGTTCCGCGGACTCGAAGTCGTGCCGGAACGTCGCCGAGATCGCGAGCTCGATGCCCGCGAGCATGGTGTGGCTGTTGACCGTGCCCTGGCTGCGGTACAGGCGCATGGCCTCGGCGAACCCGCTGTCGGCCAGGTCGAGGTCGTCGCCGACCAGGTGCGTGCAGGCGATGCGGTGGGTGGCGTAGGCGAGCGCGGACTCGTCGCCGGACTCGACGGCGTACGCGCGGCACTCGTCGAGCATCCGCACGGAGGCGGGCAGGTCCCCCTGCAGGGTCGAGACGTACCCGTTGACCCACAGGGCCTTGGCGCGCAAGGGGCCGGGTTTCGCGCTCGCGACGGCGCGGTCGAGCCAGTGGCGGCCCTCGCCGAGCATGCCGCAGCCCGCCCAGTAGAACCACAGCGTGCTCGCGAGGTGCACGCAGTGGTCGCCGTCGTGGTCGAAGCAGAAGTCCAGTGCGGACCGCAGGTTCGCCTGTTCCAGGCGCGTGACGCCGAAGATCTGCGGCTGGGCGGGGCCGAACCACTCCTTTTCGCGGCGTTCGGCCCACTCGATGAAGTGGTCGCGGTGCCGCTCGCGCATCACCTGTTCGCGGCCCGCCGCCCGCAGTTTCTCGAGGCCGTACTGGCGCAACGGCTCCAGCAGCCGGAACCGGGTGGCGGAGGGGTGCTGCTCGGAGACCACGACGGACTTGTCGACCAGGCCCATCAGCGAGTGCAGGACGTCCTCGGGCGCGACGTCGTCGCCGGAGCAGACCCGTTCCGCGGCCTCCAGGTCGAACGTGCCGGAGAACACCGACGCGCGCGCCCACAGGATCTGCTCGGCCCGCGTGCACAGGTGGAAGCTCCAGTCCACGGCGGCGTGCAGCGTCTGGTGGCGGGGGTCGCCGCCGCGCTTGCCGTCCGAGAGCACCCGGAAGGTGTTGTCCAATCTGGACAACAGGTGGTCGAGGCTCAGCACGCGCAGGCGCACGGCGGCCAGTTCGATGGCCAGCGGGATGCCGCCGAGCAGCGCGCTGATCTGGCTGACCTTCTCGTGGTTGCTCTCGTCGAGGACGAACCCCGGCTCGACCGCGGCGGCCCGTTCGGCGAAGAGCGCGAGCGCCGGGTCCTGCGGCAGCGGTGTGACCTGCCAGAGGTGCTCGCCGTCGACGCCCAGGCGTTCGCGGCTGGTGACGAGCACGCGCAGGCCGGGGACGCCGCGCAGCAACGCGTCCACCAGGTCCGCGGTCGCGGCGACGACGTGCTCGCAGTTGTCCAGGACCATCAGCAGCTGGCGGTCGCGCAGGTGTTCCACCAGGACGGTGCGGTGCGGGCGGACCGTGTCGTCGTGGACGCCCAGCTGTCCGAGGACCGTGTGCACGACGAGCTCCGGGTCGGTGACGCCGCCCAGCTCGACGAACCACACCCCGTCGCGGAACGCCCTGCTGGTCTCGCCCGCCGCCCGCAGCGCGAGCCGGGTCTTGCCCACCCCGCCGACCCCGGTCAGGGTGACGAGGCGGGACTCGGCCAGCAGTCGCCGCACCTCGCCGACGTCCTGCCTGCGCCCGACGAAAGTAGTTGTGTCGGCAGGCAAATTGCCTTTGCGACCTGGGGAAAGCGAACCGCCCACAGCGGCACCCTAGGTGGGCCCGATCTCCCGCTGCAACGCGGTCCCCCGGAGGTACCAACGTCGAAACACGGGTAGTTACCCCCTAGGGCGCATGCGGTGACGTCGTCAGTCTTGAAGGCTTGGGACACGCCTGCGAGAGGGGACTCATGGCCGGCGACAGCCTCGAGGTCGACGTCCGGGAGCAGAACGGCGTGGTCGTCGTCCGGTTCAGCGGCAGGCTCGACTGGATGACCTACCTGCGCGTGCAGGACGTGCTGCTCGACTGCGCCACCAAGGAGCTCGTCGGGGTCGTGGTGGAGCTGGACGAGCTCGTCGCCGAGTCGCCCGCGCTGCTCGTGGTGTTCGACGTGGTGTGGCTGTCCGCGGCGCGGTGGCCGGGGATCTCGCTGAGCCTCGTCGTCACCGATCACGAGCTGCGCTCCACGCTGGAGTCCCGCGGCCTGCCCCGGCACATCCCGCTGCACTCGTCGACCGCGGCCGCCGTGGCCGCCGTGGTGCGG
Organism: Lentzea sp. NPDC003310; assembly: GCF_040610935.1. Taxonomy (NCBI): domain Bacteria; kingdom Bacillati; phylum Actinomycetota; class Actinomycetes; order Pseudonocardiales; family Pseudonocardiaceae; genus Lentzea; species Lentzea sp. NPDC003310. Next base: position 51,911 of record NZ_JBEXNC010000021.1, read on the forward strand.
CACAAGCACGAGGACCGCGTGGACGCGCCGCTGCCGTCGTGCCGCTGCCTGCCGCACGTGGCGGAGCGGATCACCGAACGCGCGTGCGAGCGGTGGGGTGTCCAGTCGCTGCTCGACGTCGCACCGCAGGTGGCCGTCGAACTCGTGTCGCACGTCGAGGACAACAGCCCTCTCTCGTTGCTGCTTCGCATGCGTGGGGACAAGTTGTCCGTGGCCGTGCGCACGACCGCACGGTTCGACCTCAAGCAGTGGCACAACATGCGGCACAACGTCGCGTCCATCGCCGTCTGCAACTTCACCATGGGCGAGACACCGGCCGGCGGTGGGCGGCACATCATCTGGGCCATGCTCGACGTGCCGGAGGACAGCCGACGTCCGCCGATCTCCCTGCCGGAGACCGCGGTCTTCACCCACCAGGCTTAACACTTCCGGGTCGTTCTGCCCGGACCGTGCTACTGGGCGTGGGTTGCCGCGACGCTGGTGCGGTACGCCCTCAGGACCTGCCCGTCCGCCGCCGCCTCCCAGGAGTCGACGCACTGGTGCAACCAGCAGCGATGCAGGGCGCACGTGATCCGCGAACAGGGGTCGAGGCCCAGTTCCTCGGCCAGGTCCTCGGCGTCCAGGACCGCTGTCAGCGTCGGGTCCACTGCCTCGCAGGAGCTCACCAGCCGGAGGTGCGCGCGTCGCCTCATGGGAAAAATCGTGCTCCTCGGAATTGATCGGGCCTACCCGTATTGATACCCGCTCAATCTCCACTTCCGGGTAATTCCACGCCGCCCAGAACCTCTTCCTAGCCGGACGCGAGCGTCCTACCCTCGGATTCCAACGGCGGCGCAGAGGTGTACTTGCCATGGCGGATCCTGCGTACTTCCCTCCCCCGCACTCCAGCCGCATCGGTGCGAGCGATGTGGAGCAACTGGAGTCGCAGACCCGTTCGCTGCGGTCGGTGGACTACCGGTACGGCGGCGGTGCGTGCCGCGACGCCGTCGTCGTGCGGATCTACTGGGCGCAGCAGCTGCTGGCCGCGGAGGCGACGGACGCGGTGCGGGCCCGCCTGCTGTCCGCGGTCGCGGACCTGCACAACCTCGCCGGGTGGACGTCGTTCGACAGCGGCCAGGTCGGAGCGGCGTACCACCACTTCGACCGCGCACTGGACTTCGCCCGGCACGACGAGGACCTGACCACGAACATCGTTTACCGGCGTGGGCGCGTGCATCTGCACCACGGTGCATCGGGTGATGCGCTCGCATACTTCCAGAGGGGTGCTTTCGCGCCGTTGGCGTCGAGCATCATGCACGCGAACGAGGCGTGGGCATATGCGCGTCAGGCCCGTTCCGCAGAGGCTTTGCGAGCGCTGGGAAAGGCGCGGGACGCGTTCGCGAGCGCGGACCTCGCACGGGTGCCGGACTGGGCGCGGTTCCACGACGAGACCGACCTGACCGCGATGACCGGCACGGTCCTCACCGAGCTCGGCGACACCCGTGCCGCGATCCCGGCGCTGCTGGCGGCGGTCGAGGGCTTCGGGCCGGCGATGGCGCGCAGCCGGACGTTCTGCCTGATCTCACTGGCGTCGTGCCACTTCCTCGACGGTGACCTCGACGAGGGCAGGGCCGTGGGGGCACGGGCCGTGGAGGCGGCGGAGGAGCTGCGGTCGGAGCGGGTGTGGGACCGGCTGCGCCCGCTGCTGCACGCGGCGGCCGGGCGTGGGATCGCGCTGCGCTGATCTTTGCAGAACCCGAACATTCGGCGGACCTGGTCCTGACGCGCGCCGGTCATCGTTCTGCGTCATGAACATTTCGCGAATCGGTGGGCTCGTGGCGGGGATGCTGCTGCTGGGCGCGGGGACCGCGTCGGCGCAGGAACCGATCACGATCAGCCCGGAGAAGGTGCAGCAGATCTGCTCGAACCGCGTCCCGCGGGTCGAGGCCAAGGTCAAGGCGCTGACGGACCGGATCAACGGCACCGCGGAGACGTTGGGCTCGAAGAAGTGGATCGAGCAGAAGGCCGCCGACGCGCGCAAGGCCGGTAATACGGCCCGTGCGGACGTGCTGGACGCCAAGTTGAAGCTGCGGGACGCACAGCTGGTGAAGCTCGGCAAGGCGGGCGAGCGCGTCGCCGAGTTCAAGTCCGAGCACTGCGGGTCGAAGTGAGGTGGGTCGCCGCCGCCGTCCTGCTGTTCGCCCTGACGGCGTGCCGGGGCGAGGCGCCGGTGTCGGACTTGGATGATGTGGAATCGACGTTGAACAGCATCGAGTCGGACATCGACCAGCCGGGGTGAGTGCGTGGAACGTGGCCTGGTGCTCGTCGTGGAGGACGAACCGGCGATCGCCGAGCTCGTGGCGCTGTACCTGCGCCGCGACGGCTTCGGCGTGCACCTGGAGTCCTCGGGGGACGCGGCACTGGCCGCGGTCCGGTCGCTCTCGCCGGTGGCGGTGGTGCTGGACGTCGGCCTGCCGGTGCTGAACGGCATCGAGGTCTGCCGGGCCATGCGCGCGGCCGGGGACTGGACGCCGGTGCTGTTCGTGACGGCCCGCGACGACGAGGTGGACCGCCTGCTCGGACTGGAGCTGGGTGCGGACGACTACATCACCAAGCCGTTCAGTCCGCGCGAGTTGGCGTTGAGGGTGCGCACGGTCCTACGTCGCTCCTCCGGCGCCGTGTCGGACGTTCTGCAGGTGGGTGCCGTACGGCTCGATGTCGGGGAACGGCGTGCGTTCGCCGGCGCCGAGGAGGTCTCGTTGACCACGACGGAGTTCGGGCTGCTCTCGTACCTGATGAGGAACCCACGTCAGGTGTTCTCGCGCGAGCAGCTCCTCTCGGCCGTGTGGGGCTATTCGTCCATGGCGGGCACACGAACCGTTGACGTTCATGTCGCCCAGCTGCGCGCCAAGTTCGGTGCGTCGAGTCCGATCCGGACGGTCCGCGGCGTCGGGTACTCGGCGGACGCGTCGTGAACCTCGCGGGCAGGATCGCGTTGCTGTGCCTGGGAGTCGCGTTCGTCGCGGTGGCCGTGGCGGGCTTCGTGTCGACGCGCCTGGTGCTCTCGACCTCGCAGCAGGTGAGCCGGGAGTTCCTTCGGTCGCAGGCCGACGTGGTGGCGGGGCAGATCTCGAACGCCCGCGTCGAGCAGATCCTGGAGGGTCAGGACATCGCGATCGTCCGGATCACGGCCGACGGCGACGTCACCGGCGAGGACCGGGCGGCCGTGCGCGCGGTCCGCACCGTCGACTACCGCAAGGTGCTGTCGGGGTCTCCGGTGTCCGGGGTGAGCGGGCGGCTGAACGTGGAGGCCCGTCCGTCGGGGGCGGGCGGCTTCGCCCTGGTGCAGGAGACCGAGACCAGCGGCACGTACCGCAAGCTGGTGCGCAACATCCTCCTGGCCCTCGGCATCGGCCTCGCCGTGGCGTGCCTGGCGGGTCTCGCCCTCGGTTCCTTCCTGGCCCGCCCGCTGCGCCGGGTCGCGTCCGTGGCGCACTCGATGAGGGCGGGCCGGCGGGACCTGCGGGTCCCGGTGTCCGGCACGCACGAGCTGGCCGAGGTGAGCCAGGCGGTCAACGCGCTGGCGGACGCGTTGCAGCGCAGTGAGTCCCGCCAGCGCGACTTCCTGCTCTCGGTCTCGCACGAACTGCGCACACCCCTCACCGCCGTGACGGGCTTCGCGGAGTCGCTCGCGGACGGCGTCGTCACCGGCGAGCAGGTGGCCCCGGTGGGCACGGTGATCCTGGACGAGTCCCGCCGCCTGGACCGCCTGGTGACCGACCTGCTCGACCTCGCCCGCCTGGGCGCTGACGACTTCCGCCTGGACATGGCCGCGATCTCGCTGGAACCGGTGGTCCGCTCGGCCGCCGAGGTGTGGCACGCCCGCTGTCACGCGCGCGGCGTCGAGTTCTCGCTGCAGGTGTCCGCGTCGCCCGTGGTGTGGGCGGACGCGCGGCGGCTGCGGCAGGTCGTCGACGGCCTGATGGAGAACGCCCTGCGCGTCACGCCCGCCGGACGGCCCGTCGTGCTGGCCCTGTCCGGCGTGCTGCAGGTGCGCGACGGCGGCCCCGGCCTGGCCGCCGAGGACTACGCCGTGGCGTTCGACCGCGGTGTGCTGCACGCGCGCTACCAGGACTCGCGGCCGGTCGGGACCGGCGTGGGACTCGCGCTGGTGCACGGGCTGGTGACACGGATGGGCGGGACGATCGTGGCGGGGCCGGCGGCGGAGGGCGGGGCTGCGTTCACCGTGACCCTGCGGCCGCCGGAGGTCACTTCGCCTGCGGGAGCTTGACCTTCTTCTTCGAGCCCGGCGACGACGGTGGTGGCACCACAGGGCCGATGTCGCCGTCCGGCGCCTCGTCCAGGTCGACGATCACCGGCGCGTGGTCGCTCGGCCCGGTGCCCTTGCGCGCGTGCCGGTCGATCCACGCCGCCTTGGTGCGCGGTGCGACCGAGTCGGACGCGAGGATCAGGTCGATGCGCATGCCGAGGTCGCGGTGGAACATGCCGGCGCGGTAGTCCCAGTAGCTGAAGATGCGTTCGTTCGGCCAACGGTCGCGCACGACGTCGTGGAAGCCCAACGCCTCGATGGCCTGCAATGCGGCGCGTTCGGGCTCGGTGACGTGGGTCTGGCCGATGTAGGCCTCGGGGTCGAACAGGTCGGCGTCGGTGGGGGCGATGTTGATGTCGCCGCACACCAGGGCGTCCGCCGGGCCGGATTCCAGCACGTCGCGGAGGGCCGCGAGCCACTCCAGCTTGTACTTGTAGTGGTCTGACTCCGGCTCACGGCCGTTGGGCACGTACAGCGAATGAACGCGCACGCCTGCACACGTTGCTGCTACCGCACGGCCTTCGATGTGCGGGAAACCCGGTGCGCCGGCCACGCCGACCGCGACGTCCTCGAGACCCACGCGGCTGAGGATGGCCACGCCGTTCCACTGCGTTTCACCGAACACGGCGAACTCGTAGCCGCGTTCCTTGAGGGAGTCGCCCAGCAGCGTGGTGAAGGCGTCGTCGGCCAGTTTGGTCTCCTGCAGGCACACGACGTCCGGTTGCCGCTGGTCGAGCCACGGCAGCAGGCGCGGTACGCGTTGCTTGACGGAGTTCACGTTCCAGGTCGCCACTCGCACACGGCCCACGGTAGTCACACGGGCTAGAGCCCGCATCGAGCTACACGCGCACAGGTGAGCGCAAACCGCGTGCCGCGACTCACGCGACGATGGGCAGCACTACGAGAGACAACAGCCCCCACTGGAGACTCGTCGCGCCTGCCACGGCACCGACGACCGGGGAGCCCAGGCCACCGATGCTGACCGCCAGGCCGAGCGTGACACCGCTGGCCGTGCCGAGGCGGTTGGGCAGGTAGTCCTGGCCGAGGGTGACGTGCAGCGAGAACGGCACGTACAGCGACACGGCCGTGAGAGCCACCATCACGTACATGGCCGGACCGGGCACCAACGCGACTCCGGCGACCGCCGGTACCGCGACCGCGTAGGACACCTGCAGCACGCGAACTCTGCCGTACCGCCCGGCCAGCACGCCGCCGAGCAACGTGCTGGCGGCGCCCACTCCGAACAGCACCACCAGGGCCGCCGCGCCGGCCGCCGGTCCGCCCCCGACCCGGCCGGTCACCCAGAGCGCGAGGAACGTGCCGAGCCCGAACGTCACCATCGACCGCGCGACGATCACCACCGTCAGCCTGCCGAACTGCCCCCAGTCGTCACGGCCCGCCGCCACCGCGACCGACGACGAGGCTCCGTGCACACCGCGCAGCGCCACCGCCGTGCACACGCCGCCCACCAGCGCGGGAACGGTCAGGAGCGGGCTCCACGCGAGCCCGCCGAACGCCAGCACCGGTGTGACGAGCACCGGTCCCAGCGCGAACCCGACGTTGCCGCCCACCGAGAACCAGCTCATGCCGACGTGGCTGTCCCGCGCCACGCGGCGGACCAGGCGGGCGGCCTCGGGGTGGTAGGCGGCGACGCCGAGTCCGGACAGCGCGATCGCGAGCCAGGTCAGCACGTACGAGTCGCTCAGGCCCGACAACCCGACGCCCACGCCCGCGACCGTCATGCCGACCGGCACGAGCCACGGCATCGGCCGCCGGTCGGTCAGCACCCCGAACAGCGGCTGCACGACCGACGACAGCAGCGTCGCGGCGACCGTGATGCCGGCCGCCGCGACGTAGCCGTAGCCGCGTTCGAGGACGAGGAACGGCACGACGGCCGGCACCGCGCCCTGGTACAGGTCGTCCACCGCGTGCCCCGCGACCAGGACCGACATCCGCCGGCGAGAGTTGTCCACGTCTCGATCCTGGCCCCGCCACGACGTTCGCGATTCCGATAATCTGCCGATGTATGTCGAATACTCGCCATCTGCCGGCGGCACCGACCACGAGCCGCGACCTGGCGGCCACCAGTGGTGTCACCGCGCACTGGCACGACGAGCACCAGATCGTCTACGCCAGCCGTGGCGTCGTGGCCGTTCACACGGAGTCGTCACGCTGGATAGCTCCCACGCACCGTGCGTTGTGGATCCCCTCCGGCACCGTGCACTCCCATCGCGCGTATGGCGTCACACGGCTGCATTTCCTCGGGCTCACGCAAAACCCGTTGAAACTCCACGAGCCGACGGCCCTCGCCGTCTCCCCTCTGCTGCGTGAGCTGCTCATCACCTACACGGAGCTCACCGACCGAGAAACCCCTGCGGGCAAACGAATGCGTGCGGTGTTGCTCGACCAGTTGGCCACCGCGTCCGAACGACCGGTGCGCGTCCCCGCCGCCCGCGACCCCAGACTCGCGGCGGTCTGCGCGGTGCTCGAGACCGACCCCTCGGACACTCGCGGTCTCGACGCTCTCGGCCGTGCCGCCGGCGCCAGCGGCAGGACGTTGACCAGGCTGTTCCGCGACGAGATGGGCATGACCTTCCCCCAGTGGCGCACGCAGGTGCGGCTCTACCACGCCCTGCGCCTGCTGGCCGAGGGCCACTCGGTCACCACCGCGGCCCTGCAGTGCGGCTTCGCCACCGCGAGCGCGTTCATCGACGTCTTCCGCCGCTCCCTGGGCCACACGCCGGGTTCGTACCTCTAGAACACCGAGAACACCTCCTCGGCCCGATCGCGCTTCACGAACATCTGCCACGCCGTGTCCGCGATGGCGTCGGGGTCGAGCGTCCGCACCTCACCGAACCTCCCGGGGTCGGCCCGCACGGCCTGGTGGATGTCGCCGCGCTCGACGAGCCCGCCGATGGTGAGCGTGCCCGCGTACACGCCCTTGTCGGCGAGCGCCGCGTTGAGCGTCAGCGCGTAGTTCCGCAGCGCGGCACCGGAAAGCGCGAGCGACCCGAGCATCGGCATCGGCCGCACGGCGCTCAGTCCCCCGGCGAACAGCAGGCCGCCACCCCGTTCCACCACGGCCGGCAACACCCGCTGCACGACGTCGACCGCCGGGTAGAGCCACTCCATGGCGGCGCGGGCGAGCTCCGGCGTCGTCGCCGTGATGTCCTCCGGCGCCTCGCTCAGGTCCGTGGCACCCGGCCCGTAGTACACGACGTCGACCGGCCCGACCTCGTCCACAGTGGACGCGAGCTGCGCGCTGTCCCGCACGTCGCACGCGAACGCCCGCGCACCGGGCAGCTCCGCCAGGTACGCCTCGTGCCGCCGCGCACTCCGCGAGACGAGCGCGATCTCGTACCCCTCACCCGCGAACCGGCGCGCGATCGACATGCCGAGCCCGGGACCGACCCCGAGCACCAACGCCTTGGGAGACATGACTTCTTCCTTCCGAACGCTAATTCGAGGCACCCCTCGACTTACGCCCGCCGACGCTACCACAAAACATGAGGGCACCCTCGACTTAACCGCCGAGTAGGATCTGCCGCATGGTCACGGCGTCGAGGCCCCTGCGCGCCGACGCGGCGCGCAACAGGGACAAGCTGCTGGTAGCGGCCGCGGAACTGTTCGCGGAACGCGGCCTCGACGTGCCGCTCGAACACATCGCCCGCAGAGCCGAGGTCAGCATCGGCACGCTGTACAAGCACTTCCCGACCCGCGACGACTTCGTGGCGCAGATCTTCCCGCAGCGCCTGGCCGCCCTGGACGTCATCGGCGAGAAGGCCCTGGCCGAACCGGACCCGTGGCGGGCCTTCGCCGGCTACCTCGAGGACCTCTACGCACTGCAGGCAGAGGACCGCGGCCTGAACGACGTCCTGGCCCGCGACCTGCCGAACGCCCCCGAGGTGGTCTCGGCCTGCCACCGCGGCGCCGGCCACGCGGGCGTGCTGATGGACCGCGCCCTCGCGGCGGGCGTGCTGCGCGCCGACTACACGATCGCGGACCTGGCGACGCTGACGAGGGCGATGGCGCAGGTCATCCGCGACTCGCCGGACGAGTGGCGGCGCTTCCTGTCGATCTACGTCGAGGGCCTGCGCACCTGAGAGAGCTGGTGGGGCAGGTGGGGCTCGAACCCACGACCTGACGGGTAAGACGTGGCCTCTGCCTACATCTGCCATCCCCTGCTCATACCTAGATTTACCTGCGGTGATCCAGTCTCGCGGTTGCCGTTCCAAACCGCTGGCAGTGGACGTTTTCCGTCATTATGTGAGGGAAAAGTGTGGAGATGATCGTGCCTCCGCGACCACATGACATCGAGGGCAAGCCTGTGGGCTGGTCGATGCCCCCAAGGCATCGAGCTGTCCACAGGTGCGGCAGCCGAGCGCCCTGACCACCGCTTCAAAGTACCGCCTGGCGCTCGTACCGACGATCGCTCTGACCACTCGTCGTAGAGCCTGGTGTCTGCTGAGTGGAGGTCTGCGGCGCGCGCCTTCGAGGGCAGGCCACTTGGCCTGACCGTAGCTCCCTGCCTCAGGCCGCAGAGGCTCATGGGTCAAGCCCTGATCGCTGCGACAATCCGCGGGCTGACGATGTTTCGTGAGCGCGATCAGGACTTGAGGCATGAGGGGCGGCCGGACACACTACGCGCCGTAGACCTTCGCGGACCGGCGGCTGCATGAGACCTGCGCTGACAGCGGATCAAGTGAGGGCCGTCGCAACGGGTACGTCAGACTGTCCGTGTGAGCCTTGAAGCCAAACTCGCTCTCGCTGCTCTGGTGGTGGCGGTCGTCGCGGTCCCGATCGCGGCCTGGGTGACGAGAAAGTACGGGACTCGCCGGCGGAGGCTCCTGGTCCTTTTTGAGGCTACGCCGCTCGTTCCTGACATCCAGGGTGGCGGGGCCGACGCGCTGAAGATCACCTTTCATGGTCTACCTGTCGATGAGCCGTACCTACTCACGATCCACGTGGAGAACGTCGGCCCGTCTGACATTGCGAGCAGTCATTTTGACGCTGGAAAGTCTGTGCAGGTGCAGTTGAACAGCACTCTGTACGGGATGATCAGTGCGACTCATGGCATGCATACCGTTGGGCCTGCCCTTGGTGCTACCAACGCGGTTATCGAGCTGACCCCTCTGCTGCTTAAGCGAAGGGATGCCTGGGTGGTTGAGGTGCTTGTATCTGGAAGGCCAGATCCAGAGTTCATCAGTTCGCTTGTGGACACGGACGTAGTCACACAGACTGCGACTGACAGGGTGGCCGCGATCGCTGAGCGGATGACCTACGGCCCAGGCTTCGCGGCTGGTTACCTCTGGCAGGCTCTGTCGGATCTGATCGGCAAGGTACTTAGGCGATAGTTGTCCTAATTTGTCTACTTGCAGCGGTTTCCTGCGGGGGACGCTGGCCGTTCCTGTCCGAGAACGGTCGACCTGCGCGCATGCCTCGCCCGCCGCGCTCGGACGCCGGAGGCGGCCTTGGGCGCGGCGGAGAAAGAGGCGCGTAGGTCTGCCGTTCTCGGATGGGCACCAACGGCCAGCGGCCCCCGCAGGGGGCCGCCTTGATGAAGAAAAGAAACTCTGAACACGCCGGTCATGAGCCTGTTACCGAGTCCAGGTCACCAGAACCTTGTCATCGTGCTGCTTGGCGCGAGGCAAGAACTTGGCCGTAGGGTCCTCGAACTGTTCCCAGTCGTGGAGCCGCTGCAGTAGCGCCGCAAGCTCGTGATCTGGCATGAGGGCAACGGATTCCCAGCGCACGCCTACGTGATCGATGACCCTCTGCGCTCCGTCCGTTGCGAGAACGCACCACTCGACATCGCTCCCGCAGAACTGACGGCTAACAGCTTCCTTCGCTGCTTGTGGGTCCGCCTCTGCGATCCAGTAACCGTTAGGCACGTTCCTCTTACGCTGTTCTTGCTGCTGCAGCTCCCCGAGCAGCGAATGATGTTCGGCGTCGTACCCAGACCCGTTCTTCAACGTGACTGAGGCCGAGCTGGAAGGGCCGGTGTTCCCGAACTCCCTCGGGACGCTTCGCGACAAGCACAACACCCTCTCCGACTGGCGAGCGTTCCGCGGCCGTGCTGGGCTACCCGTGGGTGACCTTCCGGACCTTCAGGCGGTCAGTCGCGACGATCTTGGACGATGCCGGGCTGTCGGCTCGCCAGATCGCCGAGCAGCTCGGGCACTCGAAGGTCTCGACTGCCCAGGACGTCTACATGGGGCGTCGGGTCAGCAGTCGCCGAGCGGCTGATGCGCTGGACGGAGCTAAGTGGTCCAACTCGTAAAGTGAGGCAAAAGTGTGGGGGTGATCTTGAAGCACTTCAGGCTCACCCCCACTGAGCAGGGAGTTTGTGGGGCAGGTGGGGCTCGAACCCACGACCTGACGGATTATGAGTCCGCTGCTCTGACCAACTGAGCTACTGCCCCCGTCGCAGCCACGGACCCCCAGCCCGTCGACGCTGCGTGGTGGAGGATACCGATCACGCCGGACAGGCCTTGCGCACCCCCGTGGCGAGCGACACATAGGCTGGACACGTGCGTCTGACCCTCCGCGACTTCACCCCGGCGGACGAGCCCGAGGTGCTGGCGTTGTTCGCCGACTGCGACGACTGGTTCCAGGCCTCGACCGGCCACCCGTCCGGGCCCGGTGACGTGCAGAGCCTCTTCTACGCGTTGCCGGAGGGTGCCGCGTTCGAGCAGAAGCGGCTGCTGGTCGCGCAGGCGCAGGGCATGATCGGGTTCGTCGACCTCGTGCTGGACCACCCCGCGCCCGGTGAGGCGAGCATCCGGTTCTTCCTGGTGCCCAAGGACCTGCGGCGGTGGGGCATCGGGCGCGAGATGGTGCGGGCGCTGGCCGGGCGCTTCCCGGACGTCACGCGGGTGCACGTGCGGCTCGACGACTTCAAGCCCGGCAACGAGTTCCTCAAGGCCGTGGGGTTCGCCCTCAACGGTCAGCGAGCGGTGCTGGAGATCGCGCCGAGGTCCGACGGGCGGTAGCCGCGCGGGTAGCCCGGGTAGGTGCGGTTGCGGGTGTTGGTGAGCTTGAGCGCCTTGCGCACCGGCATGTGCCGAACCACGAACGCCCGCATGCGCAACGCACGGCGGCCTAGCGCGCCGACCCACGGCGGTGGCGGCGTGAAGCCGAACGCGCGCACCATCGCCGCGTCCAGCATCGCGACCACGGCCCGTGCGACCACCGGCCGCGTCACGGACGGGTACCACGAGCAGAACAGGTCCAGCGTGTACTGGCCGATGCGGCGGTTCGACGGCGCGAACACGAAGTGGTCCTGCTCGTAGGCCGTCTTGAACGCGAGGAACTCGTCGTAGTCCGCGGGGATCTCCTTGATGCCCATGCGGGCGCCGACCGCGCGGTAGAAGTGGAACGACGCCAGCTGCTCGGTGCGGGTCAGCGGGCGCCAGCCGTACTGCGAAAGCCACTCGATCGGGTCATAGATGAAGGTCGACAGGACGTAGAGCATGTCGTCGTTCGAGATGTCGTAACGGCCGTGTTGGCGGTTCACGACTCGGAGCGCCTCACGGCCCCGTGGGGAGTCATAGCCGTGTTCGACCAGTTCGGCCATCAGGACGGCCGTGTCGTCGTAGCGCTTCTGCGGGCGCCGTTCGAACTCGCCGGTGCGTTCCAGCAGGCCGGAGATCGTCGGGACGCAGTACGTGCGGAAGAGGGCCATCTCCAGCGACTTCTGGTAGTCCCACGGGAACTCCAGGCCGGCGGAGATGCGCATGATCTCCTCGTGGTCCGCGACGGGATCCAGCGACGAGATGCGGCGGAGGTTCGCGTAGCGGGACATGCACACACGCTGGAGCAAGGCCGCTCAAAGCGGAAGACCCCAGTTGGCGGACCGGGGGCCTGGGCCTGAGTCCCCGCACGAACGAGAACGGCCGCCAGAGGTACCCTGGCGGCCGTTCTAGCTCCCCCAACTGGACTCGAACCAGTAACCCTGCGATTAACAGTCGCATGCTCTGCCAATTGAGCTATGGGGGAATGTTCTGTTGTTCTTGCCTGTCAGGCTTGGTTCCTCCTGACAGTGGGTAACTCTACATGAGCCTCAAAAGGGGTTTTGCAAGCACCCCCCACTTTGTGGCTGAACAGGGCCTGACCAGGCACGATGCGAGAGGAGACGGCACATGAAGGGCATCTTGGTCGGCGCGGCGATCGGTTACGTGCTCGGCGCGAAGGCCGGACGGGAGCGCTACGACCAGATCGTGCGCCTCTGGCACCGGTTCACCGCGAACCCGACGGTGCGCAAGACGGCAGCCCAGGCGAAGGACAAGGCGTTCGAAGCCGCAGTTCAGGCCAAGGACCTGGCCGCCGACGCCGCCGGGAAGGCAGCCGAGAAGGCTCCCTGGAAGCACCACGACGAGAGCAACGGCAAGGTCTTCGTGCCGCCCGCCACGCACCAGAAGTGACAGGCCTCACACCTGGGCGACCGCGAAGATCCGCCTGAAGGGGAACCAAGTGGTGCCGTCGGCTCGCTGCGGGTACGCCTCGCGCAGCCGCGGCGCCAGTTCCGCCACGTAGGCCTCCCAGTCCGTTGAGGACAAAGCCGCCCGCACCGGCCGCAAAGCCGTGCCGGTCACCCATTCGAGGACCGGATCGGGACCGGAGAGGCGCTGCACGTACGTCGTCTCCCAGACGTCCACAGTGGAGCAGTCGCCGAGCAGGTCCGCGTACTCCACGGGGTCCAGGACAGGCTTCTCGGCACGGAAGACGTGCGCCAACGCGGACCCGGCCACCTCGCGCACCAGTCGGTGCGAAGGGCCGGCGAAGTTGCCGGGGACCTGGAACGCGAGCCACGCACCGCCCGGCAGGACCCCGAGCCATTTAGACACGATCGAGGGATGTTCGGACACCCACTGCAGGACCGCGTTCGACACCACCACATCGGTGTCCGGCAACGGTTCCCAGGTCGTGACGTCGTCCACGCGGGCGTCGACACCGGCCTCCCGCGCCGCCTCGACCATCTCCGGCGACGAGTCGAACGCCTCGATGACGGCGGACGGCCAGCGCGTGGACAGCGAGGTGGTCAGGTTGCCGGGGCCACAGCCCACGTCCACGACACGACGGGGCTCCTCAGCCCGTACGCGCCCCACGAGTTCGTAGAACGGCCTCGCCCGGTGATCGGCGAAGGCCAAGTACTGCGCCGGATCCCACATACGACTAACAGTACACGCGTACTGCTAGCCCGCAAGGTCCTCGGCGAACGGCGCCGCAGGGTCCCCGAAGATCTCGGTCAACGGCGCGGCGCGGTCTGCGCAGAGTTCTCGGCGCACGGAACCGCGCTATCCCGCGAGCTTCCCGGCAACCGGCACCCGCGCTGTTCCCGCCAGGTTCCCGGCGCCCGCGCAATCCGCGAGGTTCCCGCCGAACGGCGCCCACGCGGTTCCGCGTCGGCCTCCTAGCCGGCGAGCTTCGCCGCGAACGGCGCCACCGCCGCACGCACCGCACCGAGGTCCACGTCCGCGTCCCCCCGCGCCTGCCACACCACCCCGTCCTGCCCGGGGATCTTGCGCTGCAGAATCCACACACCCGGCGAGTCGACGCGTTCGCGGTGCCGGATCGACCCCTCGACGCGCTGGCTGATCGCCCGCATCACCCGGTCCGGCCGGTCGAGCACGAACCGCAGCGCCGGCCGGTCCTCCAGCAGCACGACGGGACCCTCGACGGAGGCCTCGACGGCCTCCACCACCCGCAGCGCGCCCTCCCACTTCACCTTGCTGACCAGGTGCCAGCCGATCCGCCGCGGCGGCTCCCCCGGCACCCACAGCCCGAGCGACGTCGCCACGAGGTGGCCACCACCCGTCACCGGTGCGTGCGCGATCACCGTCTCATCGCGCTCCAACGAGCCCGTGAACCCGTCCGGAGCCCCGTCGCCGAACAACCGTCGGAACAACCCCACTACAGCACTCCAGCGCTCTGCTGCAGGAGCGCCTTGCGGTACTCCTCCAGCGCCACCAGGTCACCCCACAGCGCCCGGTACTCGTCGGCGTCCTTGATCGGGGACAGCCGCCGCAGGCGCGACTTCACGTCCTCGACCTGCTTGCCGACCTGGACCTCCTGCAGCCGCGCGATCACCATCGACACGTAGCGGAACTCGTCGTTCTGCTTGACCGCCAACGGTTCCACGGCGAGCTCGGTCAGCACCGACCGCACCGACGCGTGCGAGCACGCTTGCGAGATCGCGTCGAGGTACGCCGTGCCCTCGAGGCCGCAGGACGCGCCACCGGCCTCGCGGATCGCGCGGTGCAGCGCCACGTAGGCCGGGTCGGTGAAGGACTCGTCCGGCAGCGAGTCGTACAGCGGGCCGGCGTACTCCGGCAGCCGCAGTGCGATCTTGAGCACCTCGCGTTCCGGCACGAGCCGGGGGTCGCGCGGGTTCGGCCGGGGTGGTCCGTCGACCTCCACGCCGAGCGCCATCTGGTTCGGGTCGACGCGCTGCTGAGCGGGCACGGGCGCCTTGCCGCCGGCGGTCTGGCGGACGCGGCGCACGACCATCGCCTCGTCGTCCCAGCCCACCCACCAGGCGAGGCGGGTCGCGTAGCCGTCGCGCTTGGCGCGGTCCTTGATCTGCGCGACGAACGGCACCATCTTCTTCAGCGCCTCGACGCGCCCGTCCACGGAGTCGAGGTCGTACGACCGGAGCTGGGCCTTGATCGCGAACTCGATCAGCGGGATGCGCCGCGCCACCAGGTCGCGCACCGCCACGTCGCCCTTGTTCTGGCGCAGCTCGCACGGGTCCATGCCGTCCGGCGCGACCGCGATGTAGGTCTGCGCGGAGAAGTGCTGCTCCCCGTCGAACGCCTTCAGGGCGGCCTTCTGGCCCGCCTCGTCGCCGTCGAAGGTGAAGATGACCTCGCCGTTCACGTCGTCGTCGATCAGCAGCCTGCGCAGCACGTTCATGTGGTCCGTGCCGAACGCCGTGCCGCACGACGCGACGGCCGTCGGCACGCCCGCGAGGTGCATCGCCATCACGTCGGTGTAGCCCTCGACGATCACGGCCTGCTTGCGCTTCGCGATCTCGCGCTTGGCCAGGTCGAGGCCGAACAGCACCTGCGACTTCTTGTAGATCATCGACTCGCTGGTGTTGAGGTACTTCGCCTGGATCGGGTCGTCGTCGAAGATCCGGCGCGCGCCGAACCCGACGACCTCGCCGCCGATGTCCCTGATCGGCCACAGCAACCGCCGGTGGAACCGGTCGATCGGCCCCTGCCGGCCCTCCTTGGTGAGCTGCGACTTGATCAGCTCCTGCAGCTCGAAGCCGCGGCCCAGCAGGTGCTTCGTGAGCTTGTCCCAGCCGCCCGGCGCGAACCCGCAGCCGAACTGGCGGGCGGCGGCCTCGTCGAACCCGCGCTCGGCGAGGAACTCCCGCGCGGGCTGCGCCTCGGGCGTCTTGAGCTGCTCGGCGTACCACTCCTGGGCGGCCTTGTGCGCCTCGATGAGCCTGCTGCGGGTGCCGCGGTCGCGCTGGATCGTCGCACCGCCGCCCTCGTAGGTGAGCTGGATGCCCGCCCGGTCCGCGAGCCGTTCGACGGCCTCCACGAACGACAGGTGCTCGACCTTCATCACGAAGGCGATCACGTCGCCGCCCTCGCCGCAGCCGAAGCAGTGGAACGTGCCGTGCGACGGGCGCACGTTGAACGAGGGCGTCTTCTCGTCGTGGAACGGGCACAGGCCCTTCAACGCACCGCCGCCGGCCCGCTTGAGCGAAACCTGGTCCCCCACGACCTCGTCGATGCGGCTGCGCTCACGCACCAACGCGATGTCGCTCTCCCTGATGCGTCCTGCCACGCGTCCGAGTCTAATCCCCTGGCAAACTGCCCATCGTGACCACCGCCGACGTCTTCGGACTCCACCGCGCGCACCTGATCGGCGTCGCCTACCGGCTGACCGGCAGCTTCGCCGACGCCGAGGACGCGGTGCAGGAGGCGTGGCCCCGGTTCGCGAAGGCCGAGGGCATCGAGGACGCGCGCGGCTGGCTCACGACGGTCGTCAGCCGCATCTGCCTCGACCGGCTGCGCTCCGCCGCCGTGCGCCGCGAGACGTACGTGGGCTCGTGGCTGCCCGAGCCGCTGCTCACGACCGGCGAGGACGACCCGCTGGCGAGCGTGGTGCAGGCCGACGGCGTGCGGATGGCGGCGCTGGTGGTGCTCGACCGGCTCACCCCGGACCAGCGCGTCGCGTTCGTGCTGCACGACGCGTTCTCCTTGCCGTTCACCGAGATCGCCGACGTGCTGCAGGTCTCGGAGGCGGCCGCGCGCAAGCACGCCTCCCGTGCCCGCAAGGCCGTCGCGGACGCCGAGCCGCCGCCCCGCGCCAAGCTGGCGGAGCAGCAGGAGGTGCTGGAGAAGTTCCTGCACGCCATGGCGAGCGGGGACATCGACCGCGTGCTCGAGCTGCTGCACCCGGACGCGGTCATGATCGGCGACGGCGGCGGCAAGGTGCGCACGGCGGTCCACACGGTCTCCGGCGCGGACAAGGTCGCTCGCTTCTTCCTCGGCCTGATGCGCAAGTACGGCTACCCGGAGGAGCACCGGCCGATGTTCGTCAACGGCGACATCGGCGTTCTCATGCCCGCGTACGGCGAGGTGACCGCACGCGTCACGGCGTTCACGGTGCACGAGGGCAAGGTCGCGGCCATCTACGACATCGCGAACCCGGACAAGCTGACCCACGTGGCGTTCTAGGGCTTTTGGTCTGGACCGTAACTGGAGCCGGGAATCGTTCCGGGGCTAACGTTCGGCCTCGTCGGTCCAGCCCAAGCCCCCTGCCGCGGGTTGCAACCACCGGAGTCCGAACATGCCCGAACACGACATCCCCTCCCGCCGGGCCTTCCTGGCGACCGGTGCGGCCGCCGTGGTCGCACTGACCGCCGCCGGCACCACCACGGCGCGCAGCGCACCCCTGCCCCTGACCCCGACCTGCGTCGATGACGACGACACCCCGTCGAACATCGAGGGTCCCTACTTCAAGCGGAACTCCCCGCAGCGCACGAACCTGCGCACGCCCGGCGTCACCGGCGTCGTGCTCAGCATCACCGGGTTCGTCTACACCATGAAGTGCAAGCCGATCCCCAACGCGCTGCTGGACTTCTGGCAGTCCGACGACCGGGGCGTCTACGACAACACGACGTTCAAGATGCGCGGCCACCAGTTCACGAACGCCTCCGGCGCGTACGTGCTGGAGACGATCGTGCCCAAGGACTACCCGGGCCGCACCCCGCACATCCACGTCAAGGCGCAGCCGCGCGGCGGCCGGATCCTCACGACGCAGCTCTTCTTCCCGGACAACCTGCGGGCGTACGGGATGAACGTGGCGTACCTCAACCGGCGCGACGCCTACCTCGACCGCGAGTGCGAGGTCGAGCTCGGCCCGCTCGTGGGCAACCGCTACACGGCCAAGTTCGACTTCGTCCTGGACGTCTGACCTACCACCGCATCCGCAGCAGCTTCCCGACGTCACGCAGCTTCGGGATCGCGCTGACGACCTTCATCTGGATCCTGCCGGACCTGGGCAACGCGTCCAGGTGCGGCAGGTCCACGCTGCGCCACGAGTCCACTGTGGTCAGTCCGGGGTGCAGCGCCTCGATCTCGCGCGGATCGTCGACACCCCAGTGCAACGTCGCGCCCGCGTTCTTCACGGCGGGCACGAGCTTCTGCAGTTTGATGCCCCACGAGCCGTAGACGTCGAACAGCAGCTCACCGCTGGAGAAGCGGCTCGTGATCCTGCTGATCAACGCGTGGCCCTCGGCCTGGGTCAGGTACATCGACAGGCCCTCGAACACCGCCACCACAGGACGGTCGGCGGGCACGTCGGCGAGCCACGCGTCTTCCGTCACCGACGACGCCACGAGCCGATAGTCGCCCTCGGGCGTCGGCAACAGCTTGCGCCGCAACGCGACGACGTCCGGCATGTCCACGTCGACCCACCGCACGCTGTCCGGCCGTTCGAGCCGTTGCGCGCGCGTGTCCAGCCCACACGCGAGGTGCAGCACGGTGCAGACGGGGTTGCGCTGCAAGAACTCGCGCGCCCAGTCGTCCAGCACCCGGCCGCGGATCGCGACACCGACGGCACTCGTCGTGTTCATGCCGGTCTTGCCGAAGTCGTAGTCGATGCGGTCCATGGCGCGCTTCGCCTCGACGTCGTGCAGCACGGACTGCGGGCGCTGGCTGTCGAGCGCCCGCCCGTGCAGCGTCGCGAGCATGGTCTCCTGCGCGCCCGTCAGGGTGACCTTCTCCACGTCAGATCGTCTCGCCGCGCCGGACCACGTAGGTGAAGGACTCCCAGTCCTCGCCCGCCATGTCGTCCGCGACGACGTTCACGACCTCGGAACCGCAGTGCGCGAAGAGCAACCGCACGAGGTTCGTGTCGACGCCGAACATCTCGATGCCGCCGTCCTTGCGCTCGTGGGGCGCCTGCAGGGCCGCGATGACGATCTCCTGCTCCCCGCCGGACGCCGGCGCGACGGCGACGGGCTCCGCGACCACGGTCACGGCCGTGCGGACCGGCGTGCTGCCGACCTGGGCCCACCAGGTGACGCCTTCCTGCACGAAGTCCAGCTCGAGCTGGTACTCGCCGGTCTCCTCGGGCGCGACGACCTGGAGCTCCAGCTCGACGGACGTGCCCGGCGCGACGTCGTGCGGCAGGTCGGTGCGGCCGTCGTCCCAGGTGACCGGGTCGTCGCCGCGCAGCCAGTGGTTGCCGAGCCGGATCAGCTGCCCGGACGGCCAGGTGTGCCCGCTCGTGTTGGTGACGCGCGCCCGCACCGGCACGGCCTGACCGGCGCCGATCGGCGTGGGCGCGTCGAGGAGCTCGATGGCGGCGCGCATGCCGTCCGTCGTCAGCTCCTCGCGCTTGCTCGGGCGGCAGGGCAGCTGGAACACGAGCACCCCGCCCGGCCGGACCACGCGCTGCAGTTCGAGCAGGGCCGCGATCTGCAGCGGGGGCGGCGAGTGCTGCAGGGAGATGAGGGTGAGGGCGGAGTCGAACGACTCGTCCTCGAACGGCAGCCGGAACCCGTCGTAGTGCACGAAGCTCAGCCGGTCGGGGAACCGGTTGATCCGGTTCGCCTCGTCGACCATCGACTGCGCGACGTCGACCCCGACGACCTCGTGCACGTGCGCGGCGAGCGCGTGGGACAGCCGCCCGGCACCGCACCCGAGGTCGATCAGCCTCTCCCCGAACGACAGACCGGCCTCGTCGACGAGGTTCGCGACCGACGCGATCGGCCCGACCCCGGTGGCGAGGAACTCGTCGAGGTCCCAGCCGCCGTGGCGTCGCTCGGGATCGGTGAGCACGGCCCACAGCGGGTCGTCCTTGCCGAGGTTCTCCCACGTGGACTTGAACCGGTCGACCGGCATGCCGTGCTCCCCCAAGTGCGTCGTGCAGGACAGCGGCACTCTAGCCGGTCAGGCGAACGGCACCCGGCACGCGTCACCGCTGGTGAAACCCTGGTCCTTGATGTCGAACGCGCTGTTGAACCGGGCCCGCTGGTTCTCCAGAGCGACCTGGTAGGTCAGCGCGACGAGCTCCTTGCGCCCCAGCAGCGCCTCCAGTTCGGCGACCTGCTCGTCGGTGACGGCGACAGGCGTGTCGGTGATCGCGTCGGCGTACGCGAGCGCCTTGCGTTCGAGGTCGGTGAACAGCGGCGAGGTGGCGTACTCGTCGATGTGCTTGAGGCGCTCGATGTCGAGGCCGCCGTGCTTCATCAGCATCGCGCCGAAGTCGACGCACCACGAGCAGCCGAGCTTCACCGCCGTGCGGTAGACGCAGAGCTCGAACAACGGCCCGTGGACGGCCTTCTTGACCGCGAGCTCGTGCCGTCCGCTCGCCATCAGCAGCTTCGGGTGGTGCGCCATCACCGTGACGGGCTCCGGCACGGCCCCGAACTCGCGCCGCGCGAACCAGTAGACGGCCTTGAGCAGCGGGCCGGCGTCCTTCTTGGCGATTCCCTTGATCCTCGTCATGCCCACTGGACGAGACAGCCCGCCGGAACGTGACAACACCTTTGGGTGACTGGGAGTGCGAGCGCTCTACTCATAGGGTCCATCCATGAGCAACGACTTCGTGCTGGACATCGACCACGAGTCGGCCGGCCTTCTGGCGGGAACGCTGCTGGCAGGCGACTCGTGTGCGGTCCCGGTGCGACACCAGAACGTCAAACTGCTGCTGTGCGCGCTGCCCGGCGAGGACGGCATGCGCCTCTTCCTGCGCCGCAACACGCCTTAGCGGTCGTACACCGCCACGTACTCCATGAGCACGTCGCGCGACTTCTCGTTGTCGAGCGCGATCGCGTGCATGCGCTGAAAGATGGCCACGGCCCGTTCGACGGTTTCCGTGTCGCTGGCGAGCGTCCAGTTCGCGAGGTACACCAACGGCGGTTCGTGCTCGTACTGGATGAGCGCGTAGTCGAGCCCGACCGCCGCCGCCCCGCCCGCGTCGGCCGGCACGATCCGGATCGACGGCGCGTGGAACAGCAGGTGCAGGACCTGGTCCTCCATCAACCGGTTGCCGCCGACGACGGTGCGCAGCGCGTACTCGTGGATGAAGAACACGCACTGAGGCAGCACGCCGTCGCGTTGCAGCTCCGGCGTCGGCGCGAGGCCCAGCGCCTTCGTGAGCGCCTTCGTGTAGCACTCGGTCCTGAGCAGGACGGGAATGGTGACGCCGCTGAAGCAGGTGATCCTCGTGGCGCCCGCCGCGGCGAGCACGACGAGCTGCTCGCCGGCACCGTGCTGGGTCATGCGCAGAACGGTAAGCGCATGATCATGATCTCGCCGCGCGAAACACTCGCCCATCAGGGGCGATTGGTTCACGGATGGGCGATCTGCTGACGCGCGACGGGTTCGGCGCCTCTCGAACGTCCACTGTGGGCAGGCCGGTCGGCCGGCCCTCAGTCCTGGAGTAGCCGCGCTGGGCGCGTCCGCGCGAACCTCGTCGGATCGGTCACGGACGGGCGACCTGAGCGAGGAAGTAGACCGCGCCGGACCCCGCGTGCCGCACGGCCAGCAGGAACGGCCGGTCGACCGTCACCACGACCGGGTCCTCCGGGATCTCGAACGACACCGTGCGGAACGTGACGGCGGTGGCCGCCGCGCCTTCGAGGCCCTCCTCGTCCAGCCGCAGCACGGCCTCGTGCACGACGTCGTCGACGAACATCCGCTCGTCCGGCGAGAGGCCGGAGAAGTCTGCGTCACGGGCGAACATGCGCTCGACACCCAGCCGCCGCAACGTGTCCTTGAGCTGGAACCTCGCCCGCACGTCCACTTTGGGCAGTGAGAGTTCGAGCCGCGTCGAGGTCTTCGCGGTGAGCGCGGACGGGGGCAGCGGCTGCTCCAGCGAGTCGTCCGGCAGCAGGACCACGGCCTCGACGCCGGAGTCCGCGGGCAGCACGATCGTCTGCCAGCCGTCGCGGTGGGCGTAGCGGAACTTCTCGGTGACCGTCATCGTCGGCACGTCCACGTCGCCGCCGGGCGCGTGGAACGGCCTGTCCGCGGTCTCGCCGGCGGAGAACGCGGTGAGCCACCCGACCTTGAGGTACAGCGCGTTCACGATGATCGCGGCGGCGTCGGCGGGCGGCGGGTCCGTCAGGAGTTCGGGGATGAGGCCGCGGGTGGTCTCGGCGACGTCGGTGTTGACGAGCTTGCGGACGGTCGCGGGGTCCTCGAACGCCGTGCGGCGGACGGAGTCCGTCAGCGAGAAGTCCGGGTTCAGGGTCAGGTCGTCGTCGGCCCACAGGGTGTTGGCGACGGCCAGTTCGGGGACGTCGAGGGCGTCGGCGGCGGAGAAGTCCTTCAGCAGCCCGTCGAGTTCGGCCCTGGTCTCGCCGCGGGCGGCCTCCCTGGCCAGCGCGAGCGCGCTCGCGACCGAGAACGGTGACCAGCAGGCGGTGGACGACGGGTCGGGTACGGCGACGCGGTGCAGGTCCAGGGCGAAGTCGGCCTGATCAGTCACGGTTCTCCCTCGGTTCGTCCGCCGTCCCCTCGAAGCTACGCCGATGCGCGGTGCCAGGCCACGGCCTGCGCGTCGGTGAGCAGCGCGACCTGGTCGACGACGACGCGAAGCCGTGCGGCGTAAGAGGAAGCGGCCGCGAACACCGGGCGGAACGCCGGGTCGAGCAGCGTCGGGCGTTCCATCAGGCGGCCCACCAGGTCGGTGATCAGGTCGCGTTGCGTCGCCTGCATGGCCAGGCGGGCAGGGTCGCTCATCACGTACCGGACGGCCATCGCCTTGAGCAGCGCCACCTCGGCGGCGACCTGCTTCGGGATCTCCAGCGCGGCGTCGTACCTCGTCAGCGCGCCGTCGCCGTGCACGGCCCTGGTGGCGGTGACGGCGGCGGAGGCGAACCGGCCGACCAGTTCGCTGGTGAGGTTCTTCAACGCCACCTGGGCGCCGAGCGAGCCGTCGTACTCGCGGTCGGTCCAGTAAGCGATCACCGGCAGCTTCAGGAGCTCCTCGGCGGTGGCCTCCAGCGCGGCGACGGACTCGTCGGAGAACGTCTTCGCGGCGAGCGAGGCGATGGCGCCCCGTTCGTCGGGACGGGCCAGCGCGCCGAGGCTGATGCGGTGGGCCAGCACGCCGTCCTCGACGTCGTGCACGGAGTACGCCACGTCGTCGGCCCAGTCCATCACCTGCGCCTCGATGCACCGCGCACGGTCCGGTGCGCCCGCACGCATCCACTCGAACACTTCGAGGTCGTCGTCGTACACGCCGAACTTCACCATGCCCGGCGTGCGCGCCCACGGGTACTTCGTCGCCGCGTCGAGCACAGCGCGTGTGAGGTTCAGGCCGTGCGCGGTCTTCGGTTCGAGGCGCGCGAGGATGCGGAACGTCTGCGCGTTGCCCTCGAAACCACCGCACGGACCGGCGAGCTCGTTCAGCGCCCTCTCACCGTTGTGCCCGAACGGCGGATGCCCGATGTCGTGCGCGAGGCCGGCCGTGTCGACGATGTCCGGGTCGCAGCCCAGTTCCTCGCCGATGCCGCGGCCGATCTGCGCGACCTCCAGCGAGTGCGTGAGGCGCGTGCGCGGCACACCGGTGACCTCGGAGCCCTCACCGGGGCCGACGACCTGGGTCTTGCCGGCCAGCCGGCGCAACGCCGCGGAGTGCAGCACGCGGGCGCGGTCGCGGGAGAACGGCGTGCGCGTGTCGGTGCGGGCACCCGGCAGCGCGGCGCTCTTCGGGTCTTCCGCGAGCAGGCGCTCCGCGTCGTGGCCGGTGTATCCCATCACCCGATTTTAGGGAGCTTGAGCTCGTCGAACACGCCGGCGTGCGCCTTCATCAGGCGGTAGTAGAGCAACGCTCCGGTCTCGCGCTTGATGTAGAACCACTGCGTCTCGCGCGTCTGCACGTTCGGGCCGACGCGGGTCGGGGACGTCCACGCGCGCAGACCGGCGTCCTCGGCCATCGTTCGGGCGCGCAGCGAGTGCCACGGGTCGCTGACGATCACGGCCGTCTCGAGGTCGCGCTCCCTGGCCACGGACGCGACGGCGCGCAACGACCCGAGCGTGTCCGCGCCTTCCCCGACCTGCAGCACCCTGTCCTCGGGGACACCGCGCTTGACCAGCCACAGCTTGCCGACCTGGCCCTCGGTGAAGTTGTCGCCGGGCTGCCGGCCGCCGGTCGTCGCGATGTAGCTGACGACGCCCTCCTCGTAGAGGCCGAGGGCGTGTTCGAGCCGGGCCGCGAGCACGTCGGACGGGACGCCGTTGTACTGGGCGGCACCGAGGACGATCGCCATGTCGGCCTTCGTCCAGTCGTCCACGCGGGCGACCTGCCACACGCGGAACGCCGTGCCGCCGCCCACGAGCATGCCGACGACCAACGCCCCGAAGACGAGGCGCAACACGATCCGGCGAATCCTGGCGAGTGGCTTGAGGGGCGTGGTCCGCACACCACGCATGGTTCCAGACCGCGCGCGTTCCGCGTTGACGCCCCTGCGAGGATCACCGTCATGCCTGCTGAGCAGCCCACCATCCTCGCCACGTCGGGAGGTCTGCGCTCCGGGAGCCGGACCTACGTCGAGTTCCACAAGCTGATCCACTTCGCCCTCGACCTGTCCGGCGTGGACGGCCGCACGCCGCGGCTGTGCTACGTCGGCACCGCGGGCGGCGACCAGCGGGCCATGAACGCGAACATGGCGGAGGCGGGCCGGGTCGCGGGCGTCGAGGTGTCGCCGCTGAACCTCTTCACGATGCCGCCGACGGACGACCTGGAGGACTACGTCCTGTCGCACGACGTCGTGTGGGTGGGCGGCGGCTCCGTCGCGAACCTGCTCGCGGTGTGGGAGGTGCACGGTCTGGGCGCGGTGTTCCGCACGGCGTGGGAGGCGGGCGTCGTGCTCGGCGGCGTGTCGGCGGGCTCGATCTGCTGGCACGCGGGCGGCGCCACGGACTCGTTCGGCCCGGACCTCCGCATCGTCACGAACGGCCTGGGCTTCCTGCCGTACGGCAACGGCGTGCACTACGACTCCGAGGAGCAGCGCCGTCCGAAGATCCACGAGGCCGTCGCGACCGGCGTGCTGCCGAAGACGTACTGCACCGACGACGGCGCCGGACTGCTCTACCGCGGCACGGAACTGGTCGAAGCGGTGACGGAACGTCAGGGCGCGGGCGCATACGTGGTGGTCAGGGAGGATTCTTCAGCAACCGCACAGGAGGAAAAGCTCGACACCAGGCTCCTGTGAGACGGACCTTGGAGGGGTGCGCTGGGCCCTGATCCTCCTCCTCGTGACGGCGGTGTTCGCCGTCCCCGAAGCGTCGCCGTGCCTGGCGCACGGCAAGCCCGCGGCCGAGATCTCGCGCGGCCCCGACGTGCTCGACTCGGGTGAGGGGTCGCTCGACCCCGGCGACTCCGACACGGCGCACGCGAGCCCGGAGAAGTCCTCGGCCGTACCGGGCCTCGACGCGGCGGCCCTGGCCGCCGCGGGAGGGGCGTCCGACGTCGGCCTCGCCGTCCTCGACCTGGAGTCGGGCCAGCTCGTGTCGGCGCAGGGCGACAAGCCGTTCTACTCGGCATCGCTGTCGAAGCTGATCCTGGCCGTCTACGCCTGGCAGCAGCAGCCGTCGGCCGACGACGTCGCCCTGCTCGACCGCGCGCTGTCCTTCAGCGACGACAACGCGATGGACGTGCTGTGGACGAGGTTCGACGGCATGGACGCCATCGGCGTCGTAGCCGCCGAAGCGGGCCTGACCGGCACGCACGCCCCGGACGACCCCTCGCAGTGGGGAGAGGTCGTCGTCACCGCGAACGACATGGTGCGGCTCTACGACTACGTCCTCGGCTCACCGCAGCGCGACGCGGTCGTCGGCGCGCTGTCGAAGGCCACGCCCACCGCCGCCGATGGCTTCGACCAGGCGTTCGGCCTGCTCGGCGTCACCGGCGCCTACGCCAAGCAGGGGTGGATGTACTACCTGCCGAGCGACGTCTACCTGCACAGCGCGGGAGTGCTCGACGGCCGCTACGCCGTCGCCGTGCTCACCACGAACCCGACCGGGTCGTGGACGGTGGCCCGCCAGTCGATCAACGCCGTCGCCACCGCCGTTCTCACGAAGCTGGGCGTCCAGAGCTGATCCCCCGGATCACGGCAGGAAGGTCTCCCGTCCGCCAGGCGACGGGCCGCGCCCGACACTGCGGTCCGTCAACGCGGCGATGGTCATCGAGGCTCCCATCGAGGCCACCACGGCGATCGTGAACACGACCGAGCTCAGGCTCGTGAGCAGACCGTCCACCTCGGGGAAGTCCGTGTACAGCGTCTGCAGCGCCACGAAGCCCGCGACGAACGGGACGAGGAACCCGAACCGGAGCGCCTTCGCGAGGCGCGGCAGGTCCGGCACCTGGATCACGACCACCCCCACGGCCGCGCAGCCGACCGCCGCCACGACGCCCGCCCCCGCGAGCAGGACGCGCGCGAAGTCGTACAGCGGCACCGTCATCCCCGCGACGAACGCCGCGAGCCCCAGCCCCGGCCCGGCCGCCGCGAGCACGACGCCGAGCTGCCTGATCTGCTGCGGGCTCATCGAGCCAAGGCGCCATGCGTGCATGTGACCTTCACGCACCAGCAGTGCGTTCTGTTGCCTCGACAACGCGAACGGGCCCGGTGGACGTCCGCCGGGCCCGGGAAGAGCAGCGTTCTAGCAGCCGACCAGACGCGCCGCGAGGTACGACTCCAGCTGGTCCATCGCCACGCGCTCCTGCGACATCGTGTCGCGCTCCCGCACCGTCACGGCGAGGTCGGTCAGCGTGTCGAAGTCGACCGTCACGCAGAACGGCGTGCCGATCTCGTCCTGGCGGCGGTAGCGGCGGCCGATGGCACCGGCGTCGTCGAAGTCGACGTTCCAGTTGCGGCGCAGGGCCGTCGCGAGGTCGCGGGCCTTGGGCGAGAGGTCGGCGTTGCGCGACAGCGGCAGCACCGCGACCTTGACCGGCGCGAGACGGCGGTCGAGCTTCAGCACGACGCGCTTGTCCACACCGCCCTTGGCGTTCGGGGCCTCGTCCTCGGTGTAGGCCTCCAGCAGGAACGCCATCATCGGGCGGCCGACACCGGCCGCGGGCTCGATGACGAACGGCTTGAAGCGCGAGTTCGTGGCCTGGTCGAAGTACGACAGGTCGACACCCGAGTGGTTCGAGTGCGTCGTGAGGTCGAAGTCGGTGCGGTTCGCGATGCCCTCGAGCTCACCCCACTCCTGGCCGCCGAACTGGAAGCGGTACTCGACGTCGACCGTCCGCTTCGAGTAGTGCGACAGCTTCTCCTTGGGGTGCTCGTAGTGACGCAGGTTCTCCTTGGAGATGCCGAGGTCCGTGTACCAGCGGGTGCGCTCGTCGATCCAGTACTGGTGCCACTCTTCGTCCGTCCCGGGCTCGACGAAGAACTCCATCTCCATCTGCTCGAACTCGCGGGTGCGGAAGATGAAGTTGCCCGGCGTGATCTCGTTGCGGAACGACTTGCCGATCTGGCCGATGCCGAACGGCGGCTTCTTGCGCGACGTCGTCTGCACGTTCAGGAAGTTCGTGAAGATGCCCTGCGCGGTCTCGGGGCGCAGGTAGTGCAGGCCCTCCTCGGTCTCGATCGGACCGAGGTGCGTCTTGAGCAGGCCGTTGAACATCTTCGGCTCGGTGTACTGGCCGCGGGTGCCGCAGTTCGGGCACGGCACGTCGGAGACGTCGCCCTCGGCGACCTCCTTGCCGGTGCGCTCGGCGTACTCCTCGGACAGCGTGTCCGCGCGGAACCGCTTGTGGCACGACTCGCACTCGACGAGCGGGTCGACGAACGCCTCGACGTGACCGGAGGCGACCCACACGTCACGCGGCAGGATCACGGACGAGTCGAGACCCACGACGTCCTCGCGGCCGCGGACCATGAAGTTCCACCACTGCCGCTTGATGTTGTCCTTGAGCTCGACGCCGAGAGGTCCGTAGTCCCACGCCGAGCGGGTACCGCCGTAGATCTCCCCGCACGGGTAGACGAACCCCCTGCGCTTGCAGAGGCTGACAACGGTCTCGATGCGATCGGCGGGCAAGGGGTACTCCATCGGGGGAATGCGAATCGGGGGCCCAAGCCTAGCCCGTCACGTTGCGCCCCGAACGGGCGACCGGAGCCTTACCCTGCACGAATGGAAGACCGGCTGCGAGAGCTGTGGGACTTCGCCGACCTCGACGGCACCGAGGCGAGGTTCCGCGCGCTGATCGACGACGTGGAGACCGACGACGAGCGTGCCGAGGTGCTGACGCAACTCGCCCGCGTCGAGGGCCTGCGGGAGAACTTCGCCGCTGGTCACACCCTGGTCGACGAGGCCGAGGTGCTCGTCGCGCCCGACTCGACGGGCCGGGTGCGCGCACTGCTCGAACGCGGCCGGCTGCACCGCTCGGCCGGGGACGCGGAGGCCGCGCAGCCGTTGTTCGTGGCGGCGTTCATCCTCGCGAAGACGCGCGGCGACCTGTCGCTCGCGGTCGACGCCGCGCACATGGCCTCGCTGGTCGACGACCCGGAGAAGTGGACGAAGCAGGGCCTGGAGATCGTCGTCGCGCACCCGGAGCTGGTGCGCTGGCTCGGCCCGCTGCACAACAACCTCGGCTGGTTCTACTTCGAGAACGGCCGCTTCGACGAGGCGCTGGACGCGTTCGAGAAGACGCCCGAGGCGTACGCGGAGAGCGGCAAGGCCAAGACGCTGCACGCGCTGGGCCGCACGTCCGAGGCCGCGGAGGCCGCCCGCCGGGCGTTGGAGCTCCTGCCCCACGACTCGCACGAGGAGTGGGTCAAGGAGATGGAGGCTATCGCCGCGGGGTCGTAGGCCCGGCGGCCTCGCCGAGCCGCACCGTGAACGCGTCCTCCGCGAGCACGCTGGTGTGCTCCTCGACCGCGCCGTTCTCGCTGGTAAGCGCCGGTTCGTACATCGCGGGCTCGTCGGTCAGCGCCTCGGACAGCAGCGGGATGACGTGTTCGCGCACGGGGAACGGCGACATCGCGCGCCGGTAGGCCACCACGGACTCGAACTCGACCGTGAGCACCCAGCGGTCGTCCTCGTCGGTCGACCGCGCGAGCGTGGCCCGGTGGCAGCCGGGCTGGGCCGTCAGGAGCTTCACCGCCTCCGCGACGCGCGCGGTGAACGTCTCGGGGTCGGACACGCGGAATCGGCAGACCAGCAGCACGGTGCAAGGATGGCATGTTGACTTCCTCCCCGTTGAAGGGCGGGGAGTCCCCACCCGCCTGTGGCGGGTAGCGCTTTACGCGCTGTGCCTCACGGCACGGGTTTCCTGTTTCACCGCCGATTGCGGACGGGAGGGCCCTTGCCGTCTGATATCAGCTCCGCAGGCATCACCCGGCTCAGCTCGGGCTACGGCTCGACCAGCCGCAAGGATGTTCTTCGCCGCGTTGAGGTCCCGGTCGTGCCGGGTGCGGCAACTCGGACACGTCCAGTGCCGAGTGGACAGCGTGAGATCGGCGAGCAGGTGCCCGCAGTTCGAACAGGTCTTGCTGCTGGGGCACCAGCGATCGATGACGCTCAGCGTGCGGCCCGCGCGGGCGCACTTGTACTCCAGCTGCTGCCGGAACTCGCCCCAGCCCGCATCCGAGATGGCGCGGGCGAGGCGGCGGTTGCGGATCATGCCCGCGACGTTGAGATCCTCGATCACGACCACGTCCGCCGAGCGGACCAGCGCGGTCGTGGTGCGGTGCAGGAAGTCCTGCCGGGCATTGCGGACCTTGCGATGCGCACGGGCGACCTTGGTCTTGGCTTTTCGGCGGTTGTTGCTGCCTCGCTGGCACCGAACCATGCGACGGTGGTAGCGGGCCAGGTTCAGCGCCTTGCGGGCCAGATGCCCGGGACCAGCGATGCGGTCACCATCGCTGGTCACCAAGAAGCTCGTCAAGCCGAGGTCGACACCGATCGCGTGCCCGGTGGACTCGGCCGGGGCGGGTGCATCCGTGTCCACGGCGAAGGTCACGTACCAGCGGCCGTCCGGCTCGCGGGAGACCACGACCATCGTCGGAGCCATCGCAGCCAGGTCCACGTCGTCGAACGACCACACGACTCGCAGCGGCGTGCTGGTCTTGGCCAGGATCAGTGCGCCTTCGCGCATCCGGAACGCCGAGCGCGTGTAGTGCGCCGACTGGCGACCCGTTCGGGACTTGAACCGCGGGTACCTCGCTCGTCCGGCGAAAAAGTTCTGGAACGCGGCGTGCTGGTGCCGCAGCGTCTGTTGCAACGGCACCGACGACACCTCAGGCAGGAATGCCAGATCGTCGGTGCGCTTCCACTGCGTCATTGCCGCGTCGGTCTCCCGGTAGGAAGTCCTCTTGCCCTCGGTGTGATAGACGTGTCGCCGTTCGCTCAATGTCTTGTTCCACACCAGGCGCACGCACCCGAACGTGCGGTTCAACACCGCCGCCTGCTCGGGATCCGGATAGACCCGGCACCGATACGCCGTCCGCACGTTGATCAGCATACCAATGGAGTAACGATGACTGGACTTGCAGCCAGTTGGCACGCGTACCGCACACCTGAACCGTTCCGGATGGCACTGTGACCTCCAAGCGCCCTCTCCTGCCCGGCGACGGCCCGCTCGCGCGCGTGCGCCCCGCCGTGGCGTTCGTGCTCGTGCTCGGTCTGTTCGTCACCGGCGTGCTGGTGGGCGGTACCGTCGGCGCCGTCCTGCTCGGCGTGCTGCTGGTGGGCGCCACAGTGCTGCTGGCCACCACCTGGAAGGTTCTTTCCCCAGGTCACCGCACATTGCGCGTGGTGGTCCTGCTGGTACTGCTCGTCATCACCGTAGAATTGGTTGTGAAAATCCCTACCAGGTGAGGTGCGCCGCCATGACCGTCCAGTTGCACGGCGAGCACTCCCCCGAACGCGCGGCCCCCGCACCCGCGCCTCCGCGTTCCGCGCACACCCTCGCCGAGGCAGGCGACCTGCTGCGCGCGCTGGCCGCCCCGGTCCGCATCGCGATCGTGCTGCAGCTGCGCGAACACGACCGCTGTGTGCACGAGCTGGTCGAGGCGCTGGGCGTCGCGCAGCCGTTGATCAGCCAGCACCTGCGCGTGCTGAAGTCGGCGGGCGTGGTGCACGGCGAAAGACACGGCCGCGAGGTCGTGTACCGGCTGGTGGACGAACATCTGGCGCACATCGTGGTGGACGCTGTGACGCACGTCGAGGAGAAGTTGTGACCGGACTGAGGTCCACCAAGCAGCGCACCGCGGTGTCGAACCTGCTCGACCAGCTCGACGACTTCCGCAGCGCCCAGGAACTGCACGAGGAACTGCGCCGCCGCGGCGAGGGCATCGGCCTGACCACGGTCTACCGCACCCTGCAGTCGCTCGCGGACGCGGGCCAGGTCGACGTCCTGCGCACCGACTCGGGCGAGGCGATCTACCGCCGTTGCTCGGCGCACCACCACCATCACCTCGTGTGCCGCCATTGCGGTCGCACGGTCGAGGTGGAGGGGCCCGCCGTGGAGAAGTGGGCGGACCGGGTGGCGGCGGAGAACGGGTTCTCGCAGGTCAGTCACACCGTGGAGATCTTCGGGACGTGCGCTGAGTGCACGGCGAAGGGCCTGAAGTAGGGCGCCCGTCGCCGGGCGCCCGCCCTCAGCTCTCGTAGGGCTCGACCGGCTCCGGCACCGAGGTGAACGACTCCACGGTGAAGCTCGGCACCCACGAGTTCTGCTCGTTCGCCGACTTCGGTACCACCTGCCCGGTGATCTCGACCCACTGCTCGTCCGGCAGCGACGGCACGTCCCCGCCGAGCCGCACCTTCAGCGGCCGCGCGTCGGCGGCACAGCAGGAGATCGCGAGCCGCGCGGCGTACGTCTGGCCCTCGGCGCGCAGCAGGAACCCGGTCAGCTTCACGCGGCGGCCGTCCAGCGTCCCCGACTCGTCCCACGCCGTGCGCGTGACGAACTCCGTCATGGACAACGGGATCACGTCGCCGGACGGCAGTTCGCCGAGCAGGTTGCGGGAGCGCTGCGTCTGGTTGGTGTCGGCGGCCGAGTTCACGACGTCGCCGCCGAGTGCCGGGGGCGAGATCAGGAACACCGCGAGCACCGGCAGCAGCATCAGCCACGTCGAGCGGGACGAGTGCGAGTGGTCGTGGTCGTGCTCGGACTCGGCCTTGCCGCGCCGGATGTCCTGGACGATCGCGAACAGCGCGAGGCCGATCATGATCACGCCGGCCGCGATCAGCAGCGGCAGCAGCGACTTCTGGACGTAGCGGAGGTAGAGGCCGGAGAAGCTGATCTTCAGCAGCGCCCCGCCGAGCAGGACCAGAAGGATGTTCTGGGTCTCGCGCCTCACAGCAGCACCACTCCCGACACGACGGCGCACAGGATCGCCACCACGAAGGTAGCGGGTGCGAAGCGGAAGGCGAACGACTTGCCGAACGCACCGGCCTGCAACGCGATCAGCTTCACGTCGACGGCCGGGCCGACGACGAGGAACACCAGGCGCGGCAGCAGCGGCAGCGCGGAGAACGCGACGGCCACGAACGCGTCGGCCTCCGAGCACAGCGCGAGGATGACGGCCAGCAGGGCCATCACGATCACGCCCAGCACGATCTGACCGCCGAGCGTCTGCATCCACGCGACCGGCACGAACGTCTTGAACGCGGCCGCGAACAGGCCGCCGAGCACCAGGAACCCGCCGGCGTCCACGAGGTCGTGCCGCGCGCTCTCGGCGAACACGGCCCACTTGGAGCGGCCGGTGTGGTCGGCCATGCGCGCCAGGGCGCGTTCGGCGATCCACTCCATCTTGCCGAAACGGACCCACAGCCAGCCCATGACCATCGCGGTCAGCAGCGATCCGGCGAACCGCGCTACGACCATCATCGGGGTGTCGTTGAACGCCACGGCGGTCGAGACCAGCACGATCGGGTTCACGGCGGGGGCGGCGAGCAGGAACGTCAGCGCCACGGCCGGGGCGACGCCCTGCTGCATGAGCCTCTTCGCGACGGGCACCGACGCGCACTCACAGCCGGGCAGGGCCACGCCCGCGACACCCGCGACCGGCACGGCCAGCGCGGTCTTGGACGGCAGCAGCCTGCGCAGCGCCGACGCCGGCACGAAAGCCGCGATGGCGCCCGAGATCAGCACGCCCAGCACCAGGAACGGCATGGCCTGCACGCAGATCGCCACGAACACGGTCGACGCGGTGCGCAGCTTGGGCACGTCGAGCAGGTCGACGAGCCTCGACTGGAAGAGCAGTGCGAGAACCAGGATCCCGCACAGCACCTCCAACGACGTGATCTTCAGCCGAGGCCCGCCGGAGCGTCGCTTCGACGAGCGGATCTCGCCGGTGATCGTCATTCCGCGTCCAGGTCCAGGAGCCTGCGGTACTGGCGCGCCATGCCCTCGCGGATCTCCTCGGGCGACGGGGCCTCGGCGAACTCGGGCTCCTCCTCGACGAGCTCGTCGTCGTCGAAGTCGACCGGGGTGCCGTTGACGGTCTCGTCCTCGTCGGCCTCGTCCTCCTCGAGGGCGGCCTCGCGGAGCTCCTCGATAGTGGCGGCGACGTCCTCGGAGGACAGCGCGGGCAGCATCGGCTTCACGATCGCGAGAACGCCGCCCTCCTCGTCCTCCAGCGCGACGGCCTCGGCCAGCGCGACGGCGTGGTCGCGCTCGTACGGGCCGCAGATGAACGAGTCCCAGTCGTCACCGCCCGAGGGCTCGAACGTGACGGTCCACGGGAACTCGTTGACGTCCGAGTCCTCTTCCGGCTCGTAAATGATCACGCCACCCATGGAAGGGTCCTTTCTCAAGAAAACCGGGAGAGGAGCTCGCCACGCACCTGCGACGCGGTCGACACGACCAGCATCAGCAGCGTGCTGAGCGGCTCGGGCTTGAGGCCGTCCGCCGGGAAGGCGTAGCGCAGCATCACGTCGGTGCCACGCTCGGAGTGGATCACACCGAGCGTGCCGAAGAGGCCCTGACCAGCGCGTTCGGCGACCCACGCGGCCGCGTCCGCGGGCAGGTCCCACGCGACGACGACCGTCAGCGAGAGCACCGTCAGCCCCTCGGCCAGCTCCATGCCCTGCACCGCGCACGGCACGTCGCCGTGCCGGAAGCTCAGCGCGCCGTCGTCGTCCACCGACACGTCGTGGAACAGCTCCAACGCCTTGCGGGCGGCCTCCAGGGCCTCACCACTCGCGTTCACGACGACACCACCTCCTCGTCGGGCTTGTCGACGGCGCCACCGAAGCGCCGGTCGCGGCCCGCGAACTTCTCGCACGCGCGCCACAGGTCGCGGCGGTCGAAGTCGGGCCACAGGATGTCCTGGTAGACCATCTCGGCGTAGGCGGACTGCCAGAGCAGGAAGTTCGAGATGCGCTGCTCTCCGGACGGCCTGATGAACAGGTCGACGTCGGGCATCTCGGGCTTGTACATGTGCTTCGCGAGCGTGCGCTCGTCGACCTTGTCCGGGTTGATCTTCCCGGCGGCGACCAGCCGCGCGACCTCGCGGGCGGCGTCCCCGATCTCCGCGCGCCCGCCGTAGTTCACGCACATGACGAGGTTCAGGACGTCGTTGTCCTTCGTGCGGACCTCGGCCTCCTGCAGCTGCTTGATCACGCTGCCCCAGAGCTTCGGCGAGCGGCCGGCCCAGTGGATGCGGACGCCCATCTCGTCGAGCTCGTCGGTGCGGCGCGCGATCACGTCGCGGTTGAAGTTCATCAGGAAGCGCACCTCTTCGGGGCTGCGCTTCCAGTTCTCGGTGGAGAAGGCGTAGAGCGAGAGCCACTTCACGCCCAGCTCGATCGAGCCCTTCGCGACGTCGAGCACGACCTGCTCACCGCGCTTGTGCCCCTCCACGCGCGACAGGCCGCGCTGGTTCGCCCAGCGGCCGTTGCCGTCCATGACGATGGCGATGTGCTTCGGGACCAGATCGGCGGGGATGTCCGGGGGCGTCGCACCGGACTCGTGCGGCTCCGGCGGGCGCGGGACGCGCTTCTCGCGCTCGGAGCGGCGGCGACGCAGCATTGAACCAGGCATCCTTTCGACCGAAAACCGTTGTCGGTAGGCGCCACACTAGCCGTCCGCCGGCTGTGCCTTCCGCTCGACCAACGGCAACGACCGCAGCTGCCGTTCGAGGTGCCACTGCAGGTGCGCCGCGACCAGGCCACTCGCGTCCCGGCGGGCGATGTGCGGGATCTCGTCGACCACCGTCCACTGCCCGTGCAGCAGCGCGGACAGCAGCGTGAGCGTGTCCTGCGAGGGCGAGGAGGACCCCGCCGGACGGCAGTTCGGGCAGCACGAACCGCCCGCCTGGATGCTGAACGCCCGGTGCGGACCGGGGTCGCCGCACTTCGCGCACTCGTTCACCGCGGGCGCCCACCCGGCGAAGGCCATCGCACGCATGAGGAACGCGTCGAGCAGCAGTGACGGGTCACGCTCGGCACCCGCCAACGCCCTGAGGGCCCCCACCACGAGCATGTACAGCCGCAGGGCCGGTTCGCCCTCTTCGGCCGTGAGGCGGTCCGCGGTCTCGGCGATCGCGCACGCCGCCGTGTAGCGCTGGTAGTCGTTCACGATGCCCACGCCGAACGCGTCCAGCGTCTGCACCTGCGTGATGATGTCGAGCGTCCGGCCGGGGTAGAACTGCACGTCGACGTGGCAGAACGGCTCGAGCCGGGCGCCGAACTTCGACGACGTCTTGCGCACGCCCTTGGCCACGGCGCGGAGCTTGCCGTGCCGTTGCGTCAGGAAGGTGATGATCCGGTCCGCTTCACCGAGCTTCTGCACCCGGAGCACGATGCCGGTGTCGCGGTACAGGTTCGCCATCAGAGTCTCGCCATCTAGAACCCCAGGCGGCGGAGCTGCTTCGGGTCGCGCTGCCAGTCCTTGGCGATCTTGATGTGCAGGTCCAGGTACACGCGGCTGCCGAGCAGCCGTTCGATCTGCTTGCGCGCCGCCATGCCGACCTGCTTGAGCCGCTCGCCCCGGTGCCCGAGGATGATCGCCTTCTGCGACGGCCGCTCCACGAACACGAACGCGTGGATGTCGATCAGGTCGTCCCGGCCCTCGCGCGGCGCCATCTCCTCCACCACGACGGCGATGGAGTGCGGCAGCTCGTCGCGCACGCCCTCGAGGGCGGCCTCGCGGATCAGTTCCGCGACCAGCGTCTGCTCGGGCTCGTCGGTCAGGTCGCCGTCCGGGAAGAGCTGCGGGCCCTCGGGCAGCTTCTGCAGCAGCAGGTCGCTCAGCTTGTCGACCTGGAAGCCGTCGACCGCGGAGACCGGGATGATCTCGGCGAACTCCATGACCTTCTGCAGCGCGAGCAGTTGCTCCATCACCTGCTGCTGCGACACCAGGTCCGTCTTCGTGACGATGCCGATGACCGGCGTGCGCTTCGCGACCTTCTCCAGCTCGGCGGCGATGAACTTGTCACCGGGGCCGACCTTCTGGTCCGCGGGCACGCAGAAGCCGACGACGTCGACCTCCGACCACGTCTCGCGCACCAGGTCGTTCAGCCGCTGGCCGAGCAACGTGCGCGGGCGGTGCAGACCGGGCGTGTCGACCAGCACGAGCTGGCCGTCCTCGCGGTGCACGATGCCGCGGATGGTGTGGCGGGTGGTCTGCGGCTTGCTGGACGTGATGGCGACCTTCGTGCCCACCAGTGCGTTCGTCAGCGTCGACTTCCCTGCGTTCGGGCGGCCGACGAAGCACGCGAACCCGGAGCGGTAACCATCCATTCGTCCATTGTCCCTGGGACCGGCAACAGGGTTGTCGCCGGTCCCGGAACCTGCTATTCCGTCACGTCCGCGAGGCCTCAGGACCAGGCCAGCTGGTGCACGGCGGAGTCGTTGCCGACGACGAACGCGTCGATGCGGTTCGGGCCCCACGACACGGCACCGACGCCGCCGCCCAGCACACCGCCGTGCCACTCCCACGGGTGCCAGACCTGGTCGAACGCCTTGTGATAGGCCGAGTTGTCTGTGCCGCGCGCGAAGACGTCCAGTCGGCCGGGCGCCCACGACGCGACCCCCGGCGCCGACGAGATGCCGCCGCCGAGCGACTCCCAGTGGCCCCACGCGCCGTTGTCGGCCCACGTGTGGTGCAGCGAGTTGTCGGCACCCTTGGCGAAGACGTCGATCCGGCTCGCGTCCCACGACACCGCCGCGGGCGCCGAGGTGAGGTTGCCGCCCAGCGACGTCCAGCCCGACCAGGTGCCGTTGTCCAGGCTCTTCACGTACAGGTCGTCGTCGGCGCCGCCTCCGCGGCCGACCGTGAACACGTCGAGCCTGCCCGGCCCGCGCGACGAGACGGCAGGCGCGTAGACGTAGCTCCCCGTGTCGATCGTCTCCCACGCGCGCCACTGGCCGTCGTAGACGAGCCGCTGCAACGCACCGCCCGCGGTGCCCGCCACCACGTCGATGCGGCCGGGACCCCACGCCACGGCCGACGGGGCCGTGCCGAGGTACCCGCCGAGGGACTCCCAGTCGAGCCAGCGGCCGTTGTCGTACACGCGGTGCATCAGCGTGTGGTCGAGGCCGGTGGCGAACACGTCGAGCCGGCCGTTGCCCCACGTCGTGACCGTGGGCGTGCCGTACACCTTCCCGCCGTGGCCGGTCCACCCGCTCCACGCCGCGTGGGCCGCGGGCGCGGACAAGAACAGCGTGCCCGCGGCGACCGCGAGCACGCTGAACAAGGCTGTCAAACGTCTCATCTGCACTTCCCCCAGGATCGCGGGCGCCTGACCCGCTCGGGGTCATCGCAGCACGTCGGCGACGTCTCCGGTGGAAGTCGCACGGATCACGGGAGCAGTTGCCGCCAGGTCGCGGACCGCGGCCACCGACCCCTCGTCCAGCGCCTCGGCGTCCGTGACGACGACGGCAGCCTCGAGGCCCTCCGCGCCACTCGACACCGCCGCGGCGACGGCCGCCTGCAGCGCCGTGAGCTTCAACGACGGCAACGCGACCGTGGACGCGTTGTACGTGCGGCCGTCGAGGTCACGCACGGCCGCACCCTCCGCCGCGCCGTTACGCGCGCGCACGGACCGTGCGAGCGTCACGAGCTTGGCGTCCTCGGGGTCCAGGTCACTCATCTTCGTCGCTCTCCTTCTGCACGGGACGCACGAGCACAGTGGTCACGCGGATGCGGCCACGTTCGTCCTTGCCGCCCTCGGCCCGCATGCGCAGGCCCGCGATCTCGGCCTCGGTGCCGGGCAGCGGCACGCGCCCGAGCCGTTGCGCGAGCAGGCCGCCGACCGTCTCGACCTCGTGGTCGTCGAGCTCGGTGCCGAACAACGCGTCCAGGTCGTCCACCGGCAGGCGCGCGCTGACCCGCACCGCGCCGTCCTCCAGGTGCTCGACCGGCGGCCGGTCGTCGGTGTCGGACTCGTCGGTGATCTCGCCGACGATCTCCTCGAGGATGTCCTCGATGGTCAGCAGGCCCGCCGTGCCGCCGTACTCGTCCACGACGATCGCCATGTGCCGGCGCGACACCTGCATCTCGCGCAGCAGGTCCGCGATGGGCTTCGAGTCCGGGATGAAGCTCATCGGCCGCATCAGCTCGGAGACGCTCTTCGGGTCCTCGTCCTCGGCCAGCGTGGCCCTCATCATGTCCTTGAGGTTCACCACGCCGAGCACGTCGTCGACGCTCTCGCCGATCACCGGGACACGCGTGTAGCCGGTGCGCAACGACAGCGCGAGAGCCTGCCGCAGCGACTTCGACTGCTCGATCCACACGATCTCGGTGCGCGGCACCATGATCTCGCGCGTGATCGTGTCACCCAGCTCGAAGACCGAGTGGATCATCTCGCGCTCGCCCTCGTCCACGACGCCGCGTTCCTGCGCCATGTCGACGAGCTCGCGCAGCTCGACCTCGGAGCTGAACGGACCCTCGCGGAAG
The DNA here is from genome assembly GCF_040610935.1 of Lentzea sp. NPDC003310. NCBI lineage: Bacteria > Bacillati > Actinomycetota > Actinomycetes > Pseudonocardiales > Pseudonocardiaceae > Lentzea > Lentzea sp. NPDC003310. The sequence goes on from NZ_JBEXNC010000021.1 coordinate 90,561, forward strand.
CCCTTGCCGGGCGTGATGGCGTTACCGACGAGGATCAGCAGCTTGGACAACGGCCCGAGCACCCGGCCGAGCTGCCGCACCGTGCCGGCGGCGAGCAGGCTCACGCCGTACGGGTGCTGACGGCCGAGGGTGCGCGGTCCGACGCCCACGAGGACGTACGACACGACGAGCATGCTCACGCACGAGTACAGGACGGCAAGCCAGTCCTGCTCCACGTAGTCCAGGAACACCGTCGTGACCAGCACCGCCGCCGACATCTCGCACGCGAGGCGCAGCAGCAACAACAGGTTGACGTGCCGCGGCCGGTCGTTGAGGACCTGCAACAACTGCCCGGTGCCCCAGCGTCCCTGCCGTTGCAGGGACTCCACCCGTGCGCGTGACACGGTGCCGAGAGCGGCATCTACACACGCGAACAGGCCGGCGGCAAGCACGAGCAGAACGGCCAGCACGATCACACTGGCAGGGTTCGCGCTCATGGTCCGTTTTCTCTAGAGGGCGGTCAGGCTTCGTCGTTCTTCTCGTCCAGGCCGACCGCGCCGAGCACCTTGTCGTCGGCGCTGCGCTGGTGAGCGGCCCGCTCGGCCTCGTCGCGCGCGGTGCGGAAGTCGGCGAGGATGCGGTTCTGCAACGTGAACATCTCACGTTCCTCGGCCGGCTCGGCGTGGTCGTAGCCGAGCAGGTGCAGCACACCGTGCACGGTCAGCAGGTGCAGCTCGTCCAGCAGGCTGTGGCCCGCCTTCTTGGCCTGGTCCTTGGCGAACGCGGGGCACAGCACGATGTCCCCGAGCAGCGCGGGACCGAGGCCCGCGGCGTCGGGACGGCGCGCCGAGTCCAGCTCGTCCATGGGGAAGGCCATGACGTCCGTCGGGCCCGGCAGGTCCATCCAGCGCTCGTGCAGGTCGGCCATCACGTCCAGCTCGACGAGCAGGACGGACAGCTCGGCCAGCGGGCTCACGCCCATGCGGTCCAGCGCGAAGCGGGCGGCGGAGACGATGGAACCCTCGTCGACTCCGACACCCGACTCGTTGGCGATCTCGATGCTCACGGTGCCTATCGTCCCCGCCGCTGGTTACCCCGCCGTGCACCGGGTCCGTGGTGCTGCCCGTTCTGGTCGAGCGCGTCCTGCTGGACCTGCCACTTGTCGTACGCGTCGACGATGTCGCCGACCAGGCGGTGGCGAACCACGTCCTGGCTGGTCAGGACCGAGAAGTGCACGTCCTCGACGCCGTCGAGGATGTCCCTCACCACGCGCAGGCCGCTGCGCTGGCCGCCGGGGAGGTCGACCTGGGTGATGTCGCCGGTGACGACGACCTTGGAGCCGAAGCCGAGGCGGGTGAGGAACATCTTCATCTGCTCGGGCGTGGTGTTCTGCGCCTCGTCGAGGATGATGAACGCGTCGTTCAGCGTGTTGTGCGTCAGCAGGTGGTCCTCGGTGACGTACAGCGAGTCCTGCGCCGCCACCTGGATGCAGACCGTCTCCGTGCGGCCCGCGGGCTCGATGCTGTCGATGAACCGCATCGGACGCCCGCCTCCACCGGAGGCGTGGTACTTCTCCCGCTTGCGCTTGAGGCGGAACGGCTCGACGCCTTCGGGCAGCCTGATGTCCAGCACGAACGCGTCGTGCCGGTACCCGACCTCACGTCCCTTGGCCATCCCCGGCTTGCGGCCTTCGGCGGGCCTGCGGCGCCAGTAGGCGACGCCACCGAGCGAGCGAACCAGCTCGACCACGCCGTCCCGCAGGCGTTCGGACGTCGTCGTGTACTGGACGCGGCAGGTGCGACCGAGCTGGGTCACCGGCCCACCGTCGGAGTCGAGCAGGCCCTGCAGGACCGCGAGACGCACGTCGGCGCTGTTGTGCAGGTAGACCTCGGGCACGAACTTCGTGTGCGAACGCGTGCCGAACAGCTCCAGCTCACGCAGGACCGCCGTCACCGGGTTCTCGGTCGTCACGGCGGTGCCGGCGGTCTTCACCCTGTTCAGGGTGTAGTCGACGGCGTTCTTCTTCCGCACCGCGATCGGCTCGAGGGTCACCTGCAACGCGAAGGCGAGCTCCGGGTCGTTGGTCGAGAACGACGGCGTCGTGGACCCCGTGATGCACCCGTCGCCCAGCAGCAGCCCGAGCGCGTACGCGTTCATCGGCACTTCGCGTTCCGGCAGGCACACCGGCGTGCTGAGCATCGGCAGCTCGTAGCGCCGCGCGTGGGCGGCACGGAGGTTGCCGATCATCTCCTGGGTCTCGAGCACCCGCCACGGCTTGTTCCGGCGCCGGTCGGACGCCGTGCGCACCGTCCAGAGGTGTTCGCCGCACGCGAGCGTCGACGCTCCGTCCTGCGCGGTGACCCGGTAGACGTCCTTCTCGCCCTGCGGGTAGACGCCCAGCACCGGGGTCGGCTCGCCGTTGGAACCGATGACGAGGTCGCCGACCTGCAGCGATCCGATCGGGCGGTAGCCGTCCGGGGTGAGGACCGGGGTGAAGATCGGCTGGGCGCGGCCACGCATGTATGCGAGGGGCGCCACCTCGATCGTCCCCGCCTGCGTCAGCCGCGGGATCGACTCCGGGTCGACCATGTCGTGCAACGCGTCGTACAGCGGCCGCAGGTACGGGTCGATCTTCTCGTACAGCGTGCCCGGCAGGTACCCGAGCCGCTCCCCCGCCTCGACGGCCGGGCGGGTCAGGATGATGCGGTTGACCTGCTTGGCCTGCAGCGCCTGCACGGCCTTGGCCATGGCGAGGTACGTCTTGCCGGTGCCGGCGGGGCCGATGCCGAACACGATCGTGTTCTTGTCGATCGCGTCGACGTAGTGCTTCTGGTTCAGCGTCTTCGGCCTGATCGTGCGGCCGCGGCGGCTCACGATGTCGAGGCTCAGCACCTCGGCGGGCGACTCGACGTCGGTCTCGCTCAGCATCGCGACGATGCGGCGGACAGCGTTCTGGTCGATGGGCTGGCCCCGGCCGGCGAGGGTGATGAGCTCGGAGAAGACGCGTTCGGCGAAGGCCACGTCGGCGGGGTCGCCGGACAAGGTGATCTCGTTCCCGCGCACGTGCACGTCGGCGTCGAGCAGTTCCTCCGCGAGCCGGAGGTTCTCGTCGCGCGACCCGAGCAGCGTGAGCACCGCACCTTCCGGCACGGCGAACCGGGACTGACCTTCCTTGTTGCTCTGCTGTGTTTCTTCGGCCACGTGGCCCCGGCCTGCTTCCTGTCGCTCGGATCTGGTGCCGTCGATGCTAGTCCGGCCGAAAATGGGTGGCTACCGGATTGCTCACGGTGTGTGCTCGGGAGCTGTGGAGATCCGCAGGCTTGACGTCGAAGACGTACCCGAGTGCATGAAGCTGGTCACGGACCGGGGTTGGACGTGGACCGCGGCGCAGTGGGAGATGATGCTCGCGCTGGGGCCGGGCTACGGCGCGTTCGACTCGTCCGGGTTGCTCGGCACGGCGCTGACGACGCCTTATCCCGAGATGCAGGCGATCAGCGGGGTGCTGGTCGGGACGTGGGCGGGGCGGCGGGGCATCGGCACGCGGCTGATGACGCACGTCCTGGACGTGAGTCCGTCCGTGCTGTTCGCGACGGACATGGGCGAGCCGATCTACGCGCGGCTCGGCTTTCACCTGCTCGGGTCGACCGACGCGTACGTGGGCGTGTTCCGCGGCGCGGGGGCCGGCGTCACGAGGGAGGCCGTGCCCGCCGACGCGGTGGCGCTCGCCGAGCTCGACCGCCAGGTGAGCGGGTTCACGCGACCCGTGTTCTGGGAACGGGTGCTCGACCCGGCGTCGCCGTACTCGGTGCTGGTGTCGGACGCCGGCGTGATCGCCACCCGGCCGAACCCGACCGGCGTGACGATCGGACCGCTGATCGCCCCGTCGCCTGCCGAGGCGTGCGCGCTCTTCGCGGACATGGCCGCCGGCCGGGGCGAGGTGCGGGTGGACACGGACAACGCCGAGGTCGCCGCGTTCCTGCTGGCGCAGGGCTTCGAGAAGCGCAGCGGCGGGTGCAAGCTCATGGTGCACGGCGCGGACGGAGTGCCCGGTGACCGCACGCGGTACTTCGCCCCCGCCTCGCACGCGCTGGGCTAGAGGCGCCTGCCTCCGAGCAGGTGCAGGTGGGCGTGGAAGACCTCCTGACCGCTGTCCGGGCCGGTGTTGAACAGCAACCGGTACCCGGACTCGGCCACGCCCTCCGCGTCCGCGACCTCCCTGGCCGCGGCGAAGAGGTCGCCGAGCTGGGCACCGGTGAGGTCGACGGCGTTCGGCACGTGCTCGCGCGGGATCAGCAGCACGTGCACGGGCGCCTTGGGCTGGATGTCGCGGAACGCGAGCGTCGTCTCGGTCTCGTGCACGACCGTCGCGGGAACCTCACCGGCGACGATCCGGCAGAACAGGCAGGACATGTCCCCAGCTAAGCGAAGATCCGGTCCAGGTGCTCGTCGACGGCCTCGACCATGTCGGCGGCGGTGAGCTCGTCGGGGCCGAGCCCGTGGTGGATGTTGAGGCCGTCGATCAGCACGATCAGGCGCAACGCGGCCTTCGCGGGCACCACGCCGTCCCGCAGCTCCCCCGCCTCCTGCGCGGCGGTGAGCACGCGGGCCATCTCGTCGCACAGCTGGCGCGTGCCGAAGCGTTCCAGCTCGTGCAGCGACGGCTCGACCATCGCGCGCGGCAGGAACGCGAGCAGCACCGCGGCCTCGACCCTGCGGTCGTCGTCGAGTGCCAGCATCTCGTGCACGAACGACCGCAGCAGCTCGCGGTTGCCGGTGGTCGGGTCGATCTTCTCCAGCCGCGCGAGGAACCGCCGGTACGCGAGCTCCATCGCGAAGCCCAGCAACGCGTCCTGCGTCGGGAAGTAGTGCCGCAGCGACCCGCTCGACCAGCCAGACTCCGCAGCGACGGCGCGCACCGACGCGTGGTCTATCCCGTCGCGCCGCACGATGCGCCAGACGGCCTCGGCTAGCTCGCGGCGGCGTTGCTCGTGGTCGACAACCTTCGGCACCGGCTCTTTCTAGCAGTCGCGGGCAAGCCGGCGGACGGCCGTGTGGCACCGCTCCCAGGACTCGGTGCCGGGCGTGATCATGTCCATGTGCCCGGCTCCCTCCACGACGACGAGCTCGGCCTGCGGTTCGGCGGCGCAGAAGCCGGTGGACTGCTCGACCGGGACGTCCTCGTCCCGGTCGCCGTGCACGCACACGACCGGCTTGCCGATCGGGATCAACGCGGCCGGCGAGGCCTCGGCGAACTGCTCCTCGGTGCACAGCTCCAGCGCCCGCGGCGTGATGTGCTTCGTGAAGTCGAGCACAGCCGCCTGGGCCACAGCTCCGACCACTCGCGCGCTGTGCTTGGCCGCCCACACAGCGAGGTGCCCTCCGGCGCTGTGCCCGAGGGTCACGACGGGACCGAGGTCGACGGCGTCGATCGCGGCGAGCACGTCCTGCCCCGTTTCCGGCCATCCACCGTCCCCGCCCACCCGGCGGTACTCGATGTTCCAGACGGCGAATCCGTCGGCCACGAGCACGTCCGCGAGAGGGCGCCCGAGTTCCAGGCCGTAGCGCTGATGCCAAAAACCACCGTGAATGACGACAACGGCACCCTGAGTGTCGCCACCAGGGAGATAAAGCTCGCCGAACTGACTGGGGTGGTCACCGTAAGCAATTCTCTGCACACGCAGAACTTACGTGAAGCGGCGAAAGAAGCCCCGAAAACAAAAGGGGCGCCTCGCGGTCCGAAGCCTGGGGGTCGCTTCGCCGCGAGGCGCCGACGCCGGACCGAGGGGGGAGGTGTCCGGCGAGTCTTTTGGTCAGAAGGCCTAACCGTCTACTCCGTTTCCGGATAGACCAATCAGCCCCTCTGCAAACAAGAGTAACCCCATCGGCCTGCGATTCGCTACAACTTCCGTCAAGCCAATCCATCCGATGTTCATCTTGGTAGTGATCGGGGTCACCACCTCTTCGTGCGCACCCCGATGGCACCGAGAGCAACGGCGGCGGCGGTGGATGCACGCAGAACAGTTGGGCCCAATCGGACCACCCGCGCACCCGAAGATCGCAAGGTGTCGAGTTCCTCGGGCGTGATTCCGCCTTCGGGACCCACGACGAGCAGCACGTCCCCGGAATCGGGCAGTTCGACGTCCGCGAGCCGTTCGGTGGCGCTCTCGTGCAACACGAGCGTCAACGCGGACGACGACACGCGATGAGAAAGCTGAGTCGTGCTCACGGGTTCGTCGACCTCGGGCACCCGTGAGCGGCGGGCCTGCTTCGCCGCCTCGCGGACCGTGGACCGCCAGCGCCCCAACGCTTTCGCGCCGCGCGGCCCGTCCTCCCACTTGGTGATGCACCGGCTGGCGCGCCACGGCACCACACCGTCCACACCGGCCTCGGTGGCCAGCTCGACGGCGAGCTCGCCGCGATCGCCCTTCACCAACGCCTGGGCGAGCACGACGCGCGGCGACGGCGCGGGCTCGACCCAGCGTTCGACGACGCGCACCGCCAGGGCGTCCTTCTCCACCGCCACGACGACGCAGCGCACCTGGGCGCCGGACCCGTCCGACAGCACGAGCTCCTCGTCCACGCGCAGCCGCTTCACCGTGGCGGCGTGGCGGCCTTCCGGTCCGTCCAGCACGAACTCCTCGCCCGCCGGCAGCGCGGGGACGAGGAAGACCGGCAGCGTCACCGGTGGGCGCGCGAGCCGCGCAGGCGGGAGAACAGGCCGCCGCCACCCTTGCCGTTGTGCGCCAGGGAGGGCTCGGTCTCGCCGCGCATCTCGGCCAGGTCGCGCAGCAGGGACGACTGGGCGGCGTCGAGCTTCGTCGGCACGACGACCTCGAGGTGCACGTGCAGGTCGCCGCGGCCGTCGACCCGGCCGGTGGAGCGGAGCTTCGGCATGCCGCGGCCCGTCATGACGAGCTGGGTGCCGGGCTGCGTGCCGGGGTCGATCTGCAGCTCCTCCTCGCCGTCCAGCGTCTTGAGCGGCAACGTGGCGCCGAGCGCGGCCGTCGTCATCGGGATCTGCACGATGCAGTGCAGGTCCGCGCCGTCGCGTTCGAAGATCTCGTGCGGGTGCTCCTCGACCTCGACGTAGAGGTCGCCGGCCGGGCCACCGCCGGGGCCGACCTCGCCCTGGCCCGCGAGACGCACGCGCATGCCCTCGGCGACACCGGCGGGGATGTTCACGGAGATCGTGCGACGAGAACGCGTGCGGCCGTCACCGGCGCACTGCTGGCACGGGTCGGGGATGACCTCGCCGTAGCCGCGGCACACCGGGCACGGGCGCGACGTCACGACCTGGCCGAGGAACGACCGCTGCACGGACTGGACCTCGCCGCGGCCGTGGCAGGTGTCGCACTGCACGGGCTTCGAGTTGTTCTGGGTGCCCGCGCCGTGGCAGCGGTCGCACAGGATCGCCGTGTCGACGGTGAGCTCGCGGGTGGCGCCGGCGGCGCACTCCTCCAGCGTCATGTCGAGGCGGATCAGCGCGTCGGAACCGGGCTGCACGCGGCTGCGCGGTCCCCGGCCACCGGACGAGGCGCCGAAGAAGGCGTCCATGATGTCGCCGAGGCCGCCGAAGCCCGCGAACGGGTCACCGCCCCCGCGGCCACCGCCGCCCGAGTCGAGCGGGTCGCCACCCAGGTCGACGACGCGGCGCTTCTCGGGGTTCGACAACACCTCGTAGGCGGCCGTCACCTCCTTGAAGCGGGCCTCCTCGTTGGGATTGACGTCCGGGTGCAGCTGCCTGGCGAGCTTGCGGTAGGCGCGCTTGATCTCATCCTGCGTCGCGTTCTGCGAGACACCGAGGATGCCGTAGTAATCCCTGGCCACCTTGTTCGCTTCCATGTTCATCTCAAGTGCAAGAAGTTTCTGATCAACGACCGGTCAGGATCTCACCGACGTAGTTGGCGACCGCGCGCACGGCCGCCATCGTTCCGGGGTAGTCCATGCGCGTCGGTCCGACGACGCCCAGACCCCCGAGCGGATTGTCACGGCTGCCGTACCCGATGGACACCACGGAAGTGCTGCGCATCTCAGCGGCCTCGTTCTCCTCGCCGATGCGGACCAGCACGCGACCGGGGTCGCGCGAGGCGGCGAGCAGCTTGAGCACGACGACCTGCTCCTCCAGTGCCTCGAGTACCTGCCGCAGCGACCCCGGGAAGTCCGTGATGCTGCGCGTGAGGTTCGCGGTGCCGCCGAGCACCAGCCGTTCTTCCGGGTGCTCCACCAACGTCTCGATGAGCACCGTGGCGACCCTCAGCATCGGGTCGCGGAGGTTCGACGGTACCTCGTCGGGCAGTTCGGCGACCTTGGCACTGGCGTCGGCGAGCCGGTGCCCCGCCATCGCCTGGTTCAGCACACCGCGCAGCTGGGCCGTGTGCTCCTCGCTGATCACGTCACCGAGCTCGACGATCCGCTGGTCGACGCGCCCCGTGTCGGTGATCAGCACCAGCATCAGCCGCGACGGCGTGATCGGCAGCACCTCCAGGTGCCGCACGGCCGCGCGCGACAGCGTCGGCACCTGGATCACGGCCACCTGCCGCGTCAGCTGCGCGAGCAACCGCACGCTGCGGCGCATCACGTCGTCGAGGTCGACCGCGCCGTCGAGGAAGCTGCGGATGGCCCGCTTCTCGGCCTGCGAGAGCGGCTTGATCTCGCTCAGCCGGTCGACGAACAGCCGGTAGCCCTTGTCCGTCGGCACGCGGCCGGCGCTGGTGTGCGGCTGGGCGATGTAGCCCTCGTCCTCCAGCGCGGCCATGTCGTTGCGCACGGTCGCGCTCGACACACCCAGGTTGTGCCGTTCGACCAGGGCCTTCGACCCGACGGGCTCCTGGTTGGACACGTAGTCGGCGACGATGGCGCGCAGCACCTCGAACCGACGCTCATCGGCGTTCACCGCTGTTCACCTCCGTGTCCGCTACCCCGAGTTTACCCAGCCGGATTCGTGCCCGGTGGGCGCTCTGAAACCTGAGCCGAGGCAAGCTGCGCGAATCGCCAACGCCCTACTCGCCGCCCGGCTGATCCCTCCGGTCGATCCGTTCGAGGTCGCTCTGCTCAGGTTCGTGAATGCCGGGTTGTAGCTGTTCACGGCGCGATGGTGCGCGTCCCTCAGCTCACGCGGCAGTGAACGACTTGAACGCGAACAGCTGGTCGCTCCACCCGACCACCTTGGGACGATCGGCGTCCTGTACTGAATCGTCCTGGAGCAGGGCCGAGCCGACACGCTAGACCGGCAAGAAGCGCGAGGGCTCTCCCGTCCAGGTGACCACCAGCTGATCCCGTGCTCTGGTGCAGGCGACGTAGAGCAGGCAGCGGTCGCTCACTTCGATCACTGCGCGTTCGTCGTCGCCGGCGTGCTCCAACCGGTACTTCGACGGGAACCGATCGTCATCGACTCCCACCACGATCACTCTCGCGAACTCTGTTCCCTTCGCCCGGTGCATCGTCGCGACCTGGACACCGGCGCCTTCGACAGGACCGTCCGCACTGGTGATCGCCGCCGGAATCCCATCGTCCTGCAGAGTGTGGGCCAACTCGTCCCGGATGCTGTTCTGAGACGCGAGCACGGCGATCGAACCCGGCGTGGTCGGATTCGCTCCGCTCAACCATTCCCGCACGGTCTCGACGACGAACGTCTTCTCGTCCTGCCAGGATCGCGCCGGATACGTGTCCGGCTCAGGCCCCGCGAGCAACGAGCGATACCCGGTGGTCGACTCGTCCTTGTCGGCAAGATCCACGAACTCCACACCGCTCAACACCTTGGTCGCATAGCCGAGCAGTTGGCGGGTGGTGCGGTAGTTCAAGGTCAGTTTCTGCGACCGTCCTCGGGTCTCGATCCCGAACCTGCCGAGCACCACCTGTCGACCGTAGATCCGCTGATGCGCGTCCTCGCAGATGAAGAGGTCGTTCGGACCGACAGGGACTACCCCGCGCAACAGGCGCCAGTGGGCAGGTGCCAGATCCTGCGCCTCGTCCACGACGACGTGGTCATATCGATTCGAGACAGGCAACTCCGACGAGTGCGCGATGTCGGCCGCCTTGGCGGCGACGATGGCGTGCGTTGTGGCGTTCTCGACCGCCAGCAGGCGGGTGAACTCCTCGACCACGCGCCACACTCGGGCACGCTGAACCCTGCTGATCTTGACCAGTCGCCGACGTGTCTCGACGAGGTACCGATCGAGGTCGGCCGAGTTCATGCCGAGAATCACCTGCTGGTGCTCAACCGACATGAAGTAGGGGGTCAAGACCGCCCTGTCATCCGGTGACAGTTCTGGCACGTTGCCGAGCGCGCGTTCCCACATGCGCAGTTGATCTCGCTCACCCAGCACGCGTGGCCCGGCTCCCTGCACCCGCGCCACGATGTCGCGGGCCAGACGATCGATTCCGACGACCTCGATCCGGCTCAAGACTGCGGCATTGGTCAACCTGCCCAGGTCCGACCGCAACTGCACCGCCAGGTTCCGCGTATAGGTCGTGACCAGGACCCTCGCTGCGGGGCTGCGTTCGGCCAAGGCGACAGCACGGTGCATCGCCACCACCGTTTTTCCCGTTCCCGCGCCTCCGGCGACCCTGAAGGCGCCCTTGCGGTCCTTTTCGATCAGGTCCCTTTGATCAGGGTGCAGGAAAGTTCGCCAGGCAGCGAAGTCCCCATCCAACATGCGGCGCAGATGCTCGTCACCCTCGACCACGACGAACTGCATCTGCGACCCGGCACGGCTCAACGAATCACGAAGTTGCGCGGGATCGTCCGCGTCGGTCGGAACGATCGAGTCCGGCTGGGCGTATCGCCTCCGCACGTCGTCCAACGCGGAGCCGGTGGCCAGATCGAGAAGGGCGTCACCCTGCCACTCGGGGATGTTCAGACAGAGGTCTTGGAGCTGATCTTCTTCCCGAAGGTCGGTGACCTGTTCAGCGAGCTCGCGCAGGATTCCGATGCCGACGAGTTCGTCGACGGTGTACGGGACGAGACGCGGACGGTCGTCGTCCTCCTGCGGCTTCGACACGTGTGACACCGCCACATCCGCCGACGCGTCACGCAGGACCTCGAAGACACCGTTCGTCGGATTGAGCCGCATTGTGATCTGCTCGGCGTACTCGTACGCCTTATCGTGTTCGTGGATCGCGACCAGCACGAAGTACTGATCGTGTTCGGAACCCGCCGCGAACAGCACGGCACGGTAGTTGTCCGTCACCCGTGCAACGCGAACTCGCGAGTCCTTCGCTCCCTTCGGCATCTTGAGCCGAAGTCCGGTGAGATCCTCGTCAGAGCTCAGCTTCCGCAACAGGTCCCACGCTCGCGGCTTGAGCGAGCCGTCCAAGTCCAGATTCTTCTGGAACTCCTTGGCAAGTACCACGGTCGCCATCGGGCGCTCATCCCCCTGTACCCAGTCGACGTCTTCGAAGACATCGACTCCGACTGCGAACTTTCGGCGCCCTCGAAGGCAGCCGAACACGTCCTGATGATCATCGCTCACTCGCCGGACTTTGGACACTCGGCATCACCGAGTGCGTGGGACCTCAGGCGAACACCCGACCCTTGATTCCATCCGGCGAGGGATTCCGCCGTTCGCTGGCTGCACCGCGTATGAGTGCTGTACTGCTTTACCGCAAAAGGTAGCCACTGCGGGCATGCAAAGGGAGCACGTTGTTCGAGTCACCGCCCGTCCGGCGTAACGCAGCCCGCCAGTCGATGACCGTCGCCGACCTTCGCGCGATTCTGCTGCCGAACGGTCCCCAGGACGAACCCGACGCCTTGATTCACGACGCACTCGAGCAGAGCAGACTTGCCCTGGACACCTCAAGGGACGAGCTGACCGATGCACTCGCAGCGGGTCCGTGGCGGCTGCGTTCCGTGTCCGTCAGCGGGTTCCGCGGCGCCGCGAACAACTCGGGCCTGGCAGGCGCGCAGCCCACCCCGCTGGTGTTGGAAGTGCCTCGGTCCGTTGACGTCGTTGTGGTGCACGCATCCAACGGCGTCGGAAAGTCAACCATCTCCGACGCACTCGATGTCGCCCTGCGTGGCAGCACCGCACGCGCATCGGCCTTTTCACCGAACGACAATCGAATGCCGTCAGCCGTGCATGCCGACTCACGTCGATCCGTGGTGTCGGTCGTGCTGGACAACGATCATGACGACCGACTGACCGCGACCTGGCGATCGACCGAAGGCGTCGAACAGTCCGAAGTGGTCTGGCAACAGGTCGGCGACCCCCATGGCATCACTGAACTGCCAGGTGAGCGATGGGCTGAAACAGTCGCCGCACACCATCCGATCGTGAGCTACGACTACATGGCGCACAACCTCCGAGTCGGCGGTCTGACGGAGTTCGTGCACAACACGTTGAGTCTCGGTGACGGGTGGTGGAAGCTGCGGACCCTGCTGACCGAAGGACATGAGGACTCGATCGATGCACTGAGGTGCTGGGAACAAGCCCGACATGACGTGGTGACGGCGTTGACCGAACTCGACGAGGACATGGCGGAAAAGCATCCGGAAGTTCGAAGGCTCACACCGTTGGCCGTCCCGGACACGCCGTTCGTCGACGTTTCGAACTGGTTCACCACCACGTTCGCGAATGTCCGCACCGATCTGCCGACCTCGAACGCCGACTACCTGCTAGAGCACGACGTCACCGTGGCGAGAAGCTTCGCGCGGGACAGCATCGAGCGCTACAGAGCGGCCCGCGACCGCGGAGACCGGATGCTGTGGGCGGGCGACGGATTGGCGGCCCTGACCGAACTGGTCGACCGCGCCGGCGACAGGCACGCGGACCGTTGCCCGGTGTGCGGAAAATCCGGCGACGACTGGCGCAGCCGTGCCGATCGCACCCTTCAGGAGCTGCGGGTGGTTCGTGAGGAGTTCAACCTGGCCTTGGCCGACCTCACTGATCTCTCCCAGGTGCTCGTCAATCGCGTTCTGCCCCTGTTGCGCTCCGGTGAACTCGTCGCCGAGATCTCCCTACCCGCGGCACGACTTCGCACGTTGGTGGAGCCTCTCGCGGGAGGGCGTCCGAGCTCCGACCAGGACTCAGCGTGGGCAGCCCTCGAAGTCATAGCGAACGACCCCGACTTCGAACGCGACCTGGCCGCGGTGGTGTCGGTGTTGGCGTCCGAGACCAACACGGTAAACCTCTGGCACGCAGTTCGACGGCGTCGTTGCAGCGCTCTCGTCGCCGCCCAGGCGAGATACGGGCGGTCCGCTGTGCGCGTCGAAGAGTTCCGTCGCGCCCTGGATCGCCTCGCGGAGGCCTTCGATCGAACGCACGAAGCTCGGAGGACGACCGTCGAGGCCGAGATGGACGGACGCTTGCGCACATTGCTGGCTGACATCGACTTCGGCGGCTTGGCCGTGGAGATCGACAAGTCGAACCATCGGGGCTTCAACGAGTCGGCCACCCTTCGCCTGATGTTGGACGGCCGCGAGGGCGGACTCGGCGTGTTGTCCGCAGGTCAGTACAACGCCTTGGTGCTCGCACTACTGTTGGGCACCGACACCTCGGGGCCCTTTCGGTTCCAGGTCCTGGACGACCCGGTGCATGCGCTGGACGAGTTCCGCACTGACGTTTTCGCGGAGCTGGTCGCCCTCCAGGCGGCCGCAGGCAAACAGTTCGTCCTGCTCACGCACGACGAACAGCTCGTCGAGGTGTTGCGCAGACACGTCAGCAGGATCTGCGTCGTCAAGTTCGGCAGAGATGAGCACGGCAACATCACCCAGATCGATGCGACACATCCTTGGGAGGCTTTGATCTCCGATGCCTGGAAGCTGTTGCAGGACAACACTGACAGGAACACCGGAGCGCATGGGACGCTGTCACCCACAACGGCAGCGATGTTGATTCTCGCGTTCTGTAGACAAGCGGTGGATGCGGTGCTCCGAGAGTTCGCGCTCGAAATCAACCGCGGGTCGCCGGATCTCGCCGCTGCCGTCGAGAAGCTGGAGAAGGCCAAGCTGACCAGGAAGGCTCTGGAGACCACCAGGCGTCTGGTACCCGAGGACCATCCGGCTCGCGCTCTGATCGCCACCCTGCTCTCCGATCGCGAATACCTCACGGAGCTGAACGCCGCGAGTCACGGAGACTGGTCGAGCCTCGACACGGCACACGCACACCTCACAGATCGCATCGCGCAAACCGAACGCTTCTGTTCGAACTTGTTGCACACGGCAGACTCATGACCTGGACACCAGCGATCGGGGAGGATGAGATGGCGAGCTCCGGCTCTCCTCCGGTCCTTCGAGCCCGCTCAGCACTTCTGCTGCTGCGCATCAGAATCGAACTACTTGCACAATCGCTGCCCTCGACAACGTTCGTGTCGACTTTCGGCCGGGTCGATGTTCGGTTGTGGGCGCTGGTCACCCACGTGCGGGCCGAGGACCGCGACGAGGCAGCGGCCCTCGTCCGACAGGTCCAGCGAATCTACGGACTGACCAGCGCCTACCTCCACAGCAGGCGCGCGGCGATCGTTCCGTCATACAGCGAACTGTCCGCTTGGACGAAAAGTGTCACCGCCCTGGAGAGTCTTGTCGGCACGCCATAGAACGGGTCTCAGTCCTGGCCCCGGAGCCGTTGGCGGGAAACGGCTACCGGGGAAGGCTTGACACGATCGGCACAAGCCGCTCACATTTGGCAGAATCTGAAGAACCCGGTCGTGGGGTTGTCCTGCGTCCCGATGAGCAAAGCTCTGTCCAGGAAGGTGTTGTTGGTCTCGCAGCTGCTCTCCGGCACCATCACGCACGCGTAGCAGGCCGCGAGATTGAGGCTGTCCACTCCCGTCGCCTCGGACTCCATGCACGGCGGGTCCTGGGAACACCACTCGATCCTGCCGAGCGCGGACGCGACGGAGTCGGCCAACTTCCGGTGCTCCCCCTGCGCGACCACGCCGCCGAGACTTCCCGCCGAATCGCTTGTTGCCGTGTAGATCAAGACTCCGGTCTTGCCATCGGAGACGTACAGCCGTTCACGGAGCGAGGCCGCCGAATAGCCGGAATCCAGGCTCCACTCGTTGATCAGCACGTGCGCGAAGGTGTGCAGCAGAACGTATCGCGCCGAAATCGGTGACCGCAGTTCGTCAGGCGACTGGATGTCTCCCCGACGGGCGGCCAGTTTCCGCAGAAGCTTCGTGTGTCGATCGCGGATCGTCTCCGCGCGCTCGGAAGGCTCGACCTGCGCTTCCCAGTTCGCCAACAATCCCTGATCGAGGGTGAGGAAAACACCTTCGCCACTCACCTCGATCGCCGGCAGCCAGTCGAGCCGCTGCTTCGCCAGAGCCGCGTACCGCCTTCGATCGGGCAACACATCGGGAGCCTCGACCCTGGTGAAGGAGTAAAGTGCCCGGACCTCGCGCAGCCGCTTGACGAGCATGCTTCGCTCTACCCCGGCAGGCGGCGACACCGTTTCATGATCTGCGGGGCGAACACATTCGAAGTCCTCGCCTTGGTCAGCATCACCCGTACCAAAGCACAGGGGCTCGTACTCCTCCAGGCGGAACCCGTTGAGCGCCTCCAACGCCACTGCCGACTCGGTGTCCGCGTCGACTCCCTCAGACATTTCCTGCCATTGACGGTAGGCATCGAGTGCGTCGCGGGCGGAGAATGGTGTTCCCTCCAAGATCCCGCTGTCATCAACGACCTCCAGTGCATTTGCCTTGCCGAATGCGCCCTGCAACGTTCGACGGTGCCTCACGACGTGCTTGGTCAGGTTCTCCGACCACGGCGGGATCGACAAAGCCGAACGGTTGACGGCGAACCAGGCTGCGGACGCACCGCGTTGCAGAGTTCGCGGAATGGCGTCGCAGTTCGGTTCTTCGGTCCCCGCACCCAACCACGGGCGACGGCCGGTGCACTTCAGTTTCAGAGACGCCAGCGCTCGCTTGCCGAAAGCGCCCTCCATAGACGCGCTGAGCCCGCAGCTGCACTCGATCACGACCGATCCGAGCGACGCGGTGCGGCCGTCGTTGTGCATCTTCAGCGTGTGCCTGTCCTGCGACGGACTGTTCTTCTTGTGAACCCATTGCCAGTATGGGAAGTCGTCGAGGTGGCCTTTCTCACAGGCCATCACGAACCTGGAGGGCACGAGTGCCTTCTGGCACACGGAACATCGATTGTCCGATGGCTTTGCGCCAAAGTGCTTGTACGTCTTCAGATCCGTGCAGTCCGGACACGAGTACATCTCCGGGAACCTCCGGACGCGCACCCCGTCACCTGCTGTGAGGTCGTTTGCCGGAGGCACGTAGAACTCCCGTACGCCGAGCCTTCGTTGAAGCCTGGGTTCGAGCAGCGGGGCATCCCCGTCGACGCGCCAGGAGTCGATACCGCTGACCACGAACGACTGGTCGCCGACTGCCACCAACGACCCGACCCCGAAGGTCGTGACGATCTGACCGCTCCTCACACCTCCGATCGGCTTGCTGCTCAACGGAGCCATTCGCCCCGAGGCGTTCGCGGAGCGGTTCTGTCCAGGCTTGCGCAACGGCATCGTCATCGCTCCAGATACAGATTGGACGTGGCGTCGACATCGCGCAGACTCCACAGCGTGTCGAAGGCGTCGGTGAGGTCGTCATCGGTGAAATTGCGCAACAGGGCGGCATCCGGCTCTCGCTTGCGGCGATAGCCGTCCGGCCGCCTAGCCTCATAAACCAGCTCAGGATTCTGCTCCGCGAGCCTGCACCACCACTCCAAGATGTCGTCGAGCTGATCGCTCGTTCCCTGCCGCTCCTCGGGTGCGACTCGACTCACTCGGGACAGGACGAGGGACTTCAACTCCTCGATCTGTGGCAGGAACTCGTCCACGCGAGCTGCGGCTTCGTTCTCTCGCAGGTCCGGGATCATCAGACGGACGAGCGCGACCAGCACGGCGTGCAGGGCGCGATCCCGGGCCCTGGACGAGAACGGTGTCACGCTCGAGGACTCGACCTGTCGGTACAAAGCGGAGTGATACGACTGGAAGTTCTCGTAGTGCGAGCGGTCACGGGACCTCGCCGCGTTGAACATCGTGACGACCAGTCCTGGGTAAGACCGGCCGACACGACTGCTCGACTGGATGTACTCCGCGGTGGTCTGCGGCTGCCCCATGATCGCCATGAGTCCGAGCCGGTCGACGTCGACGCCGACCGAGATCATGTTGGTCGCCAGGACCACGTCCAACGTGGCCTTGTCCGGCAGCGACAGCAGGAGGTCCTCCAGATACTTCGGGATGTCGCTGGACTCGATCCGACTGGTGAGCTCGCAGACCAGCTCTGCTTCTCGTGCATCGTTTTCAACGTCTTTCGCCAACAGCTTCAACCGCTCGCGCACGTCGTCTCGGACCTGCAGATCGGCCGCTGCCAGCAGGCGCAAGCTGTTGAAGTACCCGACAAGAGTCCAGTAGGCGTCCCGCACCGCATCGCTGCCGTCGATATTCGCAGCGTGGTGCAACAACGCCGCGTACGTCCTCACCAACAGCGATGCCTGGCTGGTGTTCGGTGTGATCACTCCGACGTACAGGCGGCTGGCCTTCTTGTCACGCGATGCCTGGACGGCGAACCACGAGTCACGAGCGTCCAGCCCGGGCGGCGGGAACTGCGCCACCTCTCGGTCGAAGAGAGCACGTCCCTGCTCGGCCGCACGACGGATGGTCGCCGTCGAAGCGATGACCTTCGGCCGTTGGGCAACTTCGTCGACAACGGTCTCGTACAGGCCGGCCAGACTTCCCAGCGGTCCAGAGATGAGATGCAGCTCGTCCTGCACAATCAGCTCGACCGGAGGAAACTCGGTGTCGCAGTTGAACAATCGGGCGACGTCCGCACGCCACGGCATGCGGGCGAACTTGTCCGACGTCGCAATGATCAGAGTCGGCCGCGCCTCGTACAAGGTCTCGTCGATGACGTGGACAGGCAGTCCGCTGTGGAAGGGACACTCATCCGAGCGGCACGCGACGGTCATCGTCCGTTGTTCTTGGTCGACCGTGTAGTTCCAAGCATCCATGGCCACACCGCACCACGGACAGCCGCGCAGCTGGACCGGGTTCTCGGCCTGGACCTTGTCACCCTTGCGCAACTTGCCCAACTGGGCCTCCGCCGAGGCGAGGTCGTTGGGAGTCGCTGCCTGGCCGACCCACATGCCGAGGGAGATCTCTTCGCCGGGAATCTCACGATTCGGCTTGCGCCGCAGAACCTCCATCGCACAGATAAGTGCCGCCGCACGTTCGAACTGCTGCAACGTCAAAAGGCGAAGCGTGTAGCGCATGATCGCGGTCACTCCGCCACCGTTGTGGCCGTTGCGAATCCTGCGCAGGAACACGGTGAAGGCGATGAGTCCGAGATATGCCTCGGTCTTGCCGCCACCGGTCGGGAACCACAAGAGGTCCACGGTCTTCCGGTCCTGATGTTCCGGATCGTAGATCCCGTCGAGGCACTGGAGCAGGAACGCGATCTGGAACGGCCGCCATTCTCCGTCCAACACCACCTTTCCCTTGCGCCCCTTCTTGATCCACGATGATCGGCCGCGCTGCTGTGCCATCGCCTCGTTGGCCAGCTTGAAGGCGCGCAACGCGTCCTTCCGCTTGCGCAGCAGGTTCACGCCGTTCGAGATCCGCTCCGCGGCCTCGTCACACCGGTCGAGGTGTTCCTCCGCTCGTCCGCGGAAATCCCGTTCGACCAGCCTCTCGCTGTCCTTGCGCTGCACATCGATCCAGGCGCGGTAGCCCTTCTCCAGCGCGGTCAGGGCGCGAATCACCTCGGCGTCCTCGGCGGTTGCCAGGTGCATCATTCCCAGCGAATCGCTGGGGATGTCGGGGTTGGAATCGGTCAGCAGCACCTCGTGCCACGGTACAAAGGTCGTACGCACCTCGGGTACCTCGGCACGCCCCACGTTCTCGAACAGGTCGCTTGGTGAGGGCGGCGTCCAATCCCACTCGACGGAACACCCGTGCCCGACTGCGAACGTCGGGGCATATCGGTACAGGAGGCGGTTGCTCACGACCTCCCTTTCGTCACCACCTCCGGGGCCTGGGCGCTCTATCAGTGCACCGTTGACCTTGATCACCGGCTGGAAGAAGCAGTGGGGATCACGCAGCTTCGACGGGTCGAACTTCGTCACGTTCACGAGCGTGGCGGTGATCGACACCTTGCCGTCCATCGGCGGGCGCACACGAAGCCTCAGTTCGAGGCCTTCGGCAAGGGTGATCCGCTCGGGTGCCTCGCCGTCGGCGGCGAACTCGATTCGGCTCGTAGGCAGTCGGCGACGGCGCCACCGCACACCATCATCCTCGGTGCTCCGACGATCGGCGCGCTTCGGCTCGATCCTGTTGCCGTCCAGATCGACCGGTTCGTAGACTGCCGCGTCCACCGAGATGCTGACAAGGCTCGACGGATCGTCAACGACAGCGAACGTCATGCCCATCGAGGTGGGCATCTGGACGTTCGCCATCGCCACGCCGGTGTCGAGCGCGTCTTCCGTTTTGTCCTTCACGTCGACGGGCGTGCTGTCGTCATCCGCCACCAAGTTCTGCTTCTCCTCGCTCGGTGGGAACAGGATGCCCATCACGTACGTCGTGATCGGTGCGTCCACGAGCAGTTCGTCATCGGGACCGGCAGGACCGAGCAGATCACTTCGAAGCCTGCTCAGCAGTTCCGCGCGAAACTCGTAATGGTCGGCGTACATCGCGGTCATGCCGGCCCTTCGTTGTGCTTGCCGTAGTAGAACTTGCCGAGACCGGAGAGGCGTGGCACCAACCAGACCCCATGAGGTCCAAGGCCGGCCTCCACGCCCGCCGCCTCGCTTCCCACGGTCGTCTCCACCGCGTCGATCCTCACTCCGGTGATGCGCAAGGGCCACCAAGGATCCCCGCGGCGACCTGTGGATCTCTGCAAGGTGGAGAGAACCCGACGGAATCTGCGGGACACCGTCGCGATCGGTCGGTCCCGATGCATCACCAGGTAGGGCGGGCTCTGTCCGCTCACCAGCGAAACGTCGTACAGCCTTTCGAGCACGACCTCGTCTCCGCAGTCGATCTCCGTCGCCAGGTGCCGTTGCAGCGGCAGGCAATGGGAATCGAAGTCCTCACCTCCCGGAGGAAGGTCCGTGGAGACGTCACCGCCGCGGAGCTCGATTCCCAGCGTGGTCCGCCCGTTCCACGCGTACCGTGCCCAGCGGTCGATGGCCTTGTTCACACGCACCCGATAGTCGCCAGGCGTCTCGATCCAGGTGACCTCGTCGCGTGCGCGCGTCATCGCCACGTAGAGCGCTCGAGCCTCCTCCGCCGAATCTGCGTCACGATTGTCACCGCCGGGATCCGCGACCATGACCCGGTCGAATTCGAGCCCTTTCGCACGGTGGTAGGACGACACGACGACCGACGACTCCTGCTTGTCCACCAGTTCATCAGGCAGCCGTCCGGATTCCACGATCGCGCGGAGAACGCGCAGATCGACAACAGAGGTGTTCCGGCCTTTCGACGTCGATCTGATCAACCAACCCCACAACAGGTCTACGTCATCACCGGGGTCTGACGGCCGGCGTTCCATGATCTCCTGGAACATCTGTCTGGTGACGAACGTGCTCTCGTTGGCGCGGTACATGTCGCCAACCCAGGACGGCACAACCTTGTCCTGCGCCGAACGCTGCAGTCGATGCCGAACCCCTGCCCTGTGCAGGTCCTCGGACGCGAGCATGGCCTGACCATTGCTGCGGCACAGGATCGCGGTGGTCACGTCGTCGTGGTCGAGGGCAGCCTTCGCGAACTCGTCGTCGAGCCGCCCGAACTCGTCCATCCCCCGGAGTCTCCCACGCAGGCGGCCGAACACTCCGGGTGCGGCCTGCGCACGCCGCAGCTCGCCCGAGAAGTCCGAGGCGGGCGCCGCGGCCTCATTGCGCACTCGAAAGTTCTTCTCCAGAGACAATTCGACCAGTCGGTCGCCGAAGATTTCCCGCAGCCTGAAGAAGAACCTGTTGGTCTCGAAGTCCCGTTCCTCGGGGTCCTCGATCTGAAACCCGTAGATCGACTGGGCTGGATCGCCGACGACGGTGAAGCCCACGGCGAACCTCTCGAGCAACGCCTCGACCATCCGTCGACGTGCGCCCACCAGGTCTTGAACCTCGTCCACCACCACGTGCAGAAGATCGTCGAGAAGGACGTCCGCTCGACCGGACTCGATCGCCTCCGACGCTTTCTCGATTCGCGATTCGAACGAGAAAGACCGCCAGTCTCGGTCCGCGTCGACCTCCGTCAACAACTCGAGTGCCCAGGAATCGAAGGTCTGCGCGCGCACGTGCCGTGCGGCTTCGCCGTATCGGGCGAGACGACTACGAAGTTCACGGACGGCAGCGCGCGAGAAGCTGAGCACGAGGATCTCACCCGACGCCAAACCTCTGGAGACCAATGCGTCCAATCGCTTGACCAGCGTGTGCGTCTTGCCAGCCCCGGGCCCTGCGGTGACGAGGACGCACGCGTCCAGAGGCTGGTCGACGACCGCCTGCTGTTCTTGCGTCAACGAGTCCACATGAACACTCACTGCGCGTCCCACAGGTGATCGAAGCCGGTAAAGGTGATCGCCTTTTCGTAGTTGGTGATGTTGTCCTTGACGTCGAGGATCAGACAGGTTTCCTCGCCACCGTTCTTCGGGCCGCGAAGACCCCGACCAATCATCTGCGTGTAGACGTTCGGACTGTAGGTCGGTCGTGCGACCACTACAACCCTGGTCGCAGGTGCGTCAAAGCCCTGGGCGAGCACGCCATAGTTGGTGATCACCTGAATCTTCTTCTGGCGGTAGTCGTGGATGATCTTCCTGCGTTCCGCGGGAGGAGTGGCGGAGTCGATGGCGCGAGCGCTGATCCCGCGGCTGTTGAGCATGGCGGCCATGAGCTTCGCGTGGTTCACGGAGGTGGCGAACAGCAGCACGGGCCAGCTCTTGTCCAGACTCGCTATCTCGGACACCAGCATCTGGTTGCGATCGACGTCCTCACCGAGTCGTTGTTCAGTCGCGGAAGGCAGGTTCTGCTGGAACGGCTGTGCGGCGAGAGCCAGTTCGTCATCGGTGAGATGGATCGTGGCACCGGTCAGTTCGCGGTGCTCCACCTCCGCCAACATCCCCAGCTTCTGCAGGGACGTGTACGGGTCGGACTCGAAGACGCCTCGGTCCAGCCGGTTCGCTCCGTACCTCTCGACCAGCCGGTCGGTTTCCGCTCGATTGAAACCTCGGAAAGGCGTCGCTGTCAGTCCGATGAGCGGGCGTTCCAACGTTCGGTAGGAGATGCCCAACAGGGCGAAGATACGCGTGTACCTGCGGGTGACCGAACCATGGGCCTCGTCGACGATGACAAGCACCGGGTCCCTCAACCAGTTGTACTTCTCGTCGTCGAGTCGCAGGTGCAGCTGGGCTTCCCCAGCCACAACCAGGTGCGGGTTGTCACGCACGGCTGATGCGTCGTTGCCACCCCAGAACCTGCTGATGGTCAGCCGCTGAGTGGGCCCGACCTTCGACCAGACGAACTTCCAGCTCTCGACCGCCTGTTCGCAGAGCTCGTCGGTCTGCGCGATCCAGAGCACGGGGCGTCCCTCGAGCCCGCGCGCCTTAATAAACCGGATCACCGCCTCTGCCGCGACGCGGGTCTTTCCCGCACCAGTCGGCAGACAAAGCATCGCTCGCTTCGGCACCGGCCCGGTCAGCAGGTCGAACATCTTTCCCGCGATCTGTTCCTGGTACTCGTGCAGACCGGGGAACTCACTGGGCCCTTCGACGATCTCCTGCGCATCTCTGCTCGCGGCGTTCCTGGTACCTGCATAAGACTCAGGCAGGTCCAGGTCGCTGACGAGCCGCCGGGACGCGTTGTCTCCGCGGAACGACGTAACCACGTCCGGGAATCGGGCCTCGATGTCCTTCACGTGATGCCGAAGCACCGAGTCACCGTGCGCGTTGATGGCGAGCTGCGCGATTCGCAGTTCGTCGGGCTCCCTCCCCGTCTCCGCCTTCTCACTCTCGATGAGCCCCGTGGGGAGCTTGCGCTTGAGCTGCTCGGCACCGACCAGTCGAGCGATCTTCTCGTTGGTCGACGTGGCCTGCCTCACCTGCGTGAGCTTCTCGTTCTCCTGCTGCTTCTTCCGCCGCTCCAACACAGAGCGGCACCCCTCCTCACCCAGACCGAGCCGAAGCTGTCGATCCGCGACCATCAGGACTCTCAGGTCGTCGCACGGCGCGAGTACGAGGATCTTCTTGTCCTCGATCGCGGTCTGCCGCACCTCGTTCCGCGCTCCGTTCGGTGTCTGGACAACTTCCTCCAGCTCACTGCAGCGGACGACAGACCAACCATCCACCCGGCCTTTGAGCTGACGCAGAGGCGGGAACTCCTCGATCATCAGGCGAGATTCGCCCTGTTCGACATATCGCAGCTGCCGGTCGATGACATCGGCGGGCGTGCACATCTCCCACAGCTCGATCATCTTCGCCACGGTGGCCTCGTCGGGCACCAAAACCGCGGGAATCCGCTCGCGGACCAGTTCGTCGTACTCCGACCGCACCGAGGTGACGGCGATCTGGTTGTCGGGCACTGTCGACGACCACTCGTCGCCCACCCTGCAACGAGTGTTGCCGAGCTCTACCTCGATACCCTGCCCGAACAGCAGTGCGTAGACGCGTCCTGGAAACTCGTCATCCTCGCTCACCTCGACCTCGGCGAGAAGGTCCTCCCAAATCGAGTTCGGCACTTTGGCGAGGTCCTCGGGAAGCCTGAAGACATCCGCGACGTCATCGGGAAGCTCGGCCACCGGCAAGAAGTCCGCGTAGTGCTTCAACGAAGGCGAGACCGCCCTCTTCAGCGGACGCAGCCCCTTCGTCGTCTGCACGAGTCCGTGCTTGCGGACCATCCACACCAGAGGTGAGATCACGGTTCGTCGGTTGGTCTGGGTCGCCCCGATCTGCAGCTTCCAGTCCGGGACCAGCCCACCTCGCGGCAAGTGGCGAACGAACGCCGCCCGCCCTTCGTCGGACAGCTCGGTCAGCAGCTCGAGCGGACCGGCGGTGGGGATCCCGCTCGCCCGCACGGCCTTCAATGTCGGCCTGGGAGCGGCCGCGTCGAGCTTGGTCAGAACGTGGTTCCAGAGTTCCTCGACGTAGTCGGGGTACCACTTCTCGGAAGTCGGATCCACCGAACTCCGAGGGGTGTCCGAGAGCCCGAGCTCTCGGAGCATCTGGCGATCACCGGCGTGGAACTCGAGATCCACCGCGATCGCACCGTCCCGCGATCCATCTCCAGGAACGACTGCGCCCGGCAGCAGGCAACGATCGGCCTGGCGGAAGTTCCCCTCCACCGTTCTGACCTTGAGGAGCTTGGGAAGTTCGGTGAGGCGTTCCCGAAGGGTGTCGAGAGCGATGGCGGGACCGGTCTGACGCGCGAGCTCCCAGAAGGCGGTCCACCGACCACCGTCGTAGTCGTGGAATCCCTGCTCGACGATGGCGGCGAAGCGACCGGCGGCGTGCGCATCATGAACACCGAGGGTCAGCAACGCCGCCCGCGCGCCGAACTCGTCCACAACGCGCGGATCGACGTAGACCAGGTTGTCCGGAAGGTCGTCCGCGAATACCCGGCAGAACACCTGACCGCTCACCGGCGCCACCAACGCACCGGACTCGGTCAGAACGATCTGCGCCTTCTGCACCTGGTCGGCGAGCGGATGCCTGGTGCCGACCACGTCTGCAGCGATCTTGACGGCGACCAGGGAGGAAGCGGGCGTCCGGTCCTCGACCAACGCCTCCAACCATTCGCGAACCGAGGCAGGAGGGATCCGGGCGGCGGTGTAGATGCGGTCGACACTCGCTCGACGCTGCTTGCCCTTCTCGACCGAGTGATCGACCCAGTCGACCGGTCGACCGGTGTAGCCACGCCACCACTCCAGCCACTGCGGGTTGAGGTCGCTGGGGTGCAGTCTGATCTCGTTGGGCTTGCGGAAGACGGCGTGCTGGTCGGGCACGGACGGCTTAACTACGGTCGCACGCCAGATCGATTCGACCAGGTCGTCGGATGCCCATTGCGGCTCCTCGCGACCACGAGCAGGCAGCACGTCCAGATAGCCGCCGGCGTCACCTTCTCGTGCGAGAGCGGGCAGCGAGTCGACCACGAGATCGGCCGCAGCACGAATGAGTTCATCGTTGAAAGCATTGGCGGCATACAGGTTCTGGCGATCTTCGCTAGTCTTCCAAGGAGCGTTGATGATGCCCCTCAAAGTCGTCTTGTACTTGGTCGGGAAGTACGCCCAGAATTCGCCGAGCCGCCCCTCCCTGCCCGTCCTGTCAGGAACCGCCCAGGAGATGTCGATCTCTGGCCGATCGTGCAGCTCGCCTGCAGTTTTCAGGGCAGCGCCACCAGGACGGTGAATCCGCGTGAAGACACGCCAGTAGGCCGTGGAACTGGTTCCTGAACTGCTCTCCTCCTGGAGGTCGCGAGTTTCCCCCTCCACTCGCTGGAAGAGCTGCCTCTTGAGCACCTTCTCGGCTCTTCTGTCCTCCAACGTCACGGTGCCAACGTGCGGAGAGAAGAGGCAGAACTCAGCCGGGAACTTGACGAGGTCGTCCGCGAGCTGAGCCACCTTTGCCGGGTGAAGCGGCAACCGCACCACAGTGGTCGCCCACTTCAGGAGTTCGGCGAGGATAGGGTCCTTCGCGGCAGCCTGGTCACGGTCGATCGGCCGGGCCATCCGCAGGACCGGGATCTCCTGCGCGTTGGGTTCGACGCCGAGAATTCGCGCAGTCGCCCACTCCCTGTCGAAGCCGAAGCTCCCTGTGGAACTGTAGAACTCAGGAGAGTCCGAGACGCTGAGCACAGACTTGACGCCGACGCCGAACCTGCCGATCTGGCCGCCCCGCTTCCGCGAAGCGCTCATCCGAAGGATCGTGTCGACGCCGTCGGGTGTGATCGGGTCTCCCTGATTGGCGCAGTAGAGGTAAGCGGGAGACAGGATGACTGCGATCTCTCCACCCGAGTCGTTCCGCAGTTCATCCGCACCGTTCTGAACGAGCTCGTAGATCTGCCGGTCGCCATAGCCGCCCTGGGCGATGCGCCGTTCCCCGTTCGCATGTTCCCTGATCAGCCCAGGATCAATGCGATAAGTCTCCAGCACTCGCTCGGTCTGCTCCACGACGACCTGCAGCACTGACGACTCGACGAAGTTCACTTACCGCTCACCCCCAGCCGGCCATCCCCGCGATGCCCGGTCCTTTGCTCCAACTACGGCTGACGGCCAGGTACCTGCCGATAGGTATCACCTGCTGTCATGGGACACGTCGCGCAAGTGGCCCTGCGCTGTTACCCAGGTCACCACATCGTGTCCATGCAGATACAAACGGTTTCACTGCGTCGCTTTAAACACACAGAGAGTGAGAGTAGCTTCAGACATCTGATCCAGGGAGGTGAATCGGAGAAAGTTCCGAACGACCAGCCCCCTCATGGCATGCAGAGTGACTGGCCGCACCCTGACCGCGGATCGGCAATCCCTGAAGTGACGAGGCTGATCGATCCGTTTTGTCAGGGGCGGTCACTAGGGTCCAAACCACAGGACCGAGACGGGGAGAACGTGGTGGCCGAACTTGAGTGCAAGCATCTCTTGCCAGCTGGACAGTGTGACCTGTGCAGACCCCCGCCACATGGAATCTTGAAGCAGGGATGGCGCACGAAAGGTGGCCGGGCGTATCACAACGACCCCCGATGCGAGTGGCTCCTGAAGGGACAGAACAGTCTTCGACTGGTCGGTCGGGACACGCACGAAATCGTGCCGGTTCGATGGGCTGACATCGATCCTGGCCAACTTCAACCGTGCGACTTCTGCTGCACACCCGCGTGGCTCGAACGACACGGCAAGACACCGCCCCCGTCCGGCAAGATCTGTCTGGTCCACAGCGACGACGCGTGGTGGGAAGGCACCGTCGTCTGGGAAGAGTCGCGGCGGCGCGACGGGTTGTGGTGGGGCACCGCGACCTACCTCAAGGACGGCGAGAGCGTCACCGAGGTGCGCAGTCAGCACGACCTGCGCGCCCGGTGATCAGGGGAGCAGTCGCCGGACCACGGCGTCGGCCAGCAGGCGGCCGCGGTCGGTGAGCACGCAGCGGTCGTCCGACGGCTCCAGCAGTCCGTCGGCGATCGCCTGCTCGGCCTCCTCGCGACCAGCGGAGTCCAGCACGTCCATCGGCAGGCCCGAGGCGAGGCGGATCTCCAGCAACACCCGCTCGACGCGCTGGTCCTCGGCCGACAACACCTCGCGACCGGCGGCGGGCGACTGGCCCTCGGCCAGCAACGACGAGTAGCGGGCCGGGTGCTTCACGTTCCAGAAGCGCACCCCGCCGACGTGGCTGTGCGCGCCGGGACCGAAGCCCCACCAGTCGGCGCCCTGCCAGTACAGGACGTTGTGCCGGCACCGGGCCTCCACGGAGGTCGCCCAGTTCGACACCTCGTACCAGGAGAAGCCGGCGCCGGAGAGGACCGAGTCGACCATCTCGTAGGACGAGGCGAGCACGTCGTCGTCGGGCATCGGCAGGTCGCCGCGGCGGATGCGGCGGGCGAGACCGGTGCCGTCCTCGACGATCAACGCGTAGGCGGACACGTGGTCGACGCCCGCGGCCAGCACCGCGTCCAAAGACGCCGCCAGGTCCTCCGGCCGCTCCCCCGGCGTGCCGTAGATCAGGTCCAGGTTCACGTGGTCGAACCCGGCCTTGCGCGCCTCCAGCGCCGCTTCCCCCGGACGGCCGGGCGTGTGCTTGCGGTCCAGCACGGCGAGCACGTGCCGGGCGGCGGACTGCATGCCCAGCGACACGCGGGTGTAGCCGGCGGACCGGATGCCCTCGAAGAAGGGAACGGACGTCGACTCGGGGTTCGACTCGGTCGTCACCTCGGCGCCGGGGGCCAGGCCGAACGACTGACGTACGGCGTCGAGCACGTCGGCGAGCCCGGAAGCGCCCAGCAGAGAAGGCGTTCCGCCGCCGACGAACACGGTTTCGGCCATCGGCGCGGTCCCCAGCACGGAGGCGGCGAGGTCCAGTTCGCGGCGCAGGCCCTCGAGCCACGACTCCGGGGACGCGGAGGTGCCCAGCTCACCGGGCGTGTAGGTGTTGAAGTCGCAGTAGCCGCAGCGGGTCGCGCAGAACGGCACGTGCACGTAGACGCCGAAGGGGCGGGTGCCGACACCGGCGAGAGCGGACGCGGGAAGCGAACCGTCGGCGGGCGCGGGCTCGCCTTCGGGCAGAGCGGAGGGCATGACTCCCAGTGTCCCCTACGCGGCCCGAATGGCGGTGTTCGACCAGGGGAAGTATCTGTCGGTGACAGAAATACTACGGAGTGAAACCAGCCTAGGATGTCAACTTCTCCTCGTCAATCCCAGCATTCGGTTGGCGGTGGACCACGCTCTGGACGGCATGCACACTGGGGACATGCATTCGACTGGAGTCCGCCTCGTGGCCCGCCGCCACGTCGACTTCCGTCGTGTCTCCAGCGCGATGTGCCGTCGTTCGGCATGACCGCGCGCTGATTTGTTCCCGTCAGCGCCCGGCGCGCTGACGACGCCCCCACCACGAGCACCTCCGGGCTTCTTCACGCGCACCGAGCGCCTCGAAACCCCGGAGGATGGCGATGGCCACGCCGCAGACGTCACCGCGCGCCAAGCAGCGTCGCGGCGAGGGGCAGTGGGCACTCGGATACCGAGAGCCGCTGAACCCCAACGAGCGGAGCAAGAAGGACGACAACCCGCTCAACGTCCGCGCCCGCATCGAGAACATCTACGCCCACGGCGGTTTCGACTCCATCGACCCGGCCGACCTGCGCGGCCGTTTCCGGTGGTACGGGCTCTACACGCAGCGCAAGCCCGGCATCGACGGCGGCCGCACGGCCACGCTCGAGCCCGAAGAGCTGGACGACGAGTTCTTCATGATGCGCGTGCGCAGCGACGGCGGCGCGCTCACCACGGAGCAGCTGACCGTCCTCGGCGAGATCTCGCAGACCTACGCGCGCGACACCGCCGACATCACCGACCGCCAGAACATCCAGTACCACTGGATCCGCGTCGAGGACGTCCCGACGATCTGGCAGAAGCTCGAAGCCGTGAACCTCACGACGATGGAGGCGTGCGGCGACAGCCCGCGCGTCATCCTCGGTTCGCCGGTCGCGGGCATCTCCTCCGACGAGATCATCAACGGCCAGCCGGCCATCGACACCATCCTCGAGCGCTACATCGGCGACCCGCGCTTCTCGAACCTGCCGCGCAAGTTCAAGACCGCCATCTCCGGCCTGCAGGACGTCGCGCACGAGATCCACGACATCGCGTTCGTCGGCGTCAACCACCCCGAGCACGGGCCGGGCTTCGACCTCTGGGTCGGCGGCGGCCTGTCCACGAACCCCATGCTGGGCAAGCGGCTGGGCGCGTGGGTGCCGCTCGACGAGGTGCCGGACGTGTGGGAGGCGGTCATCTCCGTCTTCCGCGACTACGGCTACCGCCGCCTGCGCCACCGCGCGCGCATCAAGTTCCTCGTCGCCGACTGGGGTGCGGAGAAGTTCCGCCAGGTCGTCGAGGACGAGTACCTGGGTCGCAAGATGATCGACGGCCCCGCGCCGGAGCAGCTGGACCAGCCGCTCGACCACATCGGCGTGCACAAGCAGAAGGACGGCCTGAACTACGTCGGCGCGGCACCGGTCGCGGGCCGCGTGTCGGGCTCGATCCTGGTCGAGGTCGCGAAGTTCGCCGAACGGGCCGGCTCGAACCGCGTCCGCTTCACGCCGCAGCAGAAGATCATCGTGCTGGACGTGCCGGACGCCGAGGTGCCGACGCTCAAGAGCGACCTCGCGAAGCTCGGCCTGCAGGTCGACCCGTCGCCGTGGCGCCGCGGGATCATGGCCTGCACCGGCATCGAGTTCTGCAAGCTCGCGATCGTCGAGACCAAGGCCCGCGCCCTCGACCTCGTCACGCAGCTCGAAGCGAACCTCAAGGACATCGTCGACGGCGTCACGGCGCCGATCACCGTGCACATCAACGGCTGCCCCAACTCCTGCGCCCGCATCCAGACCGCGGACATCGGCCTCAAGGGCCAGATCGTCACGGACGAGAGCGGAAACCAGGTCGAGGGCTTCCAGGTGCACCTCGGCGGTGGCCTCGGCCTCGACGCCGGGTTCGGCCGGAAGCTGCGCGGCCACAAGGTGACCGCGGCCGAGCTGCCCGAGTACGTCGAACGGGTCGTGCGGAACTTCGTGGCGCAGCGCGAGACCGACGAGCGGTTCGCCCAGTGGGTCGCCCGCGCCGAGGAGGGCTCGCTGCGATGACCGAACGCGCGACGCCGTTCTACTGCCCCTACTGCGGTGACGAGGACCTCCGGCCGCAGGAGGAACCCAGCTACGCGTGGCTGTGCACCGGGTGCCGCCGCGTCTTCAAGGTCTCGTTCGTCGGGCTCAACCTGCCGCAGGAGGTGAAGAAGTGAGCGATCTCAAGGAAGACCTCAAGATCGTCGCCGAAGCCGCTGAGCTGGAGCTGGAGGACGCGAACGCCGAAGAGGCGCTGGAGTGGGTCGCGCGGACGTTCGGCGACAGCTACATCGTCGCCTCCAACATGCAGGACGCCGTGCTGATCGACCTCGCCGCCAAGGTGAAGCCGGACTTCGACGTGCTGTTCCTGGAGACGGGCTACCACTTCCCGGAGACGATCGGCGTGCGCGACGCCGTCGGGGTCGTCTACCCCGAGGTGCGGATCGTGAACGCCGCCGCCGAGCAGTCGGTGGAGGACCAGGAACGCGAGTTCGGCCTGCTGTACCAGTCGGACCCGGCCACGTGCTGCAACCTGCGCAAGGTCGTGCCGCTGCGCCGCGAGCTCGCGAAGTACGACGCGTGGGTCACCGGTGTGCGTCGCGTGGACGCGCCCACCCGCGCGAACACGCCGATCGTGCAGTGGGACGAGCGCAACGGCCTGGTGAAGATCAACCCGATCGCGCCGTGGAGCGACGACGAGTTCAACGCCTACATCCGCGAGAAGGGCATCCTCGAGAACCTGTTGGTGCAGGAGGGTTATCCCTCCATCGGCTGCCTGCCGTGCACCGCGAAGCCACTGCCGGGCCAGGACGCGCGCAGCGGTCGCTGGGCCGGTCAGTCGAAGACGGAATGCGGGTTGCACGGATGACCACTGCGACGCTGGACACCCTGGGACGCCTCGAATCGGAGGCGATCCACATCTTCCGCGAGGTCGCGGGCGAGTTCGACCGGCCGGTGATCCTCTTCTCCGGCGGCAAGGACTCCACCCTGCTGCTGCACCTCGCGATCAAGGCGTTCTACCCGGCGCCGGTGCCGTTCCCGCTGCTGCACGTCGACACCGGGCACAACTTCGACGAGGTCATCGAGTTCCGCGACCGCGTCGTCGCCCAGCACGGGCTGCGTCTCGAGGTCGCGAAGGTCCAGGACTGGATCGACGACGGCCGCCTGGAGGAACGTCCGGACGGCACGCGCAACCCGTTGCAGACGGTGCCGCTGCTGGACTCCATCACTCAGCACAAGTTCGACGCCGTGTTCGGCGGCGGCCGCCGGGACGAGGAACGCGCCCGCGCCAAGGAGCGGATCTTCAGCCTGCGCACGGCGTTCGGCCAGTGGGACCCGAAGCGCCAGCGCCCGGAGCTGTGGAACCTCTACAACGGCCGGCACCGCGCCGGTGAGCACGTCCGCGTGTTCCCGCTGTCCAACTGGACCGAGCTCGACGTCTGGAACTACATCGAGCGCGAGGGCATCGAGCTCCCGGACATCTACTACTCGCACCAGCGCGACGTGTTCCTGCGCGACGGCATGTGGCTCGCCGAGGGCCCGTGGGGCACCGCGCGCGAGGGCGAGACGTTGCTGCGCAAGACGGTTCGCTACCGCACGGTCGGCGACGGCTCCTGCACGGGCGCCGTCGAGTCCGACGCCGCCGACATCCACGCGGTGATCGCCGAGGTCTCCGCGTCCCGACTGACCGAGCGCGGCGCCACTCGTGCCGACGACCGGTTGTCCGAGGCCGCCATGGAAGACCGCAAGCGGGAGGGCTACTTCTAAATGAGCGACCTGTTGAGGCTGGCTACCGCGGGCAGCGTGGACGATGGGAAGTCCACGCTCGTCGGCAGGTTGCTCTACGACACCAAGTCCGTGCTCGCGGACACGCTCGACGCCGTGCACCGCGCGAGCGCCGACCGCGGTCTCGCGACGCCGGACCTGTCGCTGCTGGTCGACGGCCTGCGGTCGGAACGCGAGCAGGGCATCACGATCGACGTGGCGTACCGGTACTTCGCGACGCCCAAGCGGTCGTTCGTGCTCGCGGACACCCCCGGCCACGTCCAGTACACCCGCAACACCGTGACGGGCGCGTCCACGGCGCAGCTCGCGGTCCTGCTGGTCGACGCGCGCAAGGGCGTCATCGAGCAGACCCGGCGGCACGCGGCAGTGCTCGCGCTGCTCGGCGTGCCGCGGCTGGTGCTGGCGGTCAACAAGATCGACCTCGTGAACTACGACGAGGTGACGTTCTCCCGCATCGCCAAGGAGTTCACGGCGCACGCCACGGCCCTGGGCTACACCGAGGACTCGGTCGTCGAGATCCCGGTGTCGGCGCTGGCGGGCGACAACGTCGTGGAGAAGTCGGCGAACACGCCCTGGTACGACGGCCTCACGCTGCTGGAGCACCTGGAGACCGTGCCGGTCGAGCCCGACCCGCACGACGCGCCGTTCCGGTTCCCGGTGCAGTACGTGATCCGCCCGCGCACGGCCGAGCACCTCGACTACCGGGGCTACGCCGGCCTGGTCGCGGCCGGCACGGTCAAGCCGGGCGACGAGGTCGTCGTGCTGCCCTCCGGCCGTCGCTCGACGGTCACGAAGATCGACACGGCGGACGGCGAACTGGCGGAGGCGGCGGCCGGTCAGTCCGTCACGCTGCTGCTGGCCGACGACATCGACATCTCCCGCGGCGACCTGATCTCGGTGGCGGGCAACGAGCCCACCGTCACCGACGAGCTGGACGCCACCCTCTGCTGGCTCGCGGAGAAGCCGCTGCGACCCGGCGCCCGAGTCCTCGTCAAGCACGGCACGCGCACCGTGCAGGCGATGGTCACCGACCTGCGCGACCGCTTCGACGAGCAGAAGCTGTCCAGTGTGGACAGCCCCGGCTCGTTGGAGCTCAACGAGATCGGCCGAGTGGCTCTGCGCCTCGCGGAGCCAGTACCGCTGGACGACTACAGCTTCAGCCGGCGCACCGGGTCGTTCCTGGTGATCGACGTGAGTGACGGATCGACGCTCGCCGCCGGACTGGTCGGGGCTCCGCTGCCGCTGCTCGAGAACGGCGTGGAGAGCTGTACCGGGGGTAGCACCGCTACCCCTGACAACCACGCCCTCGTCTCCCCCGGTCCCTGAAAGGCCTCTTCGCTGTGAACCTCAAGCCCGCCATCGCCGTCGCTTTAGTCGCCCTGACAGCTCTTTCCGGTTGCAGCCGCGCCGGTAGCTCCGACACCCCGGTCGCCGAGTCCAAGGGCGCCGCGGCCGAGGTCCGCCTCGGGTACTTCCCGAACATCACCCACGCCGCCGCGCTGATCGGCGTCGAAAAGGGTCTGTACGCCAAGGAACTGGGCAACACCAAGCTGACGACGCAGACGTTCAACGCGGGCCCCGACGAGGTGAACGCACTGCTGGGCGAGTCACTCGACATCGCCTACATCGGCTCCGGGCCGGCGATCAACGCCTACTCGAAGTCCAAGGGCGAGGCCGTGAAGCTCATCGCGGGCGCCACCTCGGGCGGTGCGCAGCTCGTGGTGAAGCCCGAGATCAACTCGATCGAGGACCTCAAGGGCAAGGTCGTCGCCACGCCGCAGCTCGCGAACACGCAGGACGTGTCGCTGAAGAAGTACCTGGCGGAGAAGAACCTCACCGGCCAGGTGACCGTGCAGAACGTGGAGAACGCCGCGTCGCTCGACCTGTTCAAGAAGGGCGACATCGCCGCTGCCTGGGCGCCGCAGCCGTGGTCGGCGCGCATCGTCAACGAGGGCGGCGGCAAGGTGCTGCTGGACGAGAAGACGCTGTGGGAGGGCGGGGCGTTCCCGACCACCGTCGTCATCGTGCGCACGAAGTTCCTGCAGGAGCACCCGGAGACCGTCGAGGCCGTGCTGAAGGGTCACGTCGCCGCCATCGACTGGGCGAAGGCCAACAAGGACGAAGCGAAGAAGGCCGCCAACGCGCACCTGGAGAAGCTCACGTCCAAGAAGCTCGGCGACAAGATCCTCGACGCCGCGTGGGACAACATCGAGCTGACCACCGACGCGCAGGCCAAGCACTTCCCGCAGCTCGCGAAGGACGCCGTGACGGCGGGCGTGGCCAAGGAGGCCGCGAACGTCGCCGGGTACGCCGACTTCACGCTGCTGAACAAGGTCCTGCAGGCGCAGGGCAAGCCGCAGGTCCAAGCAGCGGGCCTGGACAAGAAGTAGCACTTCTGACGCGAGGGGAAGGCACACCATGACCGCCACGCTCGAAACCGCTCTTCTGTCCACCGCGGACACCGCCGTCGAACTGTCGGCCGTCCGCAAGGTCTTCGGCCACGGTGCCTCGGCCGTGGTGGCGCTCGACGGGGTCGACCTCAAGGTCAAGCCCGGCGAGTTCGTGTGCCTTCTCGGCGCGTCCGGCTGCGGCAAGAGCACGCTGCTCAACATCGTCGCGGGCCTCGACGGCGCGACGTCCGGCGAGCTGCAGATCAACACCTCGCGCCCGGCCGTGATGTTCCAGGAGCCCGCGCTGATGCCGTGGCTCACCGCGGCGCGCAACGTCGAGCTGGCACTGCGCTTCGCCGGTGTCGGCCGCCTGGCGCGCAAGCGCCGCGCGCTCGAACTGCTCGAACTGGTGCGGCTGGGCGACGTCGCGGACAAGCGTCCGCACGAGCTCTCCGGCGGCATGCGCCAGCGCGTTGCCCTGGCCCGTGCGCTCGCGTCCACCACCGTGTCCGCCGACGGTTCTCCCGCCCTGCTGCTGATGGACGAGCCGTTCGCGGCCCTCGACGCCATCACGCGCGACGTGCTGCAGAGCGAGCTGCTGCGCGTGTGGGAGACCACGAACACCGCGATCATCTTCGTGACGCACGACGTGCGCGAGGCCGTCCGCCTCGGCCAGCGCGTCGTGCTGCTGTCCTCGCGTCCCGGCCGCGTCGTGCGCGAGTGGGACGTCACGGACTCCTCGGCCGAGGTCCTCGACGAGATCAACACCCATCTGCGAGAGGTCATCAGTGGCCACGCCTCCTGACACGCTCGACAAGGTCGGCGCCGGCCTCGACGCGCTCGATGTGCCCGCGGAGGCGCACAAGCCGCCGCTCTGGCGCCGTTTCCTGAAGACGGGCGTGCCGCCGCTGATCGCCTTCGCGCTGCTGCTGGGCGTGTGGCAGGCGTTGTGGGCTTCGGCCCTGCTGCCCGAGTTCCAGCTGCCCGCACCGGTCAACGTGTGGAACGAGCTCGTCCGCTCGATCTCCACGGGCGAGGCGTTCGGCATCCTGTGGACCTCGCTGCACCGCGCGGTGCTCGGCTTCCTCGCGGCCGTCCTGATCGCCACCCCGCTGGGCCTGCTGATCGCCAAGGTCCGGGTGGTGCGCGCCGCGATCGGCTCGTTGCTGACGGGCCTGCAGTCGCTGCCCTCGGTGGCGTGGGTCCCGGCCGCGATCCTGTGGTTCGGCGTCACCCCGTCCACGATCTACTTCGTGGTGCTGATGGGGTCCGTCCCGTCGATCGCGAACGGCCTGGTGGCGGGCATCGACCAGATCCCGCCGCTGCTCCCCCGCGTGGGCCGCGCCCTCGGCGCGGGCCGGCTCGCCTCGGCCCGTCACATCCTGCTGCCCGCCGCCCTGCCCGGTTACCTGGCGGGTCTCAAGCAGGGGTGGGCGTTCTCGTGGCGGTCGCTGATGGCCGCGGAGATCATCGCGACCTCCCCGCAGCTCGGCACCGGCCTCGGCCAGTACCTGCACAACGGTTCGTCGCTGAACGACATCAACATGGTGATCGCGGCGATCTTCCTGATCCTGCTGGTGGGCATCGGCATCGAACTGCTGCTGTTCCGCCCGCTGGAGCGCGCCGTGCTGCGCGCCCGCGGCCTGACGGGGGCGCTGTGATCCCGTTGATCGCCGTGGCGCACGGCAGCCGCGACCCGCGTTCGGCCGCGTCGATCCACTCGCTGCTGGACGTCGTGCGGTCGCTGCGCCCCGAACTGGACGTGCGCGGCTGCTTCCTGGACCTGTGCGCGCCGCGGCTCGGCGACGTGTTGCGCGAGCCGTCCGTGGTCGTGCCCCTGTTGCTGGGCAAGGCTTATCACGCCCGCGTCGACGTGCCGGCCGCCGTCGCCGAGTCCCGCGTGCCCGCGGCGGTCACGCCGGTGCTGGGACCGGATCCACGGCTCGAGTCCGCCGCGCTGCGGCGGCTGTCCGAGGCCGGGGTGTCGTTCGGCGACCGGTCGCTCGGCGTGGTGCTGGCCGGTGCCGGGTCGTCGCACGCGCCGGCGAACGAGGCCGTGGCCGAGGTGGCTCGACGCTGGGCTCGCGAGTCGGGCTGGGCCGGTGTGGAGGCGGCGTTCGCGTCGATCGCCTCGCCGACCGTGCCCGAGGCGATCGAGAGGCTGCGGGCCAAGGGAGCCAGGAGGATCGCGGTGGCGTCGTGGTTCCTGGCGCCGGGCCTGTTGCCGGACAAGGTCGCTTCGCTCGCCGGGGACGCCGTGGTGGCGCGGCCCCTGGGGGACGACGTCGAGGTCGCTCAGTTGGTGCTGGACCGGTACGACCAGGCCTTGGCCCGCCAGATCATCGCGGCCTGACCCCCGGGCTCAACGAAATCCCCCCCGGCGCGGCGTTGTGGCGTGGAACCATCTGCTGGACGACTCCGGGGGCCCACGTGCACAGCGATCCAGACGGCTTCGGCCACAGCTCCGACTCGAGCTCCGACCACAGCGCTCGTGACGGGTTCTTCGACGGCAGCGCGGACGACGTCCAGGACCTCCACCACGGCTTCGGGAGCAAGTCGCGGTCGCGTCGCCGTTACCGCCACGCCGACCTGTCCGGGGCACCCTCGTGGGTCAAGGCGCTCGTCTGGGCGGGCACCCTCGTCGCGTTGGCGGGCATGGGGATCGTCGTCATCGGCTTCGTGACCTCGATGGGCGGGCCCGATCCGGTCAGCACTCCCCTGACGCCCGCCTTCCCGGTGGTCGCACCGCCTCCCGGCTTCCCCGTGGACCAGCTCCCGCCCGAGCTCCAGTCCCCCGGCTTCCCCGCGGACCAGCTCCCACCCGAGTTCCAGTCCCCCGGTGCCACCGAGTTCCCCGTCCTCGGACGCGGCGTGACCCGAGCCCCCGACGGCCCGAACCCGGGGCTGGGCTTCGGGATCTTCTTCGTGGGCCTGGTGCTGGCGGCGATCGGCGCGCTGGGCCACAGCACCTCCACGCGGCGCTGACCGCCACTTCCGGCCGCCGCCACAAGATCGATCGCACAGCGCCGTTCGGGCGATGTGAACTGTGAACTGTTGACGTGAAACCTACTCATGAGTAGTCAGTTGGTTACGCCGCGTGCTGGAAATGTCCCTCGTCCACTCAACGGGGAGAGGCCATGAAGCTAGCCGCAATCGCCGTAGCCGCACTGGTGCCGACGCTCCTGTTCGCCACCACCGCGTCGGCGGCGCCGCAGACCATCACCTACAAGCTCCGGGCGAGTGCCGCCGGGCAGTCGTCGGACTTCACGCTCGACCAGGGTGTCGACGCGTCGGCGCCCGCGACCGCCGCTCCCGGCGGCGCGGTCAAGGTCACCATCGACCCCGCCCCCAACAAGATCCCGTCCGAGGCGGGCGGACGGCAGGTGCGCGAGATCAAGGGTCTCGCGCTGAAGCTGCCCGTGCCGGCCAACTCCACGTTCACCGCCGCCTCGCTGTCGGGCGGGTCCGGGCTGGGCGGCACGCCGTCGGTCGCCTTGCAGGGCAACGACGTCGTGCTCACCGTGCCCGGTCCGATCAAGGGAGGCGCGGACTTCGAGCTGCCCACCGTCACGATCGACCTGCAGGCGGGCAGCTCTGGGACGATCACCACGAAGCTGGGCGGTACCAGCTACGACGCCCCGGGCCTCACCTTCACCGCCGTCGTCACGGTGTTCGGGTTCCCGATCGACGCCGCCGCGAAGGGCTACCCGGACCCGAACCCCGTGCTGACCACGACCACGATCGGCTAGCAGTTCCGGTGCCCCACCCCCTGCCGGGCATCAGGACGTAGCCGCGACCAGCTTGGTCATCGTGGCGAGCGTCGTGCGCAGGTCTTCCAGCGAGACCTGCGCACTGACGCGGTTCGCCCACTCGTACTGCGCGTCCCGCAGCCGTTCGATGGCCTCGTACCCCGCCTCGGTCGGGCGGACGAGCTTCGCGCGGGCGTGCGCCGGGTTCGGCAGGTACTCCGCCAACCCCTTGTCCACCAACAGGTCCGCGATCCGCTGCACGGACTGGCGGGCCAGCCCCATCTCCCGCGCGATGCCCGAGACCGACAGCGGTTCGCGCAGCACGGCGCCGAGCACCTGCCACCACGCCGCGGTCAGGCCCACCGGCTTCGTCATCACCTCCGCCGCGTCGAGGAACGCCCCGTACAGCCGGAACGTCCTCATCACGACGTCGGTGAGCACGTCTCCCGACTCACTCCTGGACACTCGCCACCAGCTTCCCGAACGCCTCCGCGCTGTCGTCGCGGTTGAACTCGTACCAGGCCTGCAGGGTCGCCGAGGAGAACGTCTCCAGCTCCGCCAGCACCTCGCGCGCGAACTCCAGCGACGACGCGCCGCCCGCCGTGATCACGCCCTGGTCCCGCACCACGCGTTCGTCGCGGTAGAGCGCCGCTCCGCCGTAGGACCCCAGCGCCTCCGGGAAGTTCGACGTGTGCGCCACGTCGTCGAGCAGACCCTCTGCCGCCAGCGCGACCGTCGCCCCGCAGATCGCCGCGACCGGCTTGCCCGCCTCGCGGAACCGCCGCGCGAGCTTGCCGAACGCCGCCAGCTCGCCGGTCTCCCAGCCGTCGCCGCCCGGCAGCACGAGCATGGCCGCGTCGTCGACCGACACGTTTTCCAGCGCCACCTCCGGCAGCATCCGCACGCCGCCAAGCGTGCGGATCGGCTCCAGGCTCAGCCCGACCGTCCGCACCTGATAGCGCCCCGGCTGCTGCTGGAACTGCTGCATGTTCACCTGCGCGGCCACGTGGCCGTACTCCCAGTCCGCGAGCTGGTCGGCGAGAACGAGGTACACCGTCTGTGTCATGACAGCATCCTGTCATATTTGACAGCATGCTGTCAAATATCCGGAACGGCTAAGGTCAGCTCCATGGCAGACGAGCTGGTCCACTACGAGGTGCGGCGTGGCATCGCGACGATCACGCTGGACTCCCCGCACAACCGCAACGCGCTGTCCTCGCAGCTGCGCCGGGAGCTCAGGGAACACCTGACCGCGGCAGCGCAGGACGACGGCGTGCGCGTGGTCGTGCTGACCCACACGGGGCCCGTGTTCTGCTCCGGCATGGACCTCAAGGAGGCCGCCGGGGCGAGCGCCGGCGACCAGGGCGTCAACGAGTTCCCCGCGATCCTCGAACAGCTCTGGACGAGCCCGAAGCCGGTCGTCGCCGCGCTCAACGGCCCGGCCCGCGCGGGTGGCGTCGGCATCGTCGCGGCGTGCGACATCGCCGTCGCCGACGCCAAGGCGACGTTCGCGTTCAGCGAGGTCCGGATCGGCGTCGTGCCGGCCGTCATCTCGGTGACGGTGCTGCCGCGCCTGCTCCCCCGCCAGGCCCACGAGCTGTTCCTGACCGGCGAGACATTCGACGCCGAGCGGGCGAAGGAGATCGGCCTGCTCAACGCCGCGACCGACGACGTCGACGCGGAGGTCCGCCGGTACGTGGACATGCTCGCGCTCGGCGCGCCCACCGCGCTCGCGGCCACCAAGGAGATGCTGCGGCAGGAGCGGTCCACGAACCTCGGCGAGGTCTTCGCGGACATGCTGGAGCTGTCGGCACGGCACTTCGGCGGCCCGGAGGGCCAGGAGGGCATCACGGCGTTCCGCGAGAAGCGCAAGCCGTCCTGGGTGCCGGCAGAGGACTAGGTCGCGACCCGGGGGTTCGCCACTGCCGCCCGACGGACTGCCGGGCGGCGAACTAGAACCAGCCGGTGCACTCGATGACGCCCTGCGACGACCCGCAGGCGCGCATGAGCTTGCCGTCGTTCTTGAACGCGTCCGTGTACTTCGCGGAACCCGAGTCGATCCTGGTGTACCCGAGGAAGCCCTCGTGCCCGTCAGCCGAGGGCTCCTTGCGGTCGGTCCAGATCTCCTCGCCCGGCGTGCCGTGCGAGATGCGGCCCCACGCGCACTTGGACTTGTTCGACGCGCGCAGCTCGACCACCCGGCCGTTGCGCATCGTCACGGGGTTGTCGCCGTCGAGCGTCTCGAACGGCGTGAACGGCGACTCCTGCGAGCAGTCCGGGTCACCGGCGAAGGACACCGCGGGACAGAGCAGCCCGAGAACCACGGCGGCGCCGAGCACACAGCTCAGGCGACGGAATTGCGTCTCCATGGAACGGCACTGTCCACTCCGGACCAGGAATGCGCAGCCCCAGTCACCTTTCCGTGCGAATCACGCGCACTTTCCGGTCACCCGACTCGGCGCTCTGCTTCGCCGCGTCGCGCAGCACCTCCAGCACCGACGAGTCCAGGTCCGACGGCACGACCAGCACGTATTCGCCCGCGGGCAGCCACGAGAGGTCGGTCAGGCTGTCGTACAGCGCGTCCAGGTTCTGCCCGAACCACGACGGGAAGTCGAGCGCCGCGGCAATGGCCGAGATGGCGGCGGATTTCTCCGAAACGAGAATGTGCCGTTTCATTTCTTGACGTCCACGACGACGAACGACGAATAGTGGTCACCGGTGTAGAAGACTTCCTTCTGCGACCCGGTGACGATCCGCCGCGCGCCCCGGTCGGGACTCCCCGGCGTCGGCACGGTGAACTCCTTGTAGTACCCGGAGTCCTTGGCGGGCAGCCGCTTCTCCCGGTTCTGGAACGTCACGCCGTCGTTGCGCGGGTACGGGAACGGCCCGTTCGCCTCGATCAGCTTCCACGTCTTGGCGGCCTCGGCGGGCAGCTTCGACAGCGCCTGGACGTCCAGGCCCGAGTTCGAGCCGGGCACGGTCTCGCCCTGCGCGGCACTCGTGACGACCGGCTTGGTGGTGTCGGGCGGCGCCGAGGAGGTGTTGTCCTTGACGAACCACCCGACGACGACCAGAGCGATGAGCCCGACCAGTGCGAAGGTCAGGCGACGACCAGGACTCACGCGGCGACCTTCTCCGACTCGGGCTCCGGCTCGGGTTCGGGAGAGCCGACGGACGCGGGGTTGTTCGCTCCCCAGTCAGCGACCCGGTCGATCAGCCGCGCCACGCCCAGGCAGAGCGGCAGGACCACGATCATCACCACGGGGAACTGCACGGCGACGGGCAGCTGCACGACCCACAGCTCGACCCCGTCCCACCACTGCACCAACCAGTCCACCCGCCCGACTCTAGTCCCGTGACCCGTGTCACGGGACTTGGCCACGATCCAGGTGGGTATGTTGCGAACCATGTTCGCCGTCTACGCAGCAGAACCCAGTCCCGAGAACCCGCTGGCCTCGCTCCGCGTCGGCGAGCGCCCCGACCCCGAGGTGCCCGCCGGGTGGGTGCGCGTCGCGGTCAGGGCCGCCAGCCTCAACATGCACGACCTGTGGACGTTGCGCGGCGTCGGCATCAAGCCCGAGCAGTTCCCGATGATCCTCGGCTGCGACGGCGCCGGCGTGCTCGACGACGGCACCGAGGTGGTGCTGCACTCCGTCATCGGCGACCCGAACTGGGACGGTGACGAGACCCTCGACCCGAAGCGCACGCTGCTCACCGAGAAGCACCAGGGCACGTTCGCCGACTACGTGGTGGTCCCGGCCCGCAACGCGCTGCCCAAGCCCGCGGACCTGTCGTTCGCCGAGGCCGCCTGCATGGGCACGGCGTGGCTGACCGCGTACCGGATGCTGTTCGTGAAGTCGGGCCTGCGCCCCGGCCAGACGATGCTCGTGCAGGGCGCGTCCGGCGGTGTGTCGACCGCGCTCATCCAGCTCGGCCGCGCCGCCGGGTTCCGGGTGTGGGTCACCGGCCGCACCGAGGAGAAGCGCGCGCTGGCGACCAGCCTCGGCGCGCACGAGACGTTCGAATCCGGTGCACGGCTGCCCGAACGGGTCGACGCGGTGTTCGAGACCGTCGGCAAGGCCACCTGGTCGCACTCGATGAAGTCGCTCAAGCCGGGCGGCATCGTCGTCATCTCCGGCGCGACGTCCGGTGACGCGTCCGCGGCCGAGCTGCAGCGGCTGTTCTTCCTGCAGCTGCGGGTGGTCGGCTCGACCATGGGCACGCGTGAGGAGCTGGGCGACCTGATCCGGTTCTGCGCCCTCAACGACCTGAAGCCGCAGATCGGCGCCGAGCTCAAGTTCGAGGACGCCGAGCAGGGTCTCCAGGCGATGCTGGACGGCGACACCGCGGGCAAGATCGTCTTCACCCGGTCGTAAATGGTGCAAAACGCCCTGCTGGTCAGCGGGTGAACACGAATCGCGTGACAGTGTTCCCATGACTACGCAGGGCGTTTTCCGGCGCAAGCCCATAGATCAGATCGCCGAGGACAAGGGCGACGGGCTCACCAGGACGCTGGGTCTGTGGCAGCTCACGGCGATCGGCATCGGCGGCATCATCGGCGCGGGCATCTTCTCGCTCGCGGGTGCCGTCGCGAACAAGACCGCCGGACCGGCCGTGCTCGTCTCGTTCCTCGTGGCGGGCGTCGCGAGCGCGGCGGCGGCGTTCTCGTACGCGGAGTTCGCGGGCCTGATCCCCAAGGCGGGCAGCGCCTACACCTACGGCTACGCGGTGCTGGGCGAGATCGTCGGCTGGTTCATCGGCTGGGACCTGCTGCTCGAGTACACCGCGATCGTGGCGGTGGTCGCGATCGGCATCTCGGGCTACTTCACCGAACTGCTGAGCCTGCTGAACATCCACCTGCCGCAGTGGATGCTGGGTGCGCCCGGCACGGAGACGGGGGACGTCGCCGCGGGCACGTACAAGGTGAACCTGTTCGCCGTCGTGCTGTGCCTGCTCATCGCGTACGTGCTGAACATGGGCATGAAGAACGCCGCACGGTTCGAAACCACGTTGGTGTACTTGAAGATCGCGGTCGT
Source organism: Lentzea sp. NPDC003310 (assembly GCF_040610935.1). NCBI lineage: Bacteria > Bacillati > Actinomycetota > Actinomycetes > Pseudonocardiales > Pseudonocardiaceae > Lentzea > Lentzea sp. NPDC003310. The sequence continues at coordinate 133,738 of NZ_JBEXNC010000021.1, forward strand.
CGCACTGGTCGTCATCGTGGGTGCGTTCCACATCGACACCGCCAACTACAACCCGTTCTTCCCGTTCGGCATCTCGGGTGCGCTCACGGGTGCGGCGACGGTGTTCTTCGCGGTGTTCGGCTACGACGCCATGTCGACGGCGGCCGAGGAGTCGAAGGACTCGCAGCGGCACATGCCCAAGGCGATCCTCTACTCGCTCGCCATCTCGATGGTGCTGTACGTGCTGGCCTGCCTGGTGCTGACGGGCATGGTGAACTACAAGGACGTCGACTCCGAGTCCGCGTTCGCCACGGCGTTCGCCGACATCGGCCTGCCCGCGCTCGGCATCGTCATCAGCGTCGGCGCGATCCTCGGCATCACGACCGTGCTCTTCACGTTCCTGCTGGGCGCGGCCCGCGTCGGCTACTCGATGAGCCGCGACGGCCTGCTGCCCCGGTGGTTCGCGAAGACGCACCCGGTGAAGCACGTGCCGTCGCGCATCACCTGGGTGCTGGGCGTCGCCTCCGCGGTCATCGCCGGTTTCCTGCCGATCGCGGAGGCCGCCGAGCTCACCAACATCGGCATCCTGCTGGCGTTCGTCGTCGTGTGCGTCGCCGTGATCGTGTTGCGGTACAAGCAGCCCGACCTCCCGCGCACGTTCAGGACGCCGGGCATGCCCGTGGTGCCGGTCATCGGCGTGATCTTCTCGATCTGGCTGATCACGTTCCTCACCCCGGAGACGTGGCTCCGGTTCGCGGTGTGGTTCGTGATCGGCCTGATCATCTACTTCGCCTACTCGAAGCGGCACTCCGTCATGGAGCGTCCGCCCACGCGGTGACGATCTGGTCGAGGGTGGAGAGCGGCACCGCGCCGCTCCCCACCACCAGGTCGTGGAACGCCTTCACGTCGAACCTCTCGCCCAGCTTCGCCTGCGCCTCGGACCGGATGCGCAGGATCTCCAGGCGCCCCACCATGTACGCGAGCGCCTGCCCCGGCACCTCGATGTACCGGTCGACCTCGGAGATGATCTCGGGTTCGGCCATCACGGTGTTCTCGCGCAGGTAGTCGATGGCCTGCTGGCGCGACCAGCCGAACGCGTGCAGGCCCGTGTCGACGACGAGCCGCCCGGCGCGCATCGCGTCCAGGCCGAGCATGCCGAGGCGCTGCTCGTCCGACGAGTACAGGCCCATCTCGTCCGCGAGGCGCTCGGTGTAGAGACCCCAGCCCTCCAGGTACGCCTCGATGAACGCGAACCGGCGCATGTCGTGCATGTCGGTCTCGGCCGCGATGCTCACCTGGTAGTGGTGGCCCGGGACGGCCTCGTGGAACGCCGTCACCTCGGACAGCGTGCGGCTGCGTTCGGTGGCGCCCAGCGGGTTCAGCCAGTAGGTGCCCGGACGGCTGCCGTCCTGCGCCGCCGGCATGTAGAACGCGATCGGCGCCGTCGTGCGGCCCGCCTCGTCGACCAGCCGGACCTCGCACTCGGACTTCGGCATGCGGCCGAACCACTTCGGCGCCTCGGCCTGGGCCCGCGCGATCGCCTCGACCGCGCTCTCGACCATCTGGTCCTCGTTGTCCCACAGCAGCTCGGTGCGCAGGCGGCGGAAGATCTCCGGCACGTCGCTCGTGCCCCACAGCCGCGACCCGATCTCCGCGTACTCGTCGCGCAGCGACGCGATGACGTCGAGGCCGAGCCGGTGCAGCTCGTCCGGGGTGCGGTCGGTGGTCGTGTAGTTGCGGACCAGCCTGCGGTAGTTCTCCTCGCCCTCGGGCAGCCAGCACAGGCCCGCGTGCTCGTCGGAGCGTCCGTCCTCGATCGACGCCAGCACGTCGCGGAACTCGGCCACGGCCGCGCGGATCTCGGCGGAGTGCTCGCCCTCCCACGGCTGTGCGGGCGAGGCGAGGAAGGCCTCCACGCGCTCGATGCCGACCGCGACGTGCCGCTGCAACGGCCTGCGGTCCGAGTCGCGCAACCGCTGTCCGGCCTGCCGGATGTAGCGGGGGAACTTGTCGAGCCGCTGCGACACGTCGACCTTCGTCGCGATCATCAGCAGGCCGTTGACCGGCGCGGTCAGGCCCTGTGCGACGGTGTGCTCGACCAGCCTCGCGTTCGTGCGGTCGATGATCGCCTGACCCTGGTGCCGGATGACCGCGAGGGTGACCGGATCCTCGTCGCTGGTCTCGGCGCGGTCCAGGATGTCCTGGATCCGCGCGTTCATCGCCTGCTCGCTCTCGACGCCCAGGTCCTCGAGCTGGTCGTCCCAGCCCGGCAGACCGAACATCGCGGCGGACAGCGGCGACGAGTCCATCACCGCCTGGAACATCTCATCCGCCAGTGACATCAGGCCCTCCCAGACCACTCGGAAACAAGACCACCCAATGTGGACAACGGTACGATGCCGTTCTCCAGCACCAGGTCGTGGAACGCCCTGATGTCGAACCGCTGCCCCATGAACTGCTGCGCCTCGGTCCGGATGCGCAGGATCTCCAGGCGCCCCACCATGTACGCGAGTGCCTGGCCCGGCGTCTCGATGTAGCGGTCGATCTCGCCCTCGATCTCCGAGTTGTCCATCACGGTGTTCTCGCGCAGGTAGTCGACGGCCTGCTGCCGCGACCAGCCCAGTGCGTGCAGACCCGTGTCGACCACCAGCCGTCCGGCGCGCATCGCGTCGAGCCCCAGCATGCCGAGGCGCGCCTCGTCGGAGGAGTAGAGGCCCATCTCGTCGGCGAGCCGCTCGGTGTAGAGGCCCCAGCCCTCGAGGTAGGAGTCGATGAACGCGAACTTGCGCACGTTCGTCAGCTCGGTCTCGGCGGCGATCGAGATCTGGAAGTGGTGGCCGGGCACGGCTTCGTGGAACGCCGTCACCTCCGACAGCGTGCGGCTGCGCGAGGTGGCGTCGAACGGGTTCAGGAAGTAGATGCCCGGTCGTGAGCCGTCGAGCGCCGCGTCGACGTAGTACGCGAACGGCGCGTTGGCGCGGTCCTGCTCGGGCGTGAACTGGACCTCGCAGCGCGCCCTGGGCAGCCGGCCGAACCACTTCGGCGCCTCGGCGTTCGCCCTGACGACCGCCTCCTCGGCGCTGGTGAGCATGTCGTTCTCGTTGGCCCACAACAGTTCTGTTCGCAGCCGCCGGAAGATCTCCGGCACGTCGCTCGTGCCCCAGACCCGTGAGCCGATCTCCGCGTACTCCTCGCGCAGTGCCGCGATCAGGTCGAGGCCGAGCTGGTGCAGCTCGGTGGGCGAGTAGGACGCCGTCGTGTAGTCGCGGACCAGCTTGCGGTAGTTCTCCTCGCCCTCGGGCAGCCAGCACAGCCCGGCCTGCTCGTCGGGGCGGCCGGGCAGGCCCAGCAGCACCTCGCGGTACCGCGCGAACGCCGGGCGCAGGTCCGCGTCGCCCTCCCACTCCTGGCGCGGCGAGGCGAGGAACCGCTCGACGTGCTCGGCGCCGCTGCGCACGTGCCGGCTCAGCGGCCTGCGGTCGGTGCCGGTCAGCCGCGCCGCCACCTGGTCGAGGAAGCGCGGGACGGCGTGCCGCCGCTGGGAGAAGTCGACCTGGGAGGTGCTGCGCAGCAGGAACGTCACCGGGGAGTTCAACCCCCTGGCCACGCTGTGCTCGACCAGTCTCGCGTCGATGGCGGTGATGATCGAGGTGGCCTGGTGCCGGATCACGTCCCGCGACACCGGGTCCTCGTCGCTCGAGTCGACGCGGTCCAGGACGTCGGTCAGCCGTGCCCGCAGCTCGCGGTGCCCCTCCGGGCTGTGGTCTTCGAGCCTGTCGTCCCAGCCGGGGACACCGACGAGGGTGGCGAACAACGGGTTCCAGTCCATCATCGCCTGGAACGTCTCATCAGAGAGCGAGGTCACGCCCTCCTTCTTAGCCGCGCCCGAACCTCTCTGCCAACGATTTGGCCACCTCGGTCACTTCGGCGCCGAGCCGTCGCACGAGGTCGCCCGCGGGTTCGGTGGTGGCGAGCGGGTAGGTGGTGCCCGCCCACAGCGACATGACCTCGACCTCACCGGTGGCGCGCACCGGTCGCGTCAGGTGGTGCACGTTGGGGTACGCGGCGGGCGCGTGCGGGCCGTGCTCGATCAGGAACCGGTTGACCAGGCCCCGTGCGGGCCGGCCGCTGAACGCCCGCGTGAGCGCGGTGCGCCGGGCCCCTCCGGCGAGCGCTTCCCGTTGTGCCGCATTGGTTCCGGCCTCCGGGCAGCCGAGGAACGCGGTGCCGAGCTGCGCGGCGACGGCCCCCGCCGCGAGCACCGCGGCGACGTCGGCGCCGGTGACGAGGCCGCCGGTCGCGATCACCGGCAGGCCGACGGCCGCGCGCACGAGCCGGATCGCCGCGAGGGTGCCGTAGAGCTCACCGCCGCCTGGCGAGATGCCGTCGTCGGCGAACGTGCCGCGGTGACCGCCCGCGTCCGAACCCTGCACGCACAGGACGTCCGCGCCGATCTGCTGCGCCTGCCGGGCCTCGCTGGGGGTGGTGACGGTCACGACGATCGTGGAGCCCGCCGCGCGGAGCCGCTGGACGTCGTCGACGTCGGGCAGGCCGAAGGTGAACGACACCACGGGCACGCGCAGCGCGAGCACGAGTTCGAGCTTCGCCGAGTAGTTGTCGTCGTCCCAGCGCGGGTCGCCGGGGACCGCGCCGACCTGCTCGGCGGAGGAGGTGACGCGCCGCACGTACGACGAGATGTCCGCTGTCGGACGTGTGCCGGGCACGAACAGGTTGACCCCGAACGGCTTGCTCGTGAGCTCGCTCGTGCGCGTGATCTTCTCCGCGAGCTGCTCGACGGTGAGGTAGCCCGCCGCGAGGAACCCGAACCCGCCTGCCTCGTTCACCGCGGCGACCAGTTCTGGGGTGGAGGGGCCACCTGCCATGGGCGCGGCGATGACGGGCACGGCCAGCGTGTGGAACATGGGGGACAACCTAGTTGGATCGGGCGGCGAATGCCTGGTGAAGACGCTGTGTCGTTGCTGACGCAAGGGGTCGTGGGACGGCACCGGCGCCACGTCCACAGTGGACGTGGCGCCGGCCGTTCCGTCATCTAGGGCAGGGAGTCCAGATGAGGGGCGACCGTGTTGGCGAACTGCCAGTTGTTCGAGGCGTCCCAGTTGATCGACCACGTCATGGCGCCGCGGATCGACGGCCAGGTCGTGCTCGGCTTGAACGTCCCGCAGCCGGTGCCGCGGGCGAGGCAGCTGAGCGCGTTGTTGACGTTGGACGGCGACTGGTAGCCGCCACCGGCGCCGGACGGCGACGCGGGCAGGCCGAGGCCCACCTGGTCGGCGCGCAGGCCGGACTGGAGCTGGATGCACGCGAGCGCGGTCAGGAAGTTCACCGTGCCCTGGCTGTGGACCTGCTGGTCGCAGCCGAGCATCGTGCCGGAGTTGTAGTACTGCATGTTGACGATCGTCAGGATGTCCTTGGTCGCCAGCGCCAGCTTGAAGTACTCGGCGTTGACGTTCTGCATGTCGATCGTCTGCGGCGCCATCGTGATGACCTTGCCGCCGCCGGCGTGGATGTCGCGCAGCGCCTGGCCCATGTACTGGGCGTTGACGCCGTTCTCCAGGTCGATGTCGACGCCGTCGAAGCCGTACGACGAGATCAGGCCCTTGACGCTGTTGGCGAAGTTCGTCGCCGCGGTGCCGTTGCCGACGCTGATCGTGCCCTTCTCACCGCCGACGGAGATGATCACCTTCTGGCCGCGGGCCTGCACGGTCTTCACGTCCGCGCGGAACTGCGCGTCGGTGTAGCCGCCGAGCTGGCTGCTCAGACCGGGGTCGAGGTTGAACGCGACCTGGCCCTGCACCGCCGTGGCGTCGGCGAACGAGACCGCGATGATGTCGTAGGTGGTGGGCACGTCGGCGAGCTTGAGAGCGCGCGCACCGTTGTAGAAGTTCTGCCAGTAGCCCGTGAGGACGTGCTTGGGCAGACCGGTGTTCGGCGGGTTGCCCGTCGTCGTGGTGGTGGTCGTCGTGGTCGTAGTGGTGGTGGTCGACGTCGTGGTGCTCGTGGTGGTCGGCGGGGTGCCGGGACCGTCGAGGTTCACGTCGTCGGCGAAGTACGCGGGCTGGCCGTACCAGCCGTGCAGGTAGATCGTGACGCTCGTGGCGCTGCCCGTCGTGAAGTCCACGGACAGCTGGGAGAAGCCGCTCGAACCGGGGGTCCAGGTGTTCTTCTCCACGCCACCGGTGACGCCGAGGTAGACGTAGCTGCCCTGCACCCACGCGGACAGCTTGTAGGCCGTGTTCGGCTGCACCGTCACGGTTTGCTGGCACCGCGCGTTGCTCTGCCCGACGGGGGCGCCCTGCAGCGCGTACTGCCCGGTGCGCTTGGTGCTGTTGCTGACGCTCGTGCCCTCGGTGCAGGTCCAGCCGCTCAGGTTGCCGGCCTCGAAGCCGCTGTTGGCCGCGAGGTTCGCGGCGGCGGCGTTGCCGTTGATCACCAACACCAGACCGGCACAGGCGAACAGCGCGGACAGCAGCGCTACAGCTGCTCGTCTGGTCTTGGACATGGTCCACCTCCACACATCATGCGGCGGCCATGTTGTGAGTGGACTAAAAATGGACTAGACCACTGCGTCCGGTCAAGACCTGGTTTAGCTTGATGCCCGTGTTCACCCTCGAAGACGCCATCACGATCGCCACCGCCGCCCACGACGGGCAGGTCGACAAGTCGGGCCGGCCGTACATCGGACACCCGTTGCGGGTCATGGCTTCCGTGACGGGAGAGCACGAGCAGATGGCCGCCGTGCTGCACGACGTCATCGAGGACACCTCGGTGACGGCGGCCGATCTTCTCTCTCGCGGCTGCCCCACGGCCGTGGTCGACGCCGTGGTCGCGTTGTCACATCTGCCAGAGGAGCCGCAGGAGGACTACCTGCGGCGCGTGGCCGCGAACCCGTTGGCACTCTCCGTGAAACGCGCGGACATCGGCGACAACCTCTCCCCCGCCCGCCTGGCCCGCCTGGACGAGGCGACGCAGGAACGCCTGAAGGCCAAGTACGCACGGGCGCTCGGGTTGCTCGACGAGTACGTGAGGTAGCTCGCCCTCTTAAACGGTACAGGTCGCTTGAACAGGGTGTATTATCGAACCGTAACCAAGATTGGAAGGACGAGATGACCCGCCACGACCTGTCCGTGAAGTCCCTGCGTTCGAGCCTGGCCACCCGCCGCGCGGCTCGGGTGAAGCGTCAGAGCCTGGAGCGGCAGTTGGCCAGCTACACCACCGAGAGTGACCGTCTCGAACTGGACGCCATCCTGTCGCGCCACAGCGCGGAGGAGACCGGCGAGCTCCGTTCGATCATCAACCGCCAGGCCATGGACCGCCTCCTGCGCTCCGCCTGACGATTCCCCTTGGGCCACCCCGGCAACGCCGCCGAGGGTGGCCTTCGCGTTTCTAGAACAACCTCTTGAGCGTCAGGACGTTGTCCTTGCGCATCTCCTGCTGCCCCTCCGGCCCGACGAGCGGCCGTTCCACCACCTCGTCGGTGACGATGATCCAGTTGTCGGCGAGCTTCAGGTGGTCGAGCACGTCCTTGGTCGTCGGGAAGTAGTAGTCCTGGTGCTCGGACCACGACGGCGCCCCCGCGTGCCCGCCGATGATCAGGTGCCCGCCCGGCGCGACAGCCTGGGAGGCGCGCTTGAGGATGCTGTTGCGTTCGCCGTCCTCCTCGACCGGCGAGTGCAGGAACTGCGCGCTGACCAGGTCGTACAGACCTTCCGGGAACGTGGCCTTGAGGTCGTGCCGCTCCACCGAGATCTCGACGCCGGCGTCGTGGGCGTGCTTGAGCGCGCGGTCCAGCGCGACCTGCGCCACGTCGACCCCGAGCACCCGCCACCCCCGCTTGGCGAGCCAGACGGCGTCACCCCCTTCCGCACACCCGATGTCGAGCGCGCTGCCGGGCGCGAGCCGTTCGGCTTCGCGCACCAGCAACGGGTTCGGGTTGCCGGACCAGACCTGGTCCCGCTCCGAGTAGAAGGTCTCCCAGAACTCCTGTGCGGTCGTCATGGTGACGACGATGCTCCCCGGCGTGCCGAACCGGCAAACTACGTTGCCGATCCAGCAACGCCCGGTCCGGGCAGCAGGTCGACGAGTTCGGCACCCTCGACCGTCAGCACGTGCTCGAAGCGCGGCCGGTTGTCGTACGGCCTGCACTTCAGAACCCGTTGCCCCACAAGGCCCGCCGCGACCCGAGCGTGGCGACGCGATCGCTCGGAGGTACGTCGACGGGCCACACCCGCGCACGACGAGCCGGGTCAGCCCAGCAGCGGGATGTCCAGCCGCCCGTAGTGGAACTCGCGCACGGCGATGACGAGCTCGTCCACCGTGAGCGCCCCGTCGCCGTCCAGGTCGATCCGGTCGAACGCGGCGTCGGAGTCGGCGTCGCTCAGCCCGACCGCGTTGCCGAGCCACGCGCGCAGCTCGACCTTGCTGACGAACCCGTCGCGGTCGGTGTCGCACAGGTCGGCGATCGCCGAGATGGCCGGCCGCAACAACTCGTCGAAGCCGACATCCCCACGCCCGAACATCAGCTCCTGGTTCGCCGCGAGGTACTGCTCCTGGTTCATCACACCGAACGGCCCGACGCCCGCGGCCTCCGCCTGGCGCCGGTGCAGCTCGATCAGGGCTTCCATCACGGCACGGCCGCGGCCGCTGTTCAGGCTCTCGCCGAACGCCTCGACGATGCGCCGCGCCTCCGCCTCGTAGTCACTGCGGTCGATCACGCCGTCGCCGTTGACGTCCCACTTCTGGAAACGGCGGACATCGTTCTCACGGCTCACAACAGAGGTCATGTACATCGACGTTAGACAAAGAATGCGAACGCCGACAGTCGCTCGAACTGATGACAATTGCGCTCACGACGGGACTCGAACCCGCGATCTCCGCATTGACAATGCGGCGCCCTAACCGACTAGGCCACATGAGCAGGAATAACGCAAAAAGCCGCCCACTTCCGCAGACGGCTCTCCTCGACGACCTGAACGTCTCAGCAGGTCACGACGAGAAGCCCTCGTGCGTATCCAGTGCCATGACGTCTCCCCCAGCTCGATGTTGCACCCAGCATCACCCACAGAGGTGAAGACCGTCAATCGAATAAAAAGGGGCCGGACCCCGAACGGGATCCGGCCCCTGAAAGCCCGAAGCCTACTTCTTGCCCTTCGGCTCCTCCGTGGACAGCGCGGCGACGAAGGCCTCCTGCGGCACCTCGACGCGCCCGACCATCTTCATGCGCTTCTTGCCTTCCTTCTGCTTTTCCAGCAGCTTGCGCTTACGGGTGATGTCACCGCCGTAGCACTTGGCCAGAACGTCCTTGCGGATCGCGCGGATCGTCTCGCGCGCGATCACCCGCGACCCGATCGCCGCCTGGATCGGCACCTCGAACTGCTGCCGGGGGATGAGCTCGCGCAGCTTCGTGGCCATGCGCGTGCCGTAGCCGTACGCGTGGTCCTTGTGCACGATCGCCGAGAACGCGTCCACGGCCTCGCCCTGCAGCAGGATGTCGACCTTGACGAGCTCCGCGTCCTGCTCGCCGGACTCTTCGTAGTCGAGCGACGCGTAGCCGCGGGTGCGCGACTTCAGCGAGTCGAAGAAGTCGAAGATGATCTCACCGAGCGGCATCGTGTAGCGCAGCTCGACGCGGTCCTCGGACAGGTAGTCCATGCCGCCGAGCTGGCCGCGCTTGGCCTGGCAGAGCTCCATGATCGCGCCGATGTAGTCGGACGGCGCGATGATCGTGCACTTGGTGACGGGCTCGTACACCTCGGCGCGCTTGCCCTCGGGCCAGTCGGACGGGTTCGTCACGACGTGCTCGGTGCCGTCCTCCATCACCACGCGGTAGACGACGTTCGGGGCCGTGGAGATGAGGTCCAGGCCGTACTCGCGCTCCAGGCGGTCGCGCGTGATCTCGAGGTGCAGCAGGCCGAGGAAGCCGCAGCGGAAGCCGAAGCCGAGGGCCGCGGACGTCTCCGGTTCGAACGTCAGCGCGGCGTCGTTGAGCTGCAGCTTCTCCAGCGCCTCGCGGAGTTCGGGGTAGTCCGAGCCGTCGACCGGGTAGAGGCCCGAGTAGACCATCGGGCGCGGCTCGCGGTAGCCGGCGAGCGGCTCGGTGGCGCCCTTCTTCTCGGACGTGACGGTGTCGCCGACCTTGGACTGGCGGACGTCCTTCACACCGGTGATCAGGTAACCCACCTCGCCGACGCCGAGGCCGCGGGACGGCTTGGGCTCCGGCGAGACGATGCCGACCTCGAGGATCTCGTGGGTCGCGCCCGTGGACATCATCTTGATGCGCTCGCGCGGCGTGATCTTGCCGTCCACGACGCGGATGTAGGTGACGACGCCGCGGTAGGTGTCGTAGACCGAGTCGAAGATCATCGCGCGGGCCGGGGAGTCGGCCTGGCCGACCGGTGCCGGGACCTGCTTGACGACCTCGTTCAGCAGCGCGTCGACGCCGAGACCGGTCTTGGCCGAGACCCGCAGCACGTCGTCGGGCTCGCAGCCCACGATGTGCGCGATCTCCTTGGCGTACTTGTCCGGGTCCGCGGCGGGCAGGTCGATCTTGTTCAGCACCGGGATGATGGTGAGGTCGTTCTCCATCGCCAGGTACAGGTTCGCGAGCGTCTGCGCCTCGATGCCCTGCGCGGCGTCCACCAGCAGCACGGCGCCCTCGCAGGCCTCCAGCGCGCGGGACACCTCGTAGGTGAAGTCGACGTGGCCCGGCGTGTCGATCATGTGCAGGACGTGGTCCTGCCCGTCGACCTGCCACGGGAGGCGCACGTTCTGCGCCTTGATGGTGATGCCGCGCTCACGCTCGATGTCCATGCGGTCGAGGTACTGCGCCCGCATGGCCCGCGCCTCGACGACGCCGGTGAGCTGCAGCATCCGGTCGGCCAGGGTCGACTTGCCGTGGTCGATGTGCGCGATGATGCAGAAGTTCCGGATGAGCTCCGGCGGCGTGAACGTCGTGTCGGCGAACGTGGTCAAGGCAGTCCTCAACAGGAAATCGGACGGGTGTCCCCTTATGGTCCCATAGTGGCCTCGGTGCTCTGCACCACTAGGGTGCGTCCGTGCTGATGAACGGTGAGGACCCCCGCCCGGCCAAGGGCGCGGTGCGCGAAATCTTCGACGCGGCGAGTGCCGCGAAGCTCGACTACTCCCCCACCATGGACGGCGACGCCGACCCCGGCGAGGTCGTCTGGGCCTGGGTTCCCTTCGAGGAGGACGCCAACCGCGGCAAGGACCGCCCGCTGCTCGTCGTGGGCCACGCGGACGGCGACCTGGTCGCGCTGATGCTCTCCTCGAAGGAGCCGCGCGACGACTACCTGGAACTGGGCGCGGGCGCCTGGGACCGCGAGGGCCGGCCCTCCTACCTGCGGCTCGACCGCGTCTTCGCCCTCGCCTCGGACGACGACATCCGCCGTGAGGGTGCCGTGCTGGCACCCGCCGCGTTCGGCGACGTCGTGGACGCCCTGCGCGAACGTCACGGCTGGCGCTGAACCTCCAGGTCCTGGGTCCCGAGGACGGTGAGCAGCGCGAGCCGTTCGGCGTCCTCGGTCCCGGGTTCCGCCGTGTAGATCATGACGCGCAGGTCGCTGCCCGCCACGGTGAGGACGTCGCAGTCGAGCATGACGGGTCCCACTCGCGGGTGGTCGATGGTCTTGCGCGCCGCCGCGTGCCGGCCGACGGCACCGGAGTCCCACAGCTCGGCGAACCGCTCGCTGGTCGCGCGCAGCTCCTCGACGAGCCTCTTGAGCCGGGCGTCCGCCGGGTAGCGGGTGACGGCGGACCGCAGGTCGGCGACCTGGGCGGCCCGCAGCGCCTCCAGTTCGTCCGGTGTCCGCCGCGCCCGGCCCGCGTCGCCGAGGAACGTGCGCCACACCGCGTTGCGGTCGTTGCCGCGCAGGTCGGACGAGTCGCCCATCAATGCCGCGTACTCCTGGTTGGCCACCAGCAAGGTCCAGCTCGCGTCGAAGACCGCGACCGGCGTGCCGGCCAGCCGGTCCAGCATCCGCTGCACGCTGGGCGTCACGTGCGCGGGCACCATCGCCGCGTTCGGCGGCACGAGCTCGGCGAGCCGGAAGAGGTGTTCGCGCTCGGCCCTGGACAACCGCAACGCCCGTGCGAGCGCCTCCACGACCTGCGACGAGGGGTTGGACGCGCGCCCCTGCTCGAGCCGTGTGACGTAGTCGACGGAGATCCCGGCGAGGCTCGACAGCTCCTCCCGCCGCAGCCCTGCCGCACGCCGGTGCGCGCCCGCGGGCAGTCCCGCCGCCTCGGGTGAGATCCGGTCGCGCCACCGGCGCACCGCCCGTCCGAACTCCGTCGCCGCCACGCCGTCGATTGTGCTCGCCGGCCGGTCGTCGTGCCTGGTACCGGCAGTCCCAGGAAGACGGGACGACTGGGTGGTTCCGGGCCGCGGGACCACTCTGGGACGCATGACAACGACACTGATCACCGGCGCGAACAAGGGCATCGGCTTCGAGACGGCCCGGCAGCTCGTCGCCGCAGGCCACACCGTCTACCTGGGCAGCAGGGACTCCGGACGAGGCAGCCGGGCAGCCGCCGAACTGGGCGCCCGCCTGGTCGTCCTCGACGTCACCGACGACGAGTCGGTCTCGACGGCCGCCGCGCGGATCGAGGCCGACGGCGGGCTCGATGTGCTCGTCAACAACGCCGGCATCGAGGGGCGCACGGCCGACGGCGGTGTGGTGAACGCCGCGGACACCACCGGCGATTTCATGCGCACCCTCTTCGACACCAACGTCTTCGGCACCGTGCGGGTCCTGCACGCGTTCCTGCCGCTGCTCGCCCGTTCCCCGGCGCCCGTCGTCGTGAACGTCAGCAGCGGTCTGGCCTCGATCAGCGGAGCGGCGTCCTCCCCGGCCTACGTCTACCCCGGCGTCGCGTACCCGGCGTCGAAGTCGTCGGTCAACATGGTCACCGTGCTGTACGCGAAGGCGTTCCCGAACATCCGGATCAACTCGGTGGAGCCGGGCTACACGAAGACGGACCTCAACGCGAACACGGGCACGCAGACCGTCGAGGAAGGCGCCGAGATCGTCGTGCGCATGGCGCAGATCGACTCCACCGGGCCGACGGGCGGCTTCTTCTCCGCCCACGGCCCGTTGCCCTGGTGAACGTCAGGCGAGCCGTGTGATGTCGACCGTGACTTCGAGCGCTGTCGCCGCACCGCCCGAGTAGATGCCCTTCAGCGGTGCGACGTCCGCGTAGTCACGGCCCAATGCCACCCACACGTGCCGAGGCCCGACCGGCATGGCGTTGGTGGGGTCGTAGCCCCACCAACCGCCGGTCCACGCCTCGATCCACGCGTGCGACTCGCCTCGAACCGTCTCGCGGAGCGCGCCGTCCTTCTTCGTGTGCAGGTAGCCGGAGACGTACCGCGACGGGATGCCCATGCCGCGCAGCAGAACGAGGCTGAGGTGCGCGAAGTCCTGGCACACGCCCTTGCGTTCGTGCCAGGCGTCGACGGCCGAGCTGTGCACACCGGTCGAACCGGGCTGGTACGTCAACTGCTCCCACACCCACTGCGACGCGGCCAGCACTGCCTCGGAGGGCGTCTTGCCCTTCTTCAGCTCACGCGCCTTCGCCAGCAACTCGCGGTCGCGCGGCGTGTACCGCGTCGGCTCCAGGAACTCCGTGTAGCGGTCGACGATGTTCTCTGCCTTGATGTCCGCCCACGTGCCCGTGGTCACCGGTTCGATCTCCGCGCTCGTCTCGACCACGGATGACGCGACGACCTGAAGTTCCTTGTGCGGCGCGTGGAGGTCGAACGACGTGACCTCCGTGCCCCAGTAGTCCGTGTATCGGTACGCACGGGTCGCAGGGGTGGTCTCGACGCGTGACACGACCACGTTCTGACGGCGGTCACCGCGCGGTGTCAGCCGTGCCTCGTTGTACGACTGCACGACCGGTGCCTCGTACCGATAACCCGTCGTGTGCACGACACGCACTCGCCAGCTCATGGTCAGCCCACCTCGGTGTTCGTCCAGGCGACCCACGGCGCCGAGTGGAAGTACTGCTGCGACACGGCTTCACCGACATCGCGGACCGTCTTCTGCAGTGCGGCCAGACGTTTCGGCAGGTCTGGCAGGAGGTCGTGCGGACGCAGGAACTCCAAATCGCTTCGTGCCTTGCCCAGGAGCCGAAGTGCCTCTGCGCGCGCACCAACGCGCACGGACGGTTGGTTCTCCAGTTGTTCGAGGCACGACTCGGCCTGCCTCAGTGCGTGGAACACCGACCGCGGGAACAGCCTGTCTAACAAGAGGAACTGCACCACTCTCGACGCATCCAACGCACCGCGGTACGTCCTCAGGTACGTGTCGTGCGCACCGGCGGAACGGAGCACGGTGACCCATCCCGGCGAAGAAGCCTTGTCGCCCACACGCGCCAGGAGGAGGCGCACGATCATGTCGACGCGCTCGACCGAGCGTCCGAGAACGAGGAACCGCCAGCCGTCATCGCGGGACATCGTGGAGTCCGCGAGGCCGGCGAACATCGCGGCCCGTTCCTCGACAAAGCTAAAGAACGCGTGTGGCCCCATCGTGCGCGCGTAGGTCTGCCGTTCGGCGACGGCGTTCCACATCGCGTTGAGGCACTCCCACATTTCGGTCGACACGACCTCACGAGCGCCACGGGTGTTCTCGCGCGCGCTGTTGACCGACGACACGATGGAGCTCGGGTTCTCCTTGTTGTACGCCACGAGTTCCGTCAGCGACCACACGTCGAACTGGTCGGCTCCGGCCGGCGGCGTGATGCCGAGGACCGTCAGCAGCTGCCGTGACGTGGCGTCCGGGTCGACGGTCGCGTCCTCCAGCAGCTGGTGGACCGAGACGTCGAGGATGCGCGCCGTGTCGTCGGCCCGTTCGACGTAGCGGCCGATCCAGTACAGCGACTCAGCGTTGCGTGCCAGCACTTCGCGCGCCTCCCTACTGCTGCTGTTGTTGCTGTTGCTGGGAAGTGGTCAGCTCCGGCCCCTGTTCGGCGGCCGCGGCCTCCATGTCGGACGGACCGGCGAGCCCGGGTTCGGCGAGCTCCCGCTCCTGGGTGGACGACTTGGCCGCGAGCACCCAGGTGTCCTTCGACCCGCCGCCCTGCGACGAGTTGACGACCAGGCTGCCCTCGGGCAGCGCGACCCGCGTCAGCCCGCCGGGCAGCACGAAGATGAAGTTGCCGTCGTTCACCGCGAACGGCCGCAGGTCGACGTGCCGCGGCGCCAGCTTGTCGCCCACCTTGGTCGGCACGGTGCTCAGCTGCACCACGGGCTGGGCGATCCACCCGCGCGGGTTGGTCCTGATCCGCTTGCGCAGCGAGTTCAGCTGCTTGACCGTCGCGTCCGGGCCGAACACGATCCCGTACCCGCCGGACCCCTCGACGGGTTTGACCACGAGCTCGTCGAGTTTGTCGAGCACGTGCGCCCGTTCGTCCGGCAGCCAGCAGCGGAAGGTGTCGACGTTGGGCAGCAACGGTTTCTCGCCGAGGTAGTACTGCACGATCTCCGGCAGGTAGGTGTAGACGAGCTTGTCGTCCGCCACCCCGTTGCCGACGGCGTTGGCGACGACGACGTTGCCGGCCCGTGCCGCGTTCAGCAGGCCCGCGATGCCGAGCACCGAGTCGGGCCGGAAGTGCACGGGGTCGAGGAAGTCGTCGTCGATGCGTCGGTAGATGACGTCAACCTGCCGTTCCCCCTCCGTCGTCCTCAGGTACACGAAGTTGTCACGGCAGAAGAGGTCACGCCCCTCGACGAGTTCGACGCCCATCTGCCGGGCGAGCAGCGAGTGCTCGAAGTAGGCCGAGTTCGCGAGACCGGGGGTGAGCACGACGACGTTCGGGTCGGCCGCGTTGGGCGCCGCAGCGTTGCGGAGGGCCCGGAGCAGGTGCACCGCGTAGTCGCCCACCGCGCGCACCCGGTGCCGCGCGAACAGGTCGGGGAACACCCGCGCCATCGTGCGGCGGTTCTCCATGACGTAGGAGACGCCGCTCGGGCACCGCAGATTGTCCTCGAGGACGCGGAACGTCCCCTGCTCGTCCCGCACCAGGTCCACACCGGCGACGTGGATGCGCACCCCGTTGGGCGGGCTGATGCCGGCCGCCTCCCGGTGGAAGTGGTCGCACGACGTAATGAGACGCCGAGGCAACACTCCATCCCGAACGATCTGCGCGTCGCCGTAGATGTCCGCGAGGAACATCTCCAGCGCCCGGACTCGCTGAACAATGCCTTTTTCGAGCTTCGACCACTCACCCGCCGTGATGATCCGAGGGATCAGGTCGAGCGGAAACGGCCGTTCCTGCCCGCTGAGCGAGAACGTGATTCCCTGGTCGACAAAGGCCCTCCCCAACGCCTCGCTGCGCGCGTTCAGGTCGTTGACCTGCGACGGAGCCACCGACTCGTACAGCGCGCGGTAAGCACTCCGCACCCCGTTGTCCGTGGAGAACATCTCGTCGTAGGCGTCGGCGTGCGGCCGTGCGGGGTTGAGATAGCCGTTGAACAGCTCACCGAGCCTCGGCGCGGTGACCGTGCGGCTGCGGCGCAGTCCTGAGGTGCGGGCTCGGTGCTCCATGGTCCACATCTTCACCCTGTTCAGGCGGATCTCGCACTAGTCCGACCGGACAGAAACCTGCCGGAAACGAAACTCGGTACTTTCCAGGCGTGAGCTCAGCCGAACCGCCCTCCCGCATGACGCTCGAACGCGTCATCCAGCTCGGCATGCCCGTCACGGACCTGGCGGTGAGCGCGAGGACGGCGGAAGGCCCGCTGATCCAGGTGAACAGCAGCCTGTACCTCTACGCGGACACTGGCGTGCTGTTCGACGGCGATGCCTACATGACCTTCCTGCGCGGGTACACGAGAGCGCTCGAGGTGCAGCTGTCGGGAGTGACCGCGAGGGCCACCGGCGGCACCGTGACCCTCTCCAACGGACTCAGCCTGAACGTCCACAAGAGGCCGATCACCACACTCGGAGTCTGCGACTCGCGCGGCGGCCCGATGCTCATCTCGGCGAGCGAGGGCGGGAGCATCCGGCTGTGGGACGTCCGCACCGGCGAGCAGCGACGAGTCGGCCTGCAGCAGAGCCCCACAACTTCCGTCGTCACCTACGCCGGGCCCGACGGGAGTCCGCGCATCGTGGCCGGAGGTCCCGAGAACGCGCTGTACATCTGGAACCCGCAGCTCGCCGCAGGCCCACGGATCGGCCGGGTGACGACCCGCGGGTTCAACGACCGCGTGGCCGCTCAGGACCTCCTCGATCGAAGTGCGCTCGTGGCCGCGCTCGCGAACGTCCTCGAACCAGGAGAAGGCCCCACCGTGATCACGGTGGAAGGAGCCTGGGGCTCGGGCAAGAGCACGGTGCTGGAGTTCGTCCGAGCCGCCCTCGCCGCGGAAGCCGGCCCGACCACACGCGGCTCGCGGCTGACGGTGTTCGCCGCAGATCGCATGTTGTACCGGCCACCCGTGCGTGAGATCGAGAAGGCGCCGAAACGGACGGCTCGGGACAGGAAGAGCGCCGACAAGCCGTTGGTCGCGTCGTTCAACCCGTGGCGGCACCAGTCGAGCGAACAGGTCTGGGCGGGTCTGGCGAAGACCGTGATCGCCGCTGCCGAGTCCGCGCTCACGCCGGACCTCAACGCCAAGGAGCGGTACTGGTTCGCGAACAACGCCCGCCGGGTGGACCGCAGGCACCTGCAGCGCCAGCTGTGGAAGCGGATCTACTCGCCGCTGTTGTCCTTCGCCGGCCTGGGCTTCGGCGTCTCGCTGGTCGGAGCGCTGACGAAGCTCAACGTCACGTGGGCGTGGTGGGTCAGCGCAGGGATCGCCGCACTCGGTGTGCTGCACACCGCCCGTAGGTACTTCTTCGGCCGAGCGTCGGCGTTCCTGCCGGGCGAGCTGTTCGCCGGACCGGTCACCAGCAACGCGTTCGCGGTCGCCGGCACCGACCCGTTGATCCGCGACCCGTACTACAACGCTCGGTCCGGCCACCTCTACCTCGTGCAGCACGACGTCAAGGCGGTCCTGGACGACCTGGCGGGGCGGGGTTACCAGCTGGTGCTGCTGATCGACGACCTGGACCGGTGCGTGCCGAGCACGACGGCCCAGGTGTTCGAGGCCGTCAACGTCTTCCTGTCCGACGACTTCCCCGCCACGAGGTTCGTGCTGGGCCTCGACTCGTCGGTCGTCGCCTCCCACGTCGACCACGCCTACAAGGAGCTCGCCGACGCGAAGGCCGTGGCACATCCCGACGATCCGAGTCCGGGGTGGACGTTCCTGCGCAAGCTCGTCCAGCTCCCGGTGCGGCTCCCCCGCACGACCGAGGACAACGTGGACCAGGTGCTGCTCGCCCAGCTCGGCCCGGTGCACCACGAGGAGCCCGCGGTCGAGCCCTCCGACTTCACCTTCAGCCACCAGACGTTGCACGACCACCTCGCCGAGGCGGAGGAGGACGAGCAGGTCGTCGTCGCGATCGAACGACACCCCCTGGTGCGCGACCACCTGCGCCGGCGGCTGATGGCCCAGCCCGAACAGTCAGTCCGCGAGGAGAAACGACTGCTCAACGTCTGGCAGTTCTACCTGCGAGTGCTGGCGTCCGCGGACGTGGACCAGGCGTGCCACCTCGTCGTCGTCGCCGAGATCGCGGTCAGGTGGCCCGCCTACCTGCACCGTCTGCGTGGCGCGTGGGTGGACCTGGCCGACGCGGTCGGTGACGACGTCGAGTGGGGCGCGACGATCGCCAGGCTCGGGTACGGCTATGGCGACCGCGGGGCAGCAGCGAACCTGCGCAAGCTGCTGCAGGACTGCAACGCTCGTGCGGTCGCCGGCCTGGCCGATCGGCTGTTCTAGAAATCTGGTCCAGAACGTGAAAAAGCCCTGCGGGGAGCGCTTGTGGCGCTCGACCCGCAGGGCAAATTATGTTCGGCGGCGACCTACTCTCCCACACCGTAACCAGTGCAGT
>NZ_JBEXNC010000022.1:0-152111 GCF_040610935.1 Lentzea sp. NPDC003310
GGTGTCAAGCGGGCGAAAAGCGTGCCCGCTTGACACCCCTCCAGGCATGCAGCAAGTGCTATGGCGCGACTCGTGATGGGACCCCACCGCCCCGGAGTCTTGGCAAGAGACGGCTCGCCTTCGGCTTCGCTGGGGCTGGCGCCCACCTGGCTGACTGCTCGCCTTCGGCCTCGCGGGTGAGCTGGGCTTACTCCGTTTGTGCGCACTTTTGTGTTGCATGCCGAAGCTGGTCAGCTTGCAAGTTTTACGGTCCCCATACCCGGGAATCGTTCATGTATGTCCAGATTACGTACGACCAGTGGCCGCGGCACGGCTTCCCGCGTGATCAGCGGCATCGGTGCTGTCTTCGCGTTCATCGAGATCCTCTACATCTTGATGATCGTGCTGGGTGCGAACCAGGCGAACGCCTTCTTCAAGTTCGTCCAGTCCCTCGCCGAGCCCCTCGCACTCTTCTTCCCCGGTCTCTTCGCGACGGGCAACTACAACCTCGACGTCTTCCTCAACTACGGTCTCGCCGCCGTGTTCTGGCTGGTCGTGACCGGTTTGCTCGCACGTGCGGTGTCGCGCTACTAAGTAGTAGATTCCGGCGGTATGCGGACGCGTGTGGTCGGTTTCGCCGCCGGGATCATCAGCTGGGTCGGCCTTGCGCTGGCGGTCGTGCTCGTCGTGCACGTCGTGCTGACCGTCGGCGGGGCCAACCCGGACAACACCATCACCAGCACGGTCAAGTCGATCGCCGAGCCCGTGGCGCTCGCGTTCCGGGACCTCTTCAGTCCGCAGGACGCGAAGTTGCGGGTCATCGTCAACTTCGGGTTGGCCGCGTTGTTCTGGCTCGGCGTTCGAGCGATCGTCCTTAAGCTCGTTAGGCGCCTGAACTAGGTTCGGGGCATGGCGCGCGACGATTACTGCAACAGCTGTGGCACCCAGTACGCCGACACGGCCGCGTACCCGCGTAGTTGCGGAAGTTGCGGGCACATGGTGTGGGCCAACCCCTCGCCGGTCGTGGTGCTGCTCGTACCGGTGAAGGACGGGCATCGCACGGGGCTGCTCACAGTTCGTCGGGCGATTCCGCCCGTGGGTGAGCTTGCGTTCGTGAGTGGCTTCATGGATCGCGGTGAGTCGTGGCAGCAGAGCGCTGTGCGCGAGCTCGAGGAAGAGGCAGGCGTGCGGATTCCGCCTGACGACCTGCGGCCGTTGCACTTCGTGTCCACGCCGGACGGTGGGACCGTGCTCATGTTCGCCACCGCGCCCGCGATCAACGCCGAGGACATGCCGCCGTT
This sequence comes from Lentzea sp. NPDC003310, assembly GCF_040610935.1. Taxonomy (NCBI): domain Bacteria; kingdom Bacillati; phylum Actinomycetota; class Actinomycetes; order Pseudonocardiales; family Pseudonocardiaceae; genus Lentzea; species Lentzea sp. NPDC003310. Next base: position 1,281 of record NZ_JBEXNC010000022.1, read on the forward strand.
CGTGCCGAACGACGAGGCGTCCGAGCGCAAGGTCATCTTCGAGTGCGTGCCGTTGGCGTTCCCGCTGCACAACGACGTCGCCACGAAGTACTTCTCAACCGAGCTCTGAGACGCCCCACGAGCCGGTGAAGACCGTCTCGGACAGGGGGAGGCGCTGGCGTTCGCGCTGCTCGCGGGCCTGCAGGTCTTCCGGGAGGTCCGAGAGCGAGCCCTGTCGTCCCAGCGCCATGGCCACCAGGGGGCGGGCGTCCGGGGGCATCGCGAACGCGCGGTGAGCGGCTTCCTTGTCGAAGCCGCCCATCATGTGCGCGATCAGGCCCAGGTCGACGGCCTGCAGGGCGATGTTCTCCATGGCGAGGCCCAGGCCGAACTCGACGTTCGGGATCGGGCCGCGGTCGTCGGTCGTGACGACGCAGCCGATCAGCAGCACCGACGCGCGGAACGCCCAGGTCTTGTTGCCTCTGGTCAGGGTTTCGAAGATCGCGTCGAACGTCGGAGTGCCGCGGTGGCCCACGACGAAGCGGGCCGGCTGCGTGTTGCCGTGGGACGGGGCCCAGCGCGCCGCTTCGAGCAGGGTGCGGAGGTCGTCGGCGGAGATCGTCGCGTCAGCGTCGAACGCACGGGGGCTGCGGCGCTGGGAGATGAGTTCGTTCATCAGATCGCATACTGCCAAACGGCCAGCGAGTAGGCGCCGAACCAGGCGCTGAACAGCGTCGCCATGCCCAGGACCGTGAGGACCGTGGACGGACGACGGCGCGCCAGCACGAGCGCCAGGGGCAGCAGCAGCGTGAACGCCGGGAGCAGCAGGCGGGCCTTCGAGTTCATCAGGCCGTTCGAGCCGAGGTCCATGACCAGGACGCCGATGCCGTAGGTGACGAGCGGCCACTCCAGGCGGCGCTGGAAGGCGTAGAAGACCAGCACGATCGCGAACGCCAGCAGCCAGACGGTGCCGGTCTCGAGGATCGAGCGCGGGTTGCCGAGGTGGGCGCCGACGAACTCCCAGGTGGCCGCGCCGCCGTCGAACTTCGAGCCCCAGCCGCGCTGCTGCACGCCGAACCAGCCCATCAGGTCGCCGGTGCGCACGGCGACCCAGCCGAGGTAGCCGAGCAGGCCGAGCGGGGCGAGCGCGCCGCCCACCCACGCCCGCCAGTCCCTGCGGTCGGCGACCACCGCGACCAGCGCGGCCAGGCCGACCGCCACGATCAGCGCCGCCGCCGTGGGGCGGACCAGACCCGCCGCCGCGCAGCAGACGCCCGCGAGGATCCAGCGCTTCTTCACCACGCCGACCAGCGCCCACACGGCGAACGCGCAGAACGTGGCCTCCGAGTAGGTCATCGACAGCACCACGGCCATCGGGGACGCGGCGAACAGCGTCACGAAGATCAGGCCCGCGCGGGTCGAGCCGTCGCGGACGGTCCGGCCGAGGACGAACAGTCCGTACGCGCAGAAGATGCCGCTGATCAGGCTGACCGCGAACGCCGCGCCGACCACGTCCACGCCCGGCAGCCCGTCGACCCAGCGGATCAGCGCCGGGTAGCCGGGGAAGAACGCGAGCGGGGTCTCGGCGGTGCGGCGGCCGAACGCGTCGTACGGCGGTGCCGGCACGCCGTTGTAGCCGCCGGTGGCGATGCCGAGGAACCAGTCGCCGTCCCACGACCTCAGGTTGTCGACCGAGGTGTCGGCCTTGCCGGTGAGCTCGTTCTGGTACCCGACGACGAGTTGCAGCACGAACAGCCCGACCTGGCGGATGATCAGGTAGATGAGCGCCGGGGCCGTCCAGAGCGCGGCCGGGTGTCTGAGCGCCTCGGCCAACCGTGAGCGCGCACTGCTCTCCTGCACGGCTGCTCGGGCCTCCACCACATCGACGCTCGACGACACCCGGACAGAGTAGTCACGCGCGTCACGGCTCCAGAGTCTCACCAGGTGGTCCGGGTAGGCTGCCTTCGACGTGGGGTTTTAGTCGCGCGAAGGAGGTCAGGTCGGTGGCGCTCGTCGTCCAGAAGTACGGCGGTTCATCGGTGGGAAGCGCCGAGCGGATCAAACGCGTGGCCGAGCGCATCGTCGCGACCAAAAAGGCCGGCAACGACGTGGTCGTCGTCGTGTCCGCCATGGGGGACACGACTGATGAGCTGCTCGATCTCGCCCGCCAGGTCTCGCCGGTGCCGCCAGCACGTGAGCTCGACATGCTCCTCACCTCCGGTGAGCGCATCTCGATGTCGCTGCTCGCGATGGCGATCAACTCGCTCGGAGCCGAGGCGCGCTCGTACACGGGCTCGCAGGCAGGCGTCATCACGACGTCGGCCCACGGCAAAGCGCGGATCATCGACGTGACACCGAGCCGGATCCAGGACGCGATGGCCGAAGGGGCGATCGTGATCGTCGCCGGCTTCCAGGGCGTCTCCCAGGACTCCAAGGAGATCACCACGCTCGGCCGCGGCGGCAGCGACACCACCGCGGTGGCGCTCGCGGCGGCGACCAAGGCCGACGTGTGCGAGATCTACACCGACGTGGACGGCGTCTACACCGCCGACCCGCGCATCGTGCCGAACGCGAAGAAGCTCGACACGATCACCTACGAGGAAATGCTCGAGATGGCCGCCTGTGGCGCCAAGGTGCTGATGCTCCGCTGCGTGGAGTACGCCCGGCGCTACAACGTGCCCGTGCACGTCCGCTCTTCGTTCAGCAACAAGACCGGAACCATCGTGTCCGGTTCAGTGGAGGACCTTCACGTGGAACAGGCGATGATCACCGGCGTCGCGCACGACCGGTCCGAAGCCAAAATCACCGTCACTGCCGTCCCCGACCACCCCGGCATCGCGGCCAAGATCTTCCGCGTCGTGGCGCAGGCGGAGCTCGACATCGACATGGTCGTGCAGAACGTGTCGCAGGCGGCGTCCGGCCGCACGGACATCACGTTCACGCTCGCCAAGGTCGACGGCCCGCGCGCGGTGGCGGCCCTGGAGAAGGCCCGTGACGAGATCGGGTTCGACCAGGTCCTCTACGACGAGCACGTCGGCAAGGTGTCGCTGATCGGCGCGGGCATGCGCTCGCACCCCGGCGTCACGGCGACGTTCTGCGAGGCGCTGGCCACCGCCGGCGTCAACATCGACATCATCTCCACCTCGGAGATCCGCATCTCGGTCGTCTGCCGCGACACCCAGCTCGACGACGCCGTCCGTGCCCTGCACGACGCGTTCGAGCTCGGTGGCGACGAAGAGGCCGTCGTTTACGCAGGGACTGGACGATGACTGGGCCTGTACTCGCGCTGGTCGGCGCGACCGGTGCCGTCGGCACCGTGATGATCGACATCATGAACACCCGCTCCTCCTTCCCGTGGGGCGAGGTCCGGCTGATCGCGTCGCCGCGGTCGGCGGGCAAGAAGATCAACGTGCGGGGCCAGGACCTCACGGTCATCGCCCTGTCGCCCGAGGCGTTCGACGGCGTCGACATCGCGATGTTCGACGTGCCGGACGAGGTCTCGAAGGAGTGGGCGCCGGTCGCCGCCGAGCGCGGCGCGATCGCGATCGACAACTCCGGCGCGTTCCGGATGGACGCGGACGTGCCGCTGGTCGTGCCCGAGGTCAACGCGGACCAGATCGACAACCGCCCGCGCGGGATCATCTCGAACCCGAACTGCACGACGCTGTCGATGATGGCGTCGCTCGGCGCGCTGCACCGCGAGTTCGAGCTCAAGGAGCTCGTCGTCGCGTCGTACCAGGCCGCGTCGGGTGCCGGCCAGTCCGGCATCGACCGCCTCTACGCCGAGATCGCGGCGCTCGCGGGCAAGGAGGCCGGTGCGGTCGCGGGTGACGTGGCCGAGGCGCTCGCCGCCGCCGGTCTGTCCGCGCAGGACTCGCCCTTCCCCGCCCCGCTGGCGCTGAACGTGGTGCCGTGGGCCGGTTCGCTCAAGGACGACGGCTGGTCGTCGGAGGAGCTCAAGGTCCGCAACGAGGCCCGCAAGATCCTCGGCATCCCGGACCTGAAGGTCTCCGCGACGTGCGTGCGCGTCCCGGTGGTCACCACCCACTCGCTGTCGGTCCACGCGACGTTCGCGCGCGAGGTCACGGTCGAGGCGGCGCACAAGATCTTCTCCGAGCAGCCGACCATCGTCCTCATCGACGACCCGGCCACGGGCAAGTTCCCGACGCCCGCCGACGTGGTGGGCGGCGACCCGACGTACGTGGGTCGCGTGCGCCAGGCGCTGGACTTCCCGAACACGCTGGACTTCTTCGTGTGCGGTGACAACCTGCGCAAGGGTGCGGCGCTCAACACCTACGAGGTCGCGGAAGAGCTCGCGAAGCGCCTCTGAGCTGATCGTTCCCGTCGCCGCCCGGCCCGGTAGGGTCTGGCGGCGATGGGGGACGTCGAGTGGATCAGGCCGCCTCGCCTCACCGAGGTCGTGGCCGCCTACCAGGGTTTCGCTTGCGGCGCGGGTGTCCGAACAGGACTCGTCGACCAGCTGGTCGCGTGTTCGGCGGAGGACCCGCTCGCCGCTTTGGCCGCCTGGGCCTCGAATCCGGGCGTGCAGCACGATCTCGTGTCCCGGCAGGCTGCCCGCGGCGGTTCGGTGAGGTCGCAGGGGCCAGGCGCGTTGATCTGGGCGCTGCCCGCCGCCGTGCAACGGCTCGACGAGGACCGGATCCGCGAGCTCGTCGCCCTCACGCACGGTCCGGACTCACCGGCCGCCGACGCCGTGATCACGCTGGCCGCGCACCTCTTCACCCCCTCCGAGCTGGACCCGCCGGACGCCGATCCGTTCACCGCCGCGGGTGCGCTGGCGCAGGCCGTGCGCGGTGAGGGCCGAGGTGTCGCACGGGCCGTCGCGGGTGCCCTGCAGGGCGGACCCGAACACGACGTCCGGCTCGTGGCCGAAGAGCTGTACCGGAGGTCGTGGTGATCCCGCTCGCGCCGGTGGAACAGCTCCTGCACGACTACGAGGGCGACGTCCAGGGCTTCGGGCACCACGCCGCGCACGGCGAGCTGCTCATCCCCGGCGAGGTCCTGATGACCGAGGACGAGGTCCTGCGCGCCTACACCGAGGAGTCGCGGCTCCCGGCGGGCGTCGAGCAGTGGATCCGCGTCCCGCTGCACACGATCCTGAGCCGGCTCGGCGCCACGAAACCGCGGCTGCACGTCAACCCCGGCCTGCCGTTCGAGGCGGAGTTCGACTTCGTCGAGCTGGCCGACGCCGCCGCGCAGCACATGCGGAGCTGCGGCTGCCACGACCGGCCGTCCGCGACCCGGGAAGCCGCCAGGTGGGTCGACGGAGCGGGCCACCGGTTCTTCCCGGTGCCGCACAGGTCCTCACGGCTGCGCGGGTGCCTCATCGGCGGTGCGATCGGCGACGCGCTCGGCGCCAACACCGAGAACCTGCCGATGGACGTCGTCTACGAGCGCCACGGCCCGGACGGCATCACCGACCTGCCGGAGAACCCGGACATCACCGACGACACCCAGATGACGCTCTTCACATTCGAGGCGGTCATCCGGGCGCACGTCAGGCAGCGGATCACCGGCGAGAGCGAGCTCACGACCGTCACCCAGCACGCGTACCAGCGCTGGCTGCACACCCAGAAGACGCCGTGGGACAAGGCCCGGGGCCTCCACTCCAGCGCGGACGAACCGGACGGCTGGCTCGTCGGCCACCGCGACCTCTTCCGGATGCGCGCACCGGGACTCACCTGCACGAGCGCGTTGCAGGAGTACGCCCGCACCGGTGACCAGGCCACGATCACCAAGCCGGCCAACAACTCCAAGGGCTGCGGCGGCGCCATGAGGGTCGCCCCGGTCGCCCTCGCCGACGAGGACCCGGCCGTCGTGTTCGCCCTGGCGGCGGCCAACGCGGCGCTGACCCACGGCCACCCGAGCGGCTACCTGTCGGCGGGCGTGTTCGCCGTGCTGGTGCACCAGCTGTTGCGCGGCAAGGACCTGCTCGCCGCCCTGGACGTCGCGGTCGGCCCACTGGTCCGGCGCGAGGACCACGAGGAGGTCGTCGCGGGCATCGAACACGCCCTGGAACTGGCCGCCTCCGGAGACCCCGGCGTGGCTCGCGTGGAGGAACTGGGCCGCGGCGGCGTCGGCGACACGGCGCTCGCCATCGCGCTGTACTCGGTGCTGGCGACCGACGACCCGAACGACGCGTTGCTGCTGTCGGTCAACCACGGCGGCGACAACGACTCGACGGCGTCCATGGCGGGCAACCTCGCCGGCGCCCTGCACGGCGTGGAGAAGATCCGTCCGGACTGGGTGGAGCGCGTTCAGTTCCGGCCCGTCATCGACCGGATGGTGGCGGACTGGGAGCTGGAGACCAGCCAGGCCGCACCCGTGGGACAGGAGTGGTTCGTCCGCTATCCGCCGTCCTAGGGTGATGTTCATGGCGGAGAGCGACGATCAGTACGACGCGCTGGGCGCGATCTACGAACGTGCCAAGCACATCCCGACCGGCCTGGCCGAACGTGCCACGCTGCTGTCCTCGGTGGGTGACCTGCTCGGCAAGTCGGTGCTCGACGTGGCCTGCGGCACCGGGTTCTACGCCCGGCTGTTCCACGACCTCGGCGCCACGCGCGTGGTGGGCGTCGACTCCGCCGGCGAGATGATCGGCTACGCGCGCCACGTCGAGAGCCGCGAACCGCGCGGCATCACCTACGAGCAGCACGACGCCACGGACCTGCCGGTGCTCGGCGAGTTCGACGTCGTCACGGCCGTGTGGCTGCTCGGCTACGCGGACGACGTGCCCGCGCTCGACGTCATGATCGCGAACCTGACCGCGAACCTCGCCCCGGACGGCCGCCTCGTCGTGCTGGTGCCGAACCCCGACGCCGACTGGGACCTCCTCGCGCAGTACGGCCGCTACGGCTACGAGGTCACCCGCACGGGGCCGATGAACGTGAAGCAGCCGGTGAAGGTCCACGTGCTGGGTGATCCGCCGTTCGACTTCGACTCCTTCTACTGGGAGCGCGGCGTGTTCGACGGCGCGCTGACCCGAGCGGGGCTGGCCGTGACGCGGCAGCCCGCCGTGACGCCGGACGACGACCGCGGCGAGGAGTTCTGGGGCCCGCTGCGGCAGTCGCCGAGCTTCGCCGCCTTCACGGCGGTGCGCGCATGATCGTCCTCGCGGTCGACCTCGGCACGACGGCCACGAAGGTCGTCGCGGTGAACGCGCAGGCCCAGGTCGTCGCCTCGACCGAGCGCGCCTATCCCATGCGCACCAGCGGTCTCGAGGCCACGCACGACCCCCGGCAGGTGCTGGACGCGGCGTTCGACGCGCTGCGCGAGCTGGCCTCCGACGACGTGCGCGCGATCGCGTTGACGGGTGCCATGCACTCGATCATGGGGCTCGACTCGGACCTGAAACCCGTCACGGACGCCCTGAGCTGGGCCGACAACCGCGCGGTCGAGCAGACCGAACGGCTGCGCGGCACCGAGGAGGGCCGTGAGCTGCACCGGCAGACCGGCGCGCCGATCCACTCGTTCACGCCGCTGATGAAGCTCGCGTGGTTCCACGAGAACGGTGTCCGCGCCGCGAAGTGGTGCGAGATCAAGGACTACGTCCACCTGCACCTGACCGGCGAGCTGCTGAACGAGCACTCGTCCGGCTCCGGCACGGGCCTGATGAACGTCCACACCCTGCAGTGGCACGAGCCGTCGCTGGAGTTCGCGGGCGTCACCGCGGACCAGCTCCCGCCGCTGGTCGAGCCCACCCACTCGACGCCGCTCACCGCCGTGGTCCCCGGCCTGCGACCCGGCATCCCGGTCGTCGTCGGCGGTGGCGACGGACCGCTCGGCAACCTCGGCGTCGGCGCGGCCAGTCCCGGCGCGGGCGCGGTCTCGCTCGGCACCTCGGGTGCGTTGCGCGTGGCGCAGCAGGGACCGGGCATCGACGACGAGGGCCGCACGTTCAGCTACGCCATCGGCGAAGGCCTGTGGGTGCGCGGCGGGGCGATCAGCAACGGCGGCGTCGTCGCGCAGTGGGCCGCCGAGACGTTCAACGTCCCGGTCGGCGAGCTGCTCGCGCAGGCCGCCGGCGCCGACTCCGATGGACTCGTGGCGCTGCCGTACCTGTTGGGCGAACGGGCGCCGTGGTGGGACCCGACCGCGCACGCCGCGATGCTCGGCCTCAGGCGCGAACACACCCCTCAGCAGATCACCAAGGCACTGGTCGAGGGTGTGTGTCAGCAGCTGGCGCTCGTGCTGGACGCGGTGCCGCACGTCGAGTCGTTGCGGATCACCGGCGGTGCGTTCCGCGCCCCGATCTGGGCGCAGACGCTGGCGAACACGCTCGGGATGCCGTTGCACCTCACCGAGGACAGCGGAGGTTCGGCCGTGGGCGCGGCGATGCTCGCGTGGCGGGCGTTGGACGAGATCGAGTCGTTGACCGTCGACCTCGTGCAGCCGACGCAGACCATCACGCCGGACGAGGGGCTCGTCGAGAGGTACGCGAACGCGCGGCCGTTCATCGTGAAGGCTTACAGGGCACTGGAAGAGCTGTACGGCGAATCACATCGTTAGCAAAGAAAACCTTTTGCCATCCGGGCGAGGATGACGAGGTGGACCTCGCCCCCTTCAAACACGTCCTGGTGCTGCCCAGGGTCCGGCCTCTCGCGTTGCTGATGTTCTTCGCGAGGATGCCCCCGGCGGCGACCGGCGTGATCCTGACGCTGCACGTCGCGGTCACGCTGGACCGGGGCTACGGCGCGGCGGGGCTGGTCGGGGCGGTCGGCACGATCGGCATGGGGCTGGGCGCCCCGTTGATGGGCCGGCTGATCGACGCGCGCGGCCTGCGGTCGATGCTTGTCGTGAGCGTCACGGCGTCGGCGGCGTTCTGGCTGTCCGCGCCGCTGATGGGCTACTGGACGCTGCTGATCACGTCGTTCCTCGTCGGGCTGCTGGGCGTGCCGATGATGTCGATCGGACGGCAGGTCATCACCGCGCTCGTGCCGGCGACCCAGCGCCGGGTCGCGCTGTCGGTCGACTCGATCTCGGTCGAGCTGTCGTTCATGGCCGGGCCGGCGCTGGGCGTGTTCGTCGCGACGAAGTTCTCCACGAGCATCGCGCTGATGTTCATCGGCCTCTCGATCCTGGTCGCCGGGGCGTTGCTGTACTGGGCGAACCCGCCGATGGTGCACGAGGACGAGGTCGTCGACGGACCGGCGCCGCGGCTGTTCGAGTGGCTGCGCGGACGGATCTTCGGCGTGCTGGTCGTGTGCGTCGGTGCGACCGTGTGCCTCGCCGGCATGGAGGTGTCGGCCATCGCGTCGTTGGAACACATCGGCAAGCAGAGCTGGCTCGGTGTGGTGTTCTTCGCGATGTGCGCGGCGTCCATCGTGGGCGGCCTGGTCTACGGCGGCGTGAAGCGGGTGCCGAGCGTGCTCGGGTTGCTGGTGCTCATGGCCGTGCTGGAGATCCCGGTCGGACTGGGCGATGGCAACGTGCTGCTGCTGTGCCTGCTCCTCGTGCCGATGAACCTCATGTGCGCGCCGCTGATCGCCGCGTCCGGTGAACACATCAGCCGCCTTGCGCCACCCACGGCGCGTGGCCTCGCTCTCGGACTGCAAGGGTCGGCGTTCACCCTGGGCCACGCGATCGGCGCACCGGTCGCGGGCGTCGCGATCGACCGCGGGGGAGCACCGGCCGGGTTCGCGATCGTCGGCGTGGTCGGACTGCTGGTCGCGGGCGTCGCCTGGCTGCTCGCGAGATCCGGCAAACCGGTTGCGGACCGGGTGACGATGTCCTCGTGAACCTCGCCCCGTTCAAGTCGGTCCTGGCGCTGCCGGGGGTCCGTCCCCTGATGCTGCTGATGTTCTTCGCCAGGATCCCGCCGACGGCCGCGGGCGTCACGGTGACGCTGCACGTCGTGACCACGCTCGACAAGGGCTACGCGGCGGCCGGCACCGTGGGCTTCGCGACGATGGTCGGGCTCGGCCTCGGGTCGCCGTTGATGGGCAAGCTCGTCGACACCAAGGGCCTGCGGTTCGTGCTGCTGCTCAGCCTGCTCGAAGGCGCGTTCTGGCTGACGGCACCGCTGATGGACTACTACGTGCTGCTCGTGCTGGCGTTCGCCAACGGGCTGGTGGCCGTGCCGGTGATGTCGATCGGGCGGCAGGCGCTGACCGCGATCGTGCCCGAACCCCAACGCCGGCCCGCGTTCTCGCTGGACTCGATCTCGGTCGAGCTGTCGTTCATGGTCGGGCCGGCGGCGGGCGTGCTGATCGCGACCAAGTTCTCGACGGGCACGGCGCTGGTCGTGATCGGCGCGGCGATCCTGACCGCGAGCGCCGTGCTGTTCGCGGTGAACCCGGTGCTGCTGCACGAGGACGACGTCGTGGACGGTCCGCCGCCGCCGGTGCGGCAGTGGCTGCGCGGGCCGGTGATCGCCGCGTTGATCGTCCCGTTCGGCGCGACGATGGTGCTGTCGGGCATGGAGATCTCGGCGATCGCCTCGCTGGAGCGCTCGGGTCAGCAGAGCTGGCTCGGCCTGATCTTCGTGGTGATGTGCGCGGCCTCGGCGTTGGGCGGCCTCGTCTACGGCAGCCTGAAACGGGTGCCGAGCGGCGTGTTCCTGCTGGCGTGCATGGCGTTGCTGGAGATCCCGGTCGGCGTCGGCGACGGCAACGTCTGGCTGCTCGCGCTCGCGTTGATCCCGATGAACCTCGCGTGCGCACCGACCATCACAGCGTCGTCCGAACTCATCGCGAAGAGCGCGCCCCCTACGGCCCGAGGGTTGGCCCTCGGGCTGCAGGGATCAGCGTTCACGTTCGGTGTCGCCGCAGGTCAACCGCTCGCGGGAGTCGCCGTGGACCACAGCGGACCCCCGCTCGGCTTCGTCGTCGCGGGCCTCGCCGGACTCGTGATCGCGGGCGTCGGCTGGGCGCTGTCCCGCCAGCGTCAGGCGGTCTCGTCCACGTCCTGAGCGGAGTTGGCGAGCGCGAACCCGGTCCGCAGCGCGCCGACCGCCTCCGACACGGCCTCGCGGAAGATCCCGCCGACGCCCAGCACGTTCGCGAACCCGTGGAAGAGGCCCTCGTGCCGGCGCAGCACGACCGGCACGCCCTCGGCGGCGAGCCGTTCCGCGAAGGCCTCGCCCTCGTCGCGCAACGGGTCGTAGCCCGCGGTCGCGATGTAGGTCGGCGGCATGCCCGACAGGTCGTCCGCCAGCATGATCGACAGCCGCGGGTCGTGCCGGTCCTTGCCGCCCGTCGTGTACTGGTCGAGGAACCAGTCCATCTTCTCGTCGGTGAGGAAGAAGCCGTTGCCGAAGACCTCGCGGGACCGGCGGCGCACCGACGCGTCGACACCGGGGTAGAGCAGCAGCAGGAACGCGAGGTCGATCTCGGCGGCGTGCGCCGTGACCGCCGCCAGGTTCCCGCCCGCGCTGTCGCCGCCGAGCGCGATCCGGCGCGGGTCGATGCCCAGGTCCTCCGCCTTCGCGATCGCGTAGCGCAGCACCTCGGCGGCGTCGTCGGCCGCAGCGGGGAACGGTGCCTCCGGGGCGAGCCGGTAGTCGGCCGCGAGCACCCGGACGCCCGCCTCCTTCGCGAGGAAGCGGCACAGGTTGTCGTGGCTCTCCAGGCTGCCGGTCACCCAACCGCCACCGTGGTAGAAGATCAACAGCGGGGAGCCGCTCGCGAGCCCGTCCGGCGTGTAGAGGCGCCCGGCGAACTCCCCGATCGTGAGCTCCCGCGCACCCACCCCGGTGATCTTCGGACCCGCCACGAGCTTCGAACTCAACTCCAGGTCCAGTCGGCTCTCGGATGCTGTCCTGGTGCGCCACCCCGTCCCGGACAGCTGCTGCAACCTCAGCAGCAACTGGGCCTCGGGGTGCAGGTCCTGACCGTCCAGGCGGATCGGGGTACCCGCGATGAGCCGGCGCACAGGGCCGGGAAGACCGAACGCGAAGCGCAGAGCACGGGCCAGTGCGGCCGCCTGGAAGTTCGACATGTGGTGCAGGTTACTAGCGAGTAGTGCTGGATCTCCAGGTAACTGGAGGTGGAAGGATCGGGTTCATGACGGTGACGGTGGTGGGCATCGGCGGCTCGATCAGGCCCGACTCGCAGTCCGAGCGGGCGCTGCGGGTGGCCCTGGAAGGTGCCCGCGAGCTCGGTGCGCAGACGATCCAGTACAGCGGCCCCGACCTGGTGCTCCCGTTCTACGACCCGTCGGTGCCGGACCGCACCGACGTGGCGATGCGGATGGTCGAGGACCTGCGCCGCTGCGACGGCGTGATCGTCGTGTCGCCCGGCTACCACGGCACCGTGTCCGGCCTGGTCAAGAACGCCCTCGACTACATCGAGGACCTCCGCGACGACGACCGCCCGTACCTCGACGGCCGCGCGGTCGGCACCATCACCGCCGCCTACGGCTGGCAGGCCGCGGTGAACACGCTCGCCGCCGTCCGCTCGATCGTGCACGCGCTGCGCGGCTGGCCGACCCCGCTGGGCTCCGCGATCAACTCCGCGCAGGTCAAGTTCGACGGCGACGGCGCCTGCTCGGACGACGACGTCGACCGCAACCTGCGGACGATCGGCCGCCAGGTCGCCGAGTTCGCCCTCCGCCGCCCCGTCCAGCAGTGAACTGGGTCACGACTGGAATTTAAATCGCGCACGATGCGTTCTCCCTCAGTGAAAGGCTTTGAGTCCACTGACCTGAGGAGAGCGGAATGGAAGCGCTGTACACGGCTGAGGCGACTGCTTACGGAGAGGGACGCAACGGCGAGGTCCGTTCATCCGACGGTGTGATCGACGAGGTGCTGTCGGTCCCCAAGGAGATGGGCGGCCCCGGCGGCGACGCGACCAACCCGGAGCAGCTCTTCGCAGCCGGTTACTCCGCGTGCTTCAACTCCGCGATCGCAGCTGTCGCCCGAGCGGGGAAGATTCAGATCGCCTCGTCCGAGGTAACCGCCAAGGTGGGAATCGGCTCCAACGGCGCCGGCGGCTTCCAGCTGGCCGTCGAGCTCGCGGTGACGATCCCCGGACTCGACCAGGCGGTCGCGGAAAAGCTCGTCGAGCAGGCCCACCAGGTCTGCCCGTACTCGAACGCGACGCGCGGCAACATCGAGGTGGCGCTCACCGTCACCGTCTGAGGAGGCGCGTTTCACATGGCCAAGAACCCGATCACCAGCCCACTGGCGGACGCCGACCGCGACGCCGTCGGTGCCATCCTCCAGGCAGCCCTGGTCGACCTCGTCGACCTCTCGCTGGTCGGGAAGCAGGCGCACTGGAACGTGATCGGCAAGAACTTCCGCAGCGTCCACCTCCAGCTGGACGAGCTCGTGGTGCTCGCCCGCAACGCCGCCGACCAGGTGGCGGAGCGCGCAGCGGCCATCGGCGTCACGCCGAACGGCAAGGCGAAGGTCATCGCCGAGTCGTCCGGCCTGCCCGAGATCGAGTCGGGCTGGCTGAAGGAGGACCAGGTCGTCGCCGCGATCACGACGTCCCTCGCGTCCCTGATCTCCCGGATGCGTGCCCGCATCGACGAGACCGACAAGCCCGACCTCGTCACCCAGGACCTCCTGATCGGCATCACCCAGGACCTGGAGCAGGCGCACTGGATGTGGCAGGCCCAGTCCGCGTGACCCCGGCCTAGCGCATCAGCAGACGGACGGCCCGTTCCTCGACGGAACGGGCCTCGTCGACTTTCCGGGCCAGTTCGTCGTAGTCACCACCCTGCGCGACCTCGTAGTCGCCACCCCGCGCGACTTCGTAGTCGCCACCCCGCGCGACCTCCGACCAGAGCGCACCCGACTCCCGGAACTCGCGCGCCCCCGGCAGCCCCACCTCGTCGAGGAAGTCGGCGTAGAGCGGCCGCGTGGCGCCGGGCGCGGTGTACTCGACCTCCAGGCAGTCGTGCAGCCGCCGCCGCACGTGGGCGGGGTCGTCGGCCCACCGCTGGCCCCACCCCTTCTTCCCCTTGTCGCGCAACTGCTCCGCGAGCTTGCGCATCCCGGAGAACCCGAAGTTCACGTCGAAGTTGTTGCCCAGCACCGGTCCGGTGAGGTGCTCGCAGGTCATCCGCACGGCCGCAGCGACGTCCGGCTCACCGGTCCGCTCACCGATGCCGATCATCTCGTGCCTGCCCTGACCCCAGCCCGCCATGAACTCGGCCAGCGGCCGAGCGTGGACGCCTAGGTCGGGCGCGCCCCGGTTGGGCACGTCCCGGTCGAGCACGGTGACCTCGTCCCCGTCGACCCCGAGCACCCCGACCGGGTGCTTGTCCTTGCCCAGCAGGCAGATCACCGGTCCGTCGGCGGCCCGCAGCCGCTGCTCGGCCTTGCGCGCGGAGGTGGTGGTCGTGACGTCGTGCGCGATGCCGGCGTGCCGCAGCGCGGTCGGGATGAACGGCGCCGGGTGATGCCGGGCGACGATCGTCATCGTGGGCGTGTGGCCCTTGTACTCGAACACGAAGTACATGAACCCGATGCCGCCGGCGAGTCCGGCCAGCAGCGCTTCGGACCACTCGCCGTCGAGGACCTCACGCAGCAACCAGGAGTCGTGCATCTGCCCGGCTGGTGCGCCCCGCTCAGGCATCTGCCCGGCTGGTGCATCCCGCTCAGGCCTGGCCCGCGGGCGGCTCGGCAGCTCCGTCACAGCAGTCGTATCGCGGGCGACGAGTCCGGCGTTCCGACCACCCCGGCAGTTCGGTCACCCCGGTGTTCCGACCATCTCGGCCACGCTGCCGGCCTTCCGTGCCCACCGCCCCCCGCGCGCTTCCTCCTGGCGCAACGCGCGATCCCCGGTTTTGGTTCCCGCGTTGTCCACAGGCTAGCCGACTTCGGATAACCGCAGGTCAGCCCGCCGCCAGCCTGTGGACAACTCGCGATCATGAACCCGGCTGAGCACACCGCCCAGCCGAGTCCGGTCACTTCGCCAGGTGCCTCCGGGCGAAGTCCACCTCGGCCGCCGTCTGCCGCATCGTCTCCGCGACCACCAGCGACCCGTGCCCGGCGTCGTACCGGTACATCTCGTACGCGTGCCCGCGCTCGGCCAGCGCGTCCAGGTAGTTGTCGATCTGCCGGATCGGGCACCGCGGGTCGTTCTCCCCGGCGAGGATCAGCACCGGCGCCGTGACGTCCCCGACGTACGTGAGCGGCGAGCACTCCTTGTACAGCTCGGGCAGCTCCTCCGGCGAACCGCCGAACAGCGCCCGGTCGAACGCCCGCAGCGGCTCCATCTCGTCCTCGTAGGCCGCGAAGTAGTCCGCGACGGGGACGCCCGCGACGCCGACGGCCCAGCGCGAGGGCTGGACGCCGATGCCGAGCAGCGTCAGGTAGCCGCCCCACGAGGCGCCGTTCAGCACCGAGCGACCCGGCGCGGTCAGGCCCGACGAGATCGCCCAGTCCTGCACGGCCGCGATGTCCTCGAGCTCGGTGAGGCCCGGCCGGCCCTCGATGGCGTCCCGCCACTTCGAGCCGTAGCCGCTGGAGCCGCGGTAGTTCACGTGCACGGTGGCGAAGCCCGCGTCCAGCCACACCGCGCGGTACGCGGAGAAGCGGTCCTCGTCGGACGAGTGCGGGCCGCCGTGGATCAGGAACACCGTCGGGAACGGGCCCTCGCCCTCGGGCTTCGAGACCAGCGCGTGCACGTCGCCGACGAACACGTCCTCCAGCGGGAACGACGTCGCGGGCTTGGCGCCGGCGGGCTCGACGAGCACCCTCTCGGTGCCGTCGGTGGCCAGTGCGCGGATCACCGTCGACCTCTCGGCGGACGACCACGAGTACTCGATCGTGCCGTCCGGACGGACGCCCGCGGAGCCGATCACGCCCGGCGCGGTGTCCAGAGTGGACAGTTCGCCGGTCGCGAGGTCGTAGCGGTGCACGGTGTTGCGCGCGTGGTGCGTGTGGACGACCAGCAGCGCGGACGCGTCCGGGTACCAGTCGGCGGCGACCTCGCCCGGCAGGTCGAGCACGATCTCCTGCTCGGTGTCGGCGGCGACGTCCCAGATCAGCAGTTCCTCGCGGCCGCGGCGCTCGTGCAGCACCAGCAGCCGCTGGTCGCCGCGCACCGGGCTGAACGAGATGGCGTCGAGGCCCTTGCCCTTGCCGTCCCACTTCTCGGCGACGGTCTCGCCGGTGCCTGCGTTCAGGGCGCGCAGGGCCATGTGCCGGTTGTCGCCGTGCTCGGAGTGCGCGATCACGACGATCGACTCGTCCTTGGCGAGCGCGGTGACGCCGGCGTCGTTGACGTGCTGGTAGATCACCTCGCTCCGGCCCTCGCGGTTCAGCCAGACCGTGGTGCCGTCGTCGGTCGAGGCGGCCACCGCCGTGACGGTGCGGCCGATCTCCAAGCCCGCCGGGTAGCCGGGGGTGACGTCGGCGACCGCCGGCTCCGGCTTGCCGCCGTCGGCGTGGAACGGCTCGCGCACCCAGACGCCGAACTCGTCACCGTCGTGGTCGTCGAACCACCAGATCTCGGTGCCGTCCGGGTTCAGCGTGCCGTGCGACGTGCCGTTCGGGCGGTCGGTGACCTTGCGGTGCTCGTTCGTCGCGCGGTCCCACGCGTAGATCTCCCACACGCCACTGGCGTTGGAGACGTACAGGGTGCGGTCCGGTGCGTCGTCGGCCCAGCCGGGCAGGCTCATGCGGGGAGCGGTGAACCGCTCGCGCCACCGGGTCTCGGCGGCAGGGTCCTCGAAGAGCTGGTCCGGGATCTCGGGAGAAGGGTGCGTGGTCACGGTTCAACCCTAGAGTCCGTGGATGCTTCTAGGGGGATTCCACCTGACACAACCACCACAGTGGGATGTGCCACCACCCGGTGGGCGGCGGCCGTTCGGAAGTGAACGGCGGATTCTCGCAAAGCGTCGACCGTCTTTGTTGCAGGGTCACGCACTGCGCCGTCGCCGCCGATTAGTTGAATCGAGTCAGAAAAACTAGGTGTGCGGTCCGGTGCGAGTTAATGTGGTGGCATGTCCGAAACGATGGAGCGCCTCGCCGGGGCCGCCACGTTGGAGGAAGTGCAACGGGTGGTGCGCACGACGGCCAGGTCGTCGCTGGTGGCGCACGGTGCGACGTTGGTGCTGCTCGACGGGGACCTCTGCTACTACGCGGACGAGGACTCGATGAGTCCGCTGTGGAAGGGCCAGCGGTTCCCGGCGGTGAACTGCATCAGCGGGTGGGCGATGATGAATCGTCAAACCGTGGCGATCAGGGACATCCGCTTCGATTCGAGGATTCCTCAAGAAGCGTACCGGCCGACTTTTGTGAGGAGTCTCGTGATGGCTCCGATCCTGCGCCCGGAACCGCTCGGCGCCATCGGCTGCTACTGGGCCGTCCCGCACACGGCCACCCCGGCCGAGATCGAGACGCTCGAGTCACTGGCCCGCGCGGCCGGCGACGCCCTCGAACGCTTCCCGGAGGGCCTGCCCGCGAAGGGCTTCCTCGCCTGAGTCAGTCCACGTGCCGGAAGTGCCGCAGCGTCAACGGCTGCAGCAGGTACTCGTCCTCGTCGGGAAAGGTCACCGGATCGGTGCGCCACCCGGCGCCCGCGTAGTCCTCCAGCGCCTGCTCGTCCCGCCACCGGCTCACGTACCGCACGCGCCGCGGGTCGTCGAGGTCGACGAGCACCTCGTGCCCCAGAAGGCCTTCGTAGGTCGTGGGGAACCCCGCGACCAGCTCGCGCACCCGTGCCACGAACTCTTCTTCTCGCCCCGGCTTCACCAGGGCCTCGGACACCCGCGTCAGCATGGTGCCGAGCCTATTGCCGGCCGAGCTCCTCTTCGAAGATCCGGTCGACCTGCCGCGAGGCGCGCGTGAGCGCCCGGATCGCGACGAAGACAGCGATGAAGCCGACGGCCACCACGGCCGTCACCCAAGCCGATGTGAGCATGTAAACGATCCCCAGGGACTGCAACACCACGATTGCCTTGGCCGCGACAACGATCCACGACCTCTGAGCAGGATTGGCGGCGGAGGCGGAGTCCATCACGAACATCTCCCGACATATTCAACGAGGGCTGAACCACTGCCTACGTCGTTTGGATCTAGACAGCCGTTACGCAACGTAAGTGGAACCGTCAACCTTCACTCGTAAGGGTTAACGCTACGTGGTCGTTTCGTTAGGTTTGGCGCAGAACGATGTCTCTGCGTTGTCTAATCACGGTCCCGTCTACGACCGCGCGTGTCGAGCTACGTCACACGATCGGGTGGCTTATTGGGAATGTTGATGTCCTTTTCCGTGTCCAGAAAGGACCTTCGACTCTGGGGGGAGACGTCCGAGTCAGGGGTCGGCGTGAGCCTTCAGCTCAGTCGCGCTTCCAGCGCAGCATCTCGCCCAACGCACGGGGCACGCCCGGAGTTCACGGCCGAGCAGAGGAATCCTCCGGGCGGTCGGGCTCCGCGTGGATCTTCGCGACGGACGTGGTCCCGTCGGGGCTGAACCTCACCATGCCGGTCTCTGCGGTGGTGCGCACCCGGCACGTCATCTGGTGCAGGCCCGCACCCCAGTCCACCGTGATCGAGAGTTCCCACTCGACGTCGTGCTTCTTCGTGTGTGCCGACACCACGAACTGCCGGCTGCGTCCTCGGCGGATCGTCACCGGCCAGTCGAGGCGGACCGGTCCGTGCGCTGTCCGCGTCGGTTCGTCGAGCCAAAATCGCAGGTTCGGTTCCGGCGCCGGGTTGAAGCACATGCTGACCGTCCCGCTGCGGGTCGGGTGGCGGTTCACCACGCGAAACCCGAGGGAGTGCACGGCCACCTCCTCGACCGCGGTCACGTCCACGGTGACCGCGTGCCCACTGATCTGGACGGCCACCGGGTGCGGTCCGGTGGCCGAACTGGGCGGATACACGATCTCGGCCGTGCGGACGAGGTGGAACTCGACCTGAGGGGGCACCTGGTCACGCCCCTTCCGGAGAACCGGTGAAGCGGAACGGATGTCCGCCGAGGTCGACGACGTGGGTGCCGGTGCGGCCGGCGCAGATCCAGTCGAGTTCGAAGCGCCACTCCACGTCGTGACGCGTGCAGAGAACCTCGATCTCGAACACCTCCGGATCGCCCGCCGCGACCGTGTAGAGGAACTTCGGACCGGCGAGACGAGGTGGGTTCGCGTCCAGGTCGAGCCGGTAGGAGCGGACTTCCACGGTTCCCAGGTGGAGCGCTTCCGTGCCGGTGCCCGGCCGGCGTCGCGCGACCACCGCCACCCGCAGGGCGCGCAGCAGCACCGCCCGGTCCACCCGGGACTCGACGTACAGGCGGACCATCCCGCCGCCGAGGGGGATCGCGTCGTGCCAGCCGTTCGGGAGCAGGTAACTGCCCGCTTCCACCTCGCAGGTGACGGCGATCGGGATCTCCGGCGACGGCTCCGGGCGGTGGTAGATGTTGACCTCGTGGATCGCACCCGCCTGGACCACGGAGTGCGCGTCGCCGGTCACCTCGTTGTGCGTCAGAGGCACTTCTTCTTCGGTCATGGTCCCCCCGGTGCGACCCCATTCCGGAAACAGAGGGTCGCAGACTCGGAGGCTGCGCGACAGCGACTTGCCCGGCATGAGGCCGCAAAAAACAAATCAGCCCCTGTCGCATTTCTGCGAACAGGGGCTGACCCGTGTTATTTCAATCGGGGTGACAGGATTTGAACCTGCGACCTCTTCGTCCCGAACTAAGTCCGCCTGCGGGGCTGACCTGCAGAAGCGATCATCTCTGCTGGTCAAGACGTTGGTCGTTGTTGGTCTGCGCTGGGCGCTAGAGGTGATCAGGAGAGGTTCTTCTCCCAAATTTCTCCCAAGGGACCTCGTGCGAGTCCTTCCGGCAGGATCGTGTGCTCGGACAAGGCGGCTTGCCGAAGTTGTTCGGCTGTTAGCGAAGCTAGGGATAGGTTGGTCCCGTGTAGGTCCGCGTTCTGGAGGTTGGCCCCGTGTAGATCCGCTTTCTGGAGGTTGGCCCCGCGCAGGTGCGTGCTCTGGAGGTTGGCCTTGCGTAGGTCCGCTTTCTGGAGGTCGGCCCCGCGCAGGCGCGCTTTCTGGAGGTTGGCCTCGCGCAGGTCCGCGTTCTGGAGGTCGGCCCCGCTCAGGCGCGCGTTCTGGAGGTCGGCCCCGAACAGGTGCGTGTTCTGGAGGTCGGCCCCGTGCAGGTTCGCGTTCTGGAGGTTGGCCCCGCTCAGGTTCGCGTTCTGGAGGTTGGCCTCGCTCAGGTTCGTGTTCTGAAGGTTGGCCTCGCTCAGGTACGCGTTCTGGAGGTTGGCCCCGCTCAGGTCCGCGTTCTGGAGGTCGGCCTCGAACAGGTCCGCGTTCCGGAGGTCGGCCCCGCGCAGGTCCGCCTTCCTAAACTGCGCGCCGCTAAGTTGAACGCCCTGGACGTGGAGCTGCCGGAAGTTGAGCGAAGCTCGATTGTGCTTGGTCTGTTCTGGGCGGCTGCCGAGCGCTGTTAACGCGGCTTGCACGTCCGGCGCGGGCTCGGCTGGCAACTCTGGCTCATCGCTTCCGGATGGTGGGTGCATCCACGGGGTCTCGTTCGCCGCCTCGGTACCTCTGCGAGGCAGGCGATCGCGAATAAAAGCGACCAGAACCTTTACCACGTCGCCGCGGTGCTCGGGGGAGTCACGCATGACGTGCTCCAACGCGTGAACCCCGCCAATACGGACGTACAACTCATCCGACCCGAGGCGTTCGAGCGCCTTGGTGAACCGCTCGGTGACCTGCCCGCGGTGTGCCAGCCGATAGTTCCGTGCGGTGTAGAGCAAACCGGTACCAACGACTAACGCACCGCCAACGGAGATCACGATCAGGCGCGCGTTGTGTTCGGCCGGCAAGCGCTGCTCCGGGGTGGCCCTGCTCAGGACGTCCCTATTCACTAAGAACTCAGGGGCTTGCCAGATAGCCAGCCCATACAGGGTGATGGCGAGGAGGCCACCGAGTACATATGCGATCGGTCGACCAATCGCTACGGCTCGGGCACGGACGGTCACATCCACGCAAGGAAGTCGACTTCCAGACGGCCTCTGTTACGCGGCCAGCTTGCGCCCACGTCACGAGCACACTTTCGAGGTCTGCGAGTGACCGATCACCCAGGATCATCAGTAACGTTTCGGCTGGTCGACGACTGATGGCGAGCTTCCGTGGACGCTCCTGAGCGTGAGTGGATGCCACCGCGATTGCAACTGCGGTGCACTGCTCATCAGCGTGCGCAGGTCCACATGAAGCAGGCTTGCCCTAAGTCTTCGGCCCTCGCAAACGAACATGCGATCGAAAACGCGGGCACCCCTCCTCCCCCAGGCCCTGCACCTTCCAGGCATGCGCGACCGGCAGCCACGATCCGTGCCCGCGCCATCTACGCAGCTCAGAGGCATCATGAGACACCTGAGACACATGGGACAGCGCCCGATACGGGCACGTTGGCCTAGACCTACGCCAGCCGACTGTAATTCTTGCCGGAAGTGTGCGATACATATGAGTGACAGACGCATTCGAACAGATGTGCGATAGGAGTAGGATGCGACTCACAGAGCAGCAGCTCAGGCTGCTTGGACTATGCAAGGTGTCAGGCGTCAACTGGTATCTGATTGCCCGCGAGGCTCAGCGCCCTGGTGGCGTTGATCGCCTGTGGAGTGGACAGCCAGCTGAGACAGGCAAGGACGGCGCGAAAGCAGCTGAAGCCCTAAGGGGAGCCGCCGGGCGTCTAGACGAGTTCGTTGCTGCCGCTCAGGCGGAGGTAGACAAGCTCTCCCAGCCCGATGCGCGCCTAGTTACCATCCTTGACGAGGCTTTCCCCGCCAACCTGCGCCTGGTGCACAACCCCCCACCCTTCTTGTTCATCCGCGGCGAGATCACCGAGGATGACCTAAGAAGCGTGGCAGTTGTCGGCACCCGCCAAGCGAGCGATGAGGGCCTCAAACGAGCAGGGCGGATGGCCCGGGAGCTGGTCAATCGAGGCGTCACTGTCGTCTCTGGCCTCGCCCAGGGCATCGATACCGCAGCACACACAGCCGCCCTCGCGGCAGGTGGGCGCACCATCGCAGTCGTCGGCACCGGCATCAACCGCTACTTCCCTGCCTCGAACCGAGAACTCACGAACCAGATCGCGACCGGCGGACGCGGTGCTGTTGTTTCACAGTTCTGGCCGTCATCGCCTGGAGCAACGTGGACTTTCCCCCGTCGCAACGTGACAATGTCTGGAATTGCACAAGGTACGGTTGTGATCGAGGCAGGAAGTACCTCTGGCGCCAAGATGCAG
Organism: Lentzea sp. NPDC003310; assembly: GCF_040610935.1. Taxonomy (NCBI): domain Bacteria; kingdom Bacillati; phylum Actinomycetota; class Actinomycetes; order Pseudonocardiales; family Pseudonocardiaceae; genus Lentzea; species Lentzea sp. NPDC003310. The sequence goes on from NZ_JBEXNC010000022.1 coordinate 23,435, forward strand.
GCGCGCGTTGCGCTTGAACATGGCAAAAAGGTATTCCTCATAAAGAGCCTCACGCAAGATCAGGAGTGGGCACGAAAGTACGTGGAAGGCCGCGGCGCAGTTCAGGTTGAGAGCGTCGAAGAAGTGGCGGAATCCCTGGCGCCAGCTTCGCGAATCTACGCAGCAGATGAACGACGGGCACAACTCGTATTGGACTTCGGCTGAGCGGCATCTAAATGAACGAGATGAAACCCCCGCGTCCAGCAGGGTTCGGAAACTGCCAGGAATGCGCGTACGTTGCAGTAGGACCACCTCAACGGTGCTTCACCTGCGCAAACGCCACAATCAAGCGCGCCGCTCCATACTACTGCACTGCCTGCGGCCAGCAGTACAGCACAGGAACCGGGCCATGCATCAATAAATTGTGCTCAGACCCCAACCGCTACTACGTTTCCAATACAGCGATTGCAATGAAGACTGGTCCACTAGATACCGCAATCAAGCAGCACAAGTACCATCACCGATGGGGTTGGGGCGTCATTGCGGCACGTGTACTACTTGGCTACTTGCCTCACTGGGAGATCGCGCGTATATCGCACCTGATTATTCCCATGCCCGCCTTCCTGGAATCAGGACTGCCACGGAAGGGTAATGACCAGGCAAGCTGGACGCTTGAGTCTGCGATGGAGCAGCAGGACCCGCCGGGGCGTTATCCATTCCGTGTGGATCCACCTGTGATCATCAAGACGGCTAGCACGCCTAAAATGGCGACGGCAAGCAGCCTTGCAGAGCGACGCGCGAATGCCGCGCAACTTTACCTCGCGCTCAACGTCGTAGATTCCGCCGCAGTTCGAGGCAAGATAGTTGTGGTCTATGACGATGTTTTTACGACCGGCGCCACCCTGAACGCGGTAGCTCGACGACTACGCGAAGCAGGAGCCCACTCGGTTTACGGACTCACACTTGCGCGTGCTCCTTGGCGCTGACCAGCTCGTAGGTGGGGACAGCTCAAGAACGAGTTGTCCCCACCAGGTAACGCTGTGGGTGAGTCCGCGATCCCGTCTGCGTGACGACCGATGTAACTCCGCCTTCCGCTGTCGGGCTAGCGACCCGTGTGCGACAGGTAGTGACCGGACGAGCTGGGCTTGGTGTGCTAGCCCTGCTGTTGGCTGGCACAGGCTTGGGCATGGCGATATGGATGGCGAGATCCTGGTCCTGGTGGTCTGCCGTGTGGATGTGGCTGGGCCGATGGTGGATGGTTCCGATCATCGTGCTGCTGCTGGGTGCTGCGGCAGCGCTCGGGGTACTGCGGTCTCTTCACCCGGCCATGCCAGCCCGCCCGATGGTGGAGCCGGAGACGGAGGTGATGCCGGCGTTGACGCCGCGGGCGATCCTGCTCGGCGCACTCGTCCTACTGGGATTGGGCATCACCGCTGCGGTGCTCCTGCTGGTCAACTTCTCTGGGACCGAGCCACGAGACCGGTTGGACGCGATCCGGACCGCTGCCACGCTGCTGGTTGGCACTGGTGGCGCTGCTGCGCTGCTATTGGCCGCCCGCCGGCAACGCGCGGCCGAACTGTCCCTGGCCGTGCAGCGCAAGGCCGCTGCCGACACCGCGCACGACGCGGCGGCGCGGCGGATCACCGAGCTGTATCTGAAGGCGGTTGAGCAGTTGGGTTCGGACAAGGCGGCGGTCCGGCACGGCGGTCTGTACGCGTTGGAACGCGTCGCCCAGGACAACCCCCACCAGCGTCAGACCGTGATCAACGTGATCTGCGCCTACCTGCGCAGTCCCTACGCCCCGCCGCCTGAGCAGGCCGCCACTCGCCGAACCGGGCTTTCTATGACCCCACGCCGACGCATCGCGACCGACCGTGTCACTACTGGTTCTGCGACCGCGCGCCGTATCAGTCTCAGACCACCCACACCAGCCGTTACGTCCGAGCAGTTGCGTCAGGAACGCGAGGTCCGACTCACTGCGCAGCGCATCCTCACCACCCATCTGTGCTTCGGCTTAGATACGACTAGCGGCCAGCCGACTGATTCCCTTTACTGGGGCGAGGCATATGACCTCGACCTTACTGGTGCCACTCTCATCGATTTTAACGCCGCTGGCCTTACTTTGCGGCAGGCAGCTTTCACCGAGGTGCACTTTTCCGGTGGAGTCTGGTTCGGCGACGCGGAATTCTCAGGCATCGCATCGTTCAACGGGGCGATTTTCAGCGACGTAGCGGGGTTCACCGGGACAACCTTCAACGGCGGCGCGCAATTCAACAGAGCCACCTTCTCCGGCAATGCACTGTTCAGCGAAGTGACTTTCAGCATGGACGCGACATTTGATGGTGCGAATTTTAATGGCGGCGCGTCCTTCGATAAGGTGACCTTCTCCGAGCTTGCGTGGTTCCGTGGGGCCACCTTCGTCAATGGCGCAGAATTTGATCACGCAACTTTCAGCCGCATCGCCTGGTTCTCCGAGGCAACCTTCATCAGGGGCGTGAACTGCCATAAGGCGAACTTTAATGGCGACGCGTGGTTCACCGGTACGACCTTCATCGGCGTCGCGCGGTTCGACGGTGTGACTTTCAACTGCCGTGCGGTGTTTGAATATTCGACTTTCGGCATTGCAACGTTCGACGGGGTTAATTTCTTTCGTGGCGCGCGGTTCATGAAGACGAGGTTCGCTGTAATCACGTCAATGAAGAAGGCTGTCGCAGCGGAAGTATCCATCGAGTGCACATGGCCGGAGGGGTGGACGGTTAATGATCAGCACAGGGGAACCGCAGCACCTGGTGAAGCATCCGACACGCTGCTACTGGTGCCGGTACCAGTGGTGCTGACCAAGACCCCCGAACCAAGCGGTGAGTTCCAAGGTGTGCAATTCTGCAGCTGACCGGAGTGAGGTTATAAGGGACTTGACAGGGGAAGCGTGAGCTGCAGACCTGCATCTTCATCGGTTTTCCCGCGAGCGAGCCGCATCGGCCACCAGTTCACCATTGCGCCGCCACACGAGTCGATGCCTAGGGTTGTTCGCAGCGGACAGGCCGATGCACAATCGAACACATGGTCGAATCGCGCGAGTCTCAGCCTTCGCCTCTGTGGCGCGCATGCGAACCCGCCGAACTCGTCTGGGTTGATCTTCGGCAGGTCTATCAACACGTGCCAGGCAGTCCGCCTGCCACGCCGCCGACGACGGTCGTGCGGACCCAAGGTCTCAACCCCGACCGTCTGCCGCTGACGAAGGGCGAGGTTGCCGCATGGAGCCGGGCACAGAACGGCTCATGGCTGGCACTCACGAGTTACACCATTGCGGTTGCAGGGCTTGGATCGGTGTTGGTGAGGCATTTCATCGCCCGTAAAGCTCTGTGCAGACGAACACCGGAAGAGGATGAGCCGCCGTTCTAAGGGCCACGAATAGGCCTGCTGAACGATGAACGGCAGGTCTTTGGCCTGCCGTTCATGACAACTGTGACGGTAGGTGCGTCAGCTCTGAGTCATCGCGGCGCTGAGCCCGCCGACAACCGTTGCGAGGGCGGCATCGTCGTGACGTTTTGTCCGTGGGTAGCGCTCGCCGTCTGGGTCCTCGACCTCGATCGACCGCACGTGGTCGATGAGGCCGGCCGGACCGAGCTTGTCCAGGAGGTCGAGGTACTCGGGCCAGGAGTAGATCTTCATCTGGTCCACCGGGCGCGTGACGCCGTCCGACATGACCGCGGCCCGTTGCACGTCTCGCCGCGGGTATGAGTTGACCACCGAGTGACGAGCAGCCTCGGGGAGCGCTGCTGCCACCCACCAACCGCCCTCGCGGTTTCGAGTGGCTGTCTGATTGGCCACCAACGCCCGCAGAGCCTCATCGTGCTCGGGGGTGTTGAATTTCATCCCAGCGACCGCATCCGGCTCGGTTCCTGAAAGATCTTCAATACCTAGATCGCAAGTGACCTGAGGTCCGTCCGCCGTCTCCACCACTACGGACACGTCGGACAGTGCAAGGGTGTCAACGGTTTCATCGCCTATGCGCAGAATCCCTACGGCCGCGCAGGGCGTTCCGGGGTCACTTAGGTCGCAAGAGTCGGCATGCTGAGCGACGACGGCCGCGATGCCCTCCTCAAGGCCTTCCTGAAGGGGCTTTTCGGGGCAGCCGACAAGGGCGGTCATAGTGCGTGCTGCGAGTTGCTGCGCATACCAGGTGACGCCATGTTTGCATCCGCCGAAAGGAATACCGGCACCATCGATCACCACGGCAAGTGAGTCAGACACGATCACGAAGTCTTGGTTGGGTCGACCAGGCGCGGAGTCCGTTGCGATAGCGATCACCGTTGCACTACCTTCCATCGGTCTTCTGTGCATCTAGAAGCATCTCACGAACCCGCAAGACTTCAGGTTCACTGGCCCAGGGTGCCAACTGGACAGGAATTATCTTTTCCAGGTCGGCGACCGTTCGGGTCGAGCCAGTGGCCAATGCTATACCTAGCGATTCTTCGATCGCGATGCAGGCGTCGACAGGCTCGCCTGCGAGCGCGCAGGCCTGCGCCAGCCTGGCTAGGTAGTTGCCGCGGTCCCGGTGGTAGCTGCTCGGCAGCGAACCAAGCACGTCCCTAAATGCGATAACCGCATTCTCTGCGCGGCCAAGTTCAAGCTGGCACTTGGCATTCGTGATTTTCAGGTAAAGTTCAGGCTCGCAGTATCGACCCACGGACGGGTCGCCATCCGGTCGCACGCTACTGCCCAAATCGGTTAGGTGAGCGGCGGCATCCAACGCCCTGTCTGTCTCGCTATGGTTTCCTGACATTGCGTGCCCAATTGCTTCCGTTTGGGCGGCAAGAGCACGAACACGTGCAGTTGTTATCGAGTCGTCACGCTGAGCCATGCGCGCAAGCCGCGCCGCATAGTGTGGGTCCCCTTCCCCAATAGACTGAACTGCGCGACGCGTCAGTACAAAAGCACTCATTCGTTCGTCGCCAGCGGCATTTGCGGTTTCATAGGCGTGTGTGTACCAGCGCGTTGCGTTGCCCATGTCGCCACTGTCGTGACTTAGCCATCCGGCGAACTCCGCGTAACCAGCCTCGATCGCGAGGAGTTCGTCCATCGTTTTGCCGGTCACTTGCTTCCGAAGGGCCTCGACAGTACTAACATGTGCGGTAATGACCGGAAGAAGGGCACGGGGACCGATGAGGTTGTCCGCCAGATACTGGTTCTGGAGATTCGAACGCAGGTACTCAATCGTGTCACTGGTCGGCAGGCCAATTTCATGGCGCGGTGGCGCTGCAATGACGGTGGGCACCACAAGCGCAGTGTGGGCAGAGCCGCTGGACACGACCTCGACCGGTGCGGCTGGCACCGCTGGAGCCGCCTGGGCCACGAGCAACGCGAACCGCGCCCGTTGACCTTCAGTCGCCCGCTCAAGCACCACGTCCAAGAGTTGTTGTGTCGCCAGTGCGGGAACAAGCTCCGCGTTCGCCTCCCACTTCCCCACGACGCGCGTCGACATGTCGAGCTTGTCCGCCAGCTCGTCCATCGTCATGCGCAGCGCTATGCGTAGCGCTTGAACGAGGCCCCCGTTCCACTCCCCTACAACGTCCACACGCCACCCCCTCCCCGGAAGCTGGCACCGCGGTGCTCAGGTCTGCGAACCCGAGTTCCTGATCGGTGCGGGTTCAGTTCCTGTCCCGTTCATACCGCATCTTCGCGTTCGGCGGTTGACTTACGGACATCACAAACCCGCAGGTCAAGGGAGATACCGATGAGCCGCAGGACCAAGACCACTCTTCCGATGCCAGGTAGTTCGGGCACTGGCCGGCGACTCGTTCTCGCCGCGTTGGTCGTCGCCGTCATCGCCATGGTGATTCGCGATCCGACCGGTACGGCCACAGCTGCCCGTCAGGTCGCGGCCTGGGGCGGGGCGGCGCTTGACGGGCTAACAGCGTTCGTTCGAGCGCTGTGAGGCTCTGCGGTCTGGGCACTGCCGCCCATCGCTCCGAGCCTGGCGACTACGTCCGCGAGGTCGCCCTCAGCGCCACCCAGCGCTTCGCCTACCCGCCGAAGTGTCACGCGCAGTTCCTCCACCTTGGTGCGAAGTTCGCGCAGCTCGTGTTCGGCTCCGACGTCCTGACTGCGATCCCGCACGACTGCACCAGCATTCGGCCTGATCTCAACCCAGCCCTCAGCTTGCGCCAGACGAACACCAGCCATCGCCGTGTTGACGGCAACGCCCTGATCCGCGGCTAGTTGCCTGTAGGTCGGCAGGGGCTTGCCGACCGCCCACTCGCCACGCTGGATGTCCGCGATGACGGAGTCAGCCACGCGGCGACTCGCGTTCCGCTTGTCCTCAGAATCCGTGCCCTGATCAGCCATAACGCCACATCCTACCCGGATGTCTTACGACACCTGTTGACGTTTGAGACATCCGTGCCGTAGCGTCTGCGACACGCAAGATGTCTTAAGACATCGAGCCGCAGTTCACAGCTTGACGACTCGGTGGGCAGGACCGGACTTCACGTCGGACACCGCCGCCGCGGCCACGTTCTTTGAGAACTGAACAGGGTCAGCGAAACCCGCACCCCCGGCAGCACGTCGGGCCTCACGGCCTGGCGCAAGCCCGCAATGACCCGCGCAGCGTGCTGCGCGGCGAGCGACGTGAGGCATTGGACGCCAATGCCGGGAGATCCAAGGCAGAGGCTGACCCCTTGAACACGTGAGAGCACTCAAGCCCGTTCGAGTGCCGGTTCCTCACTCGTCCGCGCTTCGACCGGCCGGTGAGGTCCCGGGACCCAATGGTCTACGACCCCACTGCGGAGACGGCCTGTCTCCGCAGGTAGCCGCTTCCCTCAGTTGTTTGCAAAAGTAAAGGACTCTTCGCATGTTCGAGATCAAGAGCTTCTCCATTCCGCTGGCCGCGTTCCGCCTGGCCGAGGAGCAGGCCTGCGCCGGATACCTGGTGGCGCGTAAGGCGATGGTGCGGCTGGCCGCACGGATGGCGTCGATCAGTCAGCTGGTGCGGGAGAACCCGACCCGCGCCGACTACAGCGCGGCACTGGCGCACGTGCGGGGCCTGCACGGTGACGCGGTGGAGCGCACGCGGCTGGCCTGGCAGCGCTGGAACCGGGCGCAGGTCCGCTCGGACGCGTTCTGGGCAGCCACGAACCAGACCACGGCGAACCAGGCCGCGGCGCCGGATGCGGTGGCCGCGTGATGTCGCTGGTCAACAAGCTGGCCGAGGCGGCCCGCAAGACCAAGGACGCGGTGGACCGGTTCCTGGCGTGTTCCTGGTGCGGTGCGGTGGAGCGTGAATGCGTCTGCGGTAAGTGGGAGAGCGAGCCGCCGGAGGTGACGCAGTGAGCGCGTCGGCGGTGACGTTCGCGGTGGTGCTGCCCGCTCTGCTGGTAGCGCACAACGTCGCTGATCACTGGGTTCAGACCAGTCACCAGGCCGCGTGTAAGGGCCAGCGCGGACACGCCGGCCGGAAGGCATGCGCGGCGCACGTCGCCTCCTACACGGCGGTGACCGCGCTGGTGGTGGGCTTGGTGTGGCTGGTGTTCGGCCTCGACGTCAGCCCAGTGGGGTTCGTGGTCGGGCAGTTGGTCTCCGCACTCACGCACTACTGGGCTGACCGTCGCTTCACCCTGGCCGCGCTGGCGCGGCTCACCGGTCACACCAGGTTCTACGTGCTGGGCACGCCCCGCACCGGCCGCGACGACAACCCGAGCCTGGGCACGGGCGCGTACGCGCTGGATCAGGCCTGGCACTGGTTGTGGCTGTTCGTGGCCGCGCTGCTGACGGCCGTGCTGTAGCCGCGGCTCACCGCGCCCGCCGCTTTGCGTTGTCTCCCTTCGCTTTCTCCTGTTCTGAGAGGTGTGTTCGTCATGCGTTCTGAAGCTTTCGAGGTGTCCGGCCCGCTGCACGCGTCGGTGCGGGTCGAGCACGGTCACGTGTTCGTGCAGCACGGTTCCGGGGTCGAGCAGGCGCGGGTGACGCTGTCGCCGATGGCCCCTGGGGACCAGGTCGCCGCCGACCTGATCGACCGCGCCGTGGTCGAGCTGCGCGAGGGCGGCGTGGTCGTGTCGGTGCCGAACGGCCCGGCGGGCGCGCGCGGTAGCGGGGGCACGGTGGTGGTGCAGTCGGCCGGTGGCATGACCGTGACGCAGAACCTGCACAACGTCAGCGTCGGCACCAACATCGTGGGCCTGAGCATGGTCAACGGCCGTGTCGTGTCCGCCGGTGACGTGCGCTTCGGTGGCGGCGGCGTGGTGCTGGGCGGCGTGGTGGCGGGCGACAAGGTGACCAGCGGCGGCGGGGTGCGGGTGAACGTGCTGCTGCCCGACGACTCGAACGTGACCGTGAAGACGGTGTCGGCAGGCCTGGAGGTCGGCAGCTTCGGTGAGTGGTCGCTGGACACCGTGGACTTCGACACCACCTCCGGTGATCTGCACGTGCGTGAGGCGCAGACGGTGACCGCCCGCACGATCTCTGGTGACGTCGTGGTGGACGCCGCTGCCTCCGCGCGGATCACCTCGACCACCGGTGATGTCGAGCTGGAGGTGGGCAGGCGCGCCGAGGTCTCCACGGTCTCTGGTGACGTCGCGGTGCGGACGGTGCGCGACGGGGTGGCGGTGTCGGTGGCCACGGTCTCCGGTGACATCCGCGTCAGCACGTCCGCGCCGAGTTTCGGTGTCACCCTGTCGACCTCGACGGTGACGGGCCGCGTCCGCGGACCCCGCACCGCCGCGCAGGGCCGGTGACCGCGATGACCGCCGCGTTCGTCCGCACCCTGCCGCACACCGTGAAGCCCTGCCCGAACGGCTGTGACCTGCCCACCGTGCAGGTCGATCAGGGGTTCGGTGAGCCGGTGTGGGTGCACGCCGGCACTTACGAGTACCGGTGCCCGGTCTCTCACCAGCGTTGACCTCGAAAAATTCCTCACTCTGCGAAAAGGGGCCTGACATGGCGCTCATCGAAAAGACGTGCTCGGTCTGCCACAAGGTCAGCTGGAGCAACGCCACCGGCACCGCGCGGCAGCAGCACATGAACCCGACCTCGACCCGTTGGCTGCCGTGCGACACCAACGGCGGCACGTTCATCGACCGGGTTCGGCAGTCGTGAGCGAACCCGGCACGGCCCAACCGGCACCCGCGCGGAAACCGCGCCCGCTGCCTGGTCCGGCGGCTCGAACCGCCAAGCACGCACCGCCGGACCAGGGTGCACCACCACACACCCGGACACAGCCGAGCGCAGGCACGGCCAGTGTCCCGCACCCGTGCCCGCACGCACACCCCACCCACTCACCTCACCCCGGAAAGGGGGCCGTCGCCGTGCCCGAGAACGCGCTGACCAGCGCCGCTGGAAAGGCCGGCGGGCGGCTCTACCCCGCGCACCTGCCCCTGTTCACCGCGGCTCTCGACCGCGCCGACGGCTGCTGACCCGTGATGGACACCACGCGCAGGCCGTGTCCCGACTGCTCGACCAGCACCCGATCCGCGTGCTCGACCTGCGAGAGCGACGGCACGGTGCCGAGCTGGCTCGCCGACCCGGACGTCAACGGCGAGACCGCCGCGCGTACCTGGGGCTGGCGCGGCAGCCACCGCACCCGCACCGGCCCGTTCCTGGGCGTTGCGCGGTAACGCCACCGCACGCAGCTGGGGTTGGCGCGGCTAGCTGAACACAGGTGACGCAAGGGGCTCGAGTCCTGGTGACGGAACCAGTGAGCTCGACCGCCCCCCGTGAGCTCACCGGTTCCGTCACCCCCTTTTTTCTGCCGTCAGGCGGGCGGCTCGAACCGCCAAGGCCCTAGCGCCCCGCCCGCTTGACGGTGCCCACCTCACCCGATCACCAGAGCGAGAAAGGCATGTCCCATGTCGATGCTCAGCAAGCTCACCAGCAAGTCCCAGCCGCAGCGCTGCACCGCGCGGACCGGCCGCAACGGCAAGTTCTGCGGCAAGGTGCTGCGCCAGCGCGACGGCAGGTACTGCAGCAACTACAAGTGCCAGCTCTTCGCGTCCTGCTAACCGCCGTCCACACCAGACAGTCATCGGTCCGGGAGGACGTTGCCATGAACACCGTTGAGGAGCTTCGTCGGCTGCTGGTCGAGATCGCCGACACCGCAAGCCCTGAAGCCGCGCAGAAGATCCGCCACCGCATCGGGGAGATCGAGCGCGACACCGTCGCCCAGTCACACCCGCCGCGCCGCTGACCGGCCCGAAGTCCAGTCACAGCAACGAAAAGGGGACAGGCCGTCATGAAGTCGGAACAGATCCGCGCGGACAAGGTCGCCACCCTGCTCACGGCGATCCGGGAGGAGTCACACGCGGACTTCCTCAGCTCGTCGGGACACAGCGCGCACCTGGACGCGGCCGAAGCGGCCACGCGCAAGCGCCAGACGATCGAACGCAACTGCACCACCGCCGAAGCCGAGGCCGCGTGGGCCGAGGCCGACACGCGCGGGTACCTGCGCTGACTCACGCGACCGTCACCAGCCCGCCGTATCCCACGCCCTGGCCGGGCGGCTCGAACCGCCAACCACGCACCGCCCGCCCAGGGCTTCTCTTTCGCCACCTCACAGACAGGACCCCATGTGCCATGTCCGCGCCCACCAACCCCCTGACCACGACCACTCTCACGCTCTACGACGTCTGCCGCTCCATCGCCACGACCTGCCCGCCGCTGGGCGCACCGCCTGAGCAGATCGCCCGCTGGTTCGAGTACTGCGTGCGGCTGCTGGCACCGATCACCCGCGACCGGTCGCACCCCGAGCACCACGAGGCGGTCGAGATGGCGGCCAAGTACTCCCACGACGCCCTCGCCACGCGTGAGGCCGCCCGCGTGAACGGAGCGGCCCGATGACCGAGGACCCCCTCTTCCTGTTGCTGCTGCTGGGCTCCGGCCTGGCGATCGTCTGCGCCGTGCTGCTGTGGAAGCTGCTGGTCCTGACTGGAGGCATCGCCGCGGTGCAGTGGGCAATGGTCACCGGGTTCGCCGACCAGCCCCTGATCCAGGCCGCCGTGTTCGCGGTGCCCGCGCTGCTGGCCGCCGCCGCGCTGCTGTACCTGCCTCGCGCGGCCGGCCGATCCACCCGGACCCACCTCCGCCGCTCGACTACCTCGTTCAACCCGCGCCGTCGTGCGCGCCGTAACCGTTGGGAGGCAACGGCATGAGCACCTGGGCCGAGAACCGCCGCGCTGACCGCGTGGCCGCCGCAGAGCAGGCGCGCGAGGACCGCCGGATGCTGCTGGAGCAGCGTCGCGCCGACCGTGACCATGACGCCCGCCTGCGCGCCGACACCGAGCAGGCCGCGCGCACCCGGCGCACCGCCGCCCGCGCCAAGCTGACCGGCTGGATTCGCGCGCACGTGCTGGACCTGATGTTCATCCCCGTCATCGTTGTCCCGGCGGTGCTGGCGTGGACCGCGATGGCCGTCTACGGCGTCAAGATTTTCGGTGCCCCCGGTGTGCTGCTGCCGCTGTTCTCCGAGGGTGCCATGTGGGTGTTCGCGTTCGCCGTGCCGATGGCCGCACGTGCCGGCCGGTCCACCGGGTGGCTGCACACCGGCACATGGGTGTTCGCCGCTGTGGCCGCGGTGCTCAACTTCGTGCACGGTGCCGAGCAGCCCGGCGGCATCGCGCACGGCATCGTCATGGCCCTGGTGTCGGTCGGCGGTGTCGTGGTGCACCAGCTCGTGCACGCCGCGCCGATGCGCACCCGCCGCACCCGCGCCGAGCGCGCCGCGCTCACGGTCGAGCGCGAGGCCCGCCGACGACTGCACCGCGTGCGCCGCGCCGCCGTCCGCCAGGCCGCCGCACAAGTCGCCCCGGACGGCACCGCGACCCTGATCTACCGCCCCGGCACGTTCGTCCTGCGCGGCGGTTTCGGCCCCCGCTCCCGGCTGGTCCCGGCGACCGTTCCCGGCCTTCCCGTCGACGTGCCCGGTACCGACCTGTGCGAGGACCTGGCCGACGAGATCACCGCCTACCTCACTGCCCTCCCGGCCCCGGATGTCACCGCGGCTGGGAAGACCTCGAACCCCTCGGGAAGAGGGCAAACGCCCGCCGTTGAGGTTCCGGCGGAGATCGCCGACAAGTTCGGCGGCTACGTCGCCCGCGTCCGCGCGGCGATCGATTCCGGGAAGCTTCCGGCCTCCCCGAGCAAGGACGCGGTGCGCAAGTTCCTGCGCATCCGTGCCACCCACGCGGCTGTCGTCTGGCAGGCCGCGACGCACAACGACGGCCCCGACGACGGCCGCCAGGAGGTGACGGCATGACCCCCGAACACACCCACCCCGAGCACGACACCGACAACGTGGTGCCCCTGCGCCGCACCGCCCCGGCGGCCCTGCCCGCCGCCCCCGGCGGACAGGTCGAACGCGACGACACGGTGACCGGTGAGCTGCTCACCGACGAGGAGTCCGCGGCCGTCGACCGGCGCATGGCCGCCCAGCGCGCCGCCCTGCAGACCCGCCAGGCCGCCGGAGCGGTCGTACGAGTCGTGCGCGCCGGTGTCACCCACGAACGCACCCGCAGCGCCAGGCGGGCCGTGGTGCGCAACGCCGGATACACCGTCGCCGGTTCACGGGCACGCCGTGCGGAACGCCGCGCACGGCGCAAGCACCTCGACCTGGAACAGGCCATCACCACGTTGCGCGTCAACGCCAAGAGCGCGGAGGACTTCACCGTCCTGGCTGGACTGGAAGCCGCGCTGGAGGCGCGGCGCAACGGTGCCGCGCAGCGTGGCCGGGAACGCCGCATCGAGATCCTGCGCTGGTCCGGCGGCGTGATCGTCGTGCTCGCCTCCGGCCACGTCGTGCTGCTCGGTATCGCCGCTGTTCAGGCGATCATCGGCGCGGGGTCGCTGACCGACCGGTGGAACGGCATCGCCGAGTTCTGGTCCACCGTGGTCGAAGCCTCCCCGGTGGGTGGCTTCTGGTGGGCCTGGGCACTGACTGGGATCGGCACGTGGGCGGTGCGGTCGAACCTGGTCGGGCGTGCGCAGGGCACCCTGCCGGTGTGGGCCGCGCCGATGGAGACCACGCCGGCCGATGGCCGCAACGTCGTGCCGGACGAGTCCGCGGTGCTGGCCGCGCTGCGCAACCTCGGGGGCCTGCCGCTGCTGCGTGAGGCGTTCAAGAAGGGTTGGGGCACAACGATTACCCCGACCTGGATCGACGTCCCGCACCGCGACGGCAAGGGCTGGCGCATGCGCCTGGTGCTGCCCGCTGGTGTGCCGGTCGAGGAGATCGTGCGGCGCAAGACCGTGTTCGCGCACAACCTCGTGCGCCTGCCGGTCGAGGTGTGGCCGTCCGAACCCAAGGACAAGCCCGGTGTGCTCGACCTGTGGGTGGCCGACCAGGGCGCACTCTCGGGTCCGGTCGAGCCATGGCCGTTGCTGCACAAGGGTTCCACCGACTTCTTCAAGGGCGTTCCCGGTGGCTACAACATCCGCGGGGAGCTGGTCACCGCCCGCCTGTTCGAGACCAACTACGCCGTCGCCGGGATGATGGGCTCCGGCAAGTCCACGTTCGTCATCTCCCTGGTCGCCGGAGCCATCCTCGATCCGCTGGTGGACGTGGATGTGTTCGTGCTGGCGGAGAACGCCGACTACGACCCGTACGAGCCCAGGTTGCGCACGCTCAAGACCGGTGCCAGCCCCGACACGGTCAAGGCCTGCCTGGACAACCTCAAGGCCCTCTACATGAGCCTGGAGGAACGCGGGAAGCTGTTGAAGGCCAACGGGGAACGGTCGCTGACCCGCAAGCTGGCGGAGCAGTTCCCGCAGATGCGCCCGCGTGTGGTGGTCGTGGACGAGTGCCAGGCCCTGTTCATGGACGCCGACCTGGGCGAGGAGGCCGCGAACGTCGCGGTGCTGCTGCAGAACGCCGCCCGCAAGTACGGGATCGTGCTGGTCTGGGCCACCCCGGAAGGGTCCACGGCGGCGTTGCCGCGCAAGCTGATGGCCGTCACCGCGATCAAGCTGTGCTTCGCCATCGGTGACCAGCAGTCCAACGACGCCGTACTCGGCACCGGCTCGTACAAGGCGGGGATCTCGGCGGTGTCGCTGGAGCCCAAGACCGCCGAAGGACCGGGCGACATCGGCACCGCCATGACCCGCGGACTCATGGCCCGTCCGGGCCTGGTGCGGAGCTGCTACCTGCGTAAATCCGAAGAGGTCGATGAGGTCACGCCGGTGGTCGAACGCGCCCTCGCGCTGCGCCAGGCCGCGGGCCTCGCCGACGCGCCGGCCGATCCCGAGCCGGTCGAGGTCGACACCCTCGCCGACATCGCCCGCGTCATCGGCACGGCCAAGCGGATGCGCACCACCGAGGTGCTGCAGCGCCTCGCGACGCTCAACCCCGGCCACTACACCGGCTGGTCGCTGGAGGACCTCACCGCCTACCTCACCCCGCTCGGCGCGGCCCCGTACAAGACCGGCGGAGTCATGCAGGTCGGCGCGGAACGCATCACCGAGGCGATCACCGAGCGTGACAACGACGGTGACGGTGAGGAAGACGGCGAGTGAGGGAGGCGGCGGGGAGGCGGGGAGATCTCCCTCGCCGCCTCCCCGTCACTGACTCCCTCACCTGACCAGCGGGGACCCCACCCAGGGAGTCAGGGGAGTCTGCGGCCTCCGACCAGCCAAAACACCCGGATATCAGGGGTTTGAGCCCGTTTCGCGGCTCCCTCCCTGGCCTCCGCACACCCGCTGACAGTCACTCAAAGTGACGGAAATGAGGTTCTGGTGGACGAGGACATGATGCACATCGCGGCGTCTCGCTCGTGGTGGGACGGCTCTGCGAAGACGTTGTGCGGGATCAAAATCGCCAAGCCGAACACGGTCTGGTTCGCGTGGCTGTCGAGCAACCCGCGCTGCCCGGCCTGCGAGGCCCTGCACAAGGCCCGGTGACCGGCGATGGCATCCACCACCAGGTTGATCGCCGCGGCGGCGCCCGCGCCGATCCGCCGGCCGATCCCGGGCGGCCTGCGGTTCGTGGCCACGTGCCCGAGCTGCGGCGGGCGGATCAGCCCGGACCAGGTCATGTGCACCGCGTGCGCCCTGTCGAGCACGGCACGCGCCTAACCAACAACACCCCTTCTCAGAGTCGAAAACAAACCCGCAAACCCGCAACCGCGCCCACAGACAGCCTCCGAGCTGCGCAAACGCGTTGCGGGTTTCCAGCGACGCCAAACCCGCCGCCGGAAGACCAAACCCGCAAACCCGGCCCACCCGCACCCCTCAACGCCGGTTCCAGCCGCCCGGCTCAACCGCAGGCCCTACTAACCCGCGCGAGTTAGTAGGGCCTGCCCTTGAGCTGCGGCAATCGGTTCGCAGCCCGCTATCCCAACCACGATCAGGAGAATCCGTGTTCCAGTTCGAGCACCAGGCCATGACCATCAGGGTCGGCACCGACACCGCCATCGGCGGCCGGTCGCACAACTGCGACGCCGCCGCCGTGCACTCCACCGCCACCACCACGGCCGCCGCGCTCATCGACGGCATCGGCAGCACCCCCGAGGTCCAGCACACGGCCGCACTGCTGGCCGAAGTCGCCGCCCGCGTCGCCGCACGGCGTGGCCCGGTCGCAGGACTACTCGCCGCACACGACCTCATCTCCGGCCCCGGCCCGGAGTCACCCAAGCCCAACGCCGTGGGCGCGGTCGCCGTCGTCTACCCGTCGGACCGGGCGACCGTCATCGCGCACGTCGGCGACTGCCGCGTCTACTCCCTGACCGGCGCAGTGCTCACCCGGCACACCACCGACCACACCGTGGGCGAGCTGCTGCGCATGGTCGGCGTGCACGAGCACCACGCGCAGCTGCACGACAACTGGGTGCGCACCAGCATCGGCAACGCCGCCGTGGCCAGCATCCCCGTCGTGGACGTCGTGGCCGACCGCGTCCTGCTCACCAGCGACGGCATCCACAAGGTCCTCACCGATGACCAGATCGCCGCCGTGATGGCCGCGTTCCCCGAGGACGTCGACCAGCTGGCGTGCGAGCTGGTGGCCGCTGCCCTGGACGCGGCACCCGAGGGCGAACCGGCCGACAACATGACCGCCGTCGTGCTGCACGTGCAGGAGGCGCAGCGATGAAGATCCGCCTGGAAGGCACCCGCGACGAGATCCCGAACATGGTGCGCGCACTCGCACTGGGCTACGAGATCCAGGAAGTCAGCGACTACTACCCCAACCGCGGCGCATCGGTCCTGGGCCGCGTCTACGTCACCGCCACCGTGCTGCCCGCCGACATCGTCACCGCCCGCGTAACCCGCCTGGACGTCACGACGCTGCGCCTGGACAGCGACCCGCCGCCGTCGCTGACGCGCTAACCCACCACCCGCACGCGGGGTACGGCCACACCAGGCCGTGCCCCGCTCTTGTCTGCGACACAACGAAAGGGGACCGCCGTGAAGGTGCGACTGGCCACCGACACCACGACCGAGCCCGGCATGCGCGGAACGGTCATTTACCGCGTCACCGTGGACGGCACATGGATCGGCTGGATCGGTGACTACCGCGACTGGAAGGGCTGGCGCTACGGCGGACGTCGCTGGTTCGCGTGCTGGCGGCAGGACGGCGACACCGCCGCCCGCTGGTACCGCAACGAGCTGCCCACACGTACCGCCGCCCGTAACGCGCTGATCACCCGCACCACCGCGTCCGACTCGAACTAGCCCCCGCAGCACCGCCCGCCACAGCACCCGGAAGGACCCGCGACCATGACCACGAACCGGACCGTTGCGACCGCCGCCGACGCCGCGCTGTGGCTGGCGGTGCACCGCGGCTGGCACGTCCTGCCGCTCAACTACGGCACCAAACGCCCGTTCGGTGGCTGCGTGGACTGCCGCGCAGCCACCACCGACCACACCCCGCAGACCTGCCCGTGCCTCGCTCGCGCCGATGGGGCGCTGTGCCACGGCGTGTGGGCCGCCACCACCGACCCGAGCGTGATCGCCCGGTGGGCGCAGCGCTGGCACACCAGCGTGTGGGCGGTGCACCTGTGGGCCTCCGGGCTGCTGGCCGTCGACCTCGACACCCGCACCGGCCCACCGCCACGTCAGCCACTCAACGGCCTACCCTGGCCCGCCGAGGAACCGCCGCCGGCCGATGGACTCGACACCTACTCCACCCTCGCCGCGCAGTCGGGCGGCACGGTCGGAACGGACACGTTCACCACCGACACACCCTCAGGTGGCCTGCACCTGATCTACAGCACCACCAGGCAGTGGAAAGGCAGCCACGGCAAAGTCCGCGACGGCGACGACACCGTCCGAACCGGACTGGGCTGGCAGATCGACATCAAGTGCTACGGCGGCTACGTGGTGCTGCCCGGCTCCACCAGCAAGACCGGCACCTACTGGCGTAGCTCAAGCACCACCACGCCCCGCCCAATGGACGGCTGGCTTGCCGACGCCCTCACGCGCACCGGCCACGACCGCACCCCGACCACCCCGGCCGCCACCACGACGCCCACTGCGGCCGTGCCGGTAGTCGACACGCAGACCGGCCCGGCCCGCTACGCCGCCGGTGCACTGCGCTCCGCGTGCGCCGAGCTGGCCGCGATGGAGCCCGACACCGGCCGCAACCGCAAGCTCTTCCGCTCCACCACGCGACTCGCGGGCATGGCCCTGGCCGGATGGATCGACCGCGCCGTGGTGGAAGCCGCGCTCACCGACGCCGCACGGCACGCCGGACTCCCGGCCGGAGAGATCCGCTACGTCCTGGCATCCGGGTTCGGCCGCCCGCATCCCGTACCCGACATCCGGAGCGCCGCGTGACCCTGCACCACAGCAGCACCGCAACGCCTGCCACAGCACGGAAGGAGGACCCGCCGATGACCCACAACCTGACCGATCCCGCCGAGATCACCGCCCTCATGACCGGCACCACCACCAGCAGCGCCGAGGTGTCGGCGGGCACGCCCGCGGAGAAGCCGGCCATTCGCATCGGCGGCGAGGCCGAGACCATCCGCGCGCTCACCACCGCGATGGGGCAGGGCGCGCTGCCCGACGTGTACGTGAGCGGAGGGCAGCTCGTGCACCTCTCGCGCGTCTCCGGCAAGGCCGTCAGTGCCGCCGAGCACGCCCACCAGGTCGACGCCGGAGCACTGCCGGTGCAGGCCGACCCGATCACCTCGCCCGCGTTGGCGTGGCTGCTGGCACACCACGCGTTCGTCTACCGGCGCAAGAAGAACCCCGACACCGGAAAGCTGGAGGACATGGAGGCCAGCCCCACCAAGGCCGCCCTGGCCGCCGTGCTGTCGTCGCGGTACTGGCCTGATGTGCGTCCGTTGGTGGGTGTGGTGACCTCGCCGGTGCTGCGCCCGGACGGCACGCTGTTGCAGACCGCCGGATACGACACCGGCACCGGCCTGTACTACGCGCCCACCGTGGCGATGCCGGCCGTTCCCGCGCAGCCGAGCAAGGCCGAGGTCAACGACGCGCTCGAGTTCATCACGCGCACACTGCTGCGTGACTTCCCGTTCGTCGCCGACGCGGACAAGGCGAACCACATCGGGCTGATGGTCGCGCCGATCCTGCGGCCCTACCTCGGGTGCCTCACCCCGTTCGGCCTGATCTCCGCCACCACGCAGTCGTCGGGCAAGACGCTGCTGGCCGAGATCCCCGGCTACATCTACGGACTCAAGCACCTGGTGTGGCGCAAGAACGATGAGGACGAGCTGCAGAAGTCCATCACCAGCGCCCTGCACAGCACCGCCGCCGTGATGCTGTGGGACAACCTCGCCGAAGGAACCGAGGTCTCCTCCGCCGTGCTGGCCAAGCTGCTCACCGGCCCGAAGTGGGACGACCGCAACCTCGGCTCGAACAGCGCGGGGTTCGAGGCCACCAACGACCGGTTGTGGCTGGCCACGGGCAACAACATCCGGTTGGGCGGGGACATGGCCACCCGCACCGCCCTGGTGCGCCTGGACCCCAACGACCCGCACCCGGACCAGCGTGACCAGACCGGGTTCGGCATCCCGCACCTGGACCAGTGGCTGAAGAAGCCCGCCAACAGGGTCACGGTGCTGCGGCACCTGCTGATCCTGGTCATGGACTGGATCAACGCTGGAGCGCCCCGGTCCGGGCACACCATGCGCCAGTTCACGACCTGGGCGGGTGCGGCCGGCGGGTTCCTCGCCCACCACGGGATCGACGGGTTCTTGGACAACCTCGCCGAGATGCGCGAGGCCGACGACGAGAACACCACCTGGACCGCGTTCCTCGCCAAATGGCAGGAGCTGCACGGGGACACAGAGCTGCGGGCGCGGGTGCTGTGCCACAGCGCCGAACCCGAGGTCATCGGTAACCAGGTCGTGGACCGCTGGGACGGCACGTTCCTCACCGACGACCGCGACCGCATCCCCACGTCCAAGAGCCTGGGCAAGCTGCTCACCGGCCACATCGGACGCTGGCACGGCCGCCACGTCCTGCGCAGCCGCCACGACAAGCACGCCAACTCCCTCGTGTTCTGGGTCGAGACCAACCCCGAACCCGACCAGGCCGACCACGACGACACGACGCCGGCCGCCGACGAACAGACCGCCCTGATCTAGCCGCGGCTAGCAGGGCCACCCGACCCCGCCGATGCGGGTTTAGACCCGCCTGCGGGTTTGTCCCGGGTTTGCTGCGGGTTTAGTCCCGCGCCAAACCCGCACCTCATCGCCGCAGGTCACAGGCCTGCCGCGACCCGGTTGCGGGTTTGCGGGTTTGACACTCGCATCCCCCACCAGCCCGCGCATGCGGGCAGTACCCAACCGCCCGGACGGCTCGAACCGCCAACCACGCACCGCCCGGACGACACCATCGCCCCACCACACAGAACGGTTCGCCATGTCCAGTACTGATGGCCCCAAGCTCTTCAAACCGATCGATGTCGCTAAGCAACTCGGATGCTCGGAATGGTGGGTGAAGGAGCAGGCGCGGCGCCGACGAATTCCGTATAGCTGGATCGGTGGACGCTACCTCTTTACGGAAGACCAAATCAAAGAAATCGTGATGATCTGCGAGCGGCGCCCGATCTCGGTCGAAACTCCAGGTGCCCTTCAAGTCGAACTTCCGCACGGGGCAGCTCCTTCTAGCGGTCAACCTGTGCGGAGGCTCCGGGCGCGTCCGCCGCGTCGTGCCCGCGCGGCGGCAAACCGTTCGACCGCCGCATGAGAAACCCCTTGCGCACGCCGCCGCGATGACTGCGGCGGCGTGCGCTCTACTTCCTGGAGAATTAAATGGGATTCGCGGAAAATCGCGGCGATTACTACCGTGCTCGTTACAAGGTCGCGCCTGGTCGGTATGGCACCGTCAAGAACGAGTTTGGCGAGACGGTCCGATACTCCAAAAAGCGCGACGCGGAAAAAGCGGCGAATGATGCAGAGGCTGACATCCGCAATGGACGTGTCAGTGTCGCCGAACGAGTTGGCGTGCTGTTCGGTGAGTATGTGGACAAGTGGTACGCGGTACAGGACCTGGCGGCGTCGACAATGCAGAACTACCGCAGGCATCTCGAAGAGCACATCCTGCCTACGTTCGCGGACAAGGTAATCGGTGAAATCCGACCTTTGGACGTGAGTGAGTGGGAGAAGAGCGAGCGTGCGGCAGGCTATGCAGAGTCCAGCATCAAGACCTGGCGCGGCACTCTGCATCTGGTGTTCGCTGATGCGGTCGACGACCCTACAATTCCGATCGAATCGAACCCGGCGGCCAGGCGTAGGGGCAGGGGTAAGCGTGCAGGTAGGTCTAGAAAGCGAGGGCCAGAGAAGGCAATCACCACCATGCTCGGGATGCTGCTGATCGCTGAACGTGCTGCTTTGTTGTCTGGTCGAGACGATGAATTTGCGGCCATCGTTACCAAGGGCTACAGCGGGATTCGCTGGGGTGAGCTGATCGGTCTTGAAGCTCAGTATGTCAAGGAAGGCGGAATTCGTATCGAGTGGCAGCTCTATGAACTGGATACGGGCGAGTTTCATAGGTGCCCGCCGAAGGATGATTCATATCGGACGATCGACACTCCAGAGTGGCATTCGCGGCTGCTCGCCGACCACCTCGCCAAGCAAAATTCTGGACCGTGCGCGTGTCATGGCCTCGACTACGCCTTTTCCGGTCATCGGCCGAGCAACACGTCTGCGCGGGGTACAGGCGCAAAGCTCGTTGATGTTGCGCGACTTGCTGCTGTTTCAGTTGGCACCGTGTCCAACGTGCTCAATCGGCCGGTGACGGTGCCAATGAAAACCCGGCTAGCGGTCGAGAACGCGATCTCGACTCTTGGCTATGTCCGCGGCGGTGCGCCGACTCAGCTTGCCGCGCACTGGCGGCGGAACGGGTTCGCGACGTGGCTGTTCAAACCGGCGGCAACAGGTTGGTACCCGGCGAAGTCGCCGCACGCGGCTCGACCGGTGCCCATCATCGGCGAGCCCTGGCCCGGAGTGCCGGCGCGTGGCAGGAATGCCGCGACGCGCGCTGACGCGTCGTGGTTGCCGGTCGCCCCTGGGCTCACGCCGCACGGACTGCGGCACACGCACAAGACGCTGCTGGTGGAGCTCAACGTGCCGAAGCCGCTCCAGGATGAGCGGATGGGGCATCTGGACGGTTCTGTGCAGGCTCGCTACTCGCACGTGACGCAGACGATGAGGGATCAGCTCATGGCGGACCTCACGGACGTCTGGGAGCAAGCATTGGAGCTGCGGCGGGTGATGAGCCCGTCATCACCGGTTGCCGTCCTCAACAGGCTTCTCAGAGCCTCTTGACCGGGAGCCTTCCGGGGGTGATTCCGGAGTTGTTCTCCCAGATTTCTCCCAGAACGGTCCGCGAACACAAATCAGGCCCTGTCCACGTCTACTGTGGACAGGGCCTGACCTGTATTTATTTCAATCGGGGTGACAGGATTTGAACCTGCGACCTCTTCGTCCCGAACGAAGCGCGCTACCAAGCTGCGCCACACCCCGGCTGGGAACATGTAGAACTCTACATCATGTCCGCCCCAGCTCCGAATCGGACCCCCTCATTTCGGCCCTGACCAGGTGTAACGGGCCTCGGGACGAGGGTCAGCAGAGACGCCTCCGGAGGGCAGCAGAACCGCACCGGCGCGTACGGCGAAGTGCCCATGCCGGCGGACACGTTCATCCACATGTGCGCACCCCAGCGCGAAACGCCGCGGGCTCGGCCCCTGTCCAATTCGCAGTTCGTCACAACGGCGCCGTAGAACGGGATGCGGAGCTGGCCGCCGTGCGTGTGGCCCGCCATCACGAAGTCGTAGCCGTCGGCGGCGAACGGGTCCAGGACGCGCGGTTCCGGCGAGTGCGTGACGCCCAGGCGCAGTGCCGCCGACGGGTCCGGGGTGCCCGCGATGTCGGCGTAGCGGTCGCGCTTCAGGTGCGGGTCGTCGAGGCCCGCGCAGAAGATGGCCTGGCCGTTCACCATGATGGTCTTGCGGACGTGCGTGAGGTCTTCCCAGCCGCGCTCGATCATGCCGGCGCGGAGGTCGCGCCACGGGAGCGTCGTGCCGTGGATGCGCTTGGTCTTGGAGGACGGCAGTAGGTAGCGCACGGGGTTCTTGAGCTTCGGTGCGTAGTAGTCGTTGCTGCCGAACACGAAGACGCCCGGCTTGTCGAGCAACGGGCCGAGCGCGCGCAACGTGCCGGGGACGGCGTCCTTGTGCGCGAGGTTGTCGCCTGTGTTGACCACGAAGTCCGGGTTCAGGTCGGCCAGCGCGGCGACCCAGCGCTGCTTCGACACCTGGTTCGGCGTCATGTGCAGGTCTGAGATGTGCAACACGCGGATCGGCTTGGCGTCGGGGGACAGGACCGGCACCGTGGCGGTGCGCAGGGTCCAGTACCTTCTCTCGATTCCCGCCGCGTACGCGACGGTCGCGGCGCCGAGAGCGGTCGTGGCGAGGAGGGCGCGGCCCAGCTTGTTCACGCGTCAAGGGTACGGAAAGGCGTTAACTCGATCGGCGCGGCATCCGGTGGGCGGTACCGTTCTGCGCCATGGCGGAGTTGAAGACGCGGCTGCAGAACGACCTGACTGCGGCCATGAAGGCCCGAGAGACGGTCACGGCCGGTGCGCTGCGCATGGCGCTCACGGCCGTCACGAACGAGGAGGTCTCCGGCAAGGAGGCCCGCACGCTCAGCGACGACGAGGTCGTGAAGGTCCTCTCGCGTGAGGCGAAGAAGCGCAAGGAGGCCGCGGAGGCCTTCGACGGTGCCGGCCGGGCGGAGAAGGCCGAGTTGGAGCGCCAGGAGCTCGCCGTGCTGGAGATCTACCTGCCCAAGCAGCTCGACGACGCCGAGCTCCAGTCCATTGTGGACAAGGCCTACGACGCCGTCGCGGCGCAGCTCGGCGAGGCGCCCGGCCAGAAGCAGATGGGCCAGGTCATGAAGGCCGTCAACGCCGAGGTCGCGGGCCGCGCCGAGGGTGGCCGGGTGGCCGCCGCGGTGAAGGCCAAGCTGGCCGGCTGACGTGAGGTGGTGCCGCAGCGGGATCCGCTGCGGCACCCCGGTTCAGAACGCCTTGTCGACCGCGTCCGCGAACTCGCCCATCGACCCGAACTCCAGGTCGTAGCTGTAGTCACCGGCCGGCTCCGGCGTCGCGCCCCAGCCCGGGCGGTCGTGCCGCCGGTTGATCCACACCGACCGCAGGCCCTCGCGCTTCGCCGGGACGTGGTCGTGGAACAGGCTCTGCGCCACGTGCAGCAGTTCCGACCGCGCGATCCCCAGCGACTCCAAAGTCGTGTCCAGGGCCCGGAAGTGGTTCTCGGCGGGCTTGTACGCGCCGACGTCCTCGGCGGTGATGATCGCCGCGAAGTCCCCTCGCAGCTGCCGGTTGCTGCCCGCGAACCCGTCCCGGTGCACGTTGGACAGGATGATCAGCTGGTAGCGGGAAGCCAAGCGCGCCAACGCATCCGCAGAGTCGGGGAACGCGGGCCAGTCCGGCACGGACGCACCGAGCCGCGCCGCCCACTCGTCGCTCACCTCGCGCCCCAGATCGGCACCGGTCCGCCGGAACGCGGCCGCGAGCAGCTCCGGGTACAGCGCGAACTCGGTCGCCGCCACCGATGCCTCCGCCGAGGCGTACGAGCGCAGCAGTTCCTCGTCGGACAGCGAGAGCCCCTGTTCGCGCGCCCACGGTGAGAGCACCGCGACGAGCCCCGCCTCCCAGTCGATGAGCGTGCCGTAGCAGTCGAAGCTGAGCGCCTTGAACGTCGTCAGGTCCATGCCGACCAACTGTAGTACAGTTCAACTGCAGAGCAACTGGTTAAACTGGCCACATGTCCGCCCTCGACGGTCTCGAAGTGCGCCGCACGACCACGGCCCAGCAGCTCGCCGACGGTCTGTCCGAACGGATCATGGCCGGCGCGTTCGGCCCTGGTGACAGGCTCAGGGAGAGCGCGATCGCGGCCGAGCTGGGCGTCGCGCGCAACACCATCCGCGAGGCCGTCCGCATCCTCGAGCTCACCGGCCTGGTCCGCTACGAGGTCAACCGTGGCGCCGTCGTCATCGCGCCCACGCCCGAGAAGATCGAGGCGCTCTACACCGCCCGCGAACGCCTGGAGACCGCCGCGCTGGCCCGCACGCCGAGCCCGGAGCAGCTCGACGCGATCACCGCGGCGTTCGACGCGCTGGTCGAGGCGGCGACGAACAACCCGCACGAGATCGTCGACCGCGACCTGAGGTTCCACCAGGCGATCGTCGCGGTCCTCGACAGCAGCCGGCTCGACGAGTTCTTCGCCTCGCTCACGCAGGAGCTGCGCTTCTACCTCACCGTGCTCGCGAAGGACGAGACGCCGGAAGAGGTGGTCGCCGAGCACCGCGCGATCCTCGACGCCGTCCGCCTCGGCGACCGCGACCGGGCGGTCGCCGAGATCCGGAGCCACGTCGAGGTGAGCGTCGACCGCCTCAAGGCCCTGCTGGGCTAGCGGTTCGGCTCGGTCGGCAGCGTGACCGGCGGCGGCTGGTTCGGAGGAGCGCCGGGGCTCGGCGGCGGCTGGGCCGGGGGCTCCGAGGCCACCGGCGGCGGCACGTACCCCGAGCTCACCGACAGCGTGATCACCGTGCCGCGCAACGCGTTGCCGCGCGGCGACTGGCTGACGACGGTGCCCTTCGGCTGCTCCGAGTTCACCGACTGCTGGCTCACCTTGTAGCCCGCCTGGTCGAGGATCCGGGTGGCGTCGTTGATCTGCTTGCCGACGACGTCCGGCACCTGGATCTCGCGGCCGCCCTTCAGGTACCGCTGTTCCACCTGCGGCAGCGGGGAGGCCGGCATCGCGCCGTGCACCTTCGTCATCGTCTCGAACCACGTCTTGGCCGGGATCGTGCCGCCGAAGATGTTGCCGTTGCCGCACAGCCGGGGCTGGGCGCCCAGGCAGATCGGCCGGGGCGAGGTGCCGTCGTTGAACGTCTGCACGGCGCCCGCGAAGTCCGGGGTCGCGCCGATGAACGCCGCCGACTTGTACTCCTCGGTGGTGCCCGTCTTCGCGATCATCGGGCGGGTCCACTTGGCGGCACGGGCGGCGGCCGCGGCGGTGCCGTTGCCGACGTCGTCCTTGCTCATGCCGACGGCGAGGCCGTTCGCGAGGCCCTCGGCGACGACCTGCTCGCACGGAGCCTCGTTCACCGGCACGGCCTTGCCGTTGCGGTCGAGCACCTTCGCGATCGGCGTGGGCGGGCACCACTTGCCGCCGCTCACGATGGTCGCGGCGACGTTCGCGAGCTCCAGGGTGGACACCGGCGCGGGCGAGAGCGTGAACGACGCGTTGCCGCCGTTCTGCTTGTAGAACTCCGTCTGCGAGATGCGGTTCTGCTTGTCCTTGGCCTTCGGGTCGGGCCTCGTGCCCTGCAGGTTCGTCGCCATCGTCTCGCGCATGCCGAGGCGTGAGGCCATGTCCACGACCGGGTCCATGCCGGTCTGCTCCTCGAGGATCACGAAGCCGGTGTTCGGCGACGTCGCGAGGGCCTGCTGCAGCGTCATCGACGACGGGTAGCTCGAGTCGAAGTTCGACAGGCAGTACCAGCGGGTGCCGGGCTCACCGGTGCTCGGGCAGCGCTGGGCGCCACCCTTGAAGACCCGCGAGACGTGCGAGGTCGGCGTCGGGATGACGTTCTCGATGCCGAGGCCCTTCTCCAGGGCCGCCGCCGCGGTGAAGACCTTGTAGATGGAGCCCGCGCCGAACTTGTTCTCGACGCCGCTCGGCAGGTCGTACGTGGTCTGGCGCAGGTCGGCCTTCAGGCCGTAGTCGCGGTTCGCCACCAGCGCGAGCACGTCGTGGCGCTCCTTGCCGGGCTTCACGACGGCCATCGTGTTGGCGATGCCGTCGGTGGTCTTGGGGACGCCCGCCTCGGCCGCCGCCTTCGCCTGCGAGGTGACCGCTCTGTCCAAAGTGGTCTGGATGGTGTAGCCGCCGGTGCGCAGCTGCTCCTCGCTGAAACCCGCGCGTTGCAAGTAGTTCACGACGTACGAGCAGAAGAAACCGTTTTCCGGCCCGGCGCCGACACAACCGTTCGGCGGGGTGCGGACCGGGTTCTGCAGGCCGAGGCCTTCCTTCTTCGCCGCCTCACCCGCGTCGCGCGACAGCTTGTCGTTCTCGACCATCCGGTCGATCACTTTGTTGCGCCGGTCCAATGCTTTGTCCGGATACGCTTCGGGGTCGAGTGCTGACGGACTGTTCACCATTCCCGCGAGCATCGCGGCCTGCGGAACCGTCAACTTGTCCGGCGTCGTGCCGAAGTAAGCCTGGGCGGCCGCCGCGATGCCGTAAATGGTCGAACCGAAAGGAACGACGTTGAGGTACCGGGCGAGGATCTCCTCCTTGCCCAGCTTGCGCTCGAGCTGCAGCGAGATCCGGGCCTCGCGCATCTTGCGCGCGATGGTCTGCTCCTGGGCCTTGGCCTGCTCCAGCTTGTTGTTCCGCGCCACGACGTGGACCAGGTAGTTCTTGACGTACTGCTGGGTCAGCGTGGACGCGCCCTGCGACACCGAGCCGCTGACCTGGTTCGTCAACCCGGCCCGGATCGTGCCCTTCCAGTCGACGCCCTGGTGCTCGTAGAAGCGCCGGTCCTCGACCGAGATCAGCGCCGCCTTCATGGTCGGGGAGATCTTCTCGGGCGGCGTGAGCACTCTGTACTGGTCGAACAGGTAGGCGATGGGGGCGCCGTCCTTGTCCGTGACCGTGGTGATCAACGGAGGATCCGTCGTCACCAGGTCGGCCGAGATGCTGTCCACCGTGTCGCTGGCCCTGTTCGAGACGAGACCTGTCGCGCCCACGACTGGGAACAGCATGCCGGCGAGGAGAACCCCAGCCAGCAGGCACAGGCCGAGCATCTTGAGCACGCCATTCCTGACTCGCACGCGGCTCAGCGTACGCCGTACACGAACGGGTGAAGGTGATCAGTAAGTGCCGTTACTCAGCATGAGTAGACATACGCACGACAGGTAACAGTCGGGTGACCCAGGCTTGGACAGGGAACCGAACGGCACTACAGTCCGTCAACGTCCAAGGAATGCAGTCGTAGCTCGAACGCTACGGCATCCGTGGCAGGGGTGTGGCGGATTTCCACATTTGGACAAGCACTGAGGAGTGGGGGATATGAACCAGGGGGATTGGCGTATCAACGCTTCGTGTCGTGACGAAGAGCCGGATCAGCTCTTCGTGCGCGGGGCGGAGCAGCGCAAGGCGAAGCTCGTGTGCCTGGGGTGCCCGGTGCGCATGGAATGCCTGGCCGAGGCGCTCGACAACAAGATCGAATTCGGGGTCTGGGGAGGCATGACCGAGCGCGAACGCCGTGCTCTGCTGCGCCGCCGCCCGGACGTGGACTCGTGGTTCGAACTGCTCGACAACGCCCGTCAGGAGCACGTCGAGGACACGCGGGTCAGTTAGCAGGTCACTCGCCGGCGAGGCGGCGACCTATCTCCCGTAGGCCGTCGAGGTCGTGCACGTCAGCAGGCAGGGCGGGCACGCCGACCAGCGAGACGCCGGGGTGAGCACGCGTGAACCGGGCCAGCAGCCGCTTCTCCCGATCGGCCACTGCGATCCGGTCCGCGTGCAGCCGGAGCACTGCCGCGGCGAGCGGCGCGTCACCGGAGCGGTCGAGGTCGTCCGCCGCCGCGACCGCCTTCGCCGCGGGCAGGTCCGCCGCCAGCACGGGGTGGGTCCTGTTCGCGACGAGCCCGCACAGCGGCATGTTCTCGGCGCTGAGCCGTTCCACGAAATAGCTCGCCTCGCGCAACGCGTCGGGTTCCGCCGCCGCGACCACCACGAAACCGGTTCCGGGCGACCGGAGCAGTTCGTACGTGCGCTGGGCGCGCTCGCGGAATCCTCCGAACATGCTGTCGAAAGCCTGAACAAAAGTCGACGCGTCCTGCAACAGCTGGCCACCGACGATCGTCGACACGGCCCGCGTGAAAAGACTGAAGCCGGTTCCTACAATTTTCAACAACCCGCGGCCCGAGGCGCGCGCCGGCGCCGACAGCATCCGGATGAACTTGCCGTCGAGCACCGTCGAGAGCCGCTGCGGCGCGTCCAGGAAGTCGAGCGCCGACCGCGACGGCGGGGTGTCGACGATGATCAGGTCCCACTCGTCCTGCGCCACCAGCTGGCCCAGCTTCTCCATCGCCATGTACTCCTGCGTGCCGGAGAACGACGAGGAAATGGTCTGGTAGAAGGGGTTCGACAGGATCTGGTCGGCCCGGTCGCGGCCCGCGTGGGTCAGCACCATGTCGTCGAACGTGCGACGCATGTCGAGCATCATCGCGAACAGCTCGCCCTTGGGCTCGAAGCCGTCCACGACCACCTCGCGCGGGTGGTTGTCGAGTTCCCGCAGGCCCAGCGACTGCGCGAGCCGGCGTGCCGGGTCGATCGTCAGCACGACCACGCGCCGGCCGCGTTCGGCCGCGCGCACGGCCAGCGCCGCCGCCGTCGTCGTCTTGCCCACGCCGCCGGAGCCGCAGCACACGAGGACGCGCGTCTCCAGGTCGTCGAGCAGGGGGTCGAACTCGAGCTTGTTCATCGGACTCCCGCCGCGACCAGCACCTCGGCCAGCTCGTACAGCGCGGCCACGTCCACCCCGTCCGTCAGGTCCGGCAGTTCGAGGGTCGGCAGGTCGGAGTGCGACAGCAATTCCTTCGCCTCCTGCTGCGACTGCACCCGGATCGCGTGCTCCACGGTCTCGTCGACCAGGCCTTCGAGCGTGAACTCGTCGAGGTCGAGCCCGGCGGCCTGCAGCCCCGTGCGCACCCGCGACTCGTCGAGCCTGCCCTCCGCCGCGACCGGCACCGAGCGCGCGGGAAGACGGGTCGGCTGCACCCGGTTCACGAACACCGCGCCCGGACGCAGGTCGGCGCCGTCCAGTTCGGCGACGGCGTCCAGGGTCTCGCGCACCGGCATCTCCTCCAGCAGCGCGACGAGGTGCACCGCCGTGTCACCGGAGTGCAGCAGCCGCACGACGCCCTCGCTCTGCCCCTTGATCGGCCCGACCTTCGCGAGGTCGGCCATGGCCTTGGTGACGTCGAGGAACTTGACCACGCGGCCCGTGGGCGGCGCGTCCAGCACGACGGCGTCGTAGAGGTGGCGGCCGTCCGGCCCGACCCGGTTCACGCACTCCTTGACCTTGCCGGTCAGCAGCACGTCGCGCAGGCCGGGCGCGAGCGTGGTCGCGAACTCGATCGCGCCCATCTTGCGCAGCGTGCGGCCCGCGAAGCCGAGGTTGTAGAACATCGCCAGGTACTCGAGCAGCGCCGCCTCGGCGTCGACCGCCAGCGCGTGCACCTCACCGCCGCCGGGCGCGGACGCGATCCGCTCCTCGGAGTAGGGCAGCGGGGCCCGGTCGAAGAGCTGGGCGATGCCCTGCCTGCCCTCGACCTCGACCAGCAGCACCCGCCGGCCACCGGTGGCCAGGGCGAGCGCCAGCGCGGCCGCCACCGTCGTCTTGCCCGTGCCGCCCTTGCCGGAGACCACGTGCAGACGGGCTCGGGTCAGCTCCTCGGTCCACGACGTCACACGTCCAGACTATGTGTGAAATCGGTCGAAGGTGGATCGGTCGGTCAATCGACCATGGTGAGGAAGAGAACGGCCATCGCCGTCGCGGCGACCAACGCCCAGGCCACGACCGACGGCAGGAACAGCGCGATGGCGGCCGTGACGACGACCACGACGACAAGCCCGATCAGTCCGGCCTGGACCACCTGGCTGCGGCGGCTGTGCTTGCGGTCACGCACCTGCGCCATCGCGACGAGGACCATCACCAGTCCACCCACCGCGAACAGGGCGGTGGCGACGAGTCGCCAGGTCTCCATGTGATCAAGGTAGCCCCGAACGGCAGAACCGCGCAGGCGCCGCACGGGTGGCAAGTTAGGCTCCGCGCATGACGAAGTGGGAGTACGCCACCGTGCCGTTGTTGATCCACGCCACGAAGCAGATTCTTGACCAGTGGGGTGCGGACGGCTGGGAGCTCGTCACCGTCCTGACCAACCCGACCGGTGAGCAGCACGTCGCGTACCTGAAGCGGGAGAAGGCATGAGCACCTGGAGCGAGCGCCTCGAGGAGCTCGGCGTCGAGCTCCCCGGTGTGGCCGCCCCGCTCGCCGCGTACGTGCCCGCCACGCAGAGCGGTCCGTGGGTGTTCACCTCCGGCCAGCTGCCGTTCGTGGACGGCAAGCTGCCCGCCACCGGCAAGGTCGGCGCGGAGGTCTCCCCGGAGGAGGCCAAGCAGTACGCCGCGACCTGCATCCTCAACGCTCTCGCGGCCGTGCACGCGCTCGTGGGGATTGACTCGATCAAGCGAGTCGTGAAAGTTGTCGGGTTCGTGGCCTCCGCCGAGGGCTTCACCGGCCAGCCGGGTGTCATCAACGGCGCCTCGGAACTGCTCGGCGAGATCTTCGGTGACGAGGGCAAGCACGCCCGGTCCGCCGTGGGCGTGGCCGAGCTGCCGATCGGCGCTCCGGTGGAGATCGAACTGATCGTCGAGGTCTGAGTTCCCGGTTCGCGTACCGGGTTCTGCTGAAGGGTGTGACATGTCGGACACGTGCCACGAACTGCTGCTGCGGCTCGCCGGACGCCTTCCGGACGACCTGCTGTGGCGGTACCGGGACTGGGCCGCTTCGGACGCGTACGCGGTGCTCGCACGGTCGCTGCCGCGCACCCTTCTGCACGGACGCATCCCTCTGACGGATCACGAACTGCGCCTTTTGCAGGACGCGCTCGTGCCCTACGGGGCGGATCCCGGTTCGCTCAGTTCGGTCAAAGGGCTGGACGAACTGCCTGCCACCGACTACACCTTTTCCCCAGAATCACCCGATCGGGTGCCGATGGGGGATTCCGCGACCGTCGTCCTCGGAGCCACGCTGCGTGGCCGGATCGGGGTCGGTGAGGTTCGCTCCTGCTGGCGCATCGGTCCGTCCGGGATCAACCGCGTCCTGCTGGTGGCGGCGAGCACCGGCCACGCCCGGCTGACGGGTGAGCTGCAACGCGTTCTGCGGGCGTTGGGCGAGCACGACCCGTGCGTCGAGGTCGTGCCGTCCGGTCTGGACCTGCCGCCCTACCACCGGGCGGCGTTGGCGGCATCGGAGCTGGTGTGCGCCGGCGCCGAGTCCGATCAGCACCTCGTGCTGAGCTAAGGAGAGTTGACGTGACGAACGACGG
Organism: Lentzea sp. NPDC003310; assembly: GCF_040610935.1. Classification (NCBI taxonomy): domain Bacteria; kingdom Bacillati; phylum Actinomycetota; class Actinomycetes; order Pseudonocardiales; family Pseudonocardiaceae; genus Lentzea; species Lentzea sp. NPDC003310. The sequence continues at coordinate 55,010 of NZ_JBEXNC010000022.1, forward strand.
TGTCGGCCTGCCGGTCCGTCTCCACGATCTCCTGTTGTCGATGGCCGGGCGCGTGGACGACGCCGCTCTGTCGCAGGCCCGCGAGTTCCTCGCGGTCGGAGAACTGGACCGCTCGATCGAACTGCTCGTGGGCACGCTCCTCGCGGGCAGCATCCCGGTGCTGCCGGACGAACGCGCCGCCATCACGTGGGTCCTGCACGAGGTCCGCTCGGACGCGTCGCTGACCGACCGCCTGCCGGTGGTCGAGATGCTGCCGTTCATCCGGCACCGCTTCACCGCGGAGACGGACCCGGCCTCGGACATCGCGGCGGACCTGACCCGTGCGGTCTCGGTGCTGCCGGACATCCGGTCGGTGCGGTGCGTCTGGCGCTCGTCGCCGACGGGCTCCACGCCGGGTCCGCTGCCGCAGCGCGTCGTGCTGGTGGACGTCGGTCCGCAGGGCTTCCCGCCCGCGACCGCCTACCGGGTCGACTCGGTGCTGCGCAAGGCGGGCGTCCGCGCCGCCGTCGAGGTCCTGACGACCGGCGTGCAGCTCAGCGACTACCACGCCTCCGCGGTGTCGGCCTCGCGCGCGGTGCCGATCTCCGGCGGCATGGCCTCGGTGTCCGACCACGTCGCGCAGCAGCAACAAGCCTGGTTCGACCAGCCGGCCGAGGAGCTTCCCGCTCCGGCGCCGGTGGCCGAGCCGACACCGGCGCCGGAGCAGCAGGAAGAGACCGGCTCACGACGCACACGTTCCACACCGACGGCGTTGGAGAGCTCGCAGCCCTTCCCGCCGAAGCCGGTGAAGCGCATCCCGATGGCCTCGGTGGAGCCCGAGGCCGAGGCGCTCCCCGAGCCCACGCCGATCAACCGGGCCGAGATCACCACCGAGCTCAAGCCCGACGAGCTGGCCGCGCTGCAGGCCGCCCTGGCCGAGCCCGCCGAGCCGTCCTCCGTGGACGCGAACCTCAGCGAGCGCGAACGGGCCCTGCTCCAGCAGTTGCACGAGGAGCTGGCGCAGCGGGAGCAGACCGGGGCCAAGGGCCCCGACAGCGGCCGCTGGCAGATCGACCGCTCGTCGTCGCGCCAGTCGGCGTTCGGGGCCACGAACAACGGCCACCAGCCTCAGTAACCGCTCCGCAGGTACTCCAGCTGGGCCCGCACCGACCACTCGGCGGCGGGCCACAGCACCCTGTCCACGTCCGCGTAGACGACCTCGACGACCTGACGCGGGGTCGGAGCTCCGCCGAGCGCCTCGACGGCCCTGCGCACCTGCTCCAGCCGTTGGGTGCGGTGGGCCAGGTACATCCGCGCGGCCTCGCCCGCGTCCGCGAGCTCCGGGCCGTGGCCGGGCAGCACCGCCGTGTGCTCCGGCAGGTCGGCCAGGACCTTGAGCGACTCGAAGTAGTCGCCGAGCCTGCCGTCCGGGTGGGCCACGATCGTCGTGCCGCGGCCGAGGACGGTGTCGCCGGTCAGCACCGCCTCGCCGTCGAGCACGAAGCACAGCGAGTCGCTGGTGTGGCCGGGCGTGCCGAGGACCTTGAGCTCCAGGCCCGAGCTCGTGACCACGTCGCCGTTCTTGAGGCCCTCTGAGCCGTACGTGAACGTGGGGTCGAGCGCGCGCACCGGGGCGTTGACGAGTTCGGCGAACGTGCGTGCGCCGTCGGAGTGGTCCGGGTGGCCGTGGGTCAGCAGGATCTCGGAGACCGGTCCGATCGCCGCGATGCGCTTGAGGTGCGCCTCGTCGAGCGGGCCGGGGTCGACGACGACGTACGACGTCGCATCCGGTGCCTTGAGCAGCCACGTGTTGGTGCCGTCGAGCGTCATCGGGGACGGGTTGTCGGCGAGCAGCACGGCGGCGTGCGGGGTGACCTGGCGGAGCTCGCCGTAGCGCGGGTGCTCGGCGCGGGCCCCGATCAGCGGGGAGCCGCTCACTGCAGCACCACCCGGATGACGTCGCCGTCGCGGATGAGCTTGGGGATGATCTTCTCGACGCTGCGCTCCTGCGCCATGACCTTCTCGACGGTGCCCAGGGCGCCGACCTCCTCCAGGGTGCGCCAGGTCGGCGGCATGAGCATGCGCCGGCCCTCCTGCGCGTCCTGGACGGCCGCCTCGGGCGTCTGCCAGGCCGCGTCGGAGGCCTCGGTCGTCTCGCCGTCCGCGTTCTGGCCCTCGGGCAGCGCGGCGACGAAGAAGCGGGTGTCGTAGCGGCGGGGCTCCTCCTGCGGGGTCACCCAGTTCGCCCACGGTCGCAGCAGGTCCGCGCGCAGGACGAGGTCGTTCTTCGCGAGGAACTGGGCCAGCGAGAGCTCGCGGTCGACGAGCTGCTGCCGCGCCTGCGCGAAGTCCCCGGTGTCCTTGACGACGGAGGCCGAGTCCGGACCCGCGAGGAGCACGCCGGACTCCTCGAACGTCTCGCGCACGGCCGCGCACACGAACGCGCGGGCCGTCGCCTCGTCGACGTCGAAGACCTCGGCCCACCACCGCGGCGGCGGCCCGGCCCACGCGACGGACGTGTCGGCGTCGCGCTGGTCGACGCCCCCGCCGGGGAAGACGGACATGCCGCCCGCGAACGCCATGCCCTTCACGCGGCGCAGCAGGAAGGCCTCGAGGCCCTCCGCGCCGTCGCGGAGCAGGACGACGGTGACGGCGTCCTTCGGCTGCGCGGGTTGGGAAGCGGGCTTCGCGGGTACCAGGTTTCCCGGCAAGGTCATGTCGTCGGGCATTCTCCGAGCGTACGACCGCGCTTACCCGAGGATGGTGTGATGGCGACGAAGGTCTCCGGTTGTCTGGTGCAGACCCTGCTGTTCCTGCTGGGAGCCGTGCTGGGCACAGGGCTCACGGCGGTGGCCGGTGTCGTGATGTTCGTGCCGGACCGCACGACCGTGAGCAGCGTTGATCCCACGTCCGACTCTCCCGGCGTGTACGTGAAGAAGGTCGAACGGCTCGTGGGCGGCACCTACTACGAGATCTGGCTCGGCCCGTCGCCGGACCGCGGCCACGTCGTGACCGTGCCCAGCGGGTGGGACCACGAGCCGAGGCGCGAGTCCTCGGACGGCGGGCTGCGGCTGAAGTTCGGCAACGGCGGCGAGATCTTCGTGCCCAAGGCCAGTTACTCCTGAGGCAGGATGTGCGAGTGGACGAACAGCTGCGCGTAGGACTTGTCGGTGCGGGGCCGTGGGCGGAGATGATCCACGCCCCCGGCATCGCGAACCACCCCGGCACGACGTTGACCGGCGTGTGGGCGCGTCGTCCGGAGGCGGCGGCGTCGCTCGCCGGCGCGTTCGGCGCGGAACCGTTCGCCGACTACTCGGCCATGCTGTCCACTGTGGACGCCGTGGCGTTCTGCGTGCCGCCGGGCGTGCAGGGACCGATGGCCGTGGAGGCCGCCCGCGCCGGCAAGCACCTCGTGCTGGAGAAGCCGATCGCGGAGACCGCCGAGGTGGCTTCGTCGTTGGCTGAAGCCGTGGAGGAGGCGGGGGTCGCGTCACTGGTCGTGCTGACCCGCCGCTACGCCCCGGAGACCAAGGAGATGCTGGCGCAGCTGCACCGCACGGGCGGCTGGACCGGCGCCGACAGCCGGTGGATCTCCGGCGCGCTGCTCGACGGACCGTTCTCGAACTCCCCGTGGCGCCACGACAAGGGCGCGCTGGACGACGTGGGCCCGCACGCGTTCGACCTGCTCGACGCCGCGTTGGGCGAGATCACCGACGTGCTCGCCGCGAACGTGTCGGACACCGGCCTGTGGCAGCTGATCCTGCAGCACGCGGGTGGCGCCACGAGCACCGTCTCGCTGTGCCTGTCGCTGCCGCTGCAGCCGCCGTTCGCGGACTTCACCGTCTTCGGCACGCACGGCCACCGCACCCTGACGAACCGGGACACGCCCGCCGCCGAGTGCTTCACGAACCTGCTCGACGACTTCGTGGCGATGGTGGACAGCGGCACGACCACGCACGAGTGCGACGTGCGCCGTGGGCTGCACCTGCAGCGGATCATCGACCTGGCGCGCCGGAAGGCCGGAAGTACTCGCTGAGCCTCGCGGACAACGCCGTCGCGTCGCCTCGGGGCGCTCCGGGCCAGTCCGCGTCCCACGCCACTTCGCCCGGCGTCCCCCGGTGCCGGACGAACACGTGCTGGTGGAAGTGGGCCACGGCCCGTCCCACGACGGCGGAGAACACGAACTCCGGGTCCAGTTCGGCCCGCAACCCGATGGCCGCCAGCCGGACCGCGCGCGCCACGGCCACGGCTTCGGCTTCGGTGAGCGCGTCCAGGGTGGCGACGTGCCGGCGCGTCTCCACGAACAGGTAGCCGAGCATCGCGGCGGGCTGGTGCGACACGACGACCAGTTCGTCGCTGTGGACCACAGGCCCCGCGAGAGGCCCCTCACCCCGGTGCTTGGCGCAGATCAGGCACTCGTCCACGTCGCGACCCTCCCGCCGCCTTCAGAAAATTGTCAGGGGTGCCCGCTAGCGTCCCAGACATGGACCTCACCGCCACGACCGCCGAGCTGGCCGGCGCCGCCGCCGAGGTGGCGCGCCTGCTGCCCACCCGCGTGCTCGACCCGGTGCTCGCCGGGCTGAGGCTGCGCGCGGGCACGGACGTCGAGGTCGCGGGCAGCGACCACGAGCACGGCGTGCGCCTCACCGTCCCCGCCACGGTGCACACCGAGGGCGAGGTGCTCGTGCCGGCCAAGCCGCTGGCCGCGACCCTCCAGGCGCTGGACGACCCGCAGGTGCGGCTGAAGGTGGAGGGCCAGCGGCTCGCCGTCCGCACGCCGACGTCGAGGTTCGCCCTCCCGCTGCTGGAACTGGCCGACCACCCTGGCGTCCCCGAACTCCCGGCGCTGCAGGGCCACCTGCCCGCCGAGAGCCTCAGGATGATCGCCGCGGTGGCGGGCGCGGCGAGCAAGGACGACGCGCTGCCGATCTTCACCGGCATCCGCATCCAGTCCGACGAGCAGAAGCTGCACGTCATGGCGACGGACCGCTACCGCATGGCCTACGCCACACTCCCGTGGGAACAATCCGGCGGCCTCGACCTGTTGGTCCCAGCGAAACCACTCGCGGAAGCAGCCCGGCAGGCCCACGGCCGAGTCGCCCTGCACGCGAACGAAGACCGCCTGGGCCTCGCGTGGGCCCGCAACTCGATCTCCACCGCACTCCTGGCCGCGCCGTTCCCGGACGACCGAGCCCGCCGACTCCTGGAGGCAGTCATCGACAGCACGGTGCTCGTGGACGCCGACGCGTTGGCCCGCGCCGTCCGCAGAGCCACGCCCTACGGCGGCCCCCACCAGGCCGTGACCATCCAGGTCGAGGACTCGGAGGTCAGGGTCAAGGGCAGCGATCCCCAGCAGGGCGAGTCGGAGGAGTTCGTCAAGGCCACGGTCGAGGGCGACCACCTGACCAAGACCTTCCAGGCCCGCTACCTCGCGGACGCCCTGAAGGCGTTCGCGGGCCGCCGGATCGAGCTGAAGATCCAGGGAGGCCTCCGCTCGACGGTGCTGACGTCGCCGCCGGGGGAGGACGGCGTGGAGCTCACCTACCTGGTGGTGCCGATGCGGTCGGTGGCCTAGCCACCGAACCGGCGGACTGGCCGACGGAGCCGCGCGAACTGCGCCGCCGGCGTGGACTGGGTGCCCCGGCGAGGCTGGTGCACCGACCTGCCCGCCTGCCGCCCCTGCCACGTGACAGTTCGCGCCCACGAAACGCCGCACCGCCTGCGCCGCCCGGCTGGCCGTGCCACCTGGTAGGCCGCGCCACCTGGTAGGCCGCGCCACCCGCGCCCACCGGCCACCCGCGCTCACCGGCCACCCGCCGCCCACCCGGCAGGCCGCGCCACTCGGCAGGCCGCGCCACCCGGTAACCCGCGCCCGAGCCGAGCACACCCTGCCCGCCTCGCGCCGCCGACCGACCCGGCACACCCTTGCCGGTCCCTCGCCACCGCCAGCCCCCAGAAACGCGAAAGGCCGGCCCACTCCGGACCGGCCTTCCCTCTGCACTACCGCGCTACCGCGACGCGAGCTCCATCTCGGACCGCGCAGGCACCTCGGCCGGCACCCCGCGCTGCACCGTCCCGCGCAACGCCCACACCGCCAGCGCGATCAGCACCCCCGCGACCCCGGCCGCCACGAACGCCGGCCGAGTCCCGAAGTGCTCGATCAACTGCCCCGACACGCCCTGCCCGAGCGCCAGCCCGACGGTCACCGAGGTGATCACCCAGCCGAACGCCTCCGCGGCCATCCCGTTCGGCGTCACCTGCTCGATCGCCGCCGAGTGCGCCGTCGACTGCGGCGTGATCAGCGTGCCCACCAGGAACAGCGCCACCGCGAGGCCGACCAGCGTCAGCGGGATCGCGAGCAGGAACGTCAGCAGCGCGAAGCCCGCCAGCAGCACCGGCAGGCGCAGGTGCATCGGGCGCGGCCACGGGCGCATGCCGTAGAGCACGCCGAAGATCACCGAGCTGATCGACCACAGCGACAGCATCAGGCCGCCCATCGAGGCGTGGCCCGCGGCCTTCGCGAACGCCGGCACGGCCACCTCGACGAAGCCGATCGTCACGCCGAAGCCGAGCGCGGCCAGCGCGACCGTGCGCATGCCGGGGTAGGCGAACGCGCCGAGCAGCGGGCGGGGTGCCGCCTCGACCGGGCCCCAGGCGCGGACGACCGGGTTGGACGCGAACCACAGCGCGCCGATGACCATCAGCACGGCGCCGACCACCACGCCGGTGCCCGCCCACGGGGCGGCGAGCAGCACCCCGGCGAGGCCGGGGCCGAGGATGAAGAAGACCTCCATGCTGATCGCCTCGTAGGCGTAGCCCGCCATCCGCGTCGGGCCGGACGGCACCATGCGCTCCCACAGCGCACGGGACGCGGAGCCCACCATCGGTTCGGTCGCGCCGACGCCGAGGGCGAGCGGGACCAGCGCGAACACCGACGCGCCCGCCTCGACGGCGAGCACGGAGACGGTGACGAACGCGGCGAACAGGCCGGTCACCCAGAACAGCGGGCGGGTCGGGCCGAAGCGGTCCATCAGGCGTCCCTGGACCACGGAGCCGAGTGCCACGCCCACCAGTGCCGCCGCCGAGACCGTGCCGGCGATCGCGAACGACGACGTCTCGCGCTCGACGTAGAGCAGCAGCGAGAGCCCGACCATCGCGATGGGCAGGCGGGCGAGCAGCGACGCGACCACGGGGCCGCGCATGCCGGGGGTCGTCAGGGCAGCACGGTAGTCGGACAGACGAGCGGAGTGGTACATGTGTACCAGTATGCCAAAGTTGGTACCGATGTACCAGATCGGGTGCGCGGTGTCACGATGGTTGCGATTGGGTCACAGGAATGGGATGACCGGGTGAAACATGCAACGAATCGGCCACACACGAGGTCCTTGAGGGTGAAAGGGCTTGAGCGGTCGGGGTGCCGACATGCGAAAGTTGACTCGTCGACCGAAAGACCAACCTCTGGCTCGAGGGTCGGGGCCTGCACGCCAGAGGGAGGAAGAGCGCGGTTCGTCGGGGGATGGGCCGCGCAACACAAAGGACCGGTGCGCCACGTCGGGGGTGGCGCCCGGTCCTTTGTTTTTGGTCTGTGCTTTTTGGTCGCTGCTTCGCAGACTCCGGCGAGTTCGCCGGGAAGCTGGTCGTCCGTCCGCCGCTTCGCCCCGATTGGACTTCGTCGAATCGAGACGAAGAGGCGAACGGACGACCAGCGCGAACTCGCGAACGAGCTCGCCCTGCCGAAGCCTTGCCGTGAGGATCTGGCCGTGAAGATCCAGCCGTGAAGAGCTAGCGGGCGCGGCGCGCGAGGCGCTCCGGGTCCAGGATCAGCACGCTCTTGCCTTCGAGCCGCAGCCAGCCGCGGTGCGCGAAGTCGGCGAGCGCCTTGTTCACGGTCTCGCGGGACGCGCCGACGAACTGCGCGATCTCCTCCTGCGTCAGGTCGTGCGTGACGCGGAGCAGGCCGGCCTCCTGCGAGCCGAAGCGCTGCGCGAGCTGCAGCAACGCCTTGGCGACGCGGCCGGGCACGTCCGTGAAGATCAGGTCGGCCAGCATCGAGTTCGTGCGGCGCAGCCTGCGGGCCAACGCGCGCAGCAACTGCTCGGCGATCTCCGGCCGGTTGGTGATCCACTGGCGGAGCGCGGGGCGGTCCATGGACACCGCGCGCACCTCGGTCACCGTCGTCGCGGTCGACGTGCGGGGGCCGGGATCGAAAATGGACAGTTCGCCGAACATGTCGGAGGGCCCGAAGATCCCCAACAGGTTCTCGCGGCCGTCCGGCGACTTGCGGCCGATCTTCACCTTGCCGGACTGGATGATGTACAGGCGATCGCCCGGCTCACCCTCCGCGAAGATCACGTGGCCACGCGGGAACTCCACCGTCTCCAGGGTCGTCGCCAGCGCCTCTGCGGCCGCCGGGTCCACCCCCTGGAAGATGCCCGCTCGCGCCAGGGTCTCGTCCACCTCGTCCCTCCTAATCGACGCGACGGCACGCCTACCACCATCTTTGGTGGAGTCAGCGCCGTGCCGCCGATCACTGCAGTGCAGTCTAAGGGCTCTCTTGTGGATCGCCGCTCGGCTCGCCGTCTTGGTAGGAACAACCCGACTGACTCGATCCAGAGCCCAACGAACCAGTCTACGCCATTCGGGTGCCGCCTAGGACGGGGCCATCACCGGACGCGCTTGCGCGCACCCCCGCGACCACGGCGACGCAGGCGGAACATGTCGAGTGCGCGACCGATGCCGTGTCCGTAGAGCGCCTTGACCTCTTCGGGCCTGGCGGACTCCAGGAACTCCTCGACCTCGTTCTCCTGCACGGCAACGTGCCGGAGCTTCGCTTCAACCCGCTCCATGAAGAGCGCGAAGAACATGATCACGATCGGAACGACGATCACAAGCCAGGCAGTCATGATGCTCCGAAGTGTGGCGCATGAGGGATTCGAGTGCGGATCTAGGGGTCGGTTCCGGCGTGTTGACTACTCTGGATCAGTGCCCGCAACCAAGAAACCGGAAACCAAGCTCGGCCTGACCCGAAGGGCCCGCCGGATGGTCCGCGTGCTGGCCGAGGGATACCCCGACGCGCACTGCGAGCTGGACTTCACCACTCCGCTCGAGCTCGTCGTGGCGGTCATCCTGTCCGCGCAGTGCACCGACAAGAAGGTCAACGAGGTCACCCCGGCGCTCTTCAAGCGCTACCCGACGGCCGCCGACTACGCCGGTGCCGACCGGACGGAACTCGAAGAGATGCTCCGCCCCACCGGGTTCTTCCGGAACAAGGCGACGTCTCTGCTGGGTCTCGGTGCCGCTCTGGTGGAGCAGCACAACGGTGAGGTGCCGAACAACATGGAGGAGCTGGTCAAGCTCCCCGGTGTAGGACGCAAGACGGCCAACGTGGTTCTCGGCAACGCGTTCGATGTGCCCGGGCTCACAGTCGACACCCACTTCGGTCGCCTCGTGCGCCGCTGGGGCTGGACCGACCTCGAGGACGCCGTCAAGGTCGAGCACGCGATCGGCGAGCTGATCGAGAAGCGCGACTGGACCATGGCCTCGCACTGGATCGTCTTCCACGGCCGGCGCGTCTGCCACGCCAAGACCCCCGCCTGCGGCGCCTGCCTGCTCATGAAGGACTGCCCGTCGTACGGCCTCGGACCGGAGGATCCGGACAAGGCGGCCAAGCTCGTGAAGGGCGACGAGAAGCCGCACCTGATCGAGCTCGCCGAGCGGGTGCGGGCCGGTGAGAAGCTAGGGGTGTGAACAACCGCACGCGCTGGCTCGTCGTGGTGCTCGTCCTCGGCGTGGCGGGTGTCGTGGCGCTGTGGCCCCGTGACGACGCACCGGGGCCGCCGCCCACGTCCACCCGCCCGACGCAGGACATGGCCGCATTGCGCGCGCAGGCCCAGCTCCGGCCGTGCGTGCCGCAACAGGGAGAGGGCGTCGGTGTGACGTGCCTCGGCGACGGCACCCGGACGGCCCTCGCGCTGAAGGGCCCCCTCCTGATCAACTTCTGGGCGACCTGGTGCCAGCCGTGCCAGGAGGAGCTGCCCGTGCTGGATTCCTACGCGAAGCAACCAGGTGCCGTGCCGGTCGTCCCAGTTCTTGTGGACAGCAGGGAGGCGGACGGCCTGGAGCTGCTCGCCCGGCTCGGCGTGCGGCTGCCGTCGGTCTACGACGGCGCCGACGAGCTGCGCAAGCAAGTCAAGGCGCCGATGACGCTCCCCGCCACGTATTACGTAGCAGCGGACGGTCAGGTCCGGCAGATCACCGATCCGCCGTACTTCAAGGCTCCGGACCAGGTGGAGAAGGCGGTTCGATGACGGAGGCGGCAGAGCCACCCGACTGGATGCAGCGCCTGGCCAAGGCAACCGAGGAGATCGACGCGCGAACGTTCATGCGGGACCCGCGCATGCCGGTGCGGGCGTACCGCAAGGCGGCCGTGCTGATGCTGTTCGGCGAGTCGGAGGAGCACGGGCCGGACGTCCTGCTGCTGCGCCGTTCGGACACGCTGGGCTCGCATCCGGGCCAGGTCGCGTTCCCCGGCGGCGCTTCGGACGAAACGGACGACGGGCCGGTCGGCACGGCATTACGCGAGGCTTACGAGGAGACCGGTGTACTTGAGTCAGGAGTGAGACCGCTCGCCCTGCTGCCGGAGCTGTACGTGCCGGTGTCCGGGTTCGTGGTCACGCCCGTGCTCGCCTACTGGGAACAGCCGAGCCCCGTCGCGCCTGTCGACCCGGCGGAGACCGCCGCCGTCGCGCGCGTGCCCGTGGCGCATCTCGCGGATCCTGCGAACAGGTTCCGCGTGCGTCACCCCACGGGCTACGTCGCCGCGGCCTTCTCCGCGCCGGGGATGCTGGTCTGGGGTTTCACCGCGGGGTTGATCAACGGCCTGATCGCACTCGGCGGCTGGGAACAGCCGTGGGATGCGACCGATGTGCGTGACCTTGAACTAGCGTTGCGCGCTACACAGTGAGGCGGAGGTTTTCGGGTTGAACTGGGTTGACCTGCTGGTGCTGGGCCTGGCCGCGATCGCCGCGGTCTCCGGGGCCAGGCAAGGCATGGTCGTCGCGCTGCCCGCGTTCGTCGGTGTGCTCGTCGGCCTGATCCTGGGCACGCAGATCGCACCGCTGCTGGTGTCCCAGTTCGAGAACGTCGTCACCAAGGTCGTGTTCGCGGTCGGCATCGTCGTGCTGCTCGTGGCGCTCGGCGAGACCATCGGCGTCTACATCGGCCGCACGATCAAGGCCAGGGTCAACGCGTCGCCGTTGCGGGGCGCGGACAACGCCCTGGGCGCGATCGTGCAGGGCTTCGTCGTCTTCGTCGTGGCGTGGATGATCGCGCTGCCGCTGACGTCGGTCGTCGGCCTGCCCGACCTCACCTCGTCGCTCAAGCAGTCGGTGATCCTCGGCAAGGTCGACCAGACCATGCCGCAGGCCGCCCGCGTGCTGTCGGGCGACCTGCAGAAGCTCTTCGACGTCTCGGGCTTCCCGCAGGCGATGGACCCGTTCAACCGGACGCCGCTCAAGGACGTCGAGCCGCCGAACAGCCAGCTCGCGGACTCCCCGGTCGCGAAACGGCTCCAGGCGAGCGTGCTCAAGGTCCGCGGCCGTGCGCCGTCGTGCTCCCGTGCGCTCGAAGGCACCGGGTTCGTCATCGCCCCCGAGCGGGTCATGACCAACGCGCACGTCGTCGCCGGCACCAACGAGGTGACGGTCGAGGTCGGCCGCGGCCAGTTCGACGCGACGGTCGTCTCCTACGACCCGCGCACGGACATCGCCGTGCTCGCCGTGCCGGACCTGGAGGCCACGCCGCTGCAGTTCCGCAGCGACGAGGTGCAGCCGGGCGAGGACGGCATCGTGCTCGGCTACCCCCTCGACGGCCCGTACAAGTCCTCGCCGGCCCGCGTCCGCGAGCGCATCCCGCTCCTGCGCGGCCCGGACATCTACGACGCCCAGACGGTCACCCGCGACGTCTACACGGTTCGCGCCGAGGTCCGCTCCGGCAACTCGGGCGGCCCGCTGGTCGACCCGAACGGCCGGGTGATGGGCGTGGTCTTCGGTGCCGCGGTGGACGACCCGGAGACGGGCTTCGTGCTCACGGCCCAGCAGGTCCAGTCGATGGTGCAGAAGGCGCCCACGCTGACCAAGCGCGCCTCTACGCAGGGTTGTGCCTCGTAGCGATGCCGTCGAGGACGTAGCCGAGGCCCGTCTCGAACCTCACCGCGGAGTCGCGGTCGCTGGACTCGTGCATGACCCTGGCGAGCGTCGGGAACCGGCCGGTGGCGAGCATCCGCTGCATGTACGGCCCGGATGCCCGCTGCCACTGCTCCTCGGTCAGGCCGGACGACCGTTCCGCGCGCAGTTCGGTGATCTCGCCGCGCACGGCCCCGAAGACGTACGCCATCACGGCGCCGACCACGTCGAGCACCTGGTCGATGTCGTCGAACCGGACTGCGGCGAGCGTGGTCTCCATGTGCGTGAGCGCGTGCGGGCCCTGGTGCGGGCGGTTACTCAGCAGGTCGATGAACCACTCGTGCCGCTTCGCCGCGTCCCGCACGCCGTGCGCGACGTGCCGCAGCCCCTCGCGCCAGTCCGCTGACTTCGCCGGCGGCGTGATCTCGCCGTAGACCTCGTCGACCATGAGGTCGAGCAGCTCGTCCTTGGTCTCGACGTAGCCGTACAGGCGCATCGGACCGGCGTTGAGGGCGGCGGCGACCTTGCGGAACGACACCTCGTCGAGCCCGCCCTCGTCGGCGAGCCTGATCGCGGCGCTCACGATCAGGTCCCTGCTCAGCGGGGTCGGAGACGGCTTGCTGGGCGGCTCTGGGCGGTCCCACACGGCTTCGTTCGACATCGGCCTGGACAATACAGCGTCTCATAGCGATACAGTGTATCGAGCGATACGGCGTATTGAGGAGATGTGATGAAGACATCGGTACTGGTGGTCGGGGGAGGCCTGGCGGGCACGTCGGCCGCCCTGTTCCTCGCGTGGCGCGGGGTGGACGTGGTGCTCGTGGAGAAGCACCCCGGCAGCTCACCGCACCCGCGGGCGGTCGGGTTCAACGCACGGGTGGGCGAGCTGCTGCGCGCGGTCGGACTGGAGGACGCGCTGCCGAAGAGCCGGATGAGCAAGGGCTTCGGCGTCCGGCGGGTGCGGGCCGAGAGCCTGGTCGGCAGGAAGTACGACGAGACGTTCTGGACGCCGCCGGCCGAGCTCTCCGACGTCGAGCACTCGCCGGTCAGGGGCGTCGGCGTCGCCCAGGACCGGATGGAGCCGATCCTGCGGGACAAGGCCCGTGAGCTCGGCGCCGACATCCGCATGAGCACCCGGTTGCTGGAGTTCTCCCAGGACGACGAGGGCGTCACCGCCGTCGTGCAGGGCGACGGCGAGCCGTACGAGATCCGCGCGGACTACCTGGTCGCGGCCGACGGCCACCGCAGCCCGATCCGCGAGCAGCTCGGCATCACCCGCACCGGCCGCGGGTTCATGCACACCTCCCGCAGCGTGCTGTTCCGCGCGCCGCTGGAGGAGTACCTGAAGGACGGCATCGGCCAGTTCGTCATCGACGACGTCGGCTTCCTCACCACCTACGGCGACGGCCGCTGGGTCCTGATGCTCGAGGACCGCGAGTACACCGAGGCCGAGCTGCGGCAGCAGATCGTGCGGGCCATCGGCCGCGACGACCTGGAGGTCGAGATCATCACGACCGGGCGCTGGACGATCAGCGCGTCCGTCGCCGACCGGTTCTCCGCCGGACGGGTCTTCCTCGCGGGCGACGCCGCGCACACGTTGCCGCCGAGCCGCGGCGGGTTCGGGGCGAACGTCGGCATCGAGGACGCGCACAACCTCGCGTGGAAGCTCGCCGCCGTGCTGGAGGGCGCGTCCCGACCGTCCCTCCTGGACACCTACGACGCGGAACGGCGTCCGGTCGCCACCCTGTGCCACCAGCAGATCTTCGCCCGCAACGACGGGCACAACCGTGACGGCGAGCCGGAGGACGCGGAGCTGTTCGACAACAACGCCATGCACTTCGGTGTGCTCTACCGCTCGGACGCCGTGCTCGGCGCCGGCCCGGACCTCCCGCCCGCCGCGCTGCCCGAGCAGTGGCAGGGTCAGCCCGGCACGCGCGCCCCGCACGCGTGGATCGAGCCGGGGAAGTCCACTGTGGACCTCTTCGGCCGGGACTGGGTGCTCGTCGCCGACCACCCGCAGTGGGAGGAGGCCGCGTCCGGTCTCGTGCGGTACGAACGGGTCGAGCAGCTGGACCTGTTCGGGCTGTCCGCGAAGGGCGCGTCGCTGGTCCGGCCGGACGGCTACGTGGCCTGGCGGTCGACGGACCTGCCGGACGACCCGGCCGGAGCCCTGGAAGCCGCGTTCAGCTCTGCTTCTGCAGGAACTCGGTGATCAGGCGGCTCGTGGTGTGGGGCGCCTCCTGGTTCGGGAAGTGCCCCGCCTCCGGCAGGTAGCGGAACTCCGACTCGGGCCCGAGCCACGGCAGCGAGTCGCGCGCGGCGGACTCCCGCACGATCGGGTCCAGCGAGCCGTGGATCTGCAGCACCGGCACCTGCACCGGCTTGTCGACGGCCTCGGCGAACCGGCGGCCGTCGCTGCGCAGCTGCGAGCGCACCGCCCAGCGGTAGTACTCGAGCGCGCTGTGGGCCACGCCCGGCACCGTCACGGCCTGCCGGCAGCGGCGGATGACCTCGTCGAACTCGGGCGCCGACCGCCACTTCGGACCGGACCAGGCCGAGATCAGCTTGGCGACCTGCAGGCCGTTCTCGCCGGTCAGCCACCGTTCCGGGTAGATCGGCAGCTGGAAGCGCAGCACGTGCGAGTTGGTCCGCGGGTGCCGGCGGAACTCCCGGCGCGTCACCAGCGGGTGCGGCGCGGACAGCACGGAGATCGACGAGACCACGCGCGGGTGCAGGGCGCCGACCGTCCACGCCGTGGCGCCGCCCCACGCGTGACCCACCAGGTGGGCGCGGGGAGCGCCGAGCGCCTTGATCAGGCCCGCGACATCACCCGCGAGGGTGAAGCCGTCGTAGCCGCGCGGGGGCTTGTCCGAATCGCCGTAGCCGCGCAGGTCGACGGCCACGGCGCGATAGCCGGCCTCGGCCAGTGCGGTCAGCTGGTGCCGCCACGACCACCAGAACTCGGGGAACCCGTGCAGGAACAGCACGAGGGGGCCCTCGCCGAGCTCGGCGACGTGCAGGCGGATGCCGTTGGCCGAGACGTCGCGGTGCGTCCACGGACCCGCGACCCGCACGACGGACGGGTCGGGTTTGCGGCTCAGTTGTCGTCGCCCCTGCGCGTGAAGGTCGCGACCGTGTCCTTCGCGGCCGCGATCGTCTTCTCCGGCGCCCTGATCTTCTTGACCTTGCGGTAGCCGAGGAAGGCGAAGGCGACGGCGCTGAGCAGCATCACGCCGAACACGAGCCCGAAGCCCGCCCAGTAGCCCCAGCCGAACCACTCGGCGAAGCCGAAGCCGAGGGCCATGAACAGGAAGAACAGGCTGAAGCAGAGGATCGTCAGGGCGACGATGAAGAAGACGCTGCCCTTCACGCCCTTCTTGATCTCGGCCGCGATCTCGCCCTTGGCGAGCTCGACCTCTGCTCTGACCAGAGTCGACACGTGAGCGGTCGCATCACGAACGAGACCGCCGATCGATGCCTCGGCAGTCGGGTCGTCTGCGGTCAGCGGAATCGACGCGATGTGTTCCCTGGTGGTCACCCGGACATCGTGCCATGCGCCCGGCTGCGACGAATGAGCAACACCGCGGCGAGCAGCGACGCGATCATCGAAGCGAGCAGAACGGCCGCCTTCGCGGTCTCCGGCTGGTCGAGCGAGAGGTCCGCGATCAGCAGGCTGACGGTGAACCCGACCCCGCCGAGCACGGCCACGGCCACGATGTCGCGCGGCCCCGCGCCCGAGGGCCAGACGGCGGCCTTGAACCACACCGCGAGCGCCGAGGCCCCCACGATCCCGACCACCTTGCCGACGACCAGGCCCACCATCACGCCGATCGCGATCTTGTCCGAGAACAGCTTCCCGAACGCCTCCGCGCCCACCGGCACACCCGCCGCGAACAGCGCGAACACCGGCACGGCCACCCCGGCGGACCACGGCTGCAGCCGGTGCTCCAACCGCACGGCCGGTGCCTCGGCCTCGTACGGGTCGCGCTTCACCCGCGTCAGCAACGCCAGCGCGACGCCCGCGATGGTGGCGTGGATGCCCGACTCGTGCATGAACCACCACGTCGCCAGCGCGATCGGCACGTAGAGCCACGGCGACGTGATCCGCTTGTGCTGCAGGAACCAGTACAACGCCAGCAGCAGCACGACCGCACCCGCCGCGAGCAGGTTGAACTGCGCGGTGAACAGGATCGCGATCACGATGATCGCTCCCAGGTCGTCGACCACGGCCAACGACAGCAGGAACACCCGCAGGCTCGACGGCAGCCCGGACGCGGTCAGCGCCAGCACCCCGAGAGCGAACGCGATGTCCGTCGCGACGGGGATCGCCCAGGCCTTCTCGATGCCCGGCTGTCCCCAGCCGATCCCCAGCGCGACCAGCGCGGGCACGATCATCCCGCCGATCGCCGCGATGATCGGCAGGACCGCGGCCTTGAAGTTCGACAGCTCGCCGACGACGAGCTCGCGCTTGAGCTCCAGCCCGGCGACGAAGAAGAAGATCGCCAGCAGCCCGTCCTTGGCCCAGTCGCCGACGCTCAGCGGCCCCAGGTGCAGGTCTCGCAGGCCGAAGTACGCGGGGGAGAGCGGCGAGTTGGCCCACAGCAGCGCGACGGCCGTGGCGCCGAGCAGCACGGTGCCACCGACGGTCTCGGTGCGCAGGTAACGGGCGAAGTCAGCGATCTTGCTGGACACGGGTCTCCCAGGGGTCGGCGGGCACGACAGATCCTCGTGCCGACCAGACTTCCCGGCTCACCCTGGTGGAATCCTAACGCGAACGGGCGTCCCCCGAGGAGGACGCCCGTCACGTTTGCGCAGATCAGTGTCAGTCCTCGGACTTGCCCGACTGCAGGCCCGCCGAGATCAGGTCCATCACCGACGAGTCGGCCAGCGTCGTCACGTCGCCGACCGTGCGGTTCTCCGCCACGTCGCGCAGCAGGCGGCGCATGATCTTGCCCGAGCGCGTCTTCGGCAGCTCCGGCACGACCATGATCTGGCGCGGCTTCGCGATCGGGCCGATCTCCTTGGCCACGTGGTCGCGCAGCGCCTTGATCGCCTCGGCGCCACCGGCGTCCGCACCCGCGCCACCGCGCAGGATCACGAACGCCACGATGCCCTGGCCGGTCGTCTCGTCGGACGCGCCGACGACGGCGGCCTCGGCCACGGTCGGGTGCGAGACGAGCGCCGACTCGACCTCGGTGGTCGAGATGCGGTGACCGGACACGTTCATCACGTCGTCGACGCGGCCGAGCAGCCAGATGTCGCCGTCGTTGTCGTACTTCGCGCCGTCACCGGCGAAGTAGAAGCCCTGCTCGCCGAAGCGCGACCAGTACGTGTCGCGGTAGCGCTCCTCGTCGCCCCAGATGCCGCGCAGCATCGACGGCCACGGCTCGTCCAGCACCAGGTAGCCACCGCCGCCGTGCTCGACCTCGACGCCCTCGTCGTTCACGACCTTCGCGCCGATGCCGGGCAGCGGCCGCTGCGCCGAACCGGGCTTGGTCGAGACGACGCCGGGCAGCGGCGAGATCATGATCGCGCCGGTCTCGGTCTGCCACCACGTGTCGACGATCGGGGCCTTGCCGCCGCCGACGTTCTCGCGGTACCAGATCCACGCCTCGGGGTTGATCGGCTCGCCGACCGAGCCCAGGACGCGCAGCGTCGAGAGGTCGTACTTGGCCGGGATGTCCGCGCCCCACTTCATGAAGGTGCGGATCAGCGTCGGCGCCGTGTAGTAGATGGAGACGCCGTACTTCTGCACGATGTCCCAGTGCCGGCCCTCGTTCGGGGTGTTCGGCGTGCCTTCGTAGACGACCTGCGTCACGCGGTTCGACAGCGGGCCGTAGACGATGTAGCTGTGGCCGGTGACCCAGCCGATGTCCGCGGTGCACCAGTAGACGTCGGTGTCCGGCTTGAGGTCGAACACGTAGTTGTGCGTGTACGACGCCTGCGTGAGGTAGCCGCCGGACGTGTGCAGGATGCCCTTCGGCTTCCCCGTGGTGCCCGAGGTGTAGAGGATGAAGAGCGGGTGCTCCGAGTCGAACGCCTCGGGGGTGTGCTGGTCGGACTGCGAGTCCACCAGCTCGTGCCACCAGACGTCCTTGTCGGTCCACGCGACCTCGGTGTCGGTGCGCTTGACGACGATGACCTTCTCCACCGACGGCGCGCCGGCGACGGCCTCGTCCACGGCGGGCTTGAGCGGCGCCGGGTTGCCGCGGCGGTACTGGCCGTCGGTCGTGATCACGAGGCGGCACGAGGAGTCCTCGATGCGGGTGCGCAGCGCCTCGGCGGAGAAGCCGCCGAACACGACGCTGTGCAGCGCGCCGACGCGGGCGCACGCGAGCATCGCGAAGATCGCCTCGGGGACCATCGGCATGTAGATCGCGACGCGGTCCTCGGCGCCGATCCCCAGCGACGTCAACGCGTTCGCGGCCTTGGAGACCTCGCGCTGCAGCTCGGCGTAGGTGATGGCGCGGGAATCGCCGGGCTCGCCCTCCCAGTGGATGGCGACCTGGTCGCCGTGGCCGGACTCGACGTGGCGGTCCACGCAGTTGTAGGCCACGTTGAGCTTGCCGCCGACGAACCACTTGGCGAAGGGGGCGTTCGACCAGTCGAGCACCTGGTCCCACTTGGTGTCCCAGTGCAACCGATCCGCCTGCTTCGCCCAGAACGCCTCGCGGTCGGCCTTCGCCTCCTCGTACAGCGCGGGCTGTGCGTTCGCCTGTGCCGCGAACTCGTCGGAAGGCGGGAACGTCCTGCTCTCCGTGAGCAGGTTGTCCAGAGCGTTGCCCTGGCCTGGCGACTGCGTCATGGTGCGAGACCTCCTGGAAAGTCCAGACCGGTTGGGGATGCGGGTACTGACCGTAGTGCGAGCCAGTTCACTTCCAACAGGTTCCTCCCCAAAAAGGTTCAGACCAATTTGGGGAGGTCGGTTACACGGCTGTCACGTTGTAACCCGTTTTGTCTGGTCCAGGCACGTGTGGCGCGTTGAACGGGCGAAGTTGCGCGCTCAACGGTCCGTCCAGTGAGCTGGGTCACCCGTTTCACCTGGTCAGGTACTCTGCGCGACCGTGACCGATCCTCTCGCTCCGCTGCTTTCCTTGCCCGGCGTGGCAGACGCCGCGAACGCCGCCAAGGACGCCGTCTTCCAGGTGCACCGCCATCGGGTGAACCTGCGCGGCTGGGCCACGACGGCCGCGGAGGCGTCCGTCCGAGCGGCCCGCGCGTCGGCGGCGCTGGAGGGCGGTCCGACCGAGATCCCGGAGTCCGGCGAGGTCACGGACCCGGTGCTGGCCGGCTCGTTGCGCGTCGCGGAGGCGTTGGGCGGCCTGGTGGCCACGTGGCAGCGCGCGCCGTTGCAGGCCCTCGCGCGGTTGCACGTCCTCGCCGCCGCCGACCTGACCACCGACGTCGGACGGCCGCGCGTGTCCGAGGACGTCTCGCAGCGGTTGGACATGCTCGGGTCGCTGGTCACCGGCGGGACGTCCGTGCCGGCGCCGATCGTCGTCGCGGTGGTGCACGGCGAACTGCTCGGTCTCGCGCCGTTCGACGTCGCCAACGGCGTGGTGGCGCGGGCCGCGGCACGGATGACGTCGATCTCGACAGGGCTCGACCCCAAGGGCCTCGGCGTGCCGGAGGTGGCGTGCCTGCGGCGGCCGGCCGAGTACGAGGCCGCGTCGGTGGCGTTCGCGTCGGGGTCCCTGGAGGGCTTGGCCCAGTGGATCCTGTTCGTGTGCTCGTCGTTGGAGGCGGGCGCCCGCGAGGCTCGCAGCATCGCGGACGCCGCGCTCGCTAGTTGACGATCTCGGCCAGCACCTCGGCGGCCCTGACCGCGTCCTCGTCGGTGACGTAGAGCGGGGCGAAGCCGAACCGGAGGATGTCCGGCGGCCGGTGGTCGCCGATGACGCCGCGCGCGATCAGCTCGTCCATCACGGCCCTGGCATCGGGGCAGCGGACGGAGATCTGGTTGCCGCGGTTGTCGGGCGTGATCACCTCGAGGGTCGTGAGCTTCTCGACGTGCTCGCGGAACAGCGCGGTGAGCTGGAGCCCGCGCTCGCGCAGTTCGACGAGGTCGACGTCGTCCCACACGTCCAGTGACGCGTCGAGGGCCAGCATCGAGAGGATGTCCGGCGTACCGACCCGTGCGCGCGCGATGCCGGGGTCCGGTTCGTAGGACGGCTTCATGCCGAACGGCTCGCGGTGGCCGTTCCAGCCCGAGAGCGGGTTCTCGAAGCTCGCCTGCTTGTGGTGAGGCACGTAGATGAACGCGGGCGAGCCCGGTCCGCCGTTGAGGAACTTGTAGGTGCAGCCGATCGCGAAGTCGACCCGGAGGGCGTCCAACTCGATGGGCAGCACGCCCGCGCTGTGGCAGAGGTCCCAGACGACCTGCGCGCCGGCGGCGTGGGCCTGCTCGGTGAGCGCCTTCATGTCGTGCAGCTCGCCGGTCCGGTAGTCGACCTGGTTGAGCAGCACCACGGCGGTGTCCTCGGTCAGGTCCAAAGAGGACGGATGCGCGGCCCGGATCTTCATGCCCGTCAACGAGGCCACGGACTGCGCGATGTAGCCGTCGGTCGGGAACGTCGACTCGTCGCACACGATCTCGGTGCGGTCGGTGCCCTTCACCGCGCCCATCAACGCCTTGAAGACGTTGACCGACGTCGAGTCGCCGACGACGACCTGACCGGGAGCGGCTCCGATCAGCCGGCCGACGCGGTCACCGACCCGTTGCGGCGTCTCCCACCAGCCCTCGCTCCACGACCGGATGAGCCGCGTGCCCCACTGGTGACCGATCACCTCCTGCATGCGCCCGGCGACGTGCTTCGGCAGCGCGCCCAGGGAGTTGCCGTCGAGGTAGACGACGCCTTCGGGGATATCGAACAGCTCGCGCCTCACACGTAGCTCCTCGCGGTCCACAGCTCGGGGAACACCGCACGCTGGGTGCGCTTCTCCAGCCATGCAACACCAGCGGAGCCGCCCGTGCCGACCTTGGAACCCATCGAACGACGGGTCGCGAGCAGGTGGTCGTAGCGCCAGCGCGCGAACTCCTCGGCGATGTCGGTCAGCGCCTCGCCCAGCTCCAGCAGGTCGCGGTCGTCACCGCGGTAGATCGCCGCCCACACCTGCTCAACCTCGGCCGACGGCTCGTAGGCCTGGGTGAGGTCGCGGTCCAGCACCGACTGCGGGATGTCGAAACCCTTGCGCTGCAACGCGGCCAGCACGTCGTCGTAGAGCGACGGCTCGCCGAGCGACTTCTCCAGCTGGTCGTGCATCGCGGGCACCGCGCGGTGCGGCACCAGCATCGACCGGGACTTCTCGCCGAGCAGGAACTCCATCTCGCGGTACATGCCGCTCTGGAACCCGGAGCCCTCACCGAGTGCGTCGCGGAACGAGTTGAACTCGGTGGGCGTCATGCGGGCGATCGGCCGCCACGCGGCGGAGAGGGCCTGGAGGTGCAGGTCGGAGCGGCGCAGCGTGCGGACGGCGGCGCGCAGGTCGTCGGCGCGCAGCTCGGTCTGGGCCTGGCGCCACTCGAAGCAGAGCAGGCCGAAGTACAGCTCCATCACCTGCGTGATGACCAGGAACGACATCTCGCGGGGATCTTTGGACCACTGCTGTTGAAGGGTGTGCAGCACCGACGCGTGCACGTAGTCCTCGTACGGCGTGGTGCCGCCGAAATCCAGCTTCGGGGAGACGGGGCAGCTCATGGTCCCAATCGTCCTGCCTGGGCCTCGTCACCTGAATGGGCGACGAAAGGCGTTCGCCCCGAAGTTCTTCCGATCGCAAAACAGATCGCCGAGTAGCTTTGCGTTCATGTTGGACGAGGTGGACAAGGCCCTGTTGGAGGCGCTCCAAGAGGATGCGCGCCTGTCGTACAACGAGCTCGCGCGCCGGGTCCACGTCTCACCGCCGACGGTCGCGCAGCGGGTCCGGCGGCTGGAGAACATGGGCGCGATCACCGGCTACCGCGCCGTGGTCGACCCGACCGTCGTCGGACGTCCGGTCGTCGCGCTGGTGCGCATGAAGTGCTACGGCCCCCGGTGCATCACCGTGCACCCCGAACTGCTCGACGACCTGCCCGAGGTGGTCGAGGTCGTGCGGCTGACCGGCGACATCTGCTCGGTGGTGAAGGTCGTCACCACGTCCATCGTGGAGTTGGAACGGCTGCTGGTCCGGCTGGCCGCACACGGGGAGACGTCCAGCGCAATGGTGCTGTCGACGCCGATCCCGTGGCGCCCGGTGTTGCCCGGATAACATGCATCTGAGATTCCAATTAAGCTAACGTCAGCTCCGTGAGGCTGACCAAGAGCACCGACATCGCGTTGCGGATCGTGATGCGGCTGGCCGTCGCCGGCCCGGCGAACCCGACCACTCGGGACGTCGCCGAGGTCATGGGCGTGCAGTACACGCACGCGGCCAAGGTCGTCGCCCAGTTGCAGCACCTCGGCGTCGTGGAGGCGCGGCGCGGCCGGGGCGGTGGGCTCGCGCTCACCGCCGAGGGCCGGGCCGGGTCGATCGGCGGGTTGGTGCGCCGGCTGGAGGGTGTCGGCGACGTCGTGGACTGCGAAGGCGACGTGCCGTGCCCGTTGGCCGCGGCCTGCCGGTTGCGGCACGCGCTGCGCCGGGCCCAGGAAGCTTTCTACGCCTCGCTCGATCCACTGCGCGTCGAGGACCTCGTCGCCGATCCCACCGGTCCCGTTCTGCTCACGCTGGGGCAGAAGTGAGGAGCACGTCGATGTTGTCCCCGAAGTCCACCGAACTCGTGGCAGCGACCCTGCCCGCCGTCGGCGCCGCGATCGGCGAGATCAGCGCGTTGTTCTACGAGCGCATGTTCGCCGAGCACCCGATGCTGCTGCGCGACATGTTCAACCGAGGCAACCAGGCCAACGGCACCCAGGCGCAGGCGCTGGCCGGTTCGATCGCCGCGTTCGCGTCCGGGCTGCTCGCCGGGCAGACGCCCGACGGGATGCTGCGGCGCATCGCCCACAAGCACGTGTCGGTCGGCGTCACGCCCGGTCAGTACGCGGTGGTGCACAAGCACCTGCTGGGTGCCGTCGCCGAGGTGCTGGACGTCTCGGCGGAGGTCGGCGAGGCCTGGAGCGAGGTGTACTGGCTGATGGCCGACACGCTGATCGGCCTCGAGCGGTTCCTGCCGCAGGGACAGCAGGAGCACCGGGTGATCGCGCGGTTCCAGGAGACCGACGACGTGGTGACGTTCGTGGTCAGGCCGCTCGACGGCCAGGTGCGCGCGGGCGAGCCGGGCCAGTACGTGTCGGTGCAGGTGCCGCTCGCCGACGGGGCCCGGCAGATCCGCCAGTACAGCCTGTCCGGACGGTCCGACGACGCGCTGCTGTTCTCGGTGAAGCGCGACGGCGAGGTCTCGAACCACCTGCACGACAACGTGCCGGTCGGCGGCACCGTGCTGGTCAGCCAGCCCGCCGGGGACCTCACGCTGCAGGACGGCGACGGCCCGGTGCTGCTCGCGTCGGCCGGCATCGGCTGCACACCGATGATCGCGATGCTCGCCGAGCTGGCCTTCACCGACTCGCCCCGGCGGGTCATCGCGGTGCACGGCGACCGCGACCAGCTCACGCACCCGTTCCGCGCCGAGCTCGCTCAGCTCACCGCCAAGCTGGCGGACGCGCGGGCGCACGTCTTCTACGAGCGGCCGATCGGGGAGTGGCCCGCGGACCGGACCGGGTACGTCGACCTCGCCGGCGTCGAGGTGCCCGCGGACACCACCGCCTACCTGTGCGGGCCGGTGCCGTTCCTGCGCGCGATGCGGGCCCAGCTGCTCGCGATGGGCGTCACGGACATCCACTACGAGGTCTTCGGCCCCGACCTAGCCGGCTAGCCGGTCCAGGGCGTTGCGGACGTGGCCCTTGGTGTCCTCCAGGGCGGCGGCCGCACGTTCGGTCGGTTCACCCGACAACAGGTGCACCAACGCCACCTTGAGGTCACCGGACGCGTCCGCCAGCGCCTGCTCGCAGGCGTTCTCGGGCTGGCCGGTGGCCTCGTGCAGGATCCGGATCGTCCGGCCGCGCAGCTTCGCGTTGGTGGCGCGCATGCTGACCATCAGGTTCGAGTAGGTGCGGCCGAGCTTGACCATCACCGCGGTGGAGAACGAGGTCAGGACGAGCTTCTGGGCCGATCCCGCCTTCATCCGGGTGGACCCGGCGATGGCCTCGGGACCGGTGTCGAGCACGACCAGGACGTCCGGCGTGAACGGCACCGAGGCGTTGTTCGACACCAGCACGGTGTGGGCGCCAAGCGCTTGCGCCTCCTGCAGCGCGCCGATCACGAACGGCGTGCGCCCGGACGCCGCGATGCCCACGACCAGGTCCTTCGCCGTGGCGTGGCGGCGGATCTGGGCGGCACCGGAGTGGTCCTCCACCTCTTCGACGGCGCGGACGAGGGCTTCCGCACCCCCTGCGTGGTGGGCGACGAACCAGTCGGGCGGGGCGTTGAACGTGGGGACGAGTTCCGCCGCGTCCAGGGTGGCCAGGCGGCCGGACGTGCCGGCGCCGACGTAGTGGACGCGGCCGCCGGACATGATCGCCGCGACGCCGAGGTCGACGGCTCTGGCCAGGTCCGGCAGCGCCTCCGCGACCGCGGCGGGAACCGTGCGGTCCTCGTCGTTGATCATGCGCAGCACGTCGATCGTGGGTACCCGGTCGATGTCCGCGGTGCGCGGGTTCCGTTGCTCGGTCGGAGATTCCACACGCACCACCACACCGTTCCGGGGGGAGATCATTTAGTCGTCTCCCGCGGCCTGCGCCGGCCGTCTGGTCTGGCGCCGAGCCGGTGGCCGGACACCGCCTCGTAGGTCGCCTCCAGCGCCGTCTTCGCCGTGTCGACGTGGTGCTGGGCGACGCCGATGAACAGGCAGTCGATCACCGTGAGCTGCGCGATGCGGCTCGCCATCGCGCCGGAGCGGAACGTGGTCTCGCGCGCGGCCGTGGTCAGCACGTGGTCGGCGACCTCGGTGATGGGCGACCGCGGGAAGTTCGTCAGCGCGACGGTCGTGGCGCCGGTCTCGCGGGCGACGCGCAGCGCCTCCACGGTCTCCGCGGTCGAGCCGGTGTGCGAGATGCCCACGGCGACGTCCGCGCCGGTCAGCACGGCGGCCGACGTCAACGCGATGTGCGTGTCGTTCCACGCGAAGCACGTGAGCCCTATGCGGTGCAGCTTCTGCTGCAGGTCGAACGCCACGAACGCGGAAGCGCCGAAACCGTAGACGTCCACGCGACGGGCGCCCGCGACCGCTTGGACGACCTTGTCGAGCGACTCGACGTCGAGCTGCTCGGCGGTCTCCTCGACGGCGCGGGCATCGGCGAACGCGACCTTGCCGACGACCTGCCTCAGGTCGTCGCCCGGTCCGATGTCGCCACCCATGTCGTGGTTGGCCCTGGCCTGGCTGCGGGCCGTGTCCGCGGCGAGCGCGATGCGCAGCTCCGGGTACCCGCCGACGCCGATGGCCTTGCAGAACCGCGTCACCGTCGTCTCGCTGGTGCCCGCCTGCTCGGCGACCTCGGTGATGCTGCGGTGCGCGACCGTCGCCGGGTTCTCCAGCACCACCTTCGCGACGCGCTGCTCGGCGCGCGCGAGACCCGGCAGCAACGACCGGATCTTCACCAGCGGACTGGACTCGGCACTGCTCTCAGTGGACACGTGGGAAACTTACTAACCGCCACTGCGACGGTCAACGGACTGTGTCCGAAAGTCACTCTGTCGGCGCGGACCTAGTGGACGTCCGGCTTCTTGCGGGTCGACACGGCGATCCGGTTCCACGCGTTGATGGTGAAGATCAACGCGATGAGCTGCGCGAGCTCCTCCTCGCCGAAGTGCTGCGCGGCCCGTTCGTAGACCTCGTCGCTCACGTACTCGTGGCTGCTCAGGACCGTGATGGCCTCGGTGAGCCGCAGCGCCGCCTGCTCCTTCTCGGTGTAGAGGTCGCCGGCCTCCTCCCACGCGTTGAGGAGGTAGATGCGCGCCTCGGTCTCGCCACCCTTGCGTGCGTCCACGGTGTGCATGTTGAGGCAGTAGGCGCAGTGGTTGAGCTGTGAGGCGCGGATGCGGACCAGCTCGGCGAGCTGCTCGTCGAGGCCCTCGCGGGCGGCGGCGTCGAGGGCGATCATGGCGCGGTAGACCTTCGGGGCCTTCTTGGCGAGGTCGATGCGGTTCGTCATGACCAGAAATCTATGACCGGCATTGGCCCGGGGCGTGGTGCAATCTTCACGTGGAATCGTGGGCCAATCTCGACTTCCACCTGGACCTGTCCGGTCCGGGTGGCCTGCGGCAGCGCTTGACGGCGTCGCTGCGCGAAGCGGTCCGGTCGGCGCGCCTGCCGCCGGGGACGCGGCTACCGGCCTCGCGCTCGCTCGCGGCGGACCTCGGGATCGCGCGCAACACCGTCGCCGAGGCCTACGCCGAGCTGGTGGCGGAAGGCTGGCTGACCGCGCGTCAGGGGTCCGGGACCGTTGTCGCGCAACGGGTCGCGCCGCCGGCGCCGGTGACGAGGCGTGGTCGTGCCGACGACGTGCGGTTCGACCTCACGGTGTCGACGCCGGACGTCACGGAGTTCCCGCGCGCGGAGTGGGTCCGGTCGACGCGGCGGGCGCTGATGGCAGCACCCGCGGACGCGTTCGGGCCGGGGGACCCGCAGGGGCGGATCGAGCTGCGCACGGCGCTGGCCGAGTACCTGGCGCGGGCGCGCGGGGTGCGGGCCGATCCCGAACGGATCGTGGTGTGCTCGGGGTTCGGCGGTGCGGTTCAGATGTTCGACCGGCTCCTGGAGCCGCCGGTCGTCGTCGAGGAGTACGGGCTGGGCTTCCACCGGTCGCTGTGGACGTCCACGGTGCCGTTGGCGGTGGACGACCACGGCGCGAACACCGAGCAGTTGCCCGACGAGGTGCGTGCGTGTGTGTTGACACCGGCGCACCAGTTCCCGCTGGGCGGTCCGTTGCACCCACGACGGCGTGCATCGGCCGTGGAGTGGGCACGGCGCGTGAACGGCCTTGTGCTGGAAGACGATTACGACGGCGAGTTCCGCTACGACCGGCAACCCGTCGGCGCGGTGCAGGGCCTCGATCCCGAGCACGTCGTGTACCTGGGCACGTCGAGCAAGGCGTTGTCGCCGGCGTTGCGGATCGCGTGGATGGTGCTGCCGGACCGGTTCGTGGATCCGGTGCTGGCACTGAAGACCGACCGCGAGCAGCACATCAGCATGCTCGACCAGTTGACGTTGGCTGACTTCTTGTCGTGCGGTGCCTACGACAGCCATGTGCGTCGGATGCGACTCAAGTACCAGAGGCGGCGGGATCGGCTCGTGGAGGCTGTTTCGCCGTACGCGTCGGTGTCCGGCATCGCAGCTGGAATGCACGCAGTGCTTGATACGCCTTATGAAAAGGAGATCGTGGAGACCGCGCGTGAGCGTGGCATGAAGCTCAGCCCTCTCTCGTGGTTCCGCCACGAGCTGAGCGACGACGACCGCACGGGGATCGTGGTGAGCTTCGGAGCGCCCGCGTTCCCACGGGCGCTCCCGCTGTTCACCGAGGTGCTAGCGGCGTGCCACTGACCAGCCGTCGGCCGTGACGTCGCCACGTGCGTGCACGTAGACACCGCGGCCGTTGTACTGGCCTGCCTTGGTGTAGACGAACCTGGTCTTCACGGATTCCGTTGGCACCCAACGGCGTCCGGTCGTGGTGATGGTGCGCGCGTCCTGCCAGTCCGTGCCGTTCCAGTGCTGGACCGTCAGCTTGTCGCCCTTGTCGACGTCCACGAAGACCTCGACGGGGCGTTCCGCGGTGAGAGCGCCGCCGGAAGTCGTTGCACGCCACTGCTTTCCGTGCGACTTCACGGCGAGCGCGTTCGCCAGGCCGTCGGCGGCGGCGCGGCGGGCCGGGTTGACGCTGCCCCAGTCACGGCTCGGGTGCACGCGGTTGGTCAGCAGGATCGCGATCGAGCGCGAGGCCTTGTCGATCACGAACGACGTGCCGGTGTACCCCGTGTGACCTGCGGTTCCCATGCCGCTCAACGCGCCCATGTACCAGCGTTGGTCGAGCTCGAAGCCGAGGCCGTGGGCGTTGTCCGGGAACTGCTGGTTGAAGTTCGTGAGCATCAACTCGACGGAGTGCTCGCTGAGGATCCGGCGGCCGGCGTAGGTGCCGCCGTTGAGGATCGTCTGGCCGAGCACGGCCAGGTCTTTGGCCGTGCCGAACACACCGGCGTGGCCGGCGACTCCTCCGAGGGACCACGCGTTCTCGTCGTGCACCTCGCCGCGCACGATGCCGCGCGGCGGTGAGGACTGGAACTCCGTCGCGGCCGTGCGGTCCTTCTCGGTCGGGTTGTAGCCGGTGTCCTTCATGCCGAGCGGCCTGGTGATGCCGTCCCTGACCGCCTGGTCGAGCTTCTTGCCGCTCACCTTGAAGACCAGTTCGCCGAGCGTGATCAGGTTCAGGTCGGAGTAGACGTACGTGGTGCCGGGCGTGGACTTCGGCTTCACGTCCATGACGGCTTTGATGCGTGTGGCGACGTCCGGGTACTTCTGCCACAAGGGGATGAACGGCTCAAGGCCGCTCGTGTGTGTGAGGAGCTGCTTGACGGTGATGTTCTCCTTGCCGTTCACGCCGAACTCGGGCAGGTAGGTGGCGACGCGTTCGTCGATGGCGACGCGCCCCTGTTCGACCTGCTGGATCACCGCGATCGACGTGAAGAGCTTGGAGATGGAGGCGAAGTCGAAGATCGTGTCCTTGCGCATCGGGACGCGTTCGTCTTCGGGCAGCTGGGTCTGCTGGTCCTGGTAGAGCACCGCGTAACCGGTGCGGTCGTGCGTGACGATCTTGCCGTCGTGCACGTACATCGTGACCGCGCCGGCGTAGAGCGGCTTGCCGTTGGCCTGGGGTTTCGTGAAGTCGCGGAGCTGGCCAAGGGCCGCGTTGATCGGCTCCGGGTCGAGGCCCGCGAAGAACGGGTTCGACTGGCGCAGCGTCGTCCACTGCGGTGCGAAGCCGTCCTGGGGCTGGTCGAAGTGGCCGGGGGCCGCCGTCGTCACGAGCGCGACGGCCAGGGCAGGGATGAGCATGGCGTCCTCACCGGTAGCGCAGGTAGGGCAGGCGGGTGCGGCGGAACTGCTGGAGCTCCTGCTGCCACGCACCGACGACCTCGGCCAGGGGCGCCCCGGCGTCGATCATCGTGCGCAGCCGGTCGGAGCCGCTGAGCTTGTCGATCCAGTTGTCGGGACGCCACGCGAAGATGCTCGGGTACAGCGACTTCGCGGTGATCAGCATGGCGACGGCGGCCTTGATCGCGTCGAACTCCCGCGGGTCGGTGACGTGCAGGGTGACACCACCGCAGGTCTTGCCCTGGAACTTGTTGAACGTGGGCGAGAAGTAGGTCTCGCGGAACCGCACGCCGTCGAGGCCCGACGCGTTCAGCGCCTCGGCCCAGCGCCAGTCGATGCCCGGCGCGCCGACGGTCTCGAACGGGCGGGTGGTGCCGCGGCCCTCGGACAGGACCGTGCCCTCGAACATGCACGTGCCGGGGTAGACCAGCGCGGTGTCCTGGGTCGGCATGTTCGGGCTCGGCGGCACCCACGGCAGACCGGTGTCGAGCTGGGAACGGCGCCAGCCCTGGACGTTGACCACCTCGAGGTCCGTCTTGAGGCCGAACTCGCCCTGGAAGAAGCGGGCGAGTTCGCCGACCGTCATGCCGTGCTGCTGCACGATCGGCTTGAGGCCGACGAAGGTGGCGTAGGCGGGGTCGAGCTGCGGGCCGTTCGCCGTGCCACCGATGGGGTTCGGGCGGTCGAGGACGATGAAGTCCAGGCCCTCCGCCGCTTCCATCGCCTGGTAGAGCGACCAGATGTACGTGTAGAAGCGCGCGCCTACGTCCGCGATGTCGAACACGACCGTGTCGACGCCTGCTTTCGTGAACATCGCACGGATCTTCGCGGGGTTGGCCTGGTACGTGTCGTAGACCGGGATACCGGTGCGTGGGTCCGCGTAGTCGCCTTCGGAGCCGCCTGCCTGTGCGGTGCCTCGGAAGCCGTGTTCCGGCCCGAACACGGCGGTCGGCCTCGCGCCGTGCGCGACCATCGAGTCGACGATGTGCGTCTGGTCCTTGAGGATGCCCGTCGGGTTCGTCAGCACGCCGACCTTGCGGCCCTTGAGCTTGCGCCAGCCGTCCCGGGCGAGCTGCTCGGAAGCGGTGGCGAGCTTCGGGGCCGCGGTGGCCGTGCTCGCGCTGACGAGGGGGACGGACAGGGCGCCTGCCGCGAGGAAGCTCCGCCTTCTCACCAGGTCACCCCGTGGCCGAACGGGTAGGGGGTGGGGCCGGGCACGTCGACCGGGAGCTTGCCCTGCGGCTTGACCTCGCCGAGCAGGACCTTGGCCAGCGCCTCCATCGAGACCGTGGTGGTCGAGTAGGTGGCGAGCCACGTCTTGGCGCCGCTGTGCGCGACGTCGTACGGGTTGGCGGTGGCGGCCGCGACCACGGGCTTGCCGGTGGCGACGAGCTGGTTGATCAGCTCGACCTGGGCGGGCCTGGTGCTCGCGTTGTTGGTGAGCACGACGATCTTGTCCGCGTTCGCCGCCGCGGCCACGGCCTGCTGGATCTGCGCGGCCGTGGGGCTCGTCCCGGTGACGAACTTCGTGCCCTTGAGGCGCGTGGCCAGTGCGGACGTGGTCGCGTCGCTCGTCCCGACGACCAGGGGAGCGGTGGCGTTCAGCGGGAGCGCCTGACCGTCGTTGCGGACGACCGTGATGGAACGGTCGGCGATGGCCTGGGCCTGCTGGGTGTTGGAGCCGACGACCTGGTCGACCTTGTTCACGTCGACCTCGGCGGTGAGCATGACGCCGCGCAGCAGCTTCATCTTGAGGATGCGCAGCACGCTCTGGTCGATGCGCTGCTCGCTGATCTCGCCGCTGCGGACGGCCTTGACGACGCTGTCGATCGCGCCGCCGAGGTTCGGCGGCATCAGCAGTTGGTCCACGCCCGCCTTGATGGCCAGCACCGGGATCTCGGCGTCGGAGTGCAGCTTGCGCACACCTGCCATCTCCAGCGAGTCCGTGACGACCACGCCGTCGTACTTCAGCTCCTCGCGCAGCAGCCCAGTGATGATCTTCGGGCTGAGCGTGGCCGGGTTGCCCGAGGGGTCGATCTGCGGCACCTGGATGTGCGCGGTCATGATCGAGTCGATCTTGGCGTCGATGGCGGCCTTGAACGGCGGCGCGTCGATCTGGCGCCACTGGTCGAGGCTGCGGTTCGAGACCGGCAGGGCGGTGTGGCTGTCCTCGGACGTGTCACCGTGGCCGGGGAAGTGCTTGGCTGTCGAGGTCACCGAGCTCATGTCGAACCAGCGGCGGCCCTCGTAGCCCCTGACCTGGGCAGCGGTCATGTCGGCCGCGAGCTTCGGGTCGCTCGAGAAGCTGCGCACGCCGATGATCGGGTTCGCCGGGTTCGAGTTGACGTCGGCGTCCGGCGCGAAGTCCTGGTTGATGCCCATCGCGCGGAGCTCCGAGCCCGTGATGCGGGCGGCCTCCTCGGCGTCCTTGGTGCTCCGGCCCGCGCCGAGGGCCATGTTGCCCGGCAGCTGGGTGGCCGGCGGGCCGATCCGCGTGACGACGCCCATCTCCTGGTCGATCGAGATGAGCAGGGGGATCTTGCTGGCCTTCTGCAGGCCGTTCGAGAGCTCCGCGATCTGCTTCGGGGTGTCGATGTTGTCGCGGCTCGAGTTGTTGAAGTAGATGACGCCGCCCGGCTGGTACTTGCGCACCATGTCCGCGGCCGTGGCCACGCCGAAGTCGGTCTGGTTCTTGGGGTGCGGGACGTCGGCGGCCTGGCCGTTGACGTACGTGACGAAGAGCTGGCCGACCTTCTGTTCCAGCGACATCCCGCGGAGCGTGGTCACAGAGGCGTCCGCTCTCGCCACCGGCGTGAGGGCGACCATGGCTGTGACCAGCGTCAACGCGGCGATTTTCCGCACTTGTCCGTGCCTCCCGGTGATGTTCCCACAGGTAACTGGCGCATTTCGCAAGTTACTCACAGCTGCGTGGTGGGTCAACGGGGGCACATTGTGCCGGGTGGTGCCAAAGACCTGCCTAACAAGCAGACGGGGCACCCTCGGAAGGGTGCCCCGTCTTCAGCGCGGGCTTGCGAGTTACCAAGCGTGCAACTCCAGTCGTACAACCCTGGCCTCGGCGTCCGGCGTCCCGGTACGCAGGCCCTAGACGACAAGCCTCCCGCGGCGTGCTGCGCGTGGGTACTCGAAGTCCGCGCACGGAGCCCTGCCGGGGTGGATTCTGGCTTCTCTTCGCCAGGTCCCTGGCCGACCCGAGGTCCGCACCACCCATTTAAGTGCGTGGGCCGGGTCACAGCAAGGGCTCGGACGGGTGCACCGTTCAAGCCACGTTCAGTAAGGAAAGTACTGGCGTTTCTGGATTTGTGAGCGCGTGTTCGCGTTCGGGTACCGCCGGCCGGGCGGTGCCGTGCACCCACGCGGGCACCACGTGCGCGGGGCGTTGCCGCTACCGGCCGGTACCCGTCACTTCTCGGTGCTTTGTGGTTGCGGGGGCTTGACTTCAGCTGTTGCCGCGCTTGCGGCGCAGGCCGTACCAGGCCGCTCCGGCCGCCGCGACGGCGCCAAGGCTGATGGCCGTGACCGCCACCGCCTTGCCCGACGGGGTGGGGATGCGGCCGCGCAGGCTCACCGGGTCGACGAACTGCTGCACCGGCCAGTCCTTCTCGAGGGCGACGCGGCGCAGGCCCCGGTCGGGGTTCACGACCGTGGGGTGGCCGACGACCTCGAGCATCGGCAGGTCCGTGACGCTGTCCGAGTAGGCGTAGCTCTTCGCGAGGTCGTAGCCGTGCTCGGCGGCGAGTTGCTTGATCGCGACGGCCTTGTTGTCCGCGGCGCAGTAGAACTCGACGTCTCCGGTGTAGCGGCCGTCCAGGACCACCATTTTGGTGCCGACGCTGTAGTCCGCCCCGATCATCTGGGCAATGGGGGCGACGAGTTCCTCGCCGGACGCGCTCACGATGACGACGTCGTGGCCCTCCGCCTTGTGGTCGGCGATCAACTGTGTCGCTTCTTTGTAGACGAGCGGGTCGACGATGTCGTGCAGCGTCTCGTTGACGATGCTGCGGATCTGCTCGACGTCCCAACCCGAGGCGAGAGCCGTGATGTGCGCCCTCATCCGGTCCATCTGGTCCGCGTCCGCGCCGGCGAGCATGAACACGAACTGCGCATATGCGCTTTTCAGGACCGCGCGGCGGTTGATCAGGCCCTCCTGGAAGAAGGGTCGGCTGAACGCCAGCGTGCTCGACTTCGCGATCACGGTCTTGTCGAGGTCGAAGAAGGCGGCGATCCGGCTCATGGGGCTCAGCTTAGGTGTACTCGCCAGTAGGCCGTTCGGGCGGCATTTCGTTCGTGTACGAAACCCTTGTGCTGCACGGTTACCGAAACTTGGCCCTCGGCTGTTGCGGAAGTTGCGCGCGGCACTGGCGCATGGGGATACAGTAGGAGAGTCCGGTTCGACGGACGGGTTCAGTCCGACCCCCCGGGACTGAACCATTGACGACCCCCGTCCCTCCCCCCTGGCGGGGGTCGTCCCATATCCGCAGCCCGTTTCCGCGCGGGTGCGACTGGACCTCTGCCGCTCTGCCGCGGCTGTGGTGCCCCCAACCCCTCAGCGTCCCACGAGGGTCCGACAGTCCAGGCCTCCCAAGGCTTTCAAGATCGCGACTTGTCCACAGCCGCCGATCTGTCCACATCTGGATCTTCGTGCGTTGTGTCGTTCATCACGACAGACCACCGTCGACCCCATGACCCACCCCATCGCCCTGCTCACGGACCAGGACCTCCTCGACGAGGTCCTCCGCGTCGCCGCCGCGGCCGACTGCCCGCTCTCCTGCGCCCCGGACGTCACCTCCCTGCGCTCCCAGTGGCACACGGCCCCGCTGGTCCTCCTGGACCCGGCGGCCGTCACCGCCTGCCTGGACGCGGGCCTGCCGCGCCGCACCGGAGTCCTGGTGGTCCACGGAGGCGACCCGCCGTGGGCACCGGCCGTGGCCCTGGGAGCGGACGGCGTTCTGGAACTCCCGGTCGAGGGCCGCTCCCTGGTGACGGCCCTGACCGACCTGGGCGAGGGCCCACCCTCGGACCGGGGCAGGGTGGTGTCGTTCATCGGCGGCCGAGGAGGCGCCGGAGCCTCGACCCTGGCCATCGCCTGCGGCCGCGAGGCCATCGCCCAGGGCGGCGAAGCAGTGCTGGTCGACTGCGACCCGCTCGGCGGCGGCATAGACCTGGCCCTGGGCACCGAGTCAGCCGAGGGCGCCCGCTGGCCGGGCGTCCACGCCACCGGCGGCAGGGTCCCGATGTCCGCGCTGCGAGCAGCCCTCCCCACCACGGGCAACCTGAGCGTCCTGGCCTGCGACCGAGCCGCCCCGGACCCGGAACCCGCAGCAGTGGCGGCAGTCCTCGACGCAGGCCGCCGAGCAGGCTGCACGGTGATCTGCGACCTCCCGCGCTTCCCCACAGCGGCAGCCTCCGCAGCCCTGGACCGAACAGACCTGACAGTCCTGGTGGTCCCGGCAGAGGTGCGAGCCACAGCAGCCGCCAGCCGAGTGGCCACCACCCTCCTGACCAACGGCCGCAACCTCCGCCTGGTGGTCCGAGGCCCCTCCCCGGGCAACCTCCAACCACCGGAGATGGCCGAGGTGATCGGCGTCCCCCTGCTGACGGCGATGCGCCCGGAACCAGGCCTGGCGCAGTCCCTGGAACGAGGCCGCTTCCCCCACAACCCGAAGGGTCCACTGGCCGCGGCGGCCCGTGCGGTCCTGAAGGAACTCCGCCCATGACCACCGACACCGACCCCACACCCCCAGACCACTTCGCCTGCGGCTGCGTCCCCCTGCTCCAGCCCGAGCCGGCACTCCCACACCCACGCCAGCCGGCCACGACACCGGAGTTCGTCACGGCGGAGGAGTTCCTCGCCTGGGCCGACGACCCGCCGTGGGAAGTGTTCACGCCACACCCAATCTGACCTCTCCGCCCCTCCGCCCCAACCCTTCCGCCTCAACCCCGCCGCATTCCTCAGCCCGCTGCCCGATCTCCGCCTGCCGTTCCTCCGCCCATCCCCTCCACCCGGCCCCCGTGACCCCAAAGTCCCCTCCCGCTCTCCGTCCCGAGCGGCCGGCGACCTCCCCCGCAACCAGCGCCCCTGCCACCCCAACCCTCCGCCCCGACCCCGCCGCACCCCGAGCCACACCACCGCCTCACCTCGGTCGCACCCCTCGACCTAGCGCCCCACCTCCCCGTGCCAGCCGCTCCACCCCGCCCTCATCGCGCCCACCCCACCGCGCGATTCCCTCCGCATAGAAGGAAGTCCCGTCGTGACACTCCTCCGCATCCTGTGCCGGATGCTGCGCAACCTCGTCGTCTACCGCCGCCTCTACCCACCCCGCTACATCTTCAAGAAGGAGCCGAAGTGAACCGCTTCCTCATCTGGTGCAAGGAAACCTGGCTCCGCGCCACCGGCCGCGAGATCAGCTACGGCCGCCACGCCCGCCGCCCGGAGGCCGCGACATGACCTCCGCCCTGATCGACCGCGTCCGCCACCGCCTCGCGGGCAGCGACATGGAGATGACCGCCGCGGTGGTGGCCGGCGCCGTCCGCTCCGAGGCCGGTGGCGTCCTGGCCGACTCCGACGTCCTCGAAGCCCTCCAGGTCCTCCGCCAGGAGTTCAGCGGCACCGGTCCGCTCGATCCGCTGCTCGACGACCCCGGCACCACCGACGTGCTGGTCACCGCGCCGGACCAGGTGTGGGTCGACGGCACGACGGGCCTGCACCGCACCAACATCACCTTCCCCGACGAAGACGCCGTCCGGCGCCTCGCGCAACGTCTGGCGGTGGCGGCGGGCCGGCGGCTGGACGACGCGTCGCCGTGCGTCGACGGGTGGTTGCCGGGCAGCGGGGTGCGGTTGCACGCGGTGTTGCCGCCCATCGCGGACCGGACCTGCCTGTCGTTGCGCGTGCTTCGGCCGGCGACACACGACCTCGCGACGTTGCAGGCGCTCGGCACCTTCGACGCCGAGATCGCGGACGCGCTGCGGGCGGTGGTCCGGCAGCGGCTGGCGTTCCTGGTGATCGGCGGTACCGGGTCGGGCAAGACGTCGTTGCTGTCCGCGCTGCTCGGGTGCGTGCCCGCGACGGAACGCGTCGTGTGCGTCGAGGACGCGAGTGAGCTGAGTCCGGACCACCCGCAGTTCGTGCGGCTCACCGCGCGGCCGGCGAACGTCGAGGGGGCCGGCGAGGTCACCACCAGGCAGTTGGTGCGGGAGGCGTTGCGAATGAGGCCCGACCGGATCGTCGTCGGTGAGGTGCGGGGTGCCGAGGTGCGGGAGTTGCTCACCTCGCTGAACACCGGGCACGAAGGCGGTGCCGGCACGTTGCACGCCAACTCGCCGGCGGAGGTGCCGGCGCGGCTCGAAGCGCTGGGCGCGCTGGGCGGGTTGTCGCCCGAGGCGGTGCGCAGTCAGGTGGCCGCAGCCGTGCGGGTCGTGTTGCACATGCGTCGCGACGACAACCGCAGGTACCTCAACGAGATCGGTGTGTTCGGGCGCGAACCGGGGCTGCACGTCCGTCCTGTGTGGACGAAGAAAGACGGGTGGATCGCGAAGGAGTCGCTGTGCTGAGTCTCTTGCTGGTCGCGGCAGCGTTGATCGTGTGGCCGAGGCTGGAGCCGATCCGCAGGCTCAGGCCGCAGAACAAACGGGAAGTCGTTGTGCCGCAGTACATTTGGGTGGCGGCAGGGGCCGGGTTCGTCTACCTGCTCGCTGACGTGGGCGGCGTGATCGCCGCAGCGGTGCTGGCGGTCACCACGAGGAGAATCCTCAAGCGGCGCAAGAAAACCAAGGCTCAACAGCAGGCGGCGGAGGCGTTGAGCAGCGGCTTGGGTGGCGTGATCGACGAGCTGCGAGCGGGAGCGCATCCGGCGCAGGCCGCCGAAGGCGCGGCGGAGGACACCCCGGCGCCAGCCAAGGAGGTGCTCCGGGCGGCCGCGTCCGCGGCGCGGCTCGGTGGTGACGTCGAGCGGACGTTGCGGGAGTTGCGGCAGCCGTTGCTCGGCAAGGCCGTGGAACAGCTGGCCAGGGCGTGGCACGTGTCGGCGCGGCACGGGGTCGCGTTGGCGGACGTGCTGGACGCCACGCGGCTCGACCTCGACCAACGGGCGGCGTTCGCCCGGCAGGTGCACGCGCGGATGGCCGGGCCGCGGGCCAGCGCGGTGGTTCTGGCGGTGCTTCCGGTGATGGGGGTGTTGCTGGGCGAGCTCAGCGGTGCCGGGCCCGTGCACGTCCTCACCGGCACGGTGCCCGGACAGGTCCTGCTGGTGCTGGGCGCGGTGTTCGGGGCAGCCGGGATCTGGTGGACGCAGCGGATCACGGAGGTGGAGCCGTGACGTTCCTGCTGCTCGCGCTGGCGCTGTTGGTGGCGCCGAAGCCTCAGCGATCGATTGATCGCTTCAGGCCCCGGACCCACGACCCGCCGCGACGGGATCCGGAGCCAGGAGGTCCGTTCGAACGGGCCGCGGCCTGGGACCTGCTGGCCGCGTGCCTGCGGGCGGGGTTGCCGGTGCCCACGGCGATCCAGGCGGCCGGACTGACCGAGCTGGGTCAGGTCGCGGAGCTGCTCAGGCTGGGGGCGGACCCGGTCACGGCCTGGGCGTCCGCGCTCGACCGGCCCGAGACGGCGTTGCTCGCGCGGGCTGCCCGGCGGACCGCGCGGTCCGGCGCGGCGCTGGCGCGGCAGACCGCCGAACTCGCCCAGCGGACCAGGGCCGAGGCGCGGGACGACGCCGAGGCCAAGGCGCAACGGGCCGCCGTCGCGGTGGCCGCGCCGCTCGCACTGTGTTTCCTGCCGGCGTTCCTGTGCCTCGGCGTCGCGCCGGTGGTGCTGGGCCTGGCCCGACAATTCCTCAATTAGGAGAACAAGATGGACCTGTTGAAGGACGACAGCGGCATGAGCACCGTCGAGTACGCGATCGGGACGCTCGCGGCCGCCGCGTTCGGCGGCCTGCTGTACGTGATCGTGACCAGTGACGTCGTGCGGAAGCTGATCGAAGGGGTCATACAGCGTGCGATGTCCGCGGTCTGACGACCGGGGCATGGTCACGGTCGAGGCGGCGATCGCCGTGTCCGCGTTGCTGGTCGCCCTGTGGCTGGGCGCGAACGGGCTGATGGCGGTCACCGAGCACATGCGGTGCACCGACGCGGCCAGGGAGGCGGCGCGGCTCACCGCTCGCGGCGAACGGCAGCTCGGCGAGGAGGCGGCCCGGCGGATCGCGGTCGGCGCCGACGTCGTGATCAGCGGCCGGGGCGACGCCATCGAGGTCGTCGTCAGCAAACGGGGACCGCTCGGCTTGCCGCTCAGCGCGCGGGCGTTCGCCGTGCCGGAGCCGCGATGAACGGCGAACGGTCCGGTTGCGACCGCGGTTCGGCTGCGGTGAGCGGTGTGGCGGCGATGTTGTCGCTGATCATCGTCGTGGTGGCCGGCGGGCAGGTCGGTTCGGCGGTCGTCGCGCGGCACCGGGTGACCGGTGCCGCCGATCTGGCGGCGCTCGCGGCTGCCGCTCGTCTCGTCGACGGCGAGGAAAGTGCTTGTGAGCAGGCAAAACGCGTGGCTTCGGAAAACCGGTGCGCGCTGACGAGCTGTGCGGTGAGCGGATGGGAGGTGGTTGTCGGGGTGTCGGCGATTACGCCGTTCGGCCCGGTGAACGCCCGTGCCAGGGCAGGTCCGGCCGAAGATCGTGCCGTTTGGAGCACGACGAGCGGTCGACTTCCAGCGGTGAGCGGACTCACATCCGCGCCGGGACATGCTGAACGGTGATCGAACCAAACGCGCGGCGTTCAGTTGCTCGGTCTGCCAAAGGACGTTCGCCGTCCCGTAGCTACCAGTTGTCGAGCGGGGGTTACGGAGGCCGGTGCCGGTGTCGTTAGTTGTAGTGGCGGCACCGACGCGGTGTCTCCACGAACACCGGCACCAAGTCGATGTCGAGTCAGAGCCTAGGAAGAAGGCGACGGAAGATGGATTGGTCGGATAGCTGGCGCGGGGCCTTCCGCATCGAACTGCGTGCCGAGGCCGTGAGCCTCGCGTACCGCGGTTGGCCCGTGCTGCCCGGCACCTATCCGGCCGGTTCGGAGAACGGCGTGACGCAGTGGGCGGGGCGCAGCGGCCTCGAGCTCCACGGCCCCATCCCCGTGCACCGCGACTGGGTGGACCGCATCGGGACCCATCCCGACCAGGTCGCCACGTGGTGGGCGGGCCGTTCGTACAGCCTCCTCGTCGCCACCGGGCACGTCGTCGACGCGATCGAGGTCGGCACCGACCTCGGCCGTCGCGCCGCCGTCGCCCTGCGGCAGATCGGTGTTCCCGTGCCGATCGCCGCGACCCCGTCCGGCCGGTGGATGTTCCTCGTGAAGTCCGGTTCGACGCTCAACACCGAGCTGGCCAACAACGCGGACGTGCACCTCTACGGCAAGGGCGAGTACATCCCGCTGCCGCCCAC
This sequence comes from Lentzea sp. NPDC003310, assembly GCF_040610935.1. Classification (NCBI taxonomy): domain Bacteria; kingdom Bacillati; phylum Actinomycetota; class Actinomycetes; order Pseudonocardiales; family Pseudonocardiaceae; genus Lentzea; species Lentzea sp. NPDC003310. The sequence continues at coordinate 94,726 of NZ_JBEXNC010000022.1, forward strand.
CACGATGGCGCACGGTGTCGTGCACTGGCGGGTCAAGCCGCAGGTCTGCGGCTGGAACCTGCCGGACGCGCACGTCGTGCAGGACGCACTCGTCGAGGCGCTGCACGCCCCGGCCGCGTACCAGCTCGAAACCGTCTGACACACAACTGAAAGAAGCCCGGCCGTGCTGGGTGTCGTCGTGGACTCTCCCCGACAACCCCGAAGGCGATGCCCTGCACGGCCGTTCCACCAAGCCCGGTCCGAAGATCGGCCTCCGCACCCCGCACGTCGGGGGCCGGCAGAGGAACGGGCGAAAAGCCGAACACGCACCCCGAAGGACAGCCTCCCGCACCAGTGACCGGGCCGAGGAACGTTAGTGGCGGAGCACCAGCCCCGCCGCGGTCGGTGAAGCCGGCTCCTCCCCGGAGTTCGTCAGCAGACAGTCGACACCGTCGCCTCCCGCGTGTCCTGTCGAGACGAACGAACCAGATTCCACCGATGTTCCAAGGGATCCGGTCACGAAGCGGTAGCAGGCGGGAACACGGTGTTCGGCACGTGGAGAGCGCGGCGGGGGTACCCGTGAGCCCCCGCCGCGCCCACGAAAGCTAGCGATGGAGCCCTTCCGCGTACGCAGCGAAGGCGAAGGCCTCCTCCAAGGATCCGGGCCGCGGTACCGCGTCGGCGTCCCAGCCGAGGTCCCGGTCCTGCAGGACCTGCTCGATCAGCGGGTGCCACCGCTGATCGAGCATTTTCTTCGCCCACACCAGGGCGCCGCGCTTGGACTCCACCTCTCCCGTGTGGATGGTGTAGAGCGTGCGGCAGTAGGTCGACACGATGTAGCGCTGCGTCCAGGCGTTGCCCATCGGCGCCCACCCGCGGATGCCTTCGAGCACGTGCGGCAACTCGGCCAGCATCGACGACCGCAGCACCGAGGCCGGCACCTCGTCGACCAGCGACGTGATCGGCGGCCCGTCCAGCACGATCCCGTGGCGGCGCAGGATCCACCGGGCGTGCGGGCTGTTGCAGTGCAGGTCCCACTGGAGGGTGCGCGTGCCGTGGTCGTTGAACAGCCACGGCACCCCGAGGCCCGCCACCGAGCGCAGCGACTCCACGTCGGCGTACGAGCCCTCGATCTCCGTCGACCACCGGCCGGGCCGGGTCGGGATCTCGTCGTGCAGGGCGCGCAGGCCGGCTTCGCGGTCGCCGGACGGCAGTTCGGTGCAGGCGACGATGAAGTCGCAGTCGCTGTGGACGTCGCCGGCGCCGAGGGCGAACGAGCCCTGGACGTACGTGCCGACGTAGGTGGGGCCGAGGATCTCGCGGACCGCGGAGACCAGGTCGGCGAGCAGGGTGTTCAGGTCGGAAAAGGGCGTGAACAAGGCAGACTCCAAGGAACCCGTGGCCGATGGGGACGGGCGCGGCGGAGCGATCGGCAGCGCGCGCAAGTGCGCGTCAGGCGATCTGAGCGGCCGCGCCAAGGCACGGCGGGCGTCGGGCTCGCCGCGGTCAGAAGCGACGGGTCCGGTCAGTGGCGTTGCAGCTGCAGGCGTTCACCCGGCCACCGTAGCCGGGTGAGCACCACCCGGTCAGGCGATTTTGCCGAGCACCACGTCCAGCACCAGCACGGCGCCCGCCTTGTCCAGCGGGTCGTTGCCGTTGCCGCACTTCGGCGACTGCACGCACGACGGGCACCCCATCGGGCACGCGCAGGCGCTGATCGCCGCTCGCGTCGCCGACAGCCAGGCCCGCAGGGCCGAGTGGCCCCGGTCGGCGAAGCCCGCTCCGCCGGGGTGGCCGTCGTGCACGAAGACCGTCGGCATGCCCGTGTCCGGGTGAGCGGCGGTCGACACGCCGCCGATGTCCCACCTGTCGCACGTCGCGAAGAGGGGCAGCAGGCCGATCGCCGCGTGTTCGGCCGCGTGCAGGGCGCCGGGGATCCGCTTGGCCTCCACACCCGCGCTGAGCAGCAGCGACTCGTCGATCGTGTACCAGACGGAACGGGTCTGCAGCGTCTGCGAGGGCAGGTCGAGGGGGATCTGGTCGAGCACCACGCCGGACGGCAGGCGGCGCAGGTAGCCGACCACCTGCGTGGTCACCTCCACCTCGCCCAAGGACACCGAGACGCCGCCGAAGTCCGTGCGTTCCACCTCGCGCACGACCGTGATGTCGACGCAGTCGCGCGGCTGCGTGGTCCACTCCGGGTCCTCGCGGTGCACCATCGCGAGGCCGCTGTCCAGGTCGAGCTCGTCGACGACGTACGCGCGGCCCTGGTGCAGGTAGACGGCGCCGGGGTGGACCTGCCAGCAGGCGGAGCCCGGGTCGACGGTGCCGAGCATGCGGCCCGAGTCGGCCTCCACGACGGCCACCTGGTCGCCGCCGGAGCCGCGGATGTCGACGCCGGCGTGCGGACGGTCGTGCGATGCCCAGTACCAGCCCGCCGGCCTGCGGCGCAGCAGCTTCTCCGCCACGAGCTCGGCCAGGACGGACTCGGCCAGCTCGCCGCCGAAGTCCGGGAGGCAGGCCGGGGTCAGGGGCATCTCGGACGCCGCGCACGCCAGCTGCGGGCCCAGGACGTACGGGTTCAGCGGGTCGAGGACCGTCGCCTCGACCGGTCTGTCCAGCACCGCGGCCGGGTTGTGCACCAGGTACGTGTCCAACGGGTCGTCGCGTGCCACGAACACCACCAGCGCGCTGTCGCCCGAACGGCCCGCGCGGCCCGCCTGCTGCCAGAACGACGCCAGGGTGCCGGGGAAACCGGCCACCACCACCGCGTCCAGGCCGGCGATGTCGACGCCGAGCTCCAGGGCGTTCGTGGTGGCGACGCCGAGCAGGTCGCCCGTGGACAGCGACTTCTCCAGCGCCCGGCGCTCCTCCGGCAGGAAGCCACCCCGGTAGGCGGCCACCCGGCCGGGCAGCTCACTGTCCACTTCGGACAGAATGCGTTGGGTGCCCAGCGCCGTCAGCTCGGCGCCGCGGCGGGAGCGCACGAACGCGAGCGAGCGTGCGCCCTCGACGACCAGGTCGGCGAGGATCCGGGACGTCTCCGCGCCCGCCGACCGCCGGACGGGCGCGCCGTTCTCACCCTCCAGAGAGGTCAGCGGGGGTTCCCACAACGCGACCGTGCGCGACGCACGGGGCGAGAAGTCGTCCACGACAGCGGAAACGGGCACGCCGAGCAATCGCTGCGCGGAACCGGAAGGATCAGCCACAGTGGCCGATGCCAAAACGAAGATCGGGTCCGCGCCGTATTTCCGCGCCACGCGACGCAATCGCCGCATCAACAACGCCACGTGCGACCCGAAAACGCCGCGGTAGGAATGGCACTCGTCGATCACCACGTACTTCAGCCGCCGGAAGAACCGCAGCCATTTCGGGTGCTGCGGAAGGATTCCGCGGTGCAGCATGTCCGGGTTGGTGAAGACCCAGTTCGCGTGCGCCTTGACCCAGTCGCGTTCGGCCATCGGGGTGTCACCGTCGTAGGCCGACGCGCGCACCCCCTTGATCCCCAGCTCCTCGAGCGACCGGAGCTGGTCCGCCCCAAGGGCTTTGGTCGGCGACAGGTACAGCGCGGTGGCCTTCGTGTCCGCCAAAAGAGTGGAAAGCACGGGCAACTGGTAGGCAAGTGACTTCCCCGACGCGGTGCCCGTCGCGAGGACCACGTGCTGCCCGGACCACGCGAGCGACGCCGCCTCGACCTGGTGCCGCCACGGCTCGCGGACACCGGTCTCGCCGAACGCCTCGACGACCGCCGGCGCCGTCCACGCAGGCCAGTCCACGTGATCTGCCTGCCGCAACGGCAGGTCGCGCGCGTGCGTGAGGGGTGACTCCCCGGCGGGCACCCCCGCCAGCACGCGGTCCAGCAACCGGCGTCCCTGATCCACCACGGGGCCGAGCTTCGCATACACCACCGACAGTCCCGGCCGGGCACCGCTCGACTTCCTGCGCAGATAACGGTGTGTGCACGGATCGGGACGTTTCGTTGCCTCGTTGCAACCAACCCCTAGACTCCCCGCTCATCGCATCCAATGAGGGATGCGTCACGTCGCGCTGGGCGGCTGGTCTGCCTTGGCGCTGCACATGGCAACTCACCAGGAGGACGGATGTCCCGGCAATTCCTCGCGGAGGGCCTCGAGCTCTCCGGGGGTGATCGCGGCGTCGTAGCCGTGGTCGCCGTGGTCGCCCTGGCTGCTCTCGCCGTCGGGTACGTGCTGCTCAAGGAGGTGCTGGCCGCGGGCCAGGGCACCGACAAGATGCAGGACATCGCCAAGGCGGTTCAGGAGGGCGCAGCGGCCTACCTCAACCGGCAGTTCCGCACGCTCGGCATTTTTGTCGTGATCGTGTTCGTTCTGCTGTTCGCGCTCCCGGCTGACGATTTGGCCGAGCGAATCGGTCGATCTTTGTTCTTCATCGTCGGTGCAGCGTTCTCGGCGACCATCGGTTACCTGGGCATGTGGTTGTCCACGCGCGCCAACGTGCGTGTCGCCGCCGCCGCGAACGAGGAAGGCGGTCGCGAAAAGGCGACGCGCATCGCGTTCCGCACCGGTGGTGTGGTCGGCATGACCACCGTCGGCCTCGGTCTCTTCGGCGCCGCACTGGTCGTGTTCGTCTACACCGGCCAGGCCCCGAAGGTCCTGGAGGGCTTCGGTTTCGGCGCCGCGCTGCTCGCGATGTTCATGCGCGTCGGCGGCGGCATCTTCACGAAGGCCGCCGACGTCGGCGCCGACCTGGTCGGCAAGGTCGAGCAGGGCATCCCCGAGGACGACCCCCGCAACGCCGCCACGATCGCGGACAACGTGGGCGACAACGTCGGTGACTGCGCCGGCATGGCCGCGGACCTCTTCGAGTCCTACGCCGTCACCCTGGTGGCGTCGCTGATCCTCGGCACCGTCGCGTTCGGTGTGCAGGGCCTGCTGTTCCCGCTGATCGTTCCCGCCATCGGTGTGATCACCGCGATCATCGGCGTGTACACGACGCGGGCGAAGGTGGGCGAGAGCGGCCTCACGGCCATCAACCGCTCCTTCTACATCTCCGCGGTCATCTCCGCGGTGCTGTGCACCATCGCCGCCTTCACCTACCTGCCGAGCTCCTTCGCGGACCTCCGCGGCGTCGGCGACGCGGTCAAGGCCACCACCGGCAACCCGCAGCTGATCGCGGCCGTCGCGGTGATCATCGGCATCGTGCTGGCGGGCGTCATCCTGTGGCTGACCGGCTACTACACCGGCACCGACCACAAGCCGGTCAAGGAGGTCGGCCAGACCTCGCTGACCGGTGCGGCCACGGTCATCCTGTCCGGCATCTCGGTCGGCTTCGAGTCGGCCGTCTACACCGCGCTGGTCATCGGTGCCGCCGTCTACGGCGCGTTCCTGCTGTCCGGTTCGGTCGTCGTCGCGCTGTTCGCGATCGCGCTCGCCGGGTGTGGTCTGCTCACGACCGTCGGCGTCATCGTCGCGATGGACACCTTCGGCCCGGTCTCCGACAACGCGCAGGGCATCGCCGAGATGTCCGGCGACGTGCACGGCGAGGGCGCGCAGATCCTCACCGAGCTCGACGCGGTCGGCAACACCACCAAGGCCATCACCAAGGGCATCGCGATCGCGACCGCCGTGCTCGCCGCGACGGCGCTGTTCGGCTCCTACCAGGACGCGATCACGCAGGCCATCGCCAAGGTGGGCAACCTCACGGGCGACCTGCCGGTGTCGTTCAGCAACCTGGTGTTCAGCCCGAACGTGCTGGTCGGCGTCGCCATCGGCGCGGCCGTCGTGTTCATGTTCTCGGGCCTCGCGGTCAACGCCGTGACGCGCGCCGCCGGTGCCATCGTGTTCGAGGTGCGCCGCCAGTTCCGCGAGAACCCGGGCATCATGGACTACTCGGTCAAGCCGGAGTACGGCAAGGTCGTCGACATCTGCACCAAGGACTCGCTGCGCGAGCTCGCGACCCCTGGTCTGATGGCCGTGCTCGCCCCGATCGCCGTCGGCTTCGGCCTCGGCGTCGGCCCGCTGGCGGGCTACCTCGCCGGTGCGATCGCTACCGGCACGCTCATGGCGGTCTTCCTGGCCAACTCCGGTGGTGCCTGGGACAACGCCAAGAAGCTGGTCGAGGACGGCAACCACGGTGGCAAGGGCTCCGACGCCCACGCCGCGACGGTCATCGGCGACACCGTCGGCGACCCGTTCAAGGACACCGCCGGTCCGGCCATCAACCCGCTGATCAAGGTCATGAACCTGGTCTCGGTGCTGATCGCGCCCGCCATCGTCACCTTCTCCATCGGTGACAGCGCGTCCGACCCGCTGCGCATCGCGATCGCCGTGGTCGCGGCGCTGATCATCGTCGGTGCGATCGTCGTGTCCAAGCGTCGCGGCACCGCGATCGCGGACTCGCCCGCGGAGGCCGTCAGCAACGGCGCCGCTTAGTTCCACGCCTCCGGTCGGGGTACGTTCGGGTCTTCCCCCGACGTACCCCGACCGAGGAGTTCCGACATGAGGCGCAGCCTCGTCGCCACCGCCGCTGTTGCCGCCCTGGCGCTGGCCGGGTGCACCACCGGCGGCAACTCCGGCACCTCGACGACCCCCACCAGCGGCGCGGCCGACGCCCAGGCCGTCGCGTACATGGACAAGGTGTGCGGCGCCGCCTCCGAGTTCGCCAAGGTGGAGAAGACCGCCCCGAAGGTCGACGCCGGCGACTCAGCCAAGCTCAAGGCCGACATGGCCGCCTACATGGGCCAGCTCGCCGACGCCTTCACCAAGTCGGCCGAGGGCCTCAAGAACGTCGGCCCGTCGCCCGTCGCGGGTGGCGAGGAGGCCGTCACCAAGATGGCCGAGACGTTCACGTCCCTCGGCGCCGTGTTCGCCGACGCCAAGACCAAGGTCGAGGCGGCGGACGCCAACAACGCCACCGGTGGCCTCCAGGCGGCCGGAGAGGCCATCGCCAAGCTCTCCGAGCTCGCCGACCCGTTGCGCGACCTCAAGGACGTCCCCGAGCTGCAGAAGGCCACGCAGAGCGCGCCGAAGTGCCAGGAGATGCAGCGCCTCAACGTCATGCCGACGAGCTGACCAAGTCCGTTCGGAGTAGCTTCCGGCCCATGCGCCGCACATTCATCGCAGTAATGACGAGCTGTCTGCTCGCGGTCACCGCGTGCAGCACCAGCGGGAGTTCGTCCACGCCCGAGGCGAGCGAGGCCGACGTGGTGGCGTGGATGGACAAGGTCTGCGGCGCCGTCGACGGCACCGTGAAGGCCATGTCGGACGAGCCGCCGATCGACATGAGCGACCCGGCGAAGCTCAAGACGGGCCTCTCGGACTGGCTCGGGTCGAAGGTGGGTGCGGTCGACAAGTCGATCGCCGACCTCAAGGGCCTCGAGAGCGGACCGCACCCGAAGTCGAAGGAGCTGGCCACCGCCGCGCAGGACGGCATGGGCCAGATCAAGACCCTGCTCGCCGACACCAAGTCGAAGCTCGACGCCTCGCAGGACTCGACGCAGGTCGTGACCGCCTTCACCGAGATGGTCTCGAAGGCGGGCGAGCTCGAGAAGGCGGGCGCGGACGTGCAGAAGAAGTTCGACGAGACAGGTCTCGCGGGCGTGGCGCAGAAGGCGTCGAACTGCAAGGGGCTCCAGGCCTCGCCGCCCAGCTCCTGACCAGCGCGAAAACCGGCTGGCCGGATCGCCCGAACGTGTACTGTTCGGCGGTCCGGTCAGCTGTTTCCTGGGGGAATCCGCCGTGAGAGCACGTTCGTCGATCGCTGCCGCCTGCGCAGGTCTCGTCCTCGCCGGGTGCGCCACGCCGCCTCCGGCCCCGGTTCCGCAGGCGCCGCCCACGACGACCACGACGGCGGACGTGCCCGGCGCCGACCCTGCCGCCTGGTTCGACGCCTACTGCGGCCCGATGGGCGTCATGCAGGCCGCGCGGCTCCAGGCCCAGGGCAAGGGGCAGGAGGGCATGGAGGCGGTCAAGGCCGCCGTGGTCGCCTGGGCGGCCGGAGCAGCGGTGTCGGACCGCAAGACGGCCGACGACCTCGAGAAGCTCGGCCCGCTGGGCTCCGACGTGCGCAGCCTGCACGAACGGCTGGTCAGCGGGCTGCGCCAAGAGGCGAAGACCTTCGACGACAGCGCGGCGCGGCTGCGGGCGCAGGCGGCGGACGACAAGTTCCCCGAGCGGTACCAGCAGATCATGGTCGGGAGCAGCAGCGACAACGTGCAGAACCTGTTCAAGCAGATCCTCGGCACCGCCCCGGAGTACGCCGAGGCGTTCCGGGCGAACAAGGTGTGCACGGCCTGGCAGGGGCTCGCCAAGTAGACCGGGGGAGACTGGTCCGCGTGAGGACACGTCTGCTCGCTGCCCTGCTGACCGGCTCCGCCCTGCTGACCGCGTGCGGGTCCGAGGCGGACAAGCCGATCACCGACGCGCAGCGCCAGTGGGTCGACGCGTTCTGCGGGGGAGTCGCTCCCGGCGCGGAAGCGGGCGCTGAGCTGCGCAAACAGGATCCGGCGAACGTCACGGCGGTGAAGGACGCGTACGTCCGGCTCGTCACCTCCAACGCCACCGCGTTCGCCGGTGCCGAGAAAAAGCTCAAGGAGCTCGGCGCCCCTGAGGGCGACCTCGAGGACCTGCACGAACGCCTGCTGAAGTACGTCTCGGAGTCCGCGAGGTCGTACGGGAGCGCGCAGGCCCCGGTGCAGGCGCTGGCGGCGGACGCGCAGTTCTGGGAGAACGCCGAGAAGGTGCTGGCCGACACCAACGTCGTGACCACGCCGGAGGACCTCCGGGCGACCTTCCAGGAGCTCCAGAAGCGGCCGAAGTACGCCGAAGCGCTGGACAGCTCCCGATCGTGTGAAGCGCTCAAGGGCGTGAGCCTGTAACAACTGCACCACTGGTCACAGTCGAACGTCTGTTCTACCCTGTGGGCCGTGGTTGGGCAGCTGTCCTTCTTCTCGGCCGAGGCGCGGACCCCGGCCAAGGCGGACCTCGCCGGCTTCCTCTGCGGGCCGGGTCAGGCCGTCAGCTTCGCGCGCGGCACGGCCGCCCGCGTCTACGTCGAGCTGCGCGACGAGTGGCGCCACCAGCCGCTCAAGCAGGCCTGCACCGAACGCGGTGTGACCACGGAGCTGTGCGTCAACGGGGAGGGCACGCACTTCGTCCGCACGCCGTTCCGCACCGATCTCACCCCTCTGGCCGCCCGCTGGCTGGATGGATCTTCGAAGACCGTGCCCGACGACTTCGAGCTGAACGGAGCAGTGCTGCGCGTCTGGGCACTCGCGGCGGGCAGCTGGGTGGAGTCGGCGTACCTGCTCGGTTTGGACCCCAACGCACCGCAGACACACCTGCCGTTGCAAAATGCCCTGCTCGCATCCGGACTTCCGTGCACCCTGGTAGGGGCACCCGCGCTGCGGGTGACCGGCCGGCGGAGGCTGGCGAGGCTCGCTGAGCTGGTCGGAAGCCCTCCGCAGGGAGTGGCGCTGAGCACCTGGCCGGCGGCCTGAGCGGGCCGTCGGGCATGGTTGTGTCACCCTGTCTCGTCGTACGGGCGTTGCCGGGACATGACGGATGGGTGTGCTTTTCGGCCGACGCTGGGCAACACTGGCGGGCCTGGGAACCGGGTTTGGAAGAGAGCGGGACGGCGAGTGGCTGGATCGACACGGACGAGAAAGAGCAGCGGAGGCGGGGGCAGCACCCGACGACTGGTGATCGTCGAGTCGCCCACGAAGGCGCGCAAGATCGCCTCGTACCTCGGCGCCAACTTCGTCGTGGAGTCCTCCAGGGGACACATCCGGGACCTGCCGCGCGGTGCCGCCGACGTCCCCGCGAAGTACAAGGGCCAGGCCTGGGCCAGGCTCGGCGTGGACGTCGATCACGACTTCGAGCCCCTCTACGTGGTCTCCGCCGATAAGAAGTCGCTGGTCACCGAGCTGAAGGAAGCCCTCAAGGACGTCGACGAGCTCTACCTCGCGACAGACGGTGACCGCGAGGGTGAGGCCATCGCCTGGCACCTCCTCGAGACCCTGAAGCCCAAGGTCCCGGTCCGCCGGATGGTGTTCCACGAGATCACCGAGTCCGCGATCCAGGCCGCCGCCGCGAACCCCCGCGACCTCGACCAGGACCTGGTCGACGCGCAGGAGACCCGCCGCATCCTCGACCGCCTCTACGGCTACGAGGTCAGCCCGGTGCTGTGGAAGAAGGTCATGCCGAAGCTCTCGGCGGGCCGCGTGCAGTCCGTGGCGACGCGTCTGGTCGTGGAGCGCGAACGCGAGCGGATGAAGTTCGTCTCCGCGAGCTACTGGGACATCTCGGCACAGATGGACGCCGGTGCCGACGCCACGCCGCGTCAGTTCGGCGCGCGTCTCGTCGCCGTCGACGGCACGAGGCTCGCCACGGGCCGCGACTTCGGCTCGGACGGCAAGCTGACCGGCAAGGCCGACGTGGTCGTGCTGGACGAGGCGCAGGCCCGCGCCATCGCGAACGGCCTGGAGAACGCGCCGGTCAAGGTCGCCTCGGTCGAGGAGAAGCCGTACACGCGCAAGCCGTACGCGCCGTTCATGACCTCGACGCTGCAGCAGGAGGCGGGCCGCAAGCTGCGGTTCTCCGCCGACCGCACGATGCGCACGGCGCAGAAGCTGTACGAGAACGGCTACATCACCTACATGCGCACCGACAGCACCACGCTGTCGGAGACGGCGATCAACGCGGCCCGCACGCAGGCGACGGACCTCTACGGCGCGCAGTACGTCTCGCCGCAGCCGCGCCAGTACAACCGCAAGGTCAAGAACGCGCAGGAGGCCCACGAGGCGATCAGGCCGGCCGGAGAGGTCTTCCGGACGCCGGGCCAGGTCGCCGCCGAGCTCGACTCCGACGAGTTCAAGCTCTACGAGATGATCTGGCAGCGCACGATCGCCTCCCAGATGGCCGACGCGCGGGGCAACACGACCAGCATCCGCATCCAGGGGCGTGCCGCGACGGGCCAGGAGGTCACGTTCGCCGCGTCCGGCCGCACGATCACGTTCGCCGGCTTCCTCAAGGCCTACGTCGAGACCGTCGACGCCGAGGCCGGCGGCGAGTCGGACGACGCCGAGTCGCGCCTGCCGCTGCTGGTCAAGGACCAGGACCTGACGATCACGGAGCTGTCGGCGGACGGGCACACCACCTCGCCGCCCTCGCGCTACACCGAGCCGTCGCTGATCAAGACGATGGAGGAGCTCGGCATCGGCCGTCCCTCCACCTACTCGTCGATCATCAGCACCATCCAGGACCGCGGCTACGTGTGGAAGAAGGGCGCGGCGCTGGTCCCGTCCTGGGTCGCGTTCGCCGTGGTCGGGCTGCTCGAGCAGCACTTCGGCCGCCTGGTCGACTACGACTTCACCGCCGCCCTCGAGGACGAGCTGGACGGCATCGCCGCAGGTCGTCAGGGTCGCACGACGTGGCTGTCCGGGTTCTACTTCGGCGGCAGCATCGGCCCGGACGGCTCCATCGGCCGCTCCGGCGGTCTGAAGAAGCTGGTCGGCACGGGTGTCGAGGACATCGACCCGCGCGAGGTCAACTCGATCCCGCTGTTCAGCGACTCCGAGGGGCGCACGGTCGTCGTGCGCGTCGGCCGGTTCGGGCCGTACCTCGAGCGCGAGGTCGACGGCGCCGCGCAGCGCGCGAACGTGCAGGACGACCTGGCGCCGGACGAGCTGTCCGAGGAGATCGCCGAGAAGCTCTTCTCGACGCCGCAGGAGGGCCGTTCGCTCGGCACCGACCCGGTCTCGGGCAACGAGATCGTGGCCAAGGAGGGCCGCTTCGGCCCGTACGTGACCGAGGTCCTGCCGGAGCCGGCCGAGAACGGCTCGACGTCGAAGGCCAAGGCGCCGAAGCCGCGCACCGGCTCGCTGTTCAAGTCGATGGAGCTGAGCTCGGTCACGCTGGACGACGCGCTCAAGCTGCTCTCGCTGCCGCGCGTGGTGGGCAAGGACCCGGAGACGGGCGCCGAGATCACCGCGCAGAACGGCCGCTACGGCCCGTACCTGAAGAAGGGCACGGACTCGCGGTCGCTGGTCGACGAGGCGCAGATCTTCACGGTCACGCTCGAAGAGGCTCTGAAGATCTACTCGGAGCCGAAGAAGCGCGGCCGGGCCGCCGCCGCGCCGCCGTTGCGCGAGCTGGGCAACGACCCGGTGTCCGGCAAGCCGATGGTGATCAAGGAGGGCCGCTTCGGCCCGTACGTCACCGACGGCGAGGCGAACGCGTCGCTGCGCAAGTCGGACAGCGTCGAGTCGATCACCGACGAGCGCGCGGCGGAGCTGCTGGCCGAGAAGCGCGCCAAGGGTCCGGTCAAGAAGAAGGCCCCGGCCAAGAAGGCCACGACGGCGAAGAAGCCCGCGGCCAAGAAGGCTCCGGCCAAGACCAAGAGCTGAGCAGGGGGTGGCGGTGCCGACCAACGAGTTCGGACCCGACGGGACTCAGGCCCCGCCGCCTCCCCGGCTGTTCCCCGACCCCCTCGCGGGGCTGGTGACGGCGGACAGCTTCGTCGCTCCTCAGTGGACGTCGTCCAGCTCACGTGTGGTCGTGCCGACACCGCCGGAGCCCACCGAGGAGATGCGCCAGGCGATCTACGCGCAGATGCAGCGGGAGCAGCGGCGGCCGCGTGGCCGGGCGCCGCGGCCCCAGCACCAGTACGCCCCGCAGCAGTACGCTCCCGCGCCCCAAACGCCTGTGCGGCAACAGGAACAGGCGCCCCAGCAACCCGCCCAGCAGACCAGCGGGGTGGCCGCGTTCATCGGCTGCCTGCTCGTCATCGGGTTCTTCGTGCTGGTCCTGCTCGGCATCCTCGGAGCGATCTTCAGCTAGCTGTGCCCTGAGTCCGCCAACCTGACTCACCACATCCGGTTACGCTGACCGCACGGGAGTGGCGACTTAGGGGTGACTGAAATTCAGGACGCGGACACACCGGCGACCGGGGCAGGCCAGGCAGGGCAGGCCCAGTCCAGCGTGTCCACGGTCCACCGGCTTCGATCGGTACTCGCCATCCGGCCGTTCCGACGGCTCTGGCTCGTCACCTACCTGTGCAGCGTCGGTGACTGGTTGTCACTGCTCGCGCTGACCGGCCTGGTCTCGACGATGATGAAGAGCTACGAGTGGCAGTCGTTCGCGCTGCCGCTCGTCGTGCTCACGCAGCTGCTGCCGGGCATCCTCTTCGCGCCGATCGGCGGCGTGCTCGCGGACCGGTTCGACCGCCGCAAGGTCATGGTGGTCTGCGACGTCCTGCGCGGCTCGTTGTTCATCTCGATCGCGCTGGTCGGCTCGCCGGTCTGGCTGTTCGTCGCGAACTTCCTGGTCGGCTGCTGCGCGATGCTGTGGATCCCGGCCAAGGAGTCGGCGGTCCCGAACCTGCTGCGCCGCCCGGACCAGGTGGAGTCGGCGAACCAGCTCGGCCTGGTGATGACCTACGGCATCTCCACGATCAGCGGCTTCGGCCTGTACTCGCTGATCTCGGGCATCCCGGGCTACCTGAACATGCAGGGCGGGAACCTCGAGTTCACGGTCGCGACGATCGCCGTGGTGATCAACGGCCTGCTGTACTTCACGTCGGCGATCCTGGTCGCGACCCGCCTGCCGGAGCTCTCCGGCCGCGTCTCGTCGACCCGCCGCAAGGAGGCCGAGGACAACGAGCTCGGCTTCGTCGGCATGCTGCGCGACGGCCTGAAGTTCGCCGGCCGGACGCCCCTCGTGCGCGGTCTGCTCATCGGCATGGTCGGCGCGTTCGCCGCGGCCGGTGTCGTGATCGGCACGGCGAAGAACTACGCGTTGTCGCTGCTGGGCGGCGCCTCGACGTTCGGACTGCTGTTCGTGGCCGTGTTCCTCGGCCTTGCGGTCGGCATGGCGACGGCACCGAGGCTGGCTCAGCGCCTCGCCTACAACCGCCTGTTCGGCGTCACGATCGTGCTCGCCGGCATCTCGCTCGCGCTGGTCGCGCTGGCCCCGCACCTGTGGATCGCGCTGCTGACCGTGGCGCTGGTCGGCGCGTGCGCGGGCGTGGCGTTCCTGACGGGCCTCACGATCGTGGGCTCGCAGGTCCAGGACGACATGCGCGGCCGCACGGTCGCGTTGATCCAGACGTTGCTGAAGGTCGTGCTGTTCGGTGCGTCGGGTGGCGCGCCGCTGCTGCTGACGCTGCTGCAGAAGCGCCAGATCAGCGTGTTCGGCCACCCGATGGAGGTGGACGCCAGCCGTCCGGTGATGCTCGGCGGCGCGGTGATCGCGATCGTGCTGGGCCTCGTCGCGTACCGGCAGATGGACGACCGCCGCGAGGAGCCGGTGCTGTCGTCGCTGTTCGCCGCGATCCGCGGCCGCCGGCACAACAAGGGCCTGTTGATCGCGGTCGAGGGAGACACCCGCGAGGACACGTCGGTGCAGGCCAGGCGCCTGGCCGCGGCGTTGCGCGCCGAGGGTCTCGAGGTGTTGCTGGCCGCCGATCCCGAACACGACGAACGCCGGCTGCGCACGATGCTGTCGTCCGCCGAACTGGCCGGCGTGCGCGCGCAGGCCCTCGTGGCCGCCGCCGTCCGTGCCGACGTCGTCGAACGGCAGGTGCGCCCCGCCCTCGACAGCGGCTCCATCGTGGTGATGGAGCGCTACGTCGACTCGCCGCTCGCGCACTTCACCGCGACCAGCACGCTGGAGCACCAGGAGCTCGAAGGCCTGGTCGACTGGGCCACCGGCCGGCTGCGCCCCGACCTGACGATCCTGCTGGACCGTCCGGGGACCGGGAAGGGCATCGGCCCGGAGCACCACTGGCGGGTGCAGCGGCTGCTGAGCGAGATGGCCGCCGCCGACCCCGACCGCTACGTGGTGGTCGAGGCGGAGGGCGACGCCGACGAGGTGGCCGACCGGGTCCGGTCCGCCGTGGTCCCGTTGCTCGCGTCCCGCCGGCGCCTGGTCCCCGAAGCAGCCGTCTGACCCGCGCTGGGAGACTGCACCCATGAGCGTGTGGGACGAGGTGGTCGGCCAGCCCGACGCGGTGGCGACCCTGTCTGCGGCCGCGGAGGCGGCGGCCACGATCGTCGCGGGAGGCACCCCCGCACCGGGCGTGATGACCCACGCCTGGCTCTTCACCGGCCCGCCCGGCTCGGGCCGTTCGTCGACCGCCCGTGCGTTCGCCGGCGCGCTGCAGTGCGTCGTGACGGACGACCGGCCGGGGTGCGGCGAGTGCACCGGCTGCCGCACGACGTTGCACGGCACCCACGCCGACGTGCGCGTGGTGGCCCCCGAAGGTCTCTCGATCTCCGTCGCCGAGATGCGCTCGCTGGTGCAGATCTCGGCCCGCCGCCCCACCTCGGGCCGCTGGCAGGTCGTGATCATCGAGGACGCCGACAGGTTGACGGAGGGCGCCGCCAACGCGTTGCTGAAGGCCGTCGAGGAACCGCCGGAGCGCACGGTCTTCCTGCTCTGCGCGCCCTCCGACCACCCGGACGACGTGTCGGTGACCATCCGCTCGCGCTGCCGCCTGGTGTCCCTCGGCTCACCCCGCCCCGCCGCCATCGCCTCGGCGCTGGAGACCGTGGACGGCGTCTCGCCGGAGATGGCCTCCTGGGCGGCGTCGGTCTGCGGCGGCCACGTCGGCCGGGCCCGCCGCCTCGCCGCGGACGAGCAGTCGAGGTCCCGGCGCGAGGCCGTGCTGCGGATCCCGCTGGCCCTGCGCAAGCCCGCGGACGTCTTCACCTGCGCGGACGAGCTGATCAAGGCCGCCGAGGAGGACGCGACCACAGCCAACGAGGCCCGCAACGAGGCCGAACGCGAGGCGCTGGAGACCGCGATGGGCGCGGGCGGCACCGGCAAGGGCACCGCCGCCGCCACCCGAGGCGCCAAGGGAGCGTTGAAGGACCTGGAGAAGCGCCAGAAGTCCCGCGCCACCCGCACGCAGCGCGACTCGCTCGACATGGCCCTGGTCGACCTGGCCGGCTTCTACCGCGACGCGCTGGTCTGCCGGACCGGCTCCGAGGCCGCGCTGATGCACCCGGACCGGGAGCGGGACTCCCGGACCGCCGCCGCCCAGTGGTCGCCCGAGTCGATCCTGCGACGGCTGGAGGCCGTGCTGGCCTGCCGCGAGGCGATCGAGGTCAACGTGAAGCCGCGCATCGCGATCGAGGCGATGGTGACGACGCTGCACCGGGGATGAGGCCTTGGCCTTCGACGTGACGGTCACCGCCGAGACGGCGGAGCGACTGCGGCCGGAACTCGACCGGTTGGTCGCGGAGTTCCGCGCGATGGCGCGGATGCTGGTCGACGCCCTGCCGAACCCCGACGAGGACGACGACATCCCCGACGAGGTCGTCGCCGGCGGCCGGACGTGGTGGGTCCACTGGCACGACCCGCACTACTGCTGCGTGGACGAGGCCGACGTGGTCGTGGAGGCGCACATCTACTACCCGGACCTGGTCGACCCGTGGTTCCTGCTCCAGTACGCGCAGACCGCGGGTGGGCACGACGCGGTGGTCGAGGCGTGCCCGGCGGGGTTCCACGACATCGCCCGCCTGCTCGACCTGCACGGAGTCTGATCGCGGTGGCGAGACGCGGAGCCAGGTCGCTGCTGATCGGCGCGGACCGGTTCGCCTGGTCGGTGCGTCACTCCTGCGAGGACGGCTGCCGCGAGGTCGTGCGGCTGCGTCGCGAAGGGGAGCCGGGGCAGCTCGTGATCGTGTTCCAGGCGGGCGACGGGCGGTACGTCGCGGACGGCCTGATGCACGCCGGCGAGGTGCGCCGCGGCAGCCGAAGCCTGAACCTCAACCGGCCGGGTGTGGTCCGCGCGTTGCTCGACGAGGCCGGGTGGCGGGTCGCGGAACTCGACGGCTGGGACCTGTTCGACGTCGTCGCGGCGCGGCTAGAGCCACCCCAGCGCGGCTGACACCTCGTCCGCCGCCCGCAGCACCCGCGGCCCGAGCGCGATCAGCTCCGGCAGCGAGTGCTCCAGCGCGAGCGTGGACGCCGACAGCCCGCCGACCACCGCGCCCGAGTGGTCCCGGATCGCCGAGCCGACGCAGCGCACGCCCACCTCGTTCTCCTCGTCGTCGAGCGCGAACCGGGAGCGGCGGACCCTCTCCAGCTGCGCCTTGAGCCGGGGCGCCGAGGTGATGGTGTGCGGTGTGCGGCCCGGCAGGCCGGTGCGGGTGATGTAGGCGTTCAGCTCGGACGTGGGGAGCGCGGCCAGCACGGCCTTGCCGATCGCCGTGCCGTGCACGGGCAGCGACATGCCCAGCCGGGACGCCATCCGGTACGGCTTGTCGGCCTCGACCTTGTCCACGTAGACGAGTTCGTCGCCGAAGAGCACGGCCAGGTGCACGGTGCAGCTCGTCGACTCCTGCAGGGCGCGCAGATGCGGCCGGGCCCGTTCCACCGTGTCGAGCGGCCGCAGGACCTTGCCCGCGAGGGCGAGGACGCGCGGACCGGTCAGGTAGCCGTCCGCGGTCGGGGTCGCGAAGCCGCGGTCCACCATGGCCTGCAGCAGGCGGTGGACCGTCGACTTCGGCAGGCCGGTCGCCCGTGCGATGTCGGTGATGCGCGAGTGGTCGGCCAGGGCCTCCAGCACGGCGAGCGTCTTCTCGACGGCGGTGTCGGTCATCTCGCCAGCCAGCCCCCGTCCACGACCAGAACGTGTCCGGTCACATAATCTGACGCGGACGACGAGAGGAACACCGCCGGGCCGACGAGATCCTCCGGGGTGCCCCAGCGGCCAGCCGGGATGCGCGCCCTGATCGTTGACCAGGACGTCGACCCGGTGTTCGGCCAGCACCGGTGCCAGCGCGGGTTCGACGGACGCCGGGGCCGCGAGGTCCACGGAGACCGTGGCGAGAGCCGGTGCCACGTCGGACAGGTCGCCTCGCCCGACGAGGAGCTGTGCGCCCGCGTCGTGCAGACCGCGGGCGATGGCGCGGCCGATGCCCGTGCGCGCGCCGGTGACCAGCGCCGTCCGGCCTTCCAGGGAGAAGTTCACCGCGGCTCCGTTACGGGGACTTGGCCCATGTCGTCGCAGGCCTGGTTCTCGCCGCCCATGGTCCAGACGAACGTGCGCGCCCGCTCTACTGTGGACGGACCACGACGGTGAGATGACGGCCTTTTCGTGAAGCGGGTGTCCTTGTCGGCGGCGCGGAAAGGCAGAACAAGCGTCATTGCTCGTCCGCGGCCGACTTCCGCACCCGGCGGGCGGGGAGCGCTGCGAAGATCACGACGCCCGCGAGCAGCAACGCCGTGCCGGTCCAGAACAGCGGGATCGAGTTGTACGCGGCGTTGGTGTACGCCAGCGGCGGCGCTCCCTTGGGCGGTGCCGCCGGTGCGCCGGGCTGGTTCGGGACGGTCGTCTGCGGCGGCTGCGAGGTCCCGCAGACCACGCCGCCCTGCGGTGCCGCGGCCCGCACGATCTGCTCACCGAGCGAGATCTGGGCGAGCGCGCTGGGCAGGTTCGGCAGCTTCAGCTTGTCCGTCGGCAGCACCTGCACGTCGAGCATCCGCGCGGTGGCGCCGAGCTGGAAACCGCTGAACCCGTTGCCGCTGAAGGCCGCCTTCTTCTCGGTGAGGCCGGCGACCTGCAGCTTGACCACGACCAGGTCCAGCAGCAGCGGGATGTCGATCACGGGGTGCGCGGCGTCGAGCGTGCCGAGCTCCTTGCCGTTCTGGCTGACCTTCAGCACCGGCGCGGTGTAGCTGATGGTGGAGGTCTTCTCGTCCCCGGTGGCCGTCGCCGTGAGCGTCGGAGGCGTGACGACGTCGATCTTGATCCCGCCGGCCAGCTCGACGCTGACCGCCCGCATCGTCGACGTCGACTGGACGGCCTTGTTCTTGCCACCGGGCAGATCCACGAGCTTGACCTGCGAGTTCGCCTCGAACGTGTCGGGAACGCTGACCAGGCTGGTCTTGACCGGCAACGGCACCTCGGCCGGCAGCGCGCTCAGCACCTCGAGCCCGGCGAGCGACGTCCGCGACGTCGCCAGCGGACTGACGCACGGCCCGAGCTTCTCGTCCCACCGGGCCTGCACGCTGCCGTTGAGCACCTTCAGCCTCGCGAGCGGCGTCTCCGGGATCGGCAGCCCGCCGTTCGTCGGCTGCGGGTTGTCCGGGATCGCCGTCTGCACCAACGTTCCCGGCGTCTGCGGCGCCCGCCCGGCCACCGCGAACCCGAACGGGTTCGCCTGCGTCACCACCCGCTCGGTCGCGAGGAACGCCTCGGTGTTGACCTGGGCGCTCGCGAGCCCGAGCCCGAACTCCGTCACCGACTGCTTCGGCAACTGGTCCCCGAACCCAGGCAGGATCGTGCTCGTCGGCACCCCCTGCGGCCCGAGCCGGACGACGCTGAGCCCGGTCCCGGCGTCACCCACGGCGTGCGCGAGCGGCTGAGGCCCGCTCGGCGACGACGCCGGCGGCTGGTTCGGATCGCGCGGCCCCGGAACCGGAGTGGTGGGAGGCTGCGCGAGCGCGGGCGTCGCGACGAGCGCGAGCAGCAACCCGGCCAGCGGCACGGACAACGAACGGCGCATGGACCTTCTCCTCGGCGGTCAGGAGGTGGTGACGTCGGTCACGGTCCGTACAACGAGGGGGACCCCGGTGAGTAACGCGGTTGCGGGTCGGTTATAGTTATCGCGTCTCGCCGCCTTAGCTCAGTCGGCCAGAGCGGCTCACTCGTAATGAGCAGGTCATCGGTTCGATTCCGATAGGCGGCTCGGTGAGACGGAAGGGCCAGGTCATTCGTGACCTGGCCCTTCTGCTTTGTGCAGCCTCCGATTCGGTGAAACCTTCAGCCGCAGGAAGTAAGCGCCTGTTCCAGCGCCGCGCGTTCCGCCGCCGCCACCGAAAGCCCGTACGCCGCCTTCACCGTCACGTAGATCCGCCCGTACGAACACGCGTACCCGGCGTTGGGCGGCATCCACTCGTCCGGCGTCTTGTCGCCCTTCGACTGGTTGACCTTGCCCGACACCGCCACCAGGTTGCGCAGGTCGTTCGCCGCCGCCAGCCGCTGCTCGGGCGCCCACCCGGCTGCGCCGCTGCGCCACATCTCCGCCAGTGGCACCACGTGGTCGATCTGGATCTTCGAGGTGCCGCTGATCTGCGTGGCCGTGTACGGGTCGTCGAGCGTGCCGGACTGGACGCCGCAACGGCCCGGCTTGCGCTCGACGCCGGTGAGGTCGCGGGCCAGCACCTGGCTGCGCTGGTCGCAGCCGTCGCCGTCGGTGTCGAACCACGGCTGGCCGAAGACGCAGGCCTTGCCGCCGTCGCAGTCCCGGACGTAGCCGTCGAGGCGGCCCGGGGTGGCGACCGGCAGGGCGGCGAGGGAGGTGCGTGCGGTGACGGCGTCGAGGGTGCCCGCCGGTACCCGGTCCACCTGCGGTGCCGCGGTGGTGGAGAGCGGGAGTGCGGAACAGCCGGTCAGCAGGACGATCAGCAACAACCAGCGCATGATCCGGTGATACCCGCTAGGAAAGGTGGTGATGGCCGCCCAACGGCGTAACTCCTGGGGGATGGATGTCCTACGTCAACGCGTTCGCTGACCGGTTCTTCGACGCGGTCCTCGACCGCTATCCGCTCGACGCGAGCTTGATGGGCTTCGACCGCGATCACGCGTCGCTGGTGGACCACAGCGTCGAGGCCGACCAGCGACAGCTCGACCTGCTGCACGCTTTTCGGGACGAGGCGGGCACGTTGGAGCCGCGGTCACTCTCCGAGCGGATCACGCTCGGGATCGTGCTGCACGACATTTCCATGCAGTGCCACGACATCGAGTCGCGGCAGATCGAGTTCATGATCAGCGGCAACGTCCGCGCGTCCGTGCCCGGCACGCTCGCCTCCCTGCCGCGCCTTCCTCTCGACACACCAGAACGGCGGCGGGGGTACGTGGAGCGGTTGCGGCGGCTCGACGGGTTCTTCGCGACGGTGATCTCCAGGCACCGCAGGGGGTTCGCGGACGGGCTCACGCCGGTGCGGCACCTGGTGGAGCAGGCCGTGGCGTTCCTCGACGGGCAGTTGGCGAACCTGGCCGCGTTCGACCTCGTGGAGGGCGCGGACGTGGACGGGGTGGTGCGGCCGGCGATCGAGCGGTACCGCGAGTTCCTGGTGCGCGAGGCGTTGCCGGTGGGGCGGGACGAGGACCGTCCGGGGCTGTGCTGGTTGCCGGGCAACGACGTCTACCGCGGCGCGATCCGCCGGCACACCACCCAGGACCTCGACCCGGACGAGCTGCACGCGACCGGAATCCGGTTGGTCGAGGAGCTGAAGCGGGAGTTCGCGCGGTACGGCGACGACGTGTTCGACCGCGTTCGCCACGATCCCGCGCTGCGGCACACCGATGCGGAGGAGATGCTCGACGCCGCGCGCCGGGCCGTGGCGAAGGCGGAAGCCGTTGCACCGCAGTGGTTCCGCACGGTGCCCGAGGCCAAGTGCGTGATCAAGGCGGCGCCACCGGCGGTGCCCGCGCACGTGCCGCCGCACTACCTGCCGGCCGCGCTCGACGGCAGCAGGCCCGGCACGTACTACGTCGTCACCAAGGAACCCGGGAACAACCTCAGGATCAAGGACGAGGCGACGGCGTTCCACGAAGCCGTTCCGGGGCACCACTTCGAGCACTCCAGGGCGGCGCTGCTGGAGGACCTGCCCGTGGTGCGGCGCAAGGCACCGATCACCGTGTTCGGCGAGGGCTGGGCGTTGTACTGCGAACGGCTCGCGGACGAGATGGGGCTGTACAGCGACGACGACGCGAGGCTCGGCATGCTCACGATGGACGCCATGCGCGCGGGCCGGCTCGTCGTCGACACCGGGTTGCACGCCCAGGGGTGGAGCCGTCGGCAGGCCGTCGACTACCTGGTCGAGAACACGCCGCTCGGCCTTGCCCAGATCGAGTCCGAGGTGGACCGGTACCTCGGCGAACCGGGCCAGGCGCTCGCGTACGCGGTGGGGCGTCTCAAGTTCCAGGAGCTCCGCGCGAAGGCCGAGGAGGCGGGCGAGGACGTCCGCGACTTCCACGAGGTGGTGCTCGGCCAGGGCCGGCTCACGCTCGCGCAGCTCGACGAGGTCGTCGAGGAGTGGATCGCGGGCCGAACCGCATTCACGGCCGATGCGTCCCCTGCCGTTACACGATCGCAACCAGGCGGGTGACAGACTGCCGCGCATGAAGACCGCCGCGGCGGTGGCCGCCCTGCTCCTGCTGGTCGCCGCCTGCTCGTCCGAGCCGGATCTGCCGCCACGGGAGTTGCCGCCGCCCGGCGGGCAGCTCGACTACCAGCTCGGCGGCGCCTATCAGCCGGACGTGCCGGTCAAGGTCGTGGTGCGGGACCGGAGCAAGATCATCGACGGTCGGCGCTACAACATCTGCTACCTCAACGCCCTGCAGACGCAGCCGGCGTCCTCGGTGGAGGGCGGCCTCGACTGGTGGCGCGCGAACCACGCCGACCTGCTGGTCAAGAAGCCGGGCGGTGAGCTCGTCATGGACCCGAGGTGGGGCGAGGCGGTCCTCGACATCTCCACCGGGGACAAGCGGACCCGGATCCTGGAGATCCAGAAGAAGTGGATCAAGGACTGCAAGACGTCCTTCTACAAGGGAGTCGAGCCGGACAACCTCGACTCCTACAAGAAGGTCGAGGGGGCGTTCGACCTAAACGCCACCAAGGAGTACATGAAGGCGTTCGTCCGGTACGCGCACGAACAGGGCCTCGCGGTGGCGCAGAAGAACACCGCGGAACTGGGCAACGCGGGCAAGAAGGAGATCGGCTTCGACTTCGCGATCGCCGAGGACTGCCAGGCGCGCGACGGCTGCAAGTCCTACGCCGACGCGTTCGGCAACAACTTCTTCCAGATCGAGTACACCGAAGAGGGCTTCAAGAAGGGCTGCACCGACCGCGGCGGCCGGGTCTCGGTGATCCGCCGCGATCGGAACATCGTGCCGTACGGGCACGAGGACTACGTCTACGAGGTCTGCCCGCCGACGATCTGACCCAGGAACGCCTGCCACTTCTCGGCTTGACCGGTCGCGTCGCCGAAGAGGTGGTGGCCGACCGCGTTGGTGCCGTGGAAGCGGTAGATGCCGTCCTCGCCGAGCACGCCGAGGAAGTTGTGCGCGTCGTGCGAGACCACGTAGTCGACGACGCCGTCGATGCCGAACGGCTCGATGGTCACCTTGTCACCGACCTGGGCGCCTTCGGGGACGCCGAGCGCCTCGAGCAGCACCGGCCAGTTGGCGGCGCCCTCCGGCTGCTCGGGCCACTGCGCGAACACGTACGTGCCGGGCCGGCCGGGGAAGTGCTTCACGTACTGCCCCAACGTGAACAGGTACATGTCCCAGCCCTTCGACTGCTGGTCGACGAACTCGTCGCCCCAGCCGTCGGCGAGCATGCCGCTGTGCACGAACCGCAGCACGGTCGACCCCTGCTCGCGGCCCTCGACCAGGTACTCCATGGCGTGGAACGTGCCGTCCTCGCCCTTGTCGCTCTCGTAGGCGAGCCGCTTGCCGGGCTCCCACGCCGTGATCGTCGAGGCCTCCTGGAAGAAGCCCAGGTCGAGCGACATCCGGCCGCCCAGGCGCCCGTCGACGGTGTGCGGGCCCATGAACCACGAGTCGATGCCCGGTCCGGTCGCGATGGCGTCCCAGACCTGCTCGGGGGTCCCGTCGACCTCGACTTCCTTGCTGATCTCGAACTCGTGGGTCACGACTCGTCCTCCTTGGCCTCGGTGGCGTTCACGCTCGGGTGCAGGGCGACGACGACTCGGTGCGGACGCCCTCCTTCGGACTGTTCGTCGTGGTACTTGGCGACCAGCTGCGTCATGAACCCGGCGAGCTCCTCGGCGAACGCGGCGCGGTCGGCCGCGGACGCGAACCTCACCTCGCCGTCCAGTGCGAACGTCGCGAGCCTCTTCTTCGCCCTGGTCGCGCCCGTGATCAGCGTGCCGACGTCGCGCACCAGCCTGGCCGAGACGGCGAGCAGCCACCGCGCGGACAACCGGTCGGGTGACCGGGCCGGGTCCGGCTGCACGGCCGCGAGCGCGGTCGGGGAGATGACGTAGGACGCGGCGGTCGCCTGCAGCAGGCGCTCGTTCACGTTGCCCTTGCGCCGTTCCTCGACGAGCTCCACCAGGCCGTGCTGCTCCAGCGTGCGCAGGTGGTAGTTCACCTTCTGCCGCGGCAGGCCGACCTTCGCGGCGAGCATCGTCGCCGATCCTGGCTCCACCAGCTCCGCGAGCAGCCGCGCCCGCACCGGGTCCAGCGACACCTCGGCCGCGGAAGGGTCCTCGATCACCGCCACTTCGAACATGGCTCCAGCGTCACACCGAAAACAAAATTAGTCAAGAACGGTCGTGCTTTCGGTGAGATTGCTCCACGTGGGTGGCGTTGGAGCCGGTACCGTAAGCGATGTCTCGATTGGTCGTTGCTTGTTCGCAACCCCTGAGGAGACAAGATGATCACGATGCTGGTCCTGACCCTGCTCGCGCTACCGTTCGCCCTGACCGCGGCCAACGTCGGCAGACGCCGCTGGATCCGCAAGCGGGGCGTCGCGAGGGTGCGCGCCGAGCTCGACGGTTTCCACGCCGAGCTGGCTCGCCAGGGCCTCAGTCACTTCTCCGGGCGCTGAGGCACCGCGCTCGACGGCGAAACCCTGGTGACGACGTCGCCGTAGCGGTCCAGCAGCGCGGCCGTGACGGTCTCCGGGGTACCGAGGACGCAGAACTGCGCCAGCACCTCGTCCGTGATCAGCTCGCTCATCTCCGCCCACTGCTGCCGGCGGGACATCCGGTGCAGCTCCTCGTGCAGCGCGCCCCACCCGTGCAGGTCCAGCACCGGCCGGTACGCGGGCGTCGACCCGTAGAACGCGATCTGCCGCTTGACGTCGGCGACCTCCTCGTCGTTCGTCGCGGCGAACACCGGGCCGCTGATCTCGAAGCCCTCCAGCGTCTTCCCGGCCTTCTCCCGCCCGCGCGCCAACGCCGGCAGCGTCACCTCGCGCAGGTACCGCTCGGTCGTGAAGTTGTGGCACAGGAAGCCGTCCGCGACCTCGCCCGCCACCTCGGTCATCCGCTCGCCGACGCCCGCGAGGTAGATCGGCGCCGTGCCGTGCGGGTTCGGGCCCGGGTCGAAGAACGGCGTCATCAGCGTGTGCCTGTAGAACTCGCCGCGGAACGCCAGCCGCTCGCCGGTCTCCCACGCGTGCCAGATCGCGCGGATCGCGAGCACGAACTCCCGCATGCGCGCGGCGGGCTTGCCCCACGGCATCGAGAACCGCTTGGTGATGTGGGCCTCGACCTGCGAGCCCAGCCCGAGGTTGAAGCGGCCGCCGGAGAGCAGCTGGAGGTCGTTCGCCGTGGTGGCGACGGTCATCGGGTTGCGCGCGAACGCCACCGCGATCGCCGTGCCGAGCTCGATCCGCTCGGTCGCCGCGGCGGCGCCCGCCAGCGCGAGGAACGGGTCGTGCTTGGTCTCGGCGAGCCAGAACCCGTCGTAACCCCGGTCCTCGGCCCGCTTCGCGATGGCCCCGGCGTCACCGGGCGTGTAGTCGACGGCAGCGCTGTCCAGCTTCATGCCGCTGAGGTTATTAGCGGTACCGGGACTCGCACGCGATGCCGTTGCGGTTCGGGTCGAGCTCGACGCGGTAGCCCGGCTGACCCCAGTACAGCGGCGCCGCGCCGGCCCTGCGCGCGTCGTCGCAGGTCGCGTAGAAGACGGGCTTCGGCTTGGGCGGTGCCGGCGGCTTCGTCGTCGTGGTGGGCGGGGCCGGTGGCGGAGGAGGCGGGGGAGTGGAGGTCTCCAGGGCGTCCTTGCCGGCGCACGGCGCTCCCCAGAGGCCCATCGGCACGCGCTGGGCGGCCCCTTCGGCCTCCTTCTGCGCCGGGGACGGTGCGCCCGCGGTGCGGCCGGCGCCGTTGCCCAGCGCGAGCAACGCGTAGTCGGTGCCGTCCGCGAGGCTGAGCACGCCGGCCGCGCGGTCGTAGCGCACCTGCTGGTTCAGCAGCATCGCCTTGGCGAAGCTGCCGGCGGCGTCCGCCCAGCACGGTCCAGGCTGTGCGAGGCCGCTGACCTCGGCCTTCGTGCCGTCGGAGAGCATCACCGAACGGCCGTCGACGATCGAGGCGACGCTGAGGCCCAGCTGGGCCGGCGGCACCGTCACCGGCGACGAGGGCGCCGCGGACACGGGTGCGTCCTCGGCCGGCTTCTCGACGGCGACGGGCCTCGACTGCTGTACCTGCGCGGCGCATCCCGCGGTGAGTAGGACCAGCGCAGCTGCCCCGCCCACAGTTCTCCACCCCGACATGACCCCAGATAGTGCCTGGTCGCGGCGGTGTGGCCAAGGTTACGTATTTCGTTCCGATCGGTTCACCGCGATGTCGAACCGAAATACGGAGATGCCCAGTTCAGCGGACGGGCTTGAGCGTCCAGACGACCGTCATCTCGCCCGTGGTCACGCCCTCGGCGTTCGAGATGGTGATGGTGACCGGGAACTCGGGCCGCGTGCCCGACTCCAGCTCGGTCAGCACCTCGTCCGCGGACCGGCCCAGCACGGCCTCCGCGCGCAGCGGTCCCATGGCGATCTTCTTGTAGGCGATGTCGGCGCGGACGGCGAGCGGCGTGGCCTTGCCGAGGTGGGCGGCGAACGCGGCCATCACGACGGCGCCGGACGCGGACTCGCCGAGGCCGAACATCATCGCGGCGTGCGGGCCGCCGATGTGGTTGTGCAGCTCCGGGGTGTCCGGCAGCGTCGCCACGATGCGGCTCGCCGAGACCTCCTCGAACTCGATGCCCGTGGACTTCACGTAGGGCACGGCCTGCTTCATGGCGTCGGCGATGAACGACACGTCTTGGCTCATGAGAGGGATGCTACCGGCGAGTAACCCGCCGGGCTACCCATCGGTAACCACCACTGCGCGCAGCCGTACCACTCCACAGTGGAGTGAGACTCGGAACTCACTTGCAATCTGCCGGACCGAGATGGATGCTTGTACCGAGCAACTAGTTGGGTGATACAAGCAACGAGGTGTCTGATGGTCGAGCCGGGCAGGTGCACGAGCTTCGCCTTCCACGTCGATCCCGAGCACGAGCTCGCGGACCGCGTCGGCATGGCGATGGTTCGGCTGAACAAGATGCACGCCCAGGTCACCCACCAGATGGCCAAGCAGGGCATGGACAAGTCCGCCTTCGTGCTGCTGGCGACGCTCTCCGGTCTCGGGGAATGCCGTTCGAGCGCGCTCGCGGAGGCGGTTCTCTCGGACCCGTCCACGATCAGCCGGCAGGTGGCCGGTCTCGTGAAGGACGGGCTCGTCGAGAGGCGAGCTGATCCGGCGGACGGCCGGGCCAGCGTTCTCGCGGTCACCGAAGCGGGCCGCGAGCTGATCCTGACGCGACGGCGTCAGCGCAACGAGGCCATCGAGCAGGTGTTCGCGGACTGGGTCGACGAGGACTTCAAGGGCTTCGCGGACCTGTTCGAACGCTTCGTCCAGGACTACGAGCGCGTGATTCCGGCGCTCTTTCTGAACAACCGCGGGACGGGGCCCCGCGCAGAAGGGGAAGACTAGAGATGTCATCGACAACCGAGGCGACACCCACGCCAGGGGTCTCCCTGACGCATCGCCAGATCATGACGGTGCTGTCCGGCCTGCTGCTGGGCATGTTCCTCGCGGCGCTGGACCAGATGATCGTCGCCAGCGCCATGAAGACCATCGCGGACCAGCTGCACGGGCAGACGCTGCAGGCGTGGGCGACCACCGCCTACCTGATCACCGCGACCATCACGACCCCGTTGTACGGCAAGCTGTCGGACATCTACGGGCGCAAGCCGATGTACCTCGCGGCGATCTCGCTGTTCCTGGCCGGCTCGCTGCTCTCGGGCATCGCGACGTCCATGTACGAGCTGGCCGCGTTCCGCGCGGTGCAGGGCCTGGGCGCCGGCGGTCTGATGTCGCTGGCCTTCGCGATCATGGCGGACATCATCTCGCCGCGTGAGCGCAGCAAGTACTCCGCGTACTTCATGGCCGTGTTCGGTTCGGCCAGCGTGCTCGGCCCGGTCATCGGCGGTGTGTTCGCCGGTCTCGACTCGTTCGTCGGCGTCACCGGGTGGCGCTGGGTGTTCCTGGTCAACGTGCCGATCGCGCTGCTCGCGCTGTTCGTCGTGGCCCGCGTGCTGAACATCCCGCACCAGCGGGTGAACCACCGCATCGACTTCGGCGGCGCCATCGCGCTGACCGTCGGCCTGGTGCCGCTGCTGATCGTGGCCGAACAGGGCCGCGAGTGGGGTTGGGCGTCGGGGCTGTCGATCGCCATGTACGCGATCGGCGTGCTCGGCCTGGTGGCGTTCGTGTGGGTCGAGAACCGCATGGGCGACGAGGCGCTGCTGCCGATGCGGATGTTCCGCAACCACACGTTCTCGCTGGGCAACACGATCAACTTCGTGCTCGGCATCGGCATGTTCGGCGGCATGGTCTCCATCCCGCTGTACCTGCAGATCGTCAAGGGCGTCACGCCGACGGTCGCCGGCCTGATGCTGCTGCCGATGACGTTCGGCATCATGTCGGCCACCGCGATCGCCGGAAAGGTCACCTCGACGACCGGTCGCTACAAGATCTTCCCGATCATCGGCGCCGGCCTGATGGCGGTCGCGCTGTTCCTGCTCAGCACCATCGGCACGGACACGCCGAGCTGGCTCGTCATGGTCTACATGTTCGTGATGGGTGCCGGTCTGGGCCAGTGCATGCAGACGCTGCTGCTGGCGATCCAGAACGACGCCGAGCCCCGTGACATGGGCGTGGCGACCGCGTCGGCGACGTTCTTCCGCCAGATCGGCGGCACCGTCGGTACCGCGGTGTTCCTGTCGATCCTGTTCAGCACGGTCGGCGACAAGATCGCGGAGGGGCTCAAGGCCGCGGCGCAGACCGACGCGTTCCGCGCGGCGCTGGGCCAGAACCCGGAGTTCGCGAAGATGCTGCAGGGCGGTGGCGGAGCCGGTGTGGACATCAACAACACCGAGTTCCTCAACGGCCTCGACCCGGTGCTGGCCAAGCCGTTCCTCGACGGCTTCTCCAGCGCGATCGACACGGTCTTCATGACCGGCGGCATCGTGATGATCGCGGCGTTCGTCCTCGTGTGGTTCCTGCGCGAGAAGCCGCTGTCGACCAAGTCGGGTCTGGAGCGCGTGGCGGACGCGGAGTCCCTCGCGGTCTGAGGGTCTCGCAAAGCACGAAAGAGGGGGCTGCTCCGAGCAGCCCCCTCTTTTCGCGTGCTCCCTAGTGGAAGCTCTCGCCCCGTGCCTCGGCGTCCTTCAGGCGCTGGTAGGAGCGCTTGATCTCGGCCTCGGCCTCGGTGCGGCCCACCCAGGACGCGCCCTCGACGCTCTTGCCCGGCTCCAGGTCCTTGTAGACCTCGAAGAAGTGCTGGATCTCCAGGCGGTCGAACTCCGCCAGGTGGTGGATGTCGCGCAGGTGCTCGTGGCGCGGGTCGTTGGCCGGGACGCACAGAACCTTGTCGTCGCCGCCCTTCTCGTCCGTCATGCGGAACATGCCGATCGCACGAGCGGCGATCAGGCAGCCGGGGAACGTCGGTTCCTGGACGAGGACGAGGGCGTCCAGCGGGTCGCCGTCCTCACCCAGGGTGTTCTCGATGAACCCGTAGTCGGCCGGGTACTGCGTCGACGTGAACAACGTGCGGTCGAGGCGGATGCGGCCACTCTTGTGGTCCACCTCGTACTTGTTGCGCACGCCCTTGGGGATCTCGATCAGGACGTCGAATTCCACTGGTCCTCGCTCATGTAGCCCATTCGTGATGCCCACTAGTGTGGACCACGACGCCTTGTCAACCCTCACCGGAGCGGTGGTTGGTGGGTGTGAGATTGCCCGTACCGAGCTAGCGGAGGCCCACTTGCCGGACGAGCCCCAGTGGCCGACCGAGGACGACGACGCCGAGTCGGTCGCCGCTGCTTCCGAGTCAACGGTGCAGGTCAGCCGCCCGTCCGTCGACCAGCCGACGATGCGCTTCCCGCTCGCCGCGGTGCTCTCGGCACCGTCCACACCGGAGCCGCCCCGCTCGTCGCCGCTGCGGACCGCCCCGAACGCCACAGCCGGTCGATCCGGTGACGTGACTGTGCCAACGGCCGGTTCCGGCGCCTCCGGCGGCCCTTCGGGTGGAATGTCCGGTGGGAAGTCTCACGGGGTGATTGGTCCGGAAGGCGGCCAACCTCGGGCGGTCCCGGTGCGGATCGAGCCGAAGGGCGACCAGACCCGTGTCGTGCCGCGGCCCGAGCAGAGGACGACCGAGCTCTCCGTGCCGCCCGCGAAGACGGCGCGCGTCGACCAGCTGCCGCACCTCGAGCAGTCGTGGTTCGACCAGCCGGTGCAGCCGGAGCCGCAGTCCCAGCCACGGCCCGAGCCGACCAGGCGCGTCGACCAGCTGCTGAGCCCGCCCCCGCCGCGGCAGGAATCCCAGCGACAGGAAGCCCAGCGGCAGGAAGTTCCGCGCCCGGAATCCCAGCGACCCGAGCCGCAGCGCCCGGAGCCCCAGCGGCCCGAGCCCCCGCGCGCGGTGCCCGTCCCGCGGCCCGAGCCGAAGCCCCTGAACAAGGACCTCCCCGTCACCGGCTACGAGGAGGAACCCGAGGACCGCCTCACCGACGAGCCGAAGAAGAGCCGCAAGGGCCTCCTCGTCGTGCTGAGCCTGGTCGTCGTCGCGGCCCTGGCCGGTGCCACCGTCTACGCGGTCAACGAGTTCGGCGGCACCCAGGCCGTGCAGACCAGGCCGCCCGCCGCCCCCGCCAACGTCCAGCCGCTGGTCAAGGCCGCCGGCGCGGGTGCTCCCGCCCCGACCCCGGCCGGCGTCTCGCAGGCGCTCGCCGGACCAGCGGGCAACGGCGCGCTCGGCACGCTCACCGGCAGCGTCATCGACCCCGCGAGCGGCGCCGCGCTGTGGCAGCAGGGCGACACCACGCCCGCCACGCCGGCGTCGAGCCTCAAGATCCTCACGGCCGCGGCGGCGTTGCTGAGCCTCGAGAAGACCGACCAGCTCTCCACCAAGGTCGTCCAGGGCGCGGAGCCCGGTTCCGTGGTGGTCGTCGGCGGCGGCGACCCGACGATCTCGGGCGTGCCCGGCAAGTCCGTGTACCCCGGCGCCGCGACGCTCGACGACCTCGTCAACCAGGTCAAGGCGAAGGGGCCGGTCACCAAGGTCCAGTTCGACCTGAGCCGCTACACCGGCGAGGCGCTCGGGCCGCAGTGGGAGTCCGCGGACATCGCGGGCGGCTCGGTCGCGCCGATCGTGCCGTTCATGCTCGACGGCGGGCGCGTCGACCAGTCCAACGTCAACGGCGTGCGCACCGGCAGCCCGGGTCAGGCGGCGGCGGACGCGTTCGCCCAGCGCGTCGGGGCCGCCGGCGCCACGGCGGGCACGGCGCCGGCGGGCGCGCAGGTGCTCGGCGAGATCAAGTCCGCGCCGATCGAGCAGCTCGTCGACAACATGATGCAGATCTCGGACAACGTGCTGACCGAGGCGATCGCGCGCGAGATCGCGATCAAGACGGGCAACGAGCCGTCGTTCGCGGGCGGCGTGAAGGCCGTGCGGGACGTGCTGACCAAGAACGGCTTCGACCTCACCGGGGCGTCGTTCGTGGACGGCAGCGGGCTGTCGGCGTCGAACAAGATCCCGGCCAAGCTGCTCACCGACGTCCTCACCGCCGCCGCCAAGCCCACGCTCGACGACGCGCGCACCGCGAAGCTGCGGCCGCTGCTCACGGCGCTGCCGGTCGCGGGCGGCAGCGGCACCCTCGCCGGTCGCTACGGCGGCAGCGCGGCGCAGGGCAAGGGCTGGGTGCGGGCCAAGACGGGCACCCTCACCGGTGTCAACGCGCTCGCCGGCGTGGTCGTCGACGTGGACGGACGGGTGCTCGTCTTCTCGTTCATGTCCGCGAGCAACCGCAACCCGGAGACCGAGGTGCGGCCGGCGCTCGACGTGATGGCCGCTGCGTTGCGGGGTTGTGGCTGTTCGTAGCGGGCCGTGCGCAGGTAGCGTCGGAAGCGTGAACGGCGCGACGGAGGCAGAGCTCGGCCCGGTGGACTGGGACCTCGCGGTCTCGACCGCCACCCGGCTCGTGCGACCAGGTCCGGTGATCGGCAAGGACGAGGCCGAGCACGTCGTCGGCAGACTGCGCGAGCTCGCTCCGCAGGCGGAGGTGCACGTCCGCGAGCTGACCGGGCTCGGCCAGGGCCTGCCGCTGCTGCCGGGCGAGGTCGTGGACCGGCCGGCCTGGGTCGCGGCCGCCGCGCAGGGCCTCGCCGCGCTCACCGGGCCCGCGATGCCGCGCCAGACCGGTCCGATGGCGGGCCTGCTGGCGGGCACGGCCGGGGTGCAGGCGGGCGTGGTGCTCGCGTTCCTGTCCTCGCGGGTGCTCGGCCAGTACGACCCGTTCAGCCCGACCGACCAGCTCGCCGGGCGGTTGCTGCTCGTCGCGCCGAACATCGTTGGCGCACAACAGGCCCTGGACGTGCCGGACGACGACTTCCGCATGTGGGTGTGCCTGCACGAGTGCACGCACCGGCTGCAGTTCACCGGCGTGCCGTGGCTGCGCCGGTACTTCTCCGACCAGGTCACCGCGCTGCTGTCCTCAATGGACGACGACCGCGCGCCGCTGACCGACGTGCTCCGCGACTTCCGGCAGAAGCTGCGCGAGGGCGACGGTCCGATGGGGCTGGTCGAGCTCATCCAGTCGCCGCAGCAGAAGGTCCTGCTGGACCGGCTGATCGCACTGTCCACTTTGCTCGAAGGCCACGCCGACCACGTGATGGACGCCGTCGGCCCGTCGGTCGTGCCGTCCGTCGCGACCATCCGCAGCCGCTTCAGCGCACGCCGCAAGGGCGGCGGCCTGCTCGACCGGATCCTGCGCACGGTGCTCGGCGTCGAGGCGAAGGTGCGCCAGTACGAGGAGGGCGCGGAGTTCACGTCGTACGTCGTCGAGCGGGTCGGCATGGACGGCTTCAACGCCATCTGGACCTCCGCCGACACGCTGCCGACGCGCGCCGAGATCACCGAGCCGATGAGCTGGCTGCGCCGCGTGTCGCCGTGAACGGACCGGTCGCCGAGATCCGCACGGCGGTCCGCCGCTTCCTCGACCTCGTCCAGCCGGAGGCCGTGACCGTCGCGGTCTCCGGCGGAGCCGACTCGCTCGCGTTGGCGGCCTGCGTCGGTCAGCTGCTGCCCGGCGTGTCCGCCGTCGTCGTGGACCACCAGCTGCAGCCGGAGTCCGGCGAGGTGGCGTTGACCGCGGCCCGCCAGTGCGCCGAGTTCGGCCTCGTGTCGCGCGTGGAGCCGGTGTCCGTGACGGGGCCGGGCGGACCCGAGGCCGCCGCCCGCACCGCCCGCTACGCGGCTCTCCGGCCCGCCTCGGGTGTGGTGCTGCTTGGCCACACGCTCGACGACCAGGCGGAGACCGTGCTGCTGGGCCTCGGCCGCGGTTCCGGTCCCAGGTCGATCGCCGGGATGCGCGCCTTCGACGCGCCGTGGGGCCGCCCCCTGCTCGGCGTGACGCGGTCGGTGACCCGCGCGGCGTGTGCCGAGCAGGGGATCTCGTACTGGGAGGACCCGCACAACGTCGACCCGTCGTTCCAGCGCGTGCGGCTGCGGACCGAGGTCCTGCCGCTGCTGGAGTCCGTGCTGCAGGGCGGAGTCGCGGCGTCGCTGGCGCGCACGGCGGCCCAGTTGCGCGAGGACTGTGACGCACTCGACTCGCTGGCCGCCGCGTTCGCCGGCGACTGCTGTGCCGTCGACGACATCTCGGAGTTGCCGGCCGCGTTGCGACGGAGAGTGGTCAGGACGTGGCTGATCGACGAAGGCGTGCCCGAACTGTCCGATTCGCACCTGCGCCGTGTTGACGCACTGGTGAGTGAATGGCGCGGTCAGGGCGGTGTCTGGCTACCTGGCGGCTTTGTCGTGCGGCGCGCGCATGGCAGGCTCGTTGTGGAACCACAGTCTTAAGCAGAGGGGACCTGTCCGTGTACGACGGCGACATCGCATCCGTGCTCATCACCGAGCAGGAGATCAGCGACAAGGTCACCGAACTCGCCAAGCAGGTCGCGGCTGATCACCCAGAAGGTGACTCCGACCTCGTGCTGATCACGGTGCTCAAGGGCGCCGTGATGTTCATGGCCGACCTTGCCCGCGCGCTGCCCGTTCCGGTGCAGCTCGAGTTCATGGCCGTTTCGTCTTATGGGTCCTCGACTTCGTCCTCGGGCGTGGTGCGGATTCTGAAGGACCTGGATCGCGACATCGCGGACCGAAACGTGGTGATCGTCGAGGACATCATCGACTCCGGGCTCACGCTGTCGTGGCTGTTGAAGAACCTGCAGTCGCGCAAGCCGCGGTCGTTGCAGGTGTGCACGCTGCTGCGCAAGCCCGACGCGGTGAAGGTGGAGGTGCCGGTCAAGTACGTCGGGTTCGACATCCCCAACGAGTTCGTCGTCGGGTACGGGCTGGATTATGCGGAGCGGTACCGGGACCTGCCGTACATCGGGACGCTGGACCCCAAGGTCTACTCGAGCTGAGGCTATTGCTGTTCCAGCGGACAGCGGAAACGCCGGGTCCCCTCGCGAAGGCCCGGCGTTTCGCTTCGGGGCAAGGGCTCAGCGGGAGAGCACCTGTTCGACCGTGGGCCTGCGCTCGGTGCCGTTCCAGCGTTGAAAGAAGAAAGCCGGGCCTCCCCTTCGGGAAGCCCGGCTTTGTCGTTTTCTCGCCTCAGCAGTTCGGGCGGCAGCGCCGCTGCGACACCGCGTCGAGCAGGACGGCGCGGATGTCCTCCGGGTTCGGCGCCTGGTACGCCTTGCCACCGGTGGCCGCAGAAATGGAGCGGAGGGCGTCCATGTCCACCTCGTCGCCGAGCCCGACCATGATGATCGGGACCGGCTTCGCGGGGTCGGACTCCCGCTTCAGCGTCTCGATCAGCGCGCCCGTGTCGATCGACGAGATGTCGTCGTTGCGGCCGTCGGTCATGAGGACCACGGAGTTGACCTTCGACGGGTCGTAGCCCTGCAGCACGTGGCGGTAGGCCGCCAGGGTCGTGTCGTTCAGGGCCGTGCCGCCGCCGACGAGGCCGGGGAGCTGCGAGGCGCCCGCCTCCAGGCGCTTGCGGCGGGTGACGCCCGCCAGGGGTTCGCCGAGCGGGCCGATCGGGACCAGCTCGATCCAGTCGTTCGGCGGCTTCTTGTCGGTCGAGAACGCCCAGAGGCCGATGGCCGTGGTGTCCGGGAGCATCGAGAGCGCGGTCATGGAGGCCTCGGTGGCCGCCTCCACGCGGGTCTTGCCGTTGCCGCTCTTCTCGATCATCGAGCCGGAGACGTCGATGACGGTCAGCATGCGCATGTCGAGGCTGATCGCGCCCCACGTGCGCAGCAGTTCGGAGACCTGGTCGGCGTTCGGGGTCTCGATCAGCTTCACGTCACCGGCCTGGACGCCCTCGGCGTCCGTGCTCCACTTGGCCGGCGCGGCGCCGTTCACCGTGCGGAAGCCCGCCTCGCCGAAGCGCTTGGCGGTGTCGCCGGAGCGCAGGACCTTCTCGAACTCCGCGGCCGCCTCGCCGATGCCCTCCGGCTCGTTCGCGCGGGAGACGCGGACCAGCGGGTAGTCGAACGAGAGCGTGCCCTCCTTGGGCGGGGCGCCCAGGACGGCGTTGTCCTTCGCCGCGCGGTTGTTCGCCACGACGGACTGCTCGGTGGCGGCGAAGAGCGGCGCCTTCTCCGCGTCGGTGGTGACCTTGCCGAACGAGTCGCGCACCGACGGGACGGCGCTGCGGCCCACCCGCAGCAGGGTGCCGACCAGCTCGGGCTTGGGCGTGCCGTCGGGGTTGCCCAGCAGCGTGCGGATCACGAACAGCGAGGCGAGGCCCTCCGACGTCATCGTCGGGTCGCTCATCGAGATCTGGACCTTCGGGTCCACGACCTTCGACCACGAGACGGGCGTGACCGGGAAGCCGATCTTCGACATCGCCTGCTCGGAGCCCGCCATCACGAGCGGGCTGGACGCCAGCGAGGGCTTGATGTCCAGCTTCGGGGCCTCCGGGCCCGTCTCGGCGGACTGGCGCTGTGCCTCGGCCGCCCACATCGACGAGTCCGGGATCCACAGGGAGTGGGGGTTGATCTGCGCGGTCGGGAGCTCGTTCGCGACGTCCGCGGCGTTGCGCGACTCGACCTGGATCTGGACGCAGCGGCCGCGCACCACGGGCTGGGACCGCTGGTAGTCCTGCGCCGCCGCGTTCACGACGTCCAGCGCGGCCGGGGTGACGGCGATCTTCAACGGCAGGGCGCCGGAGCAGTCGGCGCCGCTGGTGACGCGCAGTGCCACGACCGTGACGCCCGCCGCCGCGACCACGCCGAGCAGAGCGGCCACGGGAAGGGCGACCCGCCGGAACAAGCCGGGGGACGTGTGACGTGCTGACATACAGTTACTGACCTTCGGTCACGTGTTCACTCTTTCGAGTGGCGGGGGAACACTCGGGGGATGCATGAGGATGACATGTGACCCCCAAACGTAGTGAGACGGCGTGA
The DNA here is from genome assembly GCF_040610935.1 of Lentzea sp. NPDC003310. NCBI lineage: Bacteria > Bacillati > Actinomycetota > Actinomycetes > Pseudonocardiales > Pseudonocardiaceae > Lentzea > Lentzea sp. NPDC003310. Next base: position 131,199 of record NZ_JBEXNC010000022.1, read on the forward strand.
CCTGCGTCACTCGTCTGGACGGCCGTATTTGTTCCGGATGAACCAAAGTGCGTGAACATGCGTGGCAGGGGTCACCGCCGGGAACCCGGAGGCGCCCCCGCCCGTTGGTTGCTCAGTACCCGGCCAGCGGGCGGTAGGCTGGTCGGACGCGGTATGTGGGTCTTCCACTGCCCGACGCGCAAGTCAGGGAGGGTCGAGGCCGCCCGCCGGCCGTAAGTGCATGGACCGCAAGCGCCTGCTTCGCAACCCGCTGCTGTGGATCGCTGCGGTGTTGCTGCTGTACTTCGTCTTCACCGTTCTCTTTGACGACTCGCGGGGCTACCACCCCGTGAAGACGTCCCAGGCACTCCAACAGGTGCGGGACGGCAAGGTCAAGGAAGCCACGATCGAGGACAAGGAGCAGCGTCTCCGTCTCACCCTCACCGACGGCACCACCTTCGAGGGCAGCAACCGCCTGATCACGCAGTTCCCGGCCAGCTCGACGGACGAGATCTTCACCGTCCTCGACCAGGCCGGCAACAAGCCGACCGTCGAGACCAAGGTCAGCCAGGAGTCCATCCTGATGCAGATCTTGATCTACCTCGTGCCGCTCGGCCTGCTGTTGCTGCTGCTCATGTGGATGATGAACAACGCCCAGGGCGGCGGCAACCGCGTCCTGAACTTCGGCAAGTCCAAGGCCAAGCAGCTCTCCAAGGACATGCCCAAGACGACGTTCGCCGACGTCGCGGGTGCCGAGGAGGCCGTCGAGGAACTGGAAGAGATCAAGGACTTCCTCCAGAACCCCGGCCGCTACCAGGCACTCGGCGCCAAGATCCCCAAGGGCGTGCTGCTCTACGGCCCGCCCGGAACCGGTAAGACGCTGCTCGCGAGGGCCGTCGCCGGCGAGGCGGGGGTGCCCTTCTACTCGATCTCCGGTTCGGACTTCGTCGAGATGTTCGTCGGTGTCGGTGCCTCGCGCGTGCGTGACCTGTTCGAGCAGGCCAAGCAGAACGCGCCCTGCATCATCTTCGTCGACGAGATCGACGCGGTGGGCCGCCACCGCGGTGCCGGTCTCGGCGGCGGGCACGACGAGCGCGAGCAGACGCTGAACCAGCTGCTCGTCGAGATGGACGGCTTCGACTCGCGCGGCGGGATCATCCTGATCGCCGCGACGAACCGGCCCGACATCCTCGACCCCGCCCTGCTGCGCCCCGGCCGCTTCGACCGCCAGATCCCGGTGTCCGCACCGGACCTGAAGGGCCGCAAGCAGATCCTGCGCGTGCACTCGAAGGGCAAGCCGCTCGCCGCGGACGCGGACATCGACGGCCTGGCCAAGCGCACCGTCGGGTTCTCCGGCGCCGACCTCGCGAACGTCATCAACGAGGCCGCGCTGCTCACCGCCCGCCAGAACGGCCACACCATCACGGGTGCCGCGCTGGAGGAGTCGGTCGACCGCGTGATCGGCGGTCCGGCCCGCAAGAGCCGGATCATCTCCGAGAAGGAGAAGAAGATCACCGCGTACCACGAGGCCGGGCACGCCCTGGCCGCGTGGGCCATGCCGGACATCGACCCGGTCTACAAGGTCACGATCCTCGCCCGCGGCCGCACGGGTGGTCACACCCTCTCGGTGCCGGAAGAGGACAAGGACCTGATGACCAGGTCCGAGATGATCGCGCGACTGGTGTTCGCACTGGGTGGCCGGTCCGCCGAGGAGCTCGTCTTCCACGAGCCCACGACGGGTGCGTCCAACGACATCGAGCAGGCGACGAAGATCGCCCGCGCGATGGTCACCGAGTACGGCATGAGCGCGAAGCTCGGCGCCGTGAAGTACGGGCAGGAGCAGGGCGAGCCGTTCCTCGGGCGCTCGGCCGGCCGCCAGGCGGACTACTCGCTGGAGGTCGCGCACGAGATCGACGAGGAGGTGCGCAAGCTCATCGAGGCCGCGCACACCGAGGCGTACGAGGTGCTCAACACCTACCGCGACGTCCTCGACGACCTCACGCTCGAGTTGATCGACAAGGAGACGCTGCACCAGAAGGACCTGGAGCGGATCTTCGCCCGCGTCGAGAAGCGGCCGCGCATCACCCAGTTCAACGACTTCGGTGACCGCACGCCGTCCGACATCCCGCCGGTCAAGACCCCCGGCGAGCTCGCCAAGGAGCGCGGCGAGCCGTGGCCGCCCGTCGTCGAGGACACGATCGAGGAGGAGCTGAAGCAGGAGGACGGTCCCGCCACCGCGGAACCGGCCACCGAGCAGCTGCCCTCGGCCAACGGCTCGAACGGCGTGCACCAGCCCGGTCAGCCCTCGAACCAGTCGGGTCCGCCGAACTACGGCGCCCCGCCCGGGTGGACCCCGGCGACGGTGCCCGGCGGCAAGCCGCACAACGTCTGGGAGCCGAAGAAGCCGCAGCCCGACCAGGACGAGCGGCAGTGACCGAGCAACACCAGCTCGACGGAGACGCCGGCCTCACCCGCAACGGGGAGGCCGGCGTCTCCGCGCGGCGGGTCTTCGACCAGGGGCGAGCCGAGGCTGCGGTGCGTGAGTTGCTGCTCGCGTGCGGTGAAGATCCTGACCGGGAGGGGTTGCGCGAGACACCCGCACGGGTGGCGCGTGCCTACCGGGAGTTGTTCGCGGGCCTCTACACCGACGCGGACAGCGTGCTCGCGAAGACGTTCGACGAGAGCCACGAGGAGCTCGTCCTCGTCACCGACATCCCGATGTTCAGCTTCTGCGAGCACCACCTGCTGCCGTTCCACGGCGTCGCGCACGTCGGGTACATCCCGAACGAGCAGGGCCGCGTGACGGGGCTGTCGAAGCTCGCCCGGCTCGTCGACCTCTACTCGAAGCGGCCGCAGGTGCAGGAGCGGCTCACGTCGCAGGTCGCTGACGCCCTGGTGCGCAAGCTGGAACCGCGCGGCGTGATCGTCGTGGTGGAGGCCGAGCACCTGTGCATGGGCATGCGCGGCGTGCGCAAGCCCGGTTCCCGCACCACGACGTCCGCGGTGCGCGGGCTGCTGCGCACGTCCGCCTCGTCGCGGGCGGAGGCGATCGAGCTGATCAGGGGCCGGACGCGGTGAGTGGTCTGCCTCGTCCCGGCCGCTGTGTCGTGATGGGCGTGCTGAACGTGACGCCCGATTCGTTCTCCGACGGCGGGCGCTACATCGACCGGCGGGACGCGGTCTCGCACGGCGTCGCGATGTTCGAGCGCGGCGCGGACCTGATCGACGTCGGCGGCGAGTCGACCCGGCCCGGTGCCGAGCGCGTCGACCCGGCCGAGGAGATCGCGCGGATCGTGCCGGTCATCGGCGCGTTGGTCGCCGAGGGCGTGCCGGTCAGCGTCGACACCATGCGGGCGTCCGTCGCGGCGGCGGCCCTGGAGGCGGGCGCGTCGATCGTCAACGACGTGTCCGGCGGCCTGGCCGATCCGGAGATGGCGGCGGTCGTCGCGGCCGCGGGCGTTCCGTACGTGCTCATGCACTGGCGCGGGCACAGCACGGAGATGGACGCGCTGGCGACGTACGACGACGTGGTGACGGACGTGCGCTCCGAGTTGCTGGAGCGCGTCGAGGCCGCGCTGGCCGCCGGTGTCGCGGAGTCGTCGATCGTGCTCGACCCCGGGCTGGGGTTCGCGAAGCTCGGCGACCACAACTGGGAGCTGTTGCAGCGCTTGGACGAACTGGTCGAGCTGGGCTTCCCGGTGCTGGTGGGGGCGTCACGCAAGCGTTTCCTCGGCACGTTGCTCGGCAACCGTCCGCCGGACGGCAGGGAGGACGCTACCGCGGCGGTGTCGGCCCTGGCCGCGTTCGGCGGGGCGTGGGGTGTGCGGGTGCACGACGTCGACCGGTCGCTGGACGCGGTCGCCGTCGCCGGTGCGTGGAGGCGGGGACATGGCTGACCGGATCGCGTTGACGGGCCTGCGGGTCCGGGGCAACCACGGGGTGTTCGAGCACGAGAAGCGCGACGGGCAGGAGTTCGTCGTCGACATCACGCTGTGGCTGGACCTCTCGTCCGCGTCCCGCACGGACGACCTGGCGCAGACCTACCACTACGGCGAGCTCGCGGAGATGGCCGCGGCGATCGTCGGCGGCGAGCCGTACGACCTCATCGAGTCGGTGGCGGGCAAGATCGCCGACGCCGCGATGGAGGACTCGCGGCTGCACGCGGTCGAGGTGACGGTGCACAAGCCGTCCGCGCCGATCCCGCTGACGTTCGACGACGTGTCGGTGACGATCCGCCGCTCGCGCCGTCTCGCGGCGCCCCCGAAGGACAAGCCTTGAGCCGCGCGGTCCTCTCGATCGGCTCCAACCTCGGCGACCGGTTCGCGTTCCTGCAGTCCGTCGTGGACGGGCTGCGGCCGTTCGTGACCGCCGTGTCGCCGGTGTACGAGACGGCGGCGTGGGGCGTCGAGGACCAGCCGGACTTCTTGAACGCCATCGTGATCGTGTCCGCGGACGACGTGGACGAGTGGGGCTGGCTGCGGCGCGGCCAGGCGCTGGAGAACGCCGCCGGGCGCGTGCGGGAGAAGCGCTGGGGACCGCGCACGTTGGACGTGGACGTGGTTTCGGTGGACGGGGTGACCTCCGACCACCCCGAGCTCCTCCTGCCGCATCCTGGGGCGTTTGAGCGCGCAACGGTCCTGATCCCGTGGCTCGACGTGGAGCCGGACGCGGTGCTGCCGGGGCGCGGACCCGTTGCGGGACTGGAGTTCTCGGCCGACGGCGTGCGGCGGCGTGACGATCTCGTGCTTTCCGGTTGGATGGACGCGTGAAGTTCACCAGCTCCCGCGACCTGGCGGCCGTCGCGATCGTCGGCGGTCTGCTCGCGCACCTGCTGCTGCGGCTCACCTACGACTCGTTGCCGCAATTGCCCGTCCTCGCCGGCTCGACGCTGTTCGTCATCGCGGTCGCGGAGGTCGTGTTCGCGTTCTCGTTGCGGGCGCGGATCCAGCGCCGCGAGGGCGCTCGTCCGGTGCAGCCGCTGACGGCCGCCCGAGCGGTCGCACTCGCGAAGGCTTCGTCCGTTTTGGGCGCTTTGATGTTCGGTGCCTGGACCGGGTTGCTGATCTTCGTGATCCCCGTCCGCGACTCGTTCCCCGCGGCCTCGAACGACCTGGTGGCGGCCGTTGTGGGCATGATCGCCGCGGTCGCGCTGACCGCCGCCGCGCTGTGGCTCGAGCACTGCTGCCGGACCCCGGACGACAGTTCCGGAAACGATTAGTAACCCGGCCGTAGGTCTCAGTCACATAACTACGCGGTACCGTAGTGCGCATGACCGGGCGAGGCGCGTCGACCGACGACGAGCAAGATGATCACGGTCGTGGCTCGGGGCGACTGCTGTTGGTAGCGGCACTGGCGCTCGCCCTCGTGGCCGCGGCGGTGCTCGTGCTGAGCGACAGCGCCCGGATGCTGCGTCTGGCCGTGGTGGCCGCGTTGTGGGCGGCTCTGGTGGGTGCCTTCCTCGCCGCGAAGTACCGCAAGCAGGTCACCGAGCGCGACGACGAGGTGGCCGACCTCCAGTCGGTCTACGAGCTCGAACTGGAGCGCGAGGTGGCCGCGCGCCGCGAGTACGAGCTCGAGATCGAGTCGGAGACCCGCAAGCGCATCGAGGAGGAGTCGCGCGCGGACATCGAGGCCCTGCGCGCCGATTTACACGCGCTGCGGGACAACCTCCAGGCGTTGCTGGGCGGTGACGTCCTCGTCGAACGCGTGGCGCTGCGCGCCGAGTCGACCCGCCTGCGTTCGCTCGCCTCCGACGCCGCGGCCCGACTGACGGCGGCGCCCGAGCAGCGCGTCATCAACGCGAAGCCGATGATCTCCGCGGCGCCCGCCGAGAAACCGTCCGAGCGCACCGAACTGATCGAGCGCGTCGCCCTCGACGCCAAGCTCCAGGCCCCCCGCCGCGAGCCGGCCCGTCCCGAGCCCGTGCGCCCGGACCCGGCCAGGAACTCGCCGCGCCCGCAGCCCGCCGTGGTCCGCCGCGAGCCCGTGAAGGCCGTGAAGCAGGAACCGGCCCGCCCGCAGCCCCGTCCCGGTGCCGCCGCCGCGTCCGTGTCTGCGCGGCTCGGCAACGCGGCCGCCCCGCAGGTCCCGCAGAAGCCCCAGCCGCCCAAGGCGCAGCCGCCGACCGTGAAGGCGCAGCCCGTGCAGGCGCAGGCCCACCGCACCGAACGCGTGCAGCGCCCGCCGCAGCCGCCGGCGCGCACCGAGAGCGTGCAGCGCCCGGAACCGAAGGCCCCCGCCGCGGTCGCGAAGTCGGTCGACGCCCGCAAGCCCGAACCGCGGTCCCGCGTGGCCGAACGCACCGAGATGATCGACCCGAAGGCGTTGAAGGCGACCGGCGGAGGCCGCCGCAGGGCCGACGACCGCGCGACCCCTGTGCAGGACAGCGGCTCTTGGGAGACGCTGAAGCCGGACGAGCCCAGCACGGGCCGCCGCACCGCGGACCAGCCGTCCCGCCGCACCGCCTCCGAGGACTCGCTGGTGTCGCTGCCCCCGGTGGGCCGCCGCTCCGCGTCCGAGCAGTCGTCGGCCCGCCTGCCCGCGGTCACACCCCGCCGTGCCCCGGCCGAGGAGCCGGTCTCCGGCCGCCGGGTGGCCGAGGACTCGTCGACCCGCCTGCCGGTGGTCTCGACGGGCCGCAGGGCCGCGCCGGAAGACCAGTCGGGCGCGCACGCGGACGGCAAGTCGGTCAGCGAGCTGCTGGCGTCCCTGGGCGGAGGCGACGCACCGCGCCGCCGCCGTCGCCGCGACGACTAGAGCCTGTCCTGTAAGTCGTTGATCTGGGCGTCTGGTATTTCTCTGCGGTGGTTGGTCGCGGTGAGTTGACGGATCGGGCGTGGGCGGCGATCGCGCCGCTGCTGCCGCCGGTGTCGGGTGGTGGGCGGCGGTGGCGTGATCACCGGCAGGTGATCAACGCGATCCTGTGGAAGCTGCGGACCGGTGCGCCGTGGCGTGACCTGCCCGAACGGTATGGGCCGTGGAAGACCGCGCATGAACGGTTGCGGTTGTGGACCAAGGACGGAACCTGGGCCCGGATCCTGGACGAGGTGATCGTCAAGGACGACTCCGTCGGCGATGTCGAGTGGGTGATCAGCGTGGACTCCAGCGTTGTGCGGGCCCATCAACACTCGGCGGGAGCCCGGAAAAAGGGGGCTGCGGAGCCGGAGTCGAAGCCCTCGCCGTCGACGGGGAAGGGCTCGGCCGGTCCCGCGGCGGGTTGAGCACCAAGATCCACCTCGCGGTCGACGGACGCGGTCTGCCGATGCGGGTGCTACTGACCGCCGGCCAGGCCGGAGACAACCCGCAACTGCTGGCGCTGCTCGACGGTATCCGCGTGCGGCGTGACGGGCCGGGCCGTCCGCGATCACGACCCGACGTCGTGATCGCGGACAAGGCCTACTCACATCCCTCAACACGGCAAGCCTTACGCCGCCGAAAGATCACGTTCGTCAGTCCGGAACGCACCGACCAGATCGCCCACCGCGCGGCCAAAGGCGCCCGCGGCGGGCGGCCACCGGCGTTCGACGCCGAGTTGTACAAGCAGCGCAACGTGGTCGAACGATGCTTCAACCGGCTCAAACAGTTCCGCGACCTCGCGACCCGCTACGCCAAGCGAGTCGCCTACTACCAGGCCGAACTCACCATCGCTGCCATTGTGCTCTGGCTCCGATGACTTACAGGACACGCACTAGTCACTTGTCGATGTCGCCGACGATGACGGCGAAGGAGCTCAGCACCGCCGGCAGGTCGTCGACCTTCGTCCCGGGCAGCAGTGCCGACAACGCCTGCACGTTGTTGAACGACGGCGTGCGCAGCTTGAGCCGCCACGGCGTCTTCTCGCCCCGCGACGACAGGTGCACGCCCGAGGTGCCCAACGGCGCCTCGACACGTGTGTAGACGGACCCCTCGGGTGCCTTGACGGCCTTGGGCAGCCGCAGGTTCACCGGCCCCGACGGCAGCTGCTCCAGACAGGCGCGGCTCAGCTCCACCGACTTCACGACCTCGTCGAGCAGACACCGGACCCGAGCCGCCGCATCGCCCTCCGTCCGCACCACGGGCGTGAACCCCAGCGACCGGTAGGCGGGCAGCGGGTCGTCGCGCCGCAGGTCGAAGTCGACTCCGCTGGCGCGGCCGATCGGCCCGGTCACGCCGTACGCCAGCGCGTCCTCGAGCGGCAGGACACCCAGGCCTTCCAGCGCCGCGAAGTCGACCTCCAGGGTGCCCACGTCCACAGTGGACAGGAACTCCGCGACCCTGGTCGTCCAGCCGGCCGGCACGTCCTCGCGCAGGCCGCCGATCCGGTTGAACATGAAGTGGATGCGCCCGCCCGACGCCTCCTCCATCAGCGCCTGCACGCCCTCGCGGTACGCGGCGGCGTTGGGGGACAACGGGGTCAGGAACACCATGTGCGCCAGCAGGCGGTTCAGCTCGCAGAGCAGCGCGCGCAGCCACTGGGCGCGAGCAGGAACGTCCATGCCCGTCATGCGTTCGACGGCCAGGGCCACCGCGAGTTCGTTGCAGAAGGCGGAAAGCCAGTCGTGGCGGTTGGCGAGCGTCAGCACCTGCCGGTAGTCGCGCACCTCGAACAGCTTCTCCGCGCCCCGGTGCAGGTGACCGACCAGCGGTTCGGCGGCGGTGATCACCAGCTCCGGCGTGACGGTCAGGCGCAGGCGGTAGGCGCCGTGGGCCGACGGGTGCAGCGGGCCCAGGTCGACCACGCGGTCCACGCCCAGGTACCGGGCGCCCGCGCCCACGCCGACGGTGATCTGCTCGCTCACCGGCCCATGGTTTCACGAGCAGGGGCGCCGGGCTCAGGCCCTGGTCACCGCGAAGAAGAAGCACCCGTGCGACAGGCTCCGCACCTGGACGGCGTCCACGGCGGGATCGTCCAGGAGGCGGCCGATCGCCTGCTCGAACGACCCGGGCTCCACCACCTCGCCGTCGTGGATCTGGCCGGCGGCGTCGTACGAGCGCAGGATCCGGGCGCTGCCGAGCAGTTCGGCGGGCAGGCGGTCGAGCGCGGGGGAGTCGGGGCACTCGACGTGCGTGAACACCGGCCCGACCTCGGCGTACGGCCCCTTCCCGAACGGCGGCGAGTACCGGAACAACCACACCGGCTCATCCGCCGAAGACTTCCGCAGGCAGCAGCGCAACGGCACGCCAGGCTCGGAGGCGCGGTACGAACGCCCGGCATCGGCGAACGACTCGGACGGCGACACGGTGTGGATTCGCATGCCCACCACGATCGTCCTCAGACCACCGAATGGCTGGCGGGATTCGGACGCCAGGGCGGCAGCGAGGGCAGCAACGCGGACACCGGCACCCCGCACCCGTGCAGCAACCACCCGAACCCGCCCAGCCCCAACGGATCCCGCAGCTCCGCGACCCGCCCGGCCCGAGCGGCGGACTCCAACCACTCCCACCCGCTACCGGTGACCTCGGAACTCAACCCCAAGGCCGCCAACGCATCCCGCTGCGACACCAGCACGAAGTCCCCACCGGCGGCGTCGGCGCAGGCGTCCAGCGCGACGTGCGCGGTGATGTCGCACGAGCCGTCGAAGACGGGCTCGACCTGCCGCCCGTCCCGGTACCCGGTGAGCGAGAAGTGCCGCGACGACACCAGGTGCCCGTAGTCGATCGCGAGCGCCGCCCCGCGCACCGAACCCACCGCGGCGGCCCAGGCGGTGTCGCGAGGCGTCCCCACCTCGGCCCAGCCGTCGCCCAGCGAAGGCCACCACCGGGTGATCCACGGATCGGACGAAGGCCCGCGCACGACCGGGCACGGGATCGCGTCGAGCCACTCGTGCCCGACCAGCAGTCCCTCACAGCGCGGGATCGTCGACGACCACCGCACACCGGGCAGGTCCACGGGAGGGCCGAGCTCGACCGCCGTCACCCGCAGCCGCGCGCCGAGAGAGCCGGACGCGAGCGACCGCACGGCGGACGCCAGCTCGCCGCCGCCCGCGCCGACGTCCACGAAGTCCACGACCGGGGGACACCCGAGCGCGGCGTCCACCCGCGACAGCAGCGTCAACAGGGCCTCGGCCAGCTCCGGACCGACCAGCGGGGACGTGCGGAAGTGCGCGGCGGGCTTCTCGCCGCGGGTGAAAAAGCCGGCCGGCCCGTACAGCGCGGCGTGCCAAGCGGCTTCCCAGTCGAACATCGGACAAGTGTGCATCTAAGGTCATTTCCCGTGACCGACGCCGACCTCACGCCGACGCCGACGAAGAAGCGCATCGAGCAGCGCCGCTGGACCGTCCTGTTCCCCGTCGTGGCGCTGATCGCGCTGGCCGCGGCAGGGCTGGTGCTGTTCGCCCTGGGCACGTCGAGCATCGGCATCGAGCCGCTGCTGGTCGGTGCCGCGGCGGCGCTGATCCCCGTCGCGTTCGTGGTGAGCGCGTTCCTGTGGATCGACCGCTGGGAGCCGGAACCGGCGAAGATGCTGCTCTTCGCGTTCGTCTGGGGCTCGTGCGGCGCGACCATCAGCTCGCTCGCGTTCAACCAGACGTCCAGGGTGCTCGGCGACCTGCTGACCAACGACGGCACGACGTTCACCGCCGTCGTGGGCGCCCCGATCGTCGAGGAGGCCACCAAGGCCGTGTTCCTCGTCGTCGTGTTCCTCCGCCGCCGCCACGAGTTCGACGGCGTCGTGGACGGCATGGTCTACGCCGGCATCACAGCCGCGGGCTTCGCGTTCACCGAGAACATCTGGTACTTCGGCCGGGTCTTCCTGGAGAACGGCCTCGGCAACATGAGCGGCGGCGTGATCGCGCTGTTCGTGCTGCGCGGGGTGCTGTCGCCGTTCGCGCACCCGCTCTTCACGGCCATGACCGGCATCGGTGTCGGCATCGCGGCGACCACGAGCAACTCCACGGTCCGCGTCGTCGCGCCGATCGGCGGCTACCTCGCGGCCGTCGGGCTGCACTCGCTGTGGAACTTCTCGACCACGGTCGGCACCGGTTCGGACTTCATCAACCTCTACTTCCTGATCATGGTCCCCGTGTTCGCGGGTGCGGTCGGGATCGTGGTGTGGCAGCGTCGCCGGGAACAGCGGATCGTGGCGGGGCAGCTCGCCGCGATGGCGCAGAACCGATGGATCGCCAACAGCGAGGTCGCGCTGCTCGCGAGCCTGAACGGTCGCCGCAACTGGCTGCGGGCGGTCAAGCGCAAGTCCGGCGAGGGCTCGGTCAAGGCGGTGCGGAGCTACCAGATCGCGGTCACCGAACTGGCCTTCCTGCGGCACCGCATCGAACAGGGAACAGCCGGTCAGAGCGCCGAGCAGCGCCACGGGGTGCTGCTCGACACGCTGCACGCCGCCAGGGCCGCCGCCCGCCGGTGAAACCGGTCACCGACCGGGCACACGGGCGAAACGCGGAGCTACCCTCGGCGGCGTCGTCTGGTACCCGAGCCCGGGACTGGAACGTCAGAAGGAGTTAGTCGCATGGACGCGACCCCACGTCCGGCGAGGCTCGCCGTCGGTGTCATCTCGGCAGGCCGCGTCGGTTCCGTGCTGGGCGCCGCGCTGGCCAGGACCGGCCACGTGGTGACCGGCGTCTCCGCCGTCTCGCAGGCCTCCCGCAACCGCGCCGAGGAGCTGCTGCCCGGAGTTCCGCTCGCCGACCCCACCGAGGTCGCCGCACGTGCCGACCTGGTGCTGCTCGCCGTGCCGGACGACGCGCTGGAAGGCCTGGTCAAGGGCCTGGTCGCGACGGGCTCGCTGCGTGCGGGCCAGATCGTCGTGCACACCAGCGGCGCGCAGGGCGTCGAGGTCCTGAGGCCCGCCGCCGAACTCGGCGCGCTCACGCTCGCGCTGCACCCCGTCATGACGTTCACCGGCCGGTCCGAGGACCTGCAGCGGATGAACGCCGCGTGCGTCGGCGTCACGGCCGCGGACGGCGACGAGGTGGCCTGGAGCGTCGGCGAGGCCCTGGTCGTCGAGATGGACGCGGACCCGGTCCGGGTGCCGGAATCCGTCCGCCCGCTCTACCACGCGGCACTGGCGCACGGCGCGAACCACCTGATCACGCTGGTCCGGGACGCCGCCGACGTGCTCACCAACGCGGGCGTCGCCAACGCCGAGCGCCTGCTCGGCCCCCTGCTGTCCGCCGCGCTCGACAACGCGCTGCGCCACGGCGACCGCGCCCTCACCGGTCCGGTCGCCCGCGGCGACACGGGTACCTTGCGCAAGCACCTCGACGTGCTCGCGCAGCGGGCACCCGAGACCCTGCCCAGCTACCGCGTGCTCGCCCGCCGCACCGCCGAGCGGGCCGAGGACTCCGGGCTGCTCAAGCCCGACGCGGCCCACGACGTTCGCACCACTCTCGAGGACTGACGTGACGAAGCCACTGACCAAGGACGACTACCGCCCGGACGACGTCACGGTGCACCGCGATCCCGCGCGGCTCAACCGGGTCGTGAAGGCGCTGCGGGCCGCCGGCCGCAACGTCGCGCTGGTGCCGACGATGGGCGCCCTGCACGCGGGTCACCGCCAGCTGATCCGCGAGGCGAAGGTCATGCAGAACACGGTGATCGTCGTGTCGATCTTCGTGAACCCCCTGCAGTTCGGGGCGAACGAGGACCTCGACCAGTACCCGCGCCAGTTCGAGTCCGATGTGGACATCTGCCGCGAGGAGCGCGTGGGCCTGGTCTTCGCGCCGTCCGTCGAGGACATGTACCCCGAGGGCGCGCAGGTGACCGTGCACCCCGGACCGCTCGGCGACGAGTTGGAGGGCGCGGTGCGTCCCGGCCACTTCGCCGGCGTGCTCACGGTCGTGGCGAAGCTGTTCAACATCGTGCAGCCCACGTACGCGGTGTTCGGGCAGAAGGACTACCAGCAGCTCCAGCTGATCCACAAGATGGCGCGGGACCTCGACTTCCCGCTGGACGTCGTCGGTGTGCCGACCGTCCGCGAGCACGACGGCCTCGCGCTGTCGTCCCGCAACACCTACCTCACGCCGGAGCAGCGCCAGCACGCCGTGACGCTGTCGGCCGCGCTGACCGCGGGCGCCCACGTCAGCTCGAAGGGCGCGGACGCGGTGCTCGAGGCCGCGCACGAGGTGCTGGCCCAGGTGCCCGAGGTCGAGCTCGACTACCTGGAACTGCGCGGGGTCGACCTCGGCCCCGCGCCGGAGAACGGCGACGCGCGGCTGCTGGTCGCGGCCCGCGTCGGTGCCACCCGCCTGATCGACAACATCGCGGTGTTGCTCGGAGAAGGCGACGAGTAGGGGGAACGACATGGTTCGCACGATGCTGAAGTCCAAGATCCACCGCGCCACCGTGACGCAGGCCGACCTGCACTACGTCGGCTCGGTGACCGTGGACGAGGACCTGATGGAGGCCGCCGACCTGCTGGCGGGCGAACAGGTCGCCATCGTCGACGTCACCAACGGCGCGCGCCTGGAGACCTACGTGATCCCCGGCGAGCGCGGCACCGGCGTGCTGGGCATCAACGGCGCGGCGGCGCACCTCGTGCACCCCGGCGACATCGTGATCCTGATCGCGTACGGGCAGATGGACGACGCCGAGGCGCGCGCGTACAAGCCGCGCGTCGTCTTCGTGGACGCCGACAACAAGGTCGTGGACCTCGGTGCCGACCCGGCGCACGCGCCCGAGGGGTCCGGACTGGTGAACGGCTCCACGAGCGCGCCTTCTTCTGAGACCGTGGAAGCGACCGCGCTGGACGCGTTGATCAAGACCGAGAACTGAGGAACACACCGTGCTGCTCGCCATCGACGTCGGCAACACCAACATCGTGCTCGGTCTGTACGACGGGGTCGGCGACTCGGCCCCGCTCGTGCGCGACTGGCGCATGCGGACCGACGCCAGGATGACCGCCGACGAGCTCGCGCTGACCATGCGCGGCCTGCTCGGCGAGTACGCCGACAAGATCACCGGCATCTCCGCGCTGTCCACCGTGCCCGCGGTGCTGCGCGAGCTGCGGGTCATGCTCGGCCGCTACTACGACGCCGTGCCGAAGATCCTGGTGGAGCCGGGCGTGAAGACCGGCGTCCCGCTGCTCGTCGACAACCCGAAGGAGGTGGGTTCGGACCGCGTGATCAACACGCTGGCCGCGCACCACCTCTACGCGACCTCGTGCATCGTGGTCGACTTCGGCACGTCCACGAACCTCGACGTGATCTCGTCGCGCGGCGAGTTCCTCGGCGGCGCGCTGGCGCCGGGCATCGAGATCTCGGTCGACGCCCTCGCCGCGCGCGCCGCCCAGCTGCGCAAGGTCGAGCTGGTCCGGCCGCGCAACGTGATCGGCAAGAACACCGTGGAGTGCCTGCAGTCCGGCATCGTCTACGGGTTCGTCGGCCAGGTGGACGGGCTGGTGCGCAAGATCACCGAGGAGCTCCAGCAGACCGATCCCGGTCCGGTGACCGTGATCGCCACCGGCGGCCTCGCGCCGCTGGTGGTCTCGGAGTCCTCGACGATCGCGCACCACGTGCCCGACCTGACCCTGCTGGGGTTGCGCATGGTCTTCGAGCGCAACCTGCCCGCGGCTACTCGCTGACGCGCACCATCCGGAGCACCTCCGCGCGCAGGGGGACGTCGAACGGCCCGTTCGACGTCTCCGGGCGTTCGCGGAGGTAGGCGAGCATCTTCTCGTTGATCGCGGCCCGCTCCTCGGCCTCGATGACGAGCAGGCGGGAGTGCGTGTTGATCCACGCGACCGCCGCCTCCGGCGAGTTGCGGCGGTGGCTGTGCGGGAAGTGCGCGCGCTCCTCCGGCGTGAACGACGGGTGCGCCGTGATCGCCACCGGGTCGTTGCGCTGCGACTCGACGCTGGTCGCCGAGACCTGCTCCAGTTCGCGCACCCACTCGACGTCCGTGACCGGCTCGGTCCACATGGCCGCCAGCACACCGCCGGGCCGCAGCACCCGTGCGATCTCGGGCAGGGCCTTCTCCTGGTCGAACCAGTGGAACGCGGTGCCGACGAACACCGCGTCGACGGTCTGGTCCGGCACCGGGATGTGCTCCGCGTGGCCGGGTAGCGCACGCACGCCGTGCACGCGGCGGACCAGTTCGGACAGCATCTGCTCG
Source organism: Lentzea sp. NPDC003310 (assembly GCF_040610935.1). Lineage (NCBI taxonomy): Bacteria > Bacillati > Actinomycetota > Actinomycetes > Pseudonocardiales > Pseudonocardiaceae > Lentzea > Lentzea sp. NPDC003310. Next base: position 146,220 of record NZ_JBEXNC010000022.1, read on the forward strand.
TTGGGCTCCACGGCCGTCACGCGGTGGCCCTCCGCGCACAGCACCGCGGTCAGCTTGCCGGTGCCGGCGGCCAGGTCGAGCACGTCGAGTCGCTCGGTCGTGCCCAGCGGCTCCAGTGCCCACCGGATCGCCGCCACGGGATAGTCAGGCCGGTGTTCGGCGTAGGCCTCGGCCTGCGCGCCGAACGAGTCCGCTCGCCTCGCGTGTAGATCCATCACCCCAACTTAGTGACTGGACCGGCCCCCAGAATGGTTTGGGGCCGTTCTTCGCGGCTCCGGGTGAGCCGATTCGCACGTCTGCCGTAGCGCGGGTCACCCGCCGGTGTCGTGGTGCGCTCGGGGAACGGGTATCCGGTTCGCTTCGGCCTCACCGGTGTCCGTACCCTTCTCCGCGTGAGTGAGCAGCCGAAGCAAAACCTCGTGACCAGCGAAGAAGACCTGCCAGAGCAGATGCGCGTGCGCCGGGAGAAGCGTGCGCGGCTGCTCGCTTCCGGCAAGGAGCCGTATCCCGTCGAAGTCGCGCGCACGCACACGTTGCGCGAGGTCCGCGACGCGCACCCCGAGCTCGAACCCGACACGCAGACCGGCCAGCAGGTCGGCGTCACCGGCCGCGTGATGTTCCTGCGCAACACCGGAAAGCTGTGCTTCGCGACGTTGCGCGAAGGTGACGGCACCGAACTGCAGGCGATGCTGAGCCTCGCCGGTGTGGGTGAAGAAGCGCTTTCCGAGTGGAAGTCCGACGTCGACCTCGGCGACCACGTTTTCGTGAGCGGTGAGGTCATCAGCTCGCGCCGCGGCGAGCTTTCCGTGATGGCCGACTCGTGGCAGCTGACGTCGAAGTCGCTGCGCCCGTTGCCGACCCTGCACCAGGAACTCGGCGAGGAAACCCGCATTCGTCAGCGATACGTCGACCTGATCGTGCGGCCGATGGCGCGCGACACTGTTCGGACCCGTGCGAACGTGGTTCGTTCTCTGCGCGACTCGTTCCACCGGCGTGGATTCCTCGAAGTCGAGACGCCGATGTTGCAGACGCTGCAGGGCGGTGCTTCGGCGCGTCCGTTCATCACGCACTCGAACGCGCTCGACATCGACCTGTTCCTGCGCATCGCGCCGGAGCTCTACTTGAAGCGCTGCGTCGTCGGCGGCATCGAGAAGGTCTTCGAGATCAACCGCAACTTCCGCAACGAGGGCGTGGACTCGTCGCATTCGCCCGAGTTTTCGATGCTCGAGTACTACGAGGCCTACGCCACGTACGACTCGAACGCCGTACTGACGCGTGAGCTCATCCAGGAAGCGGCCGAAGCCGTGACCGGTTCTCAGATCGTCACGTTGGCGGACGGCTCCGAGTACGACCTCTCGGGTGAATGGACGACGCTCAGCATCTACGAGTCGTTGTCGGATGCTGTTGGTGAGGAAATCACCCCCGAGACGCCGGCCGAGGTCCTGCGCAAGCTTTGTGACCGCCACGAACTCGAGGTGAACCCGAAGTTCGGGCACGGCAAGCTGGTCGAGGAGCTGTGGGAGCACCTGGTGTGCGACTCGCTCTACGCGCCGACGTTCGTGCGCGACTACCCGGTCGAGACGTCGCCCCTGACCAGGCAGCACCGCACCAAGCCGGGTGTCGCCGAAAAGTGGGATCTCTACGTCCGCGGATTCGAACTGGGAACGGGTTACTCCGAACTGGTGGACCCGGTCATCGAGCGGGAACGCCTCGAAGCGCAGGCGCGTCTTGCGGCCGCCGGCGACAACGAGGCCATGCCGGTCGACGAAGACTTTCTGCGATCACTGGAGTACGGAATGCCACCGAGTGGTGGCGTCGGAATGGGTATCGATCGGCTCCTGATGGCGCTCACCGGTCTGGGTATCCGGGAGACCATCTTGTTCCCGCTCGTTCGCCCTGAATGAGCAACTTTTCGGGATGTCGATAGGTGCAATGCGGCACCCGTGCGCTAACCTGCCTCGCAGAAGGCTTTAGTTGGCGACGCGGGTGACCGCGCATTCGGGGTCCTGGAGGATACGCATGGCGCAGAAGGTCACGGTGACCCTCGTCGACGATCTGGACGGTTCCACTGCTGAGGAGACCGTCGAGTTCGGACTGGACGGTGTCGCCTACACGATCGACCTTTCCTCGGGTAATGCGGGCAAACTTCGCGACGCGTTGGCCGACTTCGTGGGAAGTGCACGTCGTGCGGGTGGCCGCAAGCGCGTTGGACCCGGTCGTCCGGCCGGGGTGAAGGCAGCGCGTCCGGCATCGGCGGATCGCGAGCAGAACCAGGCCATTCGCGAGTGGGCCCGCAAGCAGGGCATGAAGGTGTCGGACCGCGGCCGCATCCCGGCCGAGGTGCTCGACGCGTACCACCAGCAGGGCTGAAATTCGGCAAAACACGAAGGGGTTCCGGGGAAGATTCCTCGGAACCCCTTCGTGCTATTTGAGTGACTGATCAACTACCGCCCGGCAGAACGGTGCTGTCCAAACGAGATCGGTGAACGCTCTTGCCGCCGACTTTTTAGTTGATCCGACAACGTGTTCGCCGAATATTCCTTTCCGATCTTCCCGGGCGCGTTCTGGTGGCGGTGTGACCCGGAACCCGCGCCCTGCGACTCGGTCCTACCAGGCGGTTCGGTTAGGCTTACCTCTCCTGATCTGGTCGAGGAGGGTGGGCCTTGGGGCGTAGGTCGTTGGGCCTGCTCTTGCTGCTGGTCGTGCTGGTCGCCGTGTGCGTGGCGAGCATCGCGATCGGCTCGAAGGAGATCCCGCTGTCCGGGGTCTGGCACGGTCTCTTCACGCCGACCGGTGTCGAGGACGACGTGGTGATCCGCGAACTGCGGATCCCGCGGACGTTGCTCGGCGTCGCGGTGGGCATCGCGCTCGGTGTGGGTGGCGCTCTCATGCAGGGCCACACGCGCAACCCGCTGGCCGACCCCGGCATCCTCGGCGTCACCAGCGGCGCGGCCCTGTCGGTCGTGCTCTCGATCTTCCTGCTCGGGGTGAGCTCGCTGGTGGGCTACATCTGGTTCGCCTTCGCCGGCGCGATGATCGCGAGCGTGCTGGTGTTCCTGCTCGGGTCGGCGGGGCGCGGCGGGCCGTCGCCCGTGACGCTGGCGCTGGCCGGTGCCGCGGTCTCCGCGCTGATGAGCGGCCTGGTGTCCGCCATCGTGCTGATCGACCAGCAGTCGCTCGACGCGTTCCGGTTCTGGCAGGTCGGCGCGATCGCCGGCCGTGACCTGGCGGTGTTCTCGCAGGTGGCGCCGTTCCTGCTCACCGGGTTGCTCGTCGCTGCCCTCAACGCTCCCGGGCTGAACGCCATGTCGCTCGGCGAGGACGTGGCCAAGTCGCTGGGCGTCGACGTCAAACGCACGCGCGGGCTGGGCATCTTCGCGATCACGCTGCTGGTCGGAGGGGCGGTCGCCGCGTGCGGGCCGATCGGGTTCCTCGGGCTCGTGGTGCCGCACGTCGCGAGGGCCATCACCGGCCCGGACTACCGCTGGATCCTGCCGTACTCCGCACTGCTCGGAGCGATCCTGATCCTGTTCGCGGACATCGTCGGCCGGGTGGTCGCCCGTCCGTCGGAGGTGGAGGTCGGTGTGATGCTGGCGCTGATCGGCGCGCCGTTCTTCATCTACCTGGTGCGGCGCAAGAAGCTGGTGAAGATTTGACGGCCGGGGTGAAGGTCAGGGCGCGTTCCCTGCGCGTGGGCGCCACCTCGTTCCGGGTGCGCCCGCGCCCGTTGCTGGTGGTGGCGGCATCGCTGGTGGTGCTGGCCGCCTTGCTGGTCGTCGACGTCATGATCGGCGACTTCCCGCTGACCGCGACCCAGGTCGTCGACGTGCTGCTCGGCGGAGGCACCCGCCGCGACCAGTTCGTGGTGATGGAGCTGCGGATGCCGCGCGCGTTGACCGGCCTGCTGGTCGGCGGCGCGCTGGGCCTGTCCGGCGCGATCTTCCAGGCCATCGTCCGCAACCCGCTCGCCTCGCCGGACCTCCTGGGCGTGACCTGGGGCGCGGGCGTCGGCGCGGTCACGGTGATCACCTTCGCGGGCAGCCTGGGCGTGGTGACCGGCAGCGCGGCGTCGGTCGGCGTCCCGCTGGCGGCCCTGCTGGGTGGGTTGTTCGCCGGCCTGCTGGTCTACGGCCTCGCGTGGCGGCAGGGCATCGAGGGCTTCCGGATGGTGCTGGTCGGCATCGGCATCACCGCCGTCGCCAGCTCCTTCACGCACTACCTGCTGACCGTCGGCGACGTCCTGGACGCGGGCCGCGCGATGGTGTGGATCACCGGCTCCCTGAACGGCCGCGGCTGGGAACACGTCGTGCCCGTCGGGATCGCGCTGGCGGTGCTCATCCCGACGGCCCTGATCGGCGGCCACGTGCTGGGCGCCCTGCAGTTCGACGACCAGACCGCACGCGGCCTGGGCATCCGGGTCGACGCCGCCCGGTCGTTCCTGATCATCGTGGCGATCGTGCTGGCCTCCGTCGCCACCGCCGGCGCGGGCCCGATCGCCTTCGTGGCCCTGGCCGCACCGCAGATCGCGTTGAGGCTGTCGGGCACGGCCCAGCCGCCGTTGTTCGGCTCGGTGGTGGTCGGCGGCGCGCTGGTCATGCTCTCGGACCTGGTCGCGCGCACGATCTACAAGACCGAACTGCCGGTCGGTGTCGTCACCGCCGTGCTCGGCGCGCCCTACCTGATGTTCCTGTTGATCCGAAGCCGCCGGGAGGCGCGGGTATGAGTGTGCGTCTTGAGGCTTCGTCGCTGTCCGTCGGCTACGGGGAGCGGCTGGTCGTCGACTCGCTGGACCTGTCCGTCCTGGACGGCACCGTGACCGCGGTGATCGGCCCGAACGGGTGCGGCAAGTCGACCCTGCTGAAGGCTCTCGGGCGGTTGCTGCCCGCGCGGTCCGGTGCGGTGCTGCTGGACGGGCAGAAGATCTCCTCGATGTCCACTCGCGACGTTGCCCGGGTGCTGGGGATGTTGCCGCAGTCGCCTGCCGCGCCGGAGGGGTTGACGGTCGCGGATCTTGTCGCGCGCGGGCGGCATCCTCATCAGGCCTGGTACCGGCAGTGGTCTTCTGATGACGCGGCCGCTGTCGACGCCGCGTTGGAGATGACCGGGATTCTCGATCTGGCTGATCGGACCGTGGACGAGTTGTCCGGGGGGCAGCGGCAGCGGGCCTGGATTTCCATGGCTCTTGCGCAGGGGACCGATCTGTTGCTGTTGGACGAGCCCACCACTTATCTGGATCTTGCGCATCAGATCGATGTGCTGGATTTGGTGCAGGAGTTGCACGCCTCTATGGGGCGGACTGTGGTGATGGTGTTGCACGACCTGAACTTGGCTGCTCGGTATGCGGATCATGTGGTTGCGATGCGGGGTGGGCGGGTGGTGGCTTCCGGGACGCCCGCCGAGGTGTTGACCGAGGAGATGTTGTTGGAGGTGTTCGGGTTGGATGCTCGGGTTGTCGAGGATCCGGTTTCCGGGACGCCGTTGGTCGTGCCGGTGGGGTCTCGGCATCGGTTGCCGGAGGATGTCGGACCTGCTGAGTAGGTTGAGATGTAGGGGTTCCCGATTCGGGGGGACGCCTGCGTCAGCTTGGGCTTGGGGCGTTTGTGGCGCGCCTGTTGCGTTGGTGGTGCCTTGTCGTGGGCGGGCGCCTGTTGCGTGCTTCCCCTGGGGGCTCTGCCCCCAGACCCCCGGCAATCTGATCAGGGGGCCAGCGCTGTGGGCGGGTTGATGGCACGCCTGCTGCGTAGAGCGGCTGCCTGTTGCTTGGTTTGGGCGGCTCGGCGGTGGGGTCCCATCACGAGCCGCACCAAGAGCGGGCCACACGTGAAGAGGGGTGGGAACACGGAACCCGAGTAGTCGAGGTGTAACCCCACATCAAAATACGCAAAAGCGAAG
>NZ_JBEXNC010000023.1:0-147721 GCF_040610935.1 Lentzea sp. NPDC003310
GCGCCCGGCGGCAGGCGCCCGGCGGCACGCGGGCGCCGCGGGGAAGGGTGCGCGGGGGTCGAGTGCTGCCGAGGGGGTGACAGCCCGCAGACGGGGTCGTGGCGGCGACAGGGGGCCTCGCAGGCGGGGCCACCCGTCGGCTCGCCAGGAGTCCTCACCACCGCCGACGTCGACCCCACGAACTCGTGCCCCAGCGCGCCGGACCACCACCAACAGGTGCGTGCCCGTCGCGCGACACGCACCTCTCCCCCGGCGGCGTCTACCGGGGCGGCGGCGCCACGCTCTCGCGGCGCACCAAAGTCGGCGCCACCGTGCGGCGTGGTCGCGCTGTCTCACCGTCGCTGATCTGCTCCAGCAGCAGGCCGAGGGTCTCGTGTGCCACGGCGGCGAAGTCCGGGCGCACGGTCGTGAGCGGCGGGATGAAGTACGCGGCCTCGGGCACGTCGTCGAAGCCCACCACGCTCACCTCGTGCGGGACCTTCCTGCCACGCTCGCTCATCGCGCGCAGCACGCCGAGGGCCAGGTGGTCGTTCGAGCAGAACACGGCCGTGACCTCGGGCATCCTCGCCAGCATCTGGCCCGCCCGGTAGCCGGAGGCGGCGCTCCAGTCCGCCGACACGAGTGGCGGGACCTCGGCGCTGACCGAGTCCAGGGCCGCCCGCCAGCCCTGCACGCGGCCTGCCGCGTCGAACCAGTCTGCGGGGCCCGCCACGTGCCAGACCGTCTCGTGGCCCGCGTCGATCAGGAGTTTCGTGGCCTCGAACGCGCCCGCGGCCTGGTCCACGGTGACGAGCGGGGTCGCGCGGTCCGGGTCGCCGTCGACCGTGACCAGGGGGACGCCCGCCGGGACGTCGGCCAGGGCGTCGGCCGCCGAGGAGTTGGGGGCTATCACCACGATGCCCGCCACTCGCTGGTCGCGGTGGCGTTCCACGGCGGCGGCGATCGAGTCGCGGTCGAGGACCTTGACCCTGCCAACGCTGACCGCGAAGCCGGCCTCGCCCGCCGCCTCCTCGAAGGCGGACAGCAGCGAGGCCGGGCCGTACAGGGTCGAGTTCTGCGCCACTACGCCGATGAGCTGCGTCTTGCCGGTGACCAGGGCCCTGGCGGCGCGGTTGGGGCGGTAGTCGAGCTCCTTGATGGCCGCCTGGACGCGCAGCCTGGTCTGCTCGCGGACGTTCGGGTGGTTGTTGAGCACACGCGAGACCGTCTGGTGCGACACCCCGGCGAGTCGAGCGACATCGGTCATCGCGGGGTCACGCGAGGTCTTCTCCACTGGCGGTCTCCGATCCTTGATCTGCGCCGGTGATGTTAGCGATAACACCAGGCCGGCATCGATGCAGTGCTCATTGTCCACTCAATCCAGCCGGAATGTGGCACGTCGGCGCGCGTCGCGGTCGCCACCTGGTCTGGACAACTCCACGCGGCCGTCCCGGTGGGCGAGGTACGTGTCCGTTCCGGCGCGCAACGACACCGCGCCGCCGTCCGCCAGTCCCGGCACGCGGGCGAAACTCGCCGCGCGGCCGTAGGAATCCGTGTCCTCGAACGGGTCCACGCGGACCACGTCACCGTCCACCCGGACGTAGCGGTCCGGGAAGTTCACCGACTGCAGCGCGACCGTGCCCGCGCCCAGGAAGCCCGGCACGAAGCGGAACTGGCTGTCCGCCACGTCGCGGACGTTGCCGTCGACCCGCAGCCGGTACTCGTAGTGCCGGACGACGAGCGACGGAGCGTCCAAAGGCGACAAACGCACCACCGGCCCGCCCCGGCCCACCGGGACGCCGAACGACGGCGTGCCGTCCGCGTTCCAGTACACCTGCTGCACGCGCGTGTGCCGGTTCGGGTCGAACAACGGGTCGCCGGTGATGTCGCGGTAGTCCCGCGCGTGGTAGACGAGCACGTCCGTCGAGCCGGCCGTGGTGAACGAGTTGTGCCCCGGCCCGTACTGCGAGGTCGCCGCGGACGTCGCGAACACCGGCGAGGGCGACTTCGTCCACGACCGCGCGTCGAGCAGGTTCGCGTTCTCGTCGGCCGTCAGCAGGCCCATGCAGTACCGGGCGTCGGTCGCGCTCGCGGAGTACGTCACGAACACGCGCCCGTTGCGGATCAGCACGGCCGGGCCCTCGTTCACCTTGAACCCCTGCACCTCCCACGACAGCGTCGGCGTCGCGATGCGCACCGGCGCGGTCTTCAGCGCGAGCGGCGAGGCCATCTCGGCGATGTAGAGGTTCGAGTTCGTCGCGATGCCCGGTTCGCTCTGCGCCCACAGGAAGTAGCGCTTGCCGCGGTGCGCGAACGTGGTCGCGTCGAGTGTGAACGTGTCCCACGCCGTCGTCATCTGCCCGCGCAGCACCCAGCCGCCCTCGCGCGGGTCGGCGTTCGGCGACTCGAGCACGTAGGTGCGGATGCGGAACGGTTCGTCGGAGTCCCCGGCGGCGAAGTACACGTACCACTTGCCGTCGATGCGGTGCAGTTCCGGCGCCCAGATGTAGCCGCCCATCCTCCCGGACGACGGACGCCGCCAGATGGTGCGCTCGCGGGCGGCCGCCAGACCGTCCAGAGTGGACGCCCCGCGGATCACGACGCGGTCGTACTCGGGCACGGACCCGGTCAGGTAGTACATGCCGTCGGTCGGCGGCGTGACGAACGGGTCGGCGCGCTGCTCGACGAGAGGGTTGCGCGTCGGCAACCCCGGATCGTCCGAAGGGGCGGCGGCGACGGGAGCGGCGGAGGTGAGCGCCCCGGTCGCGGCGAGCACGCCGCCCGTGGCCAGCAGGGAACGTCGGGTGATCACGAGCGGCTCCTGATCCGGAGGAACGTGACGGAGTGGGGCGGGAACGTGTGGGTGAAGCTGCTCGCCACCCTGACCTGCTCGGCACGCGAGCGGATCGGCTGGGCGAACTCGGTGTTCACGTCGTCGGGACGGCCCTGCAGCACGGTCGCGCGCGCCGTCGACGACACGGGGACGCCGAGGTCGATGCGCGTGCGGGCGGCGTCGGCCTGCGCGTTGACCACCTTGACGATCAGCTCACCGGTCCTGAGGTCGCGGGTGACGACCTGGCGGAACGGCTCGGCGACCTTGTCGTCGGTGAACTCGCCCCACTTCTGGCCGTCGAGGTAGAGCGCGACGTGGCGTCCGCGCACCTCCACCCGGACGTCGTAGGTGCGGCCGGTGTCGATGCGGGTGCCGTTGGTGATCAGCGTGTTCTTCCCGCCGCCCACGGCCTTCTCCACCGCGGACTGGGTGTTGTTCCAGCCGCCGAGGTTCCACCAGTAGTAGTTGCCGGTGTCCTGCACGCCGAACGCGACCAGGAAGCCTTCACGTCCGGACTGCTTCGTCGCCTTGACGTTCAGCGTGTAGTCGCGCCAGCTCTTGTCCCCCGCCGTGACGAGCGTGTCCTCGGCGGCGGCATCGGACTGCACGTACGCGCCGTTGACGACGTTCCACGCGCCACGCCCGGACTTGGTCCACCGCGCGTCACCACCGGAGAAGTCGTCGCTGAACAGCGTCTGACCGGCCGCGCTGGTCACGTTCACATCGTCGTAGGTCGCGGCGGTGGCCCAGGTCGAGAGCCCGATCGCACCGGTGATCGGGGCCTGCGTGGACGGCGTGGCGGACGCGGTGCTCGGCACGACGTGGTCGCCCACGTTGTTCATGAAGAGCTTCTGCACCTCGTAGCTGGCCGAGCCCCACGACGCGTGGTTGTTGAACCAGATCATGTCCGGCCGCCACTGGACGTAGTCCTCGTTGGCCAGCAACGGCGCGTACGAGGCGAGCTTCACGACGTCGGCGTTGCGTTCGAGTCCGGTCATGAACGCCGCTTCGCTCAACGCGTTGAAGTACTTGTTGTCCTGCGAGGCGTACTCACCGAGGAACACCTTGGGACCGTTGCGGTCGTAGGAGTCGTAGCGGTTGTTGTTCTCCAGGAACCAGCTCGGGCTGTTGTAGTAGTGCTCGTCGACCATCTTCACGCCGGCCTGCCTGTTCAGCTGCCACAGGCGGTCGAACGTGCCCCCGGTGTCGTCGGGACCGGAGTTGCTCACGACTGTGATGTCCGGGTACTTCGCGGCGATGGCGTCGCGGAACCGCACGAACCGCGCCATGAACTCGTCGGGCAGGTTCTCCTCGTTGCCGACCGCGAGGTGGGTGAGCCCGAACGGCGCGGGGTGCCCCATCTCGGCGCGCTTGCGGCCCCAGACCGAGTCGGCGGGCCCGTTCGCGAACTCGATCAGGTCGAGCGTGTCCTGGACGTGCCGCTGCAGCAGCGCGGGGTCGTCGGTGGCGCGGTTCTGCCCGCACCCGGTGACCAGCGCGGGCACGACGGGCAGCGGCATGGCGCCGATGTCCTCGGAGAACTGGAAGTACTCGTAGTAGCCGAGGCCGTAGGACTGGTTGTAGCCCCAGAAGTTCCAGTTCGTGGCGCGCTGCTCGACCGGCCCGATCGTGTCCTTCCACTGGAACGAGCGGCGCCGCTCGTAGTTCGGCGCCTCGTAGCCGTAGTGGCTGCCGGTGTTGACCAGGCACCCGCCGGGGAACCGGACGAAGCCCGGCTTCAGCGCGGCGACCTTCTCGGCGAGGTCGCGGCGCAGGCCGTGGCCCTTGTAGGTGTCCTGCGGCAGCAACGAGATCATGTCCAGGCGCAGCGTTCCCGTGCCGGCGCCGGTCACCAGGAGCCGGCCCGTGGTGGTGGACTTCTGCGCGCGGATCGTCCCGGTGTAGCGCGCCCAGCCGTCGCCGCGGACCTGGACCCGCACGGGGTCGCCCAGCGCCGTTCCGGCGGGGTCGGTGACCGCGGCGGTGAGCTGCGCACCCTGGTCGGCGCGTGCCCAGACGGAGAAGTCGTAGCGCTGACCGGCCTGGACGGCGATCCCGCTGTTGTAGCCGGAGTTGATGACCCCGGCGGGCAGGCCAAGCCGCAGGTAGCGGCGGTTGCGCTCGTTCAGCCGGCCGGCGTCGTCGACGACGTCCACGCTGCCGCTGTGCGGCGCCCACGAGGTCAGGCCGTGGTAGCTCGCGTTGTCCGCCGGGTCGTACTCGAACGAGCGGTTCTGCACCAGCTCGGCGTACAGGCCTCCGTCGGCCGCGCGGTTGATGTCCTCGAAGAAGACGCCGTACATCGAGTCGTCGATCGACGCGCCCTTCTTCGTCGCGTCGATCTTGAGCGTGTAATCGGTTTCGGCGGCCGCCCCGGACCCGGGAACGGCGACCAGGAGGCTTGCCGCGAGAGCGGCGCTCACCATGACGTGCTTGCGGACCACAGGGCTCCTCCAAGCTCGGAAGTGAGCGTTAACATAGGGCTGCCAACTCGTTACGGGCAACCCCTTGACGCCAAAGTTGTGAGCGTTCACTCTTGTCCACCTGACAACCGCGGACACGCGGTCGAGCTCCGCGACACCGTCGTCACACCGGAGGAATCCCAGTGCTGAAGAAGATCACGACAGTCGCCAGCGTGGTCCTGCTGAGCGCGCTCACCGCGTGCGGGTCGGGAGGCGGTGGCGGGAACACCGGCTCGTCCGGTGGTGACACCATCACGATGGGCTTCGCCCAGGTGGGTGCGGAAAGCGGCTGGCGCACCGCCAACACCAAGTCGATCCAGGACGAGGCCAAGGCCGCCGGGATCGACCTGAAGTTCTCCGACGCGCAGCAGAAGCAGGAGAACCAGATCAAGGCGATCCGCTCCTACATCCAGCAGAAGGTCTCGGTGATCGCGTTCAGCCCCGTCGTCGAGACGGGCTGGGACACGGTGCTGCTGGAGGCCAAGCGCGCCAACATCCCGGTGATCCTCACCGACCGCTCCATCGACTCCGACGACACGTCGCTCTACAAGACGTTCCTCGGCTCGGACTTCGTCGAGGAGGGCCGCAGGGCGGGCGACTGGCTGGTGGCCAACGCCTCCGGCGCGACGAACGTGGTGGAACTGCAGGGCACCACGGGCGCGGCGCCCGCGATCGACCGCAAGAAGGGCTTCGAGGAGAAGATCGCCGCCAAGCCCGACATCAAGGTCGTCGCGTCGCAGACGGGTGACTTCACCCGGTCCGGCGGCAAGCAGGTCATGGAGGCGTTCCTCAAGTCGCAGCCGAAGATCGACGTGGTCTACGCGCACAACGACGACATGGGCCTGGGCGCCATCGAGGCGATCAAGGCGGCGGGCAAGGTGCCCGGCAAGGACATCAAGATCATCACCGTGGACGCGGTGAAGGACGGCATGCAGGCGCTGGCCAACGGCGAGATCAACTTCATCGTCGAGTGCAACCCGTTGCTGGGCAAGCAGCTGATGGACCTCGCGAAGAAGGTCGTGGCCGGTGAGCAGGTGCCGGAGCGGGTCGTGACCGAGGAGGGCACGTTCACGCAGGAGCAGGCGAAGGCCGCGCTCCCGCAGCGCCAGTACTGATCCACCGCCCCAAGAACCCGCGGGACCCGTTATGGACGCGCATCCGGGTAACGGGTCCCGCGGCCCCAGCGACGAAGGCGCAGAGCCCATGACCGAATCGCCGCCACCTGTCGTCGAGATGCGGGGCATCAGCCTCGCGTTTCCCGGCGTGAAGGCGTTGCAGGACGTCGACTTCCGGCTGTTCCCCGGCGAGGTGCACGCTCTCATGGGCGAGAACGGCGCCGGGAAGTCCACGCTGATCAAGACGCTGACCGGCGTGCACCGCCCCGACGGGGGCCAGGTCGTGCTGGCGGGCGACGAGGTGGCGTTCTCCTCCCCCGGCGAGGCGCAGCACGCCGGGATCAGCACGGTGTACCAGGAGGTCAACCTCTGCGCGAACCTCACGGTCGCGGAGAACATCATGCTGGGCCGCGAACCGCGCAGGTTCGGCGGCATCGACTTCCCGGCGACGCGGCGCCGTGCCGCCGAGGTGCTCGCGCGCATCGGCGTGCACGTCGACCCGGCGTCGAGCCTCGGTGAGCACCCGATCGCGGTGCAGCAGCTCGTCGCCATCGCACGGGCGATCGCCGTCGACTGCCGGGTGCTCGTGCTCGACGAACCGACGTCCAGCCTGGACGCGGGCGAGGTCGCGGAGCTGTTCCGGATCATGCGGGTGCTGCGCGACGAGGGCGTGGCGATCCTGTTCGTGTCGCACTTCCTCGACCAGGTCTACGAGATCTCGGACCGGATGACGGTGCTGCGCAACGGAACTCTCGTCGGCGAGCACCTCACCGCGGACGTCGACCGGCGCACGCTCATCGCGCAGATGATCGGCCGCGACCTCGGCGCGCTGGAGGCCATCGAGGACGCCGCCGAGAAGCGCAGCGCGCAGGGTCCCGTGCTGGTCGAGGCCGACGGACTGGGGCGGCGCGGCGCGATCGAGCCGTTCGACCTGGAGATCCGCGCGGGCCAGGTGATCGGGCTCGCCGGCCTGCTCGGGTCGGGCCGCACGGAACTCGCCCGGCTGCTCTTCGGCGCCGACAAGGCGGACAGCGGCAGACTGCTCGTCGACGGCGCACCGGTGAAGCTGCGCGGTCCCCGCTCCGCCATCGCGGCGGGCATCGCGTTCAGCTCCGAGGACCGCAAGGGCGAGGGCCTAGTCGCGGACCTCTCCATCCGCGACAACCTCGTGCTCGCGATGCAGGCCGCGCGCGGCTGGACGCGTCCGCTGCCGCGCCGCACCAAGGACCAGCTGGTCGACAAGTACCTGAATGCGCTGGACATCCGTCCCGCCAACCCCGACGCGCTGGTGCGCACGCTGTCCGGCGGCAACCAGCAGAAGGTCCTGCTGGCGCGGTGGCTCGTCACCGAGCCGCGGCTGCTGATCCTGGACGAGCCGACCAGGGGCATCGACATCGGCGCGAAGGCGCAGATCCAGCAGCTCGTCACCACCCTCGCCGCCGAGGGCACCGCGGTCCTGTTCATCTCCGCGGAACTGGAGGAGGTCGTGCGCATCTCGGACCGCATCGTCGTGCTGCGGGACCGGCGCAAGATCGCCGAGCTGGACGGCTCGGCGACCGGGGTGGACGAGGTCGTGGAACTGATCGCGGGCGGCGCGGCGCCGGAGAAGGTGGTCTCATGAAGAACCGGCTGCTGTGGCCGTTGCTCGCACTGGCCGCGCTCCTGCTGCTCAACCTCGCCGTGACGCCGTCGTTCTTCGCGCTGCGGTTCCAGGACGGGCACCTCTACGGCGGTCTGGTCGACGTGCTGAAGAACGGCGCGCCGACGTTGCTGATCGCCCTGGGCATGACGCTCGTGATCGCGACCCGCGGCATCGACCTCTCCGTCGGTGCGGTGGCGGCCATCGCGGGCGCGGTGACGTGTGTCCACATCGGAACGTCCGGCGACGCCGGCACCGCGATCGCGGGCATGGCCATCGCGCTGGTGCTGTGCGCGGTACTGGGGCTGTGGAACGGGTTCCTGGTGGCGGGCCTGGGCATCCAGCCGATCATCGCGACGCTGGTGCTGATGACGGCGGGCCGCGGTGTCGCGATGCTCGTGACCGAGGGCCAGATCGTCACCGTCAACAACACGGCCTACAAGCAGGTCGGCGCCGGGTTCCTGGTGCTGCCGATCTCGATCCTGATCGCCCTGCTGGTGCTGGGACTGGTGGCGTTCGTGACGCGGAAGACCGCGCTCGGCATGCTCATCGAGGCCGTCGGCGTGAACCCGGAGGCGTCCCGGCTCGCGGGGGTGCGGGCCCGCACGATCATCTGGACCGTCTACGTGTTCGCCGCCGTCTGCGCGGGCATCGCCGGGCTGATGATCAGCTCCAACGTGAGTGCGGCCGACGCCAACAACGCCGGGCTGTGGATCGAGATGGACGCGATCCTCGCCGTCGTCATCGGTGGCACCTCGCTCGCCGGCGGGCGCTACTCGCTCACCGGCACGCTGCTCGGCGCGCTGATCATCCAGACCCTCACCACCACCGTCTACACGATCGGCGTCGCACCCGAGGTGACGCTGGTGTTCAAGGCCGTCGTCGTCATCGCCGTGTGCCTGGTCCAGGCGCCGAAGGCCCGCGCCGCACTGAGCTTCCGGAAGGTGGCCGTCTCATCATGACCACTCTCGCCCCTCGGGTGCCGTCGCGGTTCCTGCCCGCGTTCGCGACCGTCGCGCTGTTCGTGCTCGCGTTCGGCATCGGCTCGGCGCGCTACGACGGCTTCGCGTCCGGCCAGGTCGTCGCGAACCTGTTCATCGACAACGCCTTCCTGATCGTGCTGGCCGTCGGGATGACGTTCGTGATCCTCAGCGGCGGCATCGACCTGTCCGTCGGCTCGGTCGTCGCGCTCTCCACCATGGTCACGGCCTCGGGGCTGCGCGCGGGGTGGCCCGTGCCGCTCGTGATCGTCGCCGTGCTGCTGATCGGCGCGACGCTCGGCCTGCTGATGGGCCTCGTGATCCACAAGTTCGACATCCAGCCGTTCATCGTCACGCTCGCCGGCATGTTCCTCGCGCGCGGCCTGTGCTTCCTGATCAGCGTGGAGTCGGTGTCCATCAAGGACAGGACGTTCCGCGACGTGGCCACCGCCGCGATCGAGCTTCCCGGCGGCGTCACCATCACCTACAACGTGGTGATCGCGCTCGTCGTCGTCGCCGCGGCCATGTACGTGCTGCACCGCACGCGTTTCGGCCGCACGGTCTACGCGGTCGGCGGCAACGAGTCGTCCGCGCTGCTGATGGGCCTGCCGACGACCCGCGTCAAGGTCGGCGTCTACGTGATCAGCGGTCTCTGCTCGGCGCTCGCGGGCCTGCTGTTCAGCCTCTACATGCTGTCGGGCTACGGCCTGCACGCGGTCGGCATGGAGCTCGACGCCATCGCGGCGGTCGTGATCGGCGGAACGCTGCTGGCGGGCGGCGTCGGGTACGTGCTCGGCGGGCTCGCCGGGGTGCTGGTGCTCGGCACGATCCAGACGCTGATCTCGTTCCAGGGCACGCTCAGCTCCTGGTGGACGAAGATCGTGATCGGCGTGCTGCTGCTGGTGTTCATCGCCGTGCAGCGGTCTATTGTGCGGCGGTGAGCCGACGCCTGCTGCTGTCCGTCCTGGTGGCCGTGCTGGTCGCGGCCACCGGCGTGGTCCTGCTGCGCGACCGGGAGGGCGTGGCGGGAACGCCGGTGGCCGGTACGACCAGCGCGGCCGCGACGACCACGACGACGGTCGCGCCGCCACCCCCGACGACGACCACGACGACCACCACCGTCACGTCCGCGCCCGCGGCCACGCCGTTGGCGGGCCGGATCAAGCCCGGGGTGCCGCGGACCGGCGTCGCGACGTTCTACGACTCCGACGGCGGCGGCGCCTGCTCGTACGACCCCGGTCCCGACCCGCTGACCACCGCGATGAACCGGACCGACTACGAGGACTCGGCCGCGTGCGGCGCGTTCCTGCTGGTCCAGTCGGGCGGCAAGAGCCTGACGGTGAAGGTCACGAACCTCTGCCCGGAGTGCCCGCCGGGCAACCTGGACCTGAGCGCGGAGGCCTTCGCCCAGCTCGCGCCGCCGGTCAAGGGCCAGATCCCGATCACCTGGACGCTCGTCAGCCCGGACACGTCCAAAACCGTCGCGCTCCGCTACAAGTCCGGTTCCAGCCAGTACTGGTGCGGCATCCAGGTGCTCGACCACCGCAACCCCGTGGCGCGCCTCGAAGTGCAGGCGGGCGGCAAGTGGCGGGCGCTGAAACGCGCCGAGTACAACTACTTCCTCGCCGAGGACGGCGCCGGCTGCGGCGGAGCGGTCGCGGTCACCGACGTGCACGGCGAACGCCTGGTCACCGCCGCGCTCCCGGTCCGGCCGGACGTCGTGCAGGCCACCGGCCTGCAGTTCCGTCGTGCGGGGGAATGAGCGGCCGACCAGAATCGTTGATCGTGGACATGGCGAACGCGGAACTCAGCCCGACCGAGTGGGTGCAGAACCAGACCAAGACGATCCTGGAGACCGGGACGACCGAGGGCGTCAAGGTCCTGGGCAGGCCGATCGTGCTCCTCACGGTGCGCGGCGCGAAGAGCGGCAAGCTGCGCTACACCCCGGTCATGCGCGTCGAGCACGACGGCAGCTACGCCGTCGTGGCCTCCAAGTGCGGCGCGCCGGAACACCCGACCTGGTACCACAACATCAAGGCGTACCCGGAGATCGTGCTGCAGGACGGCGCGGAGGCGAAGGACTTCACCGCCCGCGAGGTCGGCGGCGAGGAACGGGCGCGGTGGTGGGAGCGGGCCGTCGCGGCCTTCCCGAACTACGCCGAGTACCAGGAGAAGACCGACCGGGAGATCCCGGTGTTCGTGCTCGACCCCCGCTGACCGGTGGAGGTGGCTCGGCCCCAGGGCCACCGCCGCTGACCGGGGAAGGGTGGCCCGCACCCGAGACGCCGCCCGCCGACGGGTGGGGTGGCCCGCACTCAGGCCCCCGGCGACCGGCGGAGAAGGCACTCACCCGAAGTGTCCCCGCTGACCGGAAAAGGTGGCCCGCTCCCAGGGCCACCCCCGCTGACCGGTGGAGGTGGCCCCGCGCCCGAGGCCACCTCCCGTCAGGTGGTCAGCTCCCGGTAGGTGAAGCCACCGAAGTCGGCCCACGACGTGCTCGGGGCGCCATCACTGGTCGCGTACAGTCCGATGTGGACACCCGTGAAGCCGCCCGCGGCCTGGGTGCTGAGCATCCGCCCGTCGAACGGCTCGCCCAGCGGCTGCCACTCCCCCGCGCCGGCCGCGACCAGCGCGCGGTGCTCCTGGCCGCGCGCCTCGAAGCACAGGCGCACCACACCGTCCTCCACCTCGGCGGAGGCCAGCACCTCCTCCCGTCCGGCGGCCCGGGACACGAGCGTCACCACCCGGCCGGCGCCGAGCAGCAGGCGCACGTGGTGCTGGTCGTTCTGCAGCAGCACCAGGCCCGCCGCCTCCGCCGGTCCCGCCGGGGTGAAGTCGAGCTCGCAGGAGGCGTGGAAGTCCCGGTGCTGCTGCCGGCGCAGCACCAGGCTCGGCGTGACCGGTCCGGTGATCGACTCCGGCCGCACCCGCAGCCTCAGGTGACCGGGTCGGTCCGTCACCGACCAGAACACCTCGTCCGGCGTGCGCAGGAACATCCAGGCCGGGTCGAACGAGGCGAAGTCGTCGGTCGGCCCTGCCTGCGGCCACGGGTACGGGGCCAGGTCGGGCAGGTCGTAGGCGGCCTCGACGCGCCCGGTGCCGGGGCTGAAGACCGGACCGCCCGCCTCCCACGTCACCGGCACGAGGAACGTCTCGCGGCCGAGGTTGTAGACGTAGCCGCCGTAGGGCCGGGTCGCGAGCAGCACGGCGTACCACTGGCCGTGCTGCGTGCGCACGAGGTCCGCGTGCCCGGCCGCCGCGATCGGGTGGTCGCGGCCCAGGTGCCGGTGGGTCAGCACCGGGTTGAGCGGCGACCCGCGGTACGGGCCGGTGACGGTGTCCGCGGTCGCCACGACCACCGAGTGCTCGAAGTCGGTGCCGCCCTCGGCGCACACCAGCACGAAGCGACCGTCCACTTCGTACAGGTGTGGCGCCTCGAGCCACGTGGAGTCGCGCATCGCCCCGGTCCACAGCACGTGCTCGTCGCCGACGAGCTCGAGGTCCACCGGGTCGAACTCGCGCATCCAGATCTCGGTCTGGCCCGGAGTGCCGCCCGCGACCTCGCGGGTCGCCGTCCACCAGGCGCGGCCGGTGCCGTCGAAGAAGAGCGACGGGTCGAACCCGTCCGCCTCGGGCAGCCAGATCGGCTCCGACCAGTCGCCGGCCGGGTCCGTCGTGATCACGAGGAAGTTGCCGCTCTTCTCCTTGCCGTCCACCAGCGTGCACACCACGAAGAAGATGCCGTCGTGGTGGCGGATCGTGGGCGCGTAGAGGCCTCCGGACGCCCGCACGCCCCGCAGCGGCAGCTGCGACGGCCGGTCCAGCACGTGACCGAGCAGCCGCCAGTGCACGAGGTCTCGGCTGTGGTAGACCGGCAGTCCGGGGAAGTACTCGAACGTCGAGGTCACCAGGTAGTAGTCCGATCCCACCCGGCACACCGACGGATCGGGGTGCGAGCCGGGCAGGATCGGGTTCTCGAACTGTCCCAAGTGGACTCCCGGGTTACGGGTTGAGCCGGGTGTACGCGGGTTTGCGCACGAGGTTCTCGTCGAACAGGCACGCCGCGCCCTCGCCGGGGAAGACGTCCGGCACCCACGAGTGCCGGTCGGTGAAGCCCCAGGTGGTGAACTCGACGCACCTCTTCACGGCGTGGCACGCGTCCCAGACCTGCTCGAAGTAGTCCGCCTGGACCTCGAGCTTCTCCGGCGTGACCGGCAACGGGATCCGCACGTCCGCCTCGGTGATCGCGACGTCCAGGCCGAGGGCCGCGAACCGCGCGATGTTCTCCCGCATGCCGGCCGGGAAGCCGTACAGGGTCGAGAGGTGTGCCTGGATGCCGACGCCGTGGATCGGCACGCCCTGCCTCTTCAGCGAGCGCACCAGCTCGTAGGTGGCGTCGCTCTTGGGGTTGAGACCCTCGATGTTGTAGTCGTTGATGTAGAGCTTGGCCTTCGGGTCGGCCTTGTGCGCCCAGCGGAACGCGTCGGCGATGTAGCCGTCGCCGAGCTTCTCCTGGAACACGGTCGGCCGGCGCGTGCCGTCCTCGTTGAACGCCTCGTTGACGACGTCCCACGCGCGGATCTTGCCGCGGTACCGGCCCGCCTCCACGGCGATGTGGTCCTTCACCACACCGCGCAGCTCGGCCGCCTCCAGCCCGCCGACCCAGTCGGGCAGCTGGCTGTGCCACACCAGGGTGTGACCGCGCACGGACTTGCCGGTCCTGCGGGCGTAGTCGACGATCGCGTCCGCGCCGGACCAGTCGTACTGGCCGCGCACCGCCTCGACGGTGCCCCACTTCATCTCGTTCTCGGGCGTCACGCTGTCGAACTCGCGCGTGAGCACCTTCTTGTAGTCCGCCTCCGCACTCAGGTGCTGGGCGGCCACCGCACTGCCGACGTACCTCTTCGTGACACTCTTCAGCGGTCCGGAGGCGGACGCGGGGGCCACCTGGACGAGCAACAGCAAGGCGGCGATGCCCGCCGTCAATCGAGTTCGCACGATCATCCCTTCACGGAGCCGGTCAGGCCGCCGACCATGCGGCGTTCGGCGAGGACGAAGAACGCGAGAGCCGGGATCATGGACAGCGCGGTGAAGGCGAGCACCTTCGCGGTGTCCTGGGTGTGCTCGGACTGGAACATCGCCACGCCGAGCGGGAGCGTGAAATTGGTGGAGTCGTTGAACACCAGCAACGGCAACAGGTAGAAGTTCCAGCTGGTGACGAACGCGAGCACGGACACGGTGATCAGCGCCGGCCGCGAGAGCGGCAGCAGGATGCGCCAGAAGAACCCGAGCTTCGCCGCGCCGTCGAGCAGCGCGGCGTCCTCGAGCTCGCCGGGGATCGCGTTCATGAACGGCCGCAGGATCACGACCGTCACCGGCAGCGAGAACGCCGCCTCCGGGATCGCGACGCCGAGCGGGTTCTCCAGCATCCCCAGCTGACGCAGCCACAGGTACAGCGGCAGCGTCGCCACGCCGAGCGGGAACAGCAGGCCGAGCGTGAACAACGTGTAGAAGCCCTCGCGGCCGCGGAACCGGTAGCGGGACAACGCGAACGCCGCCATCGCCCCCAGCCCGACCGCGAGCGTCGTCGCGATCACCGCGATCAGCGCGCTGTTGCCGAGCAGGCGCCAGAACACCGGCGAGGTCGCCACCTCCGCGTAGTTGTCCCACACGAACGGACCGGGCAGGCCGGCCGGTGCCGAGTTGATCTGCGCCGTGGTGCGGAAACCGCCCAGCACCACGAACAGCAGCGGCACCACCGTCATGCCGATGACGGCGAACGCGGCGAGGTAGCCGATCGTGTTGCGTCGTGCCATGTCAGCGCACCCCCGTCAAAGCGCCTTCGGTGTCCCGGCGCAGGGCGAAGCGCTGGTAGAACAACGCGAACACGAAGCAGATGATGAACAGGATCACCGCGACGGCACTGCCGAAGCCGAACTCGTAGCGCTTGAAACCGTGGTCGACGAGGTAGGTCGCCATGGTCGTGGACGCGTTGGCGGGACCGCCGAGCGTCATGATCCAGACCAGGTCGAACAGCTGCAGCGACCCGATCACCGAGAGGAAGATCCACACCCGGATCGTCGGTCCCAGCAACGGGAGCACGACGTGCCGCGTGGTCTGCCAGGCGCTCGCGCCGTCGAGCGCGGCGGCCTCCCGCAGTTCGGCCGGCACACCCTGCAGACCGGCCAGGAGCAGGATCACGCCGAACCCGATGTACTTCCACGTGATCACCACGAAGAGCGTGTAGAGCACGATCGACTGGTCCGCGAGCCACAGCTGCACGAGCCCGCCGAGGCCCACCGAACGCAGGATCTCGTCGATGAAGCCGCCCGGCTGCAACATGAGCAGCCAGATCACCGCGGTGACGGCTTCGGACAGCACGTACGGCGCGAAGACCACCATGCGCAGGAACGTCCTGCCGCGCAGCTTGCGGTTGAGCAGCATGGCCAGGCCGATGCTGAGCGGCAGCTGCACGACGATCGACAGCACCGCGATGATCATGTTGTGCCCGATGGCGCTCTGGAAGACGTCACCGGAGAAGGCGTCGACGTAGTTGTCCAGCCCCACGAAGTCCGTGAGCGGGCCGAAGCCGTTCCACGAGTAGAGGCTGTAGTAGCCGGCGACGCCGATAGGGATCAGGACGAACCCGATGAACAGCACCAGTGCCGGGGTCAGCAGCAGGGCGAGCTCGAGACGGGTGCGGAGTCGGGACCGCCGCCGGGTGCCCCCGGCCGCTGGCGCGTGCGGCACGGGGGCGGTCGGCGGCCGCGTGGTGATCGCGGCACTCATCACTTGTTCCCGGCAGCTGCTTCACTCACCGATTTCACGATGGTGTCCGGTGTTCCCTGCCCCGCGAAGAAGTTCGCGATGGCGTCGTTCAGCGCCTGACCGACCTTGGTCGGGAACGCGGTGTCGAAGTAGAACTGCAGGTACGAAGCCTTGTTCATGGCCTCGGCGATCGTCTTGTGCGGCTCGCTCTTCAGCGCGGCCACACCGGCCGGGGTCACCGGCAGACCGGAGTTCGTCTCGGCGAGGATCTTCTGCACGTCGTCGCCGACGAGGTGCCCGAGGAACTCCGAGCAGGCCTTGGCCGCACGGGTGGTGCAGGAGAACCCGTCACCGCCGCCGAGCAGCACGCTCGGGTCGCCCTGACCACCGGGGACGCTCGGGAACGGGAACCAGCCGATCTTCGAGCTGAGCTCCTTGTCCTCCGTGAGCGCCTGCATCACGTCCGGGTTCCAGTCACCCTGCAGCTCCATGGCGGCCTTGCCGTTGGCCACCAGGCCCGCCGAGCTGCCCGCCCCCTGCTGAGCGGGCGTCCCGACGAACCCGTCCTGGAACGGTTTCGTGTCCAGGAAGCTCTTCAGGTTCTCGCCCGCCTTGGTGAAGCACGGGTCGGCGAGCTCGGTCTTCTCGACCGCCTTCTTCAGCGTGTCGACCGAGCACTGGCGCACCGCGAAGTACGCCCAGTAGAACGCGTCGGGCCAGCGGTCCTTGCCGCCCAGCGCGATCGGCACGACGCCCGCGGTCTTCAGCTTCGCGACGGCCGCGTTCAGCTCGTCCATCGTGGTCGGGGTCGAGGTGACGCCGGCACTCGCGAAGACGTCCTTGCGGTACCAGAACCCGACCGCGTGCATCAGGTACGGCGTGCCGAACTGCTTGCCGTTGTTCTTCCAGCCGTCGGCGTACTTGCCCAGCGGGCCGATCCAGCTCTTCGACGACTCGGTGATGTCGGCGAGCTTGCCGGACTTGATCTGGTCGACGAGCTGGCCCGCTCCCCACTGCTGGAAGATGTCCGGCGGGGTGTTGCCCTGCAACGCGAGCGGCACCTTCGTCTGGAACTGCTCGTTCTGCAGCGGTTCGATCGTGAACGAAGTGTTCGGGTGGGTCTTGTGGAAGTCGTCGGCGATCTGCTGCCACTTCGACTTCATCGGTTCGGTGGTCCTGTTGTGCCACCAGGTGAGCGTGACGGGTCCTTCGGTGGAGGCGTCTCCGCCACCACCACCGCACCCGGCCAGCACGAACGCCGCGGCGGCGAAAAGCGCAAGGGGCTTCTTGGAACGCATTGGGGGTCCACTCCTGACGACGTCGGCCGGTTGGACTGCCTGTGTTGGGGCCAGAGACTCTCGGATGAACCGGTCTCGTGTCAATCGTTGTCGATAACGTTTTACACCGCTAGCCTGACGCCGTGCCTCCTCGCTCTCGCGTCACGATCCGGGATGTCGCCGCTCAGGCCGGCGTCTCGGTCGCCACCGTGTCCAAGGTCCTCAACAACCGCTACGGCGTCTCCGCCGACACGTTCGCGCGGGTCACGGCGGTGATCAAGGAACTGGGGTACGAGGCGAGCCTCGTCGCGCAGAGCCTGCGCAACCACCGCACCAACGTCATCGGGATCCTGGTCGCCGACATAGAGCCGTTCAGCACCGAACTGCTCAAGGGCGCGGCGGACGCCATCCGCGGCACCGGGTTCGAACTGGTCGTGTACTCGGCGGGTGGTCGCGTCGGCGACCCGCAGGGCTGGGAGCAGCGCTACCTCACCCGGCTGAGCGGCACGCTCGTCGACGGCGCCGTGCTGGTCACGCCCGCCGTCGACCTCGAGGGCATCCCCGGTACGCCGGTCGTCGCGGTCGACCCGCACACCGGCCGCGCCGCGCTGCCGACCATCGACTCCGACAACCTGCACGGCGGCCGGCTCGCGACCGAGCACCTGCTCTCGCTGGGCCACCGCCGCATCGCGATGCTCACCGGCCGCGAGGACCTGAAGTCCGCCCAGCAGCGCGAGACCGGCTACCGCGGAGCGCTCGCCAGCGCGGGCGTCGGGGTGGACGAGTCCCTGGTCCGCCGCGGTGACTACGACGCGGACGTGGCCGCGGCCTCCGCGCGAGAGCTGCTCGCCGGGCCGGACCGGCCCACCGCGATCTTCGCCGCCAACGACATCACCGCCATCGCGGCGATCGAGGCGGCGATCGGCCTCGGGCTGCGCGTGCCGGAGGACCTCTCGGTGGTCGGCTTCGACAACCTCCCCGAGTCCGCGCTGTGCTCACCGCCGCTCACGACGGTGCAGCAGCCGATCCGCGAGATGGGCCACCGCGCCCTCGAACTGCTGGTGCGGCTCATCAACGGCGACGAGCCCGCCGACACCCACATCACCCTGGGCACCGACCTGGTCGTCCGGCAGTCGACCCGTCCACTGACCTCGTGAGGTTGTTCTAGTGACGACAGAAGCCACCGCGCCGGGGGAACTCTGGCGCGACCCGCACGCTCCCGCGGCCGACCGCGTCCGCGACCTCGTCGCGCGCATGACGCCGCAGGAGAAGATCGCGCAGCTGCAGGGAATCTGGGCGGGCATCGACGCCGGTGGCGAGATGGCGCCGCACCAGCACGAGTTCGCCGTGGCACCGCAGGACTTCGACGAGCTGACCCGCCACGGCATCGGCCAGCTCACCCGCGTGTTCGGCACCCGCCCGATCGCGCCGGAGGTCGGCGCCCGCACGCTCGCGCGCACCCAGCGGCAGATCATCGAGGCGAGCCGGTTCGGGATTCCCGCGCTGGCGCACGAGGAGTGCCTCACCGGGCTCGCGGCCTGGCAGGCGACGGTGTTCCCGTCGCCGCTGTGCTGGGGCGCGACGTTCGAGCCGGACCTGGTGCGCCGCATGGCCGCGAAGATCGGCGAGTCGATGCGGCGCCTCGGCATCCACCAGGGCCTCGCACCGGTCCTCGACGTCACGCGCGACCTGCGCTGGGGCCGGGTCGAGGAGACCATCGGCGAGGACCCGCACCTCGTGGGCACCATCGGCGCCGCCTACGTCGCGGGTCTCGAGTCGGCGGGGATCGTGTCGACGCTGAAGCACTTCGCCGGGTACTCGGCCTCCCGCGCGGGACGCAACCACGCTCCGGTGTCGATCGGGCCGCGCGAGATGGCGGACGTGGTGCTGCCGCCGTTCGAGATGGCCCTGCGCGCCGGTGCCCGCTCGGTGATGAACTCCTACGCGGACAACGACGGCGTCCCCGCCGCGGCGGACGGCACGCTGCTCACCGACCTGCTCCGCGACGTCTACGGCTTCACCGGCACGCTGGTCTCCGACTACTTCTCGGTGGCGTTCCTGCACAAGCTGCACGGCATCGCCTCCGGACGCGAGGACGCGGCCGCGCAGGCCCTGGCCGCGGGCATCGACGTCGAACTGCCCACTGTGGACTGCTTCGGCGAGCCGCTGCTGGAAGGCCTTCACTTCGACCGCGTCGACATGGGTCTCATCGACCGGGCGCTGACCCGCGTGCTGACGCAGAAGGTCGAGCTGGGACTGCTCGACCCGGACTACTCCCCCGCGCCCGGCACGAACTTCGACGTGGACGACGCGGAGTCCCGCGCGCTGGCCCGCGAGGTGGCGGAGCGGTCGGTCGTGCTGCTGCAGAACGACGGCGTCCTGCCGTTGAGCGGCAAGCGCCTGGCGGTCGTGGGCCCGCGCGCCGACGAGCCGGGCGCGATGATGGGCTGCTACTCGTTCCCGCTGCACGTCGGCGTGCACCACCCCGACGCGGAGATGGGCATCGAGGTCGCGACCGTGCTGGAGGCGTTGCGCGAGGACCACGACGTGGTGTTCGCGCGCGGCTGCCCGGTGCTCGGCGGCACCGACGAGGAGATCGCCGAGGCCGTCGAGGCCGCGCGGCAGGCGGAGGTCTGCGTCGTCGTCCTCGGCGACCAGGCGGGGCTGTTCGGCAACGGCACGTCCGGCGAGGGCTGCGACGCCGCCGACCTGACCCTGCCCGGCCGGCAGGAGGAACTGCTGGAGGCGGTGCTCGGCACCGGCATGCCCGTCGTGCTCGTGCTGCTCTCGGGCAGGCCCTACGACCTGTCCCGGCAGGCCGACCGCCTCGCCGCCGTGGTCTGCGGCTTCTACCCCGGCGAGGAGGGCGCGGCGGCGCTCGCGGATGTCCTCAGTGGACGGATCAACCCGTCCGGGCGGCTCCCGGTCAGCTTCCCCGGCGCGGGGTCGAGCCAGCCGTCCACCTACCTGAGCGCGCAGCTCGGCGCCCGCAGCGAGGTCAGCAACGTCGACCCGACGCCGCTGTACCCGTTCGGGCACGGGCTCTCCTACGCGCCGGTGACCTGGCTGACCGCGGGCTGCGAGGAACGGGAGTGGCCCACGGACGGCGTCTGCCGGGTGCACGTGGTGCTGCGCAACGACCTGGAGGTCCCCGCCACCGACGTCGTCCAGATCTACCTGCACGACCCGGTCGCGGAGGTGGCCCGGCCCGTCCGGCAGCTGGTCGGCGCGCTGAAGGTGGACCTCGCGCCCGGCGAGACCCGCACGGTCACCGCCGAGCTGCACGCGGACCTCACCTCCTACACCGGCCGCGCGGGACACCGCCAGGTCGACGCGGGTGACGTCGAGCTGCACGTCGGCACGTCGAGCGCGGACGTCCACGCCGCGCTCAAGCTCACGATGACCGGGCCCGCGCGCCGGGTCGGTTTCGACCGCGTCGCGACACCCGAGTTCACGACGAGTCCCTGATCGGCCGTCCCCCCGGCCGCCCGGTAACGTCCACTGCGGACGGGCGGGGCGGCCGGAGGGATGTTGTGGTGCTGGAGATCAGCGGACTGACGTGGGCGGCGACGATCGGTCTGATCGTCGTGCTGCTGGCGGTCGACCTCGTGCTCGCCGCCTGGCGGCCGCACCGGATCGGCTTCCGCGAGGCCAGCCTGTGGTCGGTGTTCTACATCCTCGTCGCCGTCGGCTTCGGCGTGTGGTTCGCGACCGCGCACGGAGGCGGGTTCGGCGCCGAGTACTTCGCGGGCTACATCGTCGAGAAGAGCCTGTCGGTCGACAACCTCTTCGTGTTCGTGATCATCATGACCACGTTCCTCGTGCCGGAGGAGCACCAGCACAAGGTGCTGACGTTCGGCATCGTGCTCGCGCTGATCATGCGCGGCATCTTCATCGCGGTCGGCGCGACGCTGCTGTCGTTGTTCTCGTTCATGTTCCTGCTGTTCGGGCTGCTGCTGATCTTCACGGCCGTGCAGCTGTTCCGGCACCGCGACGAGGACCCGGACGTCGAGAACAACGTCGTGGTGAAGACCGCGCGCAAGCTGCTGCCCGTCACGGACGACTACGTCGGCGGCAAGATCTTCACCCGCGTCGGGGACAAGCGGTTCGCCACGCCCCTGTTCGTCGTGCTGGTCGCGATCGGCGGCGTCGACCTGCTGTTCGCGCTCGACTCGATCCCCGCGGTGTTCGGCGTGACCGAGGAGCCCTACATCGTCTTCACCGCCAACGCGTTCGCGCTGCTCGGCCTGCGCGCGTTGTTCTTCCTGGTGAAGGGCCTGCTCGACCGGCTCGTGTACCTGTCGGCCGGTCTCGCGATCATCCTCGCGTTCATCGGCGTCAAGCTGATCCTGCACTGGGCGCACGTGGACATCTCCGCGAGCGTGCCTGAGGTGCCGACCCCGCTGTCCCTCGGCGTGATCATCGCGATCCTGGTGGTCGTCACCGTCGCGAGCCTCATCAAGACGCGCAACGACCCGTCGGCCAAGGCCCACCCCGGTTCCCTACGCGGTCACCGCGAGGAGGAGCGCTGATCAGGGGCCGGGCTTTCCCTTGCCGGGCTTGGACTTCTCCCCGGCGGGCGGCTTGGGCGCCTTCGGGGCAGGTCCCTTCCCACCTGCGGGCGTGCCCTGGTCCACGACCTGGACCGGTGCCTGCGTGGTGGTGACCGGGGCGTTCTGCAGCACGGCCGGGACGACGTCCGCCGTGCCCGCGGTGCCCACCGACGTGGTCGCGGGGACGTTCGCGGCCGGGGGTTCGGAACTCGTCGAGGTGACGCTGTTCCACGTGCTGATCCCGGTGCCGATGGCCGAGAGCAGCACCACGGCGGACGCGGCCGTCATCAGCACGCGGGACCGGCGCGCTGGTGCCACGACCAGCGTCGGGGCGTCCGCCGCCGGGGTGCGCAGGGCTTCGGCGCACTCGCGGGCGGTGGGACGGCGGGCCGCGCTCAGCGACGTCATCCGGGACAGCAGCCGCACGAGGTCGAACGGCAGGTCGTCGGGCACCACCGGGGGCCGGTGCAGCCGGGCCACCGCCGCCTCGACCTCCGCGCCTTCGTACTCGCGCCGCCCGCTCAGGCACTCCAGCAGCACCAGACCCAGCGCGTAGACGTCGGCGGCGCTGGTGATCTCCTCACCGCGGACCTGCTCCGGCGCCAGGTAGGCCGCCGTGCCGACGACCTGGCCGGTCCTGGTGAGACCGGCGCTGCCGACCATGCTGACCAGGCCGAAGTCGGCCAGGCGCGGGATCTCGTCGTCGTCGAGCAGCACGTTGGAGGGCTTCACGTCGCGGTGGACGAACCCCCGTTCGTGCACGTGCGCCAGCGCGTCGGCCAGCGCCGCGCCCACCTTGCGCACCTTCTCCACGTCCAACGGCCCGTCCGCGACGCGCTCGCGCAACGTCCGGCCCTCGATGAGCTCCAGCACGACGTAGGGCGTCTCGCCGCCGGGGTCCGCGTCGTAGACCGTGACCAGGCCGGGGTGCGACAGTCCCGCGAGCGCGCAGATCTCGTTGTCGATCCGGCGCGCGTCCGCGAGGTCGTCACCCAGCCGGAACAGCTTGATCGCGACGTCCCGCGCCAGGAGCGTGTCCGTGGCACGGCGCACCTCGGCGACCCCGCCCGTGCCGAGCACCTCGCCCAATCGGTACCGGTCAGCGAGAAGACTCGTGTGCGGTGCCATGGGCCAGACCTTTCCGTTCGGGCGGGACGGATCAGGGGTGCCCACCCCGCCGGTGATCCAATCGTGGAGCAGGCTCCACCCCGGAAACTCCAGCAGCCCGCATCGATTCCCGCGCGCCGCGCGACCAGTCTGAGCAGGACAGTTTCCGGTGACCGAAAGAAGATCATGCTCAGACTGCAGCTCGCCGTCCTGACCGGAGTCCTGTGCGCGGCGGCCGCGACCGGGACCGCCGGCGCCGTCGTGAACGGCAGCGACTCCACGGAGCGCTACGAGTTCATAGCGTCCATCCCGGAGACCGTGCCGGCCGCGGGTGGCCTGAAGGGCGTGTGCGGCGCCTCGCTGATCCACCCCCGGTGGGTCGTGACGGCCGCGCACTGCGTCGATCCCGAGGGGACGGGCGCGGTGCCCGACGGAACGGTCCGCGTCGGCAGCGACCGCCGCACGTCCGGTGGCACCGTGCGCGCCATCGACCGCGTCGTGCGGCATCCCGGCTACCGGCTCGGCGCGCCCAACCAGCACGACATCGCGCTGGTCCGGCTCGACCGCCCGGTGCGCGAACGGCCCGTCCGCATCGCCGCGCGGCCCGGCCCCGCCGGCACGCCTACGCGCCTGCTCGGCTTCGGCACCACCGTGGACACTTCCGACATCACCCAGATCGCGTTCCCCGAGCGGTTGCAGCAACTCGACACCCGCCGTGGCGCGGTGTCCGAGTGCTCGCCCGGTTTCGCCGACGAGAACCGGCTGTGCACGATCAGCCGCAAGCCGGGCGCCATGGCGTGCATCGGCGACTCCGGCGGACCTCAGGTCCAGCGCGGCAGGCACGGCCGGTGGGAGCTGATCGGCACGACGTCGGGACCGGGTGACACGGGTCCGCTGTGCGCTGATGGTCCAGGCCTTTACGCGAACGTGCCCGCTTACGCGAAATGGATCCGCGCGACGATCAATGGCCCCTCGCACCGCTGAACGCGCCCTCGTTAATGTCGTGGTGCGGCCGCATTCCGCTCATTCCACGAGAACGAGGTGAAAAATCGTGCGTGCAATTTCGGCGTTCGTGCTGGCGGCGGCCGCGACAATGGCGGTGGCGGTGCCGGCCTCGGCGGCGACCGTGGACGCGTCGATGGCGCTCCAGTCGCACGCCAGGCTGGGGGCGAAGGGTGTCGCCGTCGTCGTCCCGGTGCGGGTGATGTGCGCGAACGGCGCCACCGGGTCGTTGTGGGTGCAGGTCACGCAGAACGTGCGCGGCGAGCTCGCGACCGGTGACAAGTACACGCCGAGCGTGCCGTGCACCGGCGCGGACCACAAGGTGGACGTGACCGTGGTGGCCCGCACGAAGGCATTCCGGCCGGGGGTCGCATTCACGTCCGCGACGTTGAACGTCTTCCTCGCGCCGGACGCGTCGAACGTCGTCGAAAGCGAGCGGGAAATGACGCTCGTGCGATAGTCACGAACGTCGTCTGACCGCCGTCGAGGCGCGGACCACGAGCTCCGGCTGGAACTTCACGTGCCGGTGCTCGTGGTCCGGTTCGTTCTCCGCGAGCAGCAGCTGGGCGGCGGTGCGGCCCAGCTGCTCGCGCGGCTGGCGCACCGACGTCAGCGGCACGGCGGCCGCCGCGGCGAACTCGATGTCGTCGTAGCCGACCACCGCCAGGTCGTCCGGCACGCTCAGGCCCTGCTGGGTCATCGACTGCAGCAGGCCGAGCGCGAGCAGGTCGTTCGCGCAGAACGCGGCCGTGGGGCGCCGGGAGGCGGGCAGGCCGACCAGCCGCTCCCCCGCCTCGCGGCCCTCGGCCACCTGCAGGCTCCTCGTCTCGAGGAACGTGAGCGCGTCGGCGGGCAGGCCCGCGTTCGCCAGCGCCCGCGCCGCGCCCTCGCGCCGGTCGCGGACCTGCTGGATGGACAGCGGGCCGCCGACCATCGCGATGCGGGTGTGGCCGGTCTCGATCAGGTGGGTGACCGCGAGCTCGCCGCCGAGCACGTCGTCGACGGCGACCGAGCAGCGCGAGCCGTCCGCCGCCTCGCGGTCGACCAGCACGACGGGCGTGCCGCGTTCGGCGAACCGCGCGCTCTCCGCGTCGACCGGGGTGATCAGGATGCCCTCGACGCGCTGCTCGTGCAGCAGTTCCAGGTACTCGCGCTCCCGGCCGCCGTCCGAGGCGCTGTTGCAGAGGAACAGGGCGAGGCCCGCCTCCCGTGCCGCGTCCTCCACGCCGCGCGCCACGTCCGTGAAGAACGGGTTCGCGGCGTCGAGCACGACGTAGGCGAGGACGCGGCTGCGTCCGGCGCGGAGTTGCCGCGCGGACTCGTTGCGCACGAAGCCGAGCTCCTCGATGGCGGCGAGCACCCGCTGCCGGGTGGCCGGTGCGACGACGTCGGGCCGGTTCAGCACGTTCGAGACGGTCGCGTTGGACACGCCGGCGTGCTGCGCGACGTCGCGGATGCCCACTGACGGCTTCACCGGCGGCTCCTTTGTTGAAACGTGACAACGAATCGTACAGCTTGCGTCTTGACATGGTGACGTAACGCACCCAGAGTTCTCGTAACTCAGTCGTTAAAACGTTTCAACATCGAGGAGACGGACGTGGACCGACCTCCGGTGGTGGCACTGGACGAGGTGAGCAAGTCCTTCGGCGCCGTCCGCGCGCTGTCCGGGGTGTCGCTGCGCCTGCTCCCCGGCGAGGCCCACGCGTTGCTCGGCGAGAACGGCGCCGGCAAGTCGACGCTGATCAAGACGCTGGCCGGGGTGCACCGCCCGGACTCCGGTCAGGTGCTGGTGGACGGTTCGCCACAACGCTTCTCCGGTCCGGCCGACGCGCTGGCCGCGGGCATCGCGATCATCTACCAGGAACCGACGCTGTTCGGTGACCTGTCGGTGGCCGAGAACGTGTTCATGGGCCGCCAGCCGCTCGGCTTCGGCCGCCGCATCGACGTCGCGCGGATGCACGCCCGCACCGCGGAGCTGTTCTCCCGCCTGGGGGTCCGGCTCGACCCGGCCCGCCCGGCGCGCGGACTGTCCATTGCGGACCAGCAGCTGGTCGAGATCGCGAAGGCGCTGTCGTTCGACGCCCGCGTGATCGTGATGGACGAACCGACCGCCGCCCTGTCCGACCACGAGGTCCAGCGGCTCTTCGGTGTGGTGCGGGCGTTGCGCGAGCAGGACGCCGCCGTGCTGTTCGTCTCGCACCGGCTCGGCGAGGTCTTCGACCTGTGCCAGCGCGCCACCGTGCTGCGCGACGGCGAGTTCGTCTGGTCCGGCGAGCTGACCGGCGAGACGCCGGACTCCCTGGTGCGCCGCATGGTCGGCCGCGAGCTCTCGCAGCTCTTCCCCAAGGAGGACACGACCGCGGGCGAGGTGCTGCTCTCGGTGCGGCGCCTGACCCGCGAAGGGGTGTTCACCGACGTGTCGTTCGACGTGCGGGCCGGCGAGATCGTGGCCCTGTCCGGACTGGTCGGCGCCGGCCGCAGCGAGGTGGCCCGCGCGGTCTTCGGCATCGACCGCCCCGACGCGGGGTCCGTCCACGTGCGCGGCCGCAAGCTGAAGTACGGCTCCCCCACCGCCGCGATGGCGGCGGGCATCGGATTCGTGCCCGAGGACCGCCGCCAGCAGGGGCTCGTGATGGACGCGTCCATCGAACGCAACACCGCGCTCGCCTCGCTGGGCCGCCTGTCGACGTTCGGGCTGCTGCGCCGGCGTTCGGAAAGCGCGCTGGCGCAGGACTGGGCGGTCAAGCTGCAACTCAAGTTCGCGAGGCTGAGCGACCCCGTCGGCGTGCTGTCCGGCGGCAACCAGCAGAAGGTCGTGCTCGCGAAGTGGCTGGCGCGCAAGCCTTCCGTGCTGATCGTCGACGAACCGACGCGCGGCATCGACGTCGGCACCAAGGCCGAGGTGCACCGGAAGCTGTCGGAGCTGGCCGGGCAGGGGGTCGCGGTGCTGATGATCTCGTCGGAGCTGCCGGAGGTGCTCGGCATGGCCGACCGCGTGCTCGTGATGCACGAGGGACGGCTGGTCGAGGAGCTCGACCGGGCCGAGGCGACCGAGGAACGCGTGGCGCTGGCCGCGGCGGGGCAGGTGGGCCCGTGACGACGCAGCTCGACGCTCCTCCGGCCCCCGCCGAGCGCACCGCCGCCCGCCGCCTCACCACCCGCGTCGGCCGCTTCCGCGAACTCGGCATCGTCGTCGCCCTCGCACTCGTCATCGTCCCCACGGCGATCGTGAACCCGAGGTTCGTCCAGCCGCAGAGCCTGCGCGACCTCGCGTTGAACGCCTCGATCGTCGCGCTGCTCGCGGTGGGCCAGACGCTCGTCGTGATCACCCGCAACGTCGACCTGTCCGTCGGCTCGGTCCTCGGCCTGTCCGCGTTCCTGACCGCGCAGCACTTCGCCGACAACCCCGGCACCCCGCTGGTCGCGGGCATCGGCTTCGGCATCGCGGTCGGCCTCGCGTGCGGACTGCTCAACGGCCTGCTGGTCGCCCTGGGCAACGTGCCGAGCCTCGTCGTCACCCTCGGCACGCTGTACGTGTTCCGCGGCGTCGACTACGCGCTGGCGCAAGGCGAACAGGTCAACGCCGCCAACCTCCCCGACGCGCTGCTGAACCTCGGCAGCAGCCGGATCGCGGGCGTCCCGGTCCTCGTGCTGATCACCCTCGTGGTGATCGTCGTGGCGGCCGTGTACCTGCGCTCCTACCGCTCCGGCCGCGAGCTCTACGCGATCGGCTCGAACCCGGAGGCCGCGACGCTCGCGGGCATCCCCGTCGCGAAGCGCACGCTGACGACGTTCGTCCTCTCCGGACTCGTCGCGGGCCTCGCCGGAGCGTTGTGGGTGGCCCGCTACGGCACCGTGGACGCCGCCGCGGGCACGGGACTGGAGCTCCAGGTCGTCGCGGCCGTCGTAGTCGGCGGCGTCGCGATCTTCGGCGGCTCCGGCACGGTCGCCGGCGCCGCGCTCGGCGCCCTGCTGCTCGGCACGATCACCAGCTGCCTGGTGGTGCTGCAGATCCCGGCGTTCTGGCAGCAGGCGATCTCCGGCGCGTTGTTGCTCAGCGCCATCACCGTCGACCGCCTCCTGGCGCTGCGGCTCGCGAAGGCCTTGCGCCGCACGGAAGGGACCAGCCATGCGTAACCTCCTGCGGTGGGAGACCGCGCTGGTGTTCCTGCTCGTCGTCGTCGCCCTGACCGGCCAGGTCGGCACGGACGGGTCGTTCCTGTCCGGCGGCAACCTCTTCTACCTCGGCCTGGACATCGGCGAGATCGCGCTCATCGCGCTCCCGCTCACGCTGGTGATCGTCGCGGGCGAGATCGACCTGTCCGTCGCGTCGGTGCTGGGCCTGTCCAGCGCGTTGATCGGCTGGTTGTGGAACGCGGGCTGGCCGCTCGAGACCATCCTGCCGACCGTGGTCGTCGCCGGCGCGCTGTGCGGGGCGTTCAACGGGCTGCTCGTCACGCGGCTCGGCCTGCCGTCTCTCGCGGTCACCATCGGCACGCTGGCGCTCTACCGCGGGCTCGCGCTCGTGGTCCTGGGCGACACGGCGGTCGCGGACTTCCCGGCGAGCTACACGGCGTTCGGCACCACCCCGGTGCCCGGCACGAACATCCCGTACCCGATCCTGCTGGCGGCGGTCCTCGCCGTGCTGTTCGGCATCGCGTTGCACGCCAGCTCGTTCGGCCGGTCCGTCTTCGCGATCGGCGCCAACGAGGAGGGCGCGCGCTTCTCCGGCATCCGGGTCAAGCGCGTGAAGCTGTCGCTGTTCGTGCTCGCCGGAGCGGTCGCGGCGATCGCGGGCATCGTCTACACGTTCCGCTTCTCCAGCGCCCGCGCGGACAACGGGCTCGGGCTCGAACTGGCCGTCGTCGCCGCCGTGCTGCTCGGCGGGGTGTCCATCTTCGGCGGCAGGGGCACGCTCTTCGGCGTGCTCGCGGGCGTGCTGCTGCTGGGCGGGCTGCGCAACCTGCTGATCCTGCAGGACACCTCCACCGAGGTCCTCACCATCGTCACCGGGCTGCTGCTCCTGGTGAGCGTTCTCGCCCCCTCGATCACCCGACGCGTCGGAAACCTAAGGAAGGCCACGCCATGAACACACGCCTAGTGCTCGCCCTGGTGATGTCCGGGGCCGTCGCGCTCACCGCCTGCGGTGGCACCACGAAGGACAGCTCCGGCGGTGACACCGGCGGCGCCACCAACGCCGCGAAGGGCGACCCGAACGCGGCCCTCAAGGAGGGCCTGAAGATCACGTTCCTGCCCAAGCAGGTCAACAACCCCTACTTCACCGTGGCGCAGAAGGGCGCGGAGAGCACCGGCACCGCGATCAAGGCCGAGGTCAAGGCGACCGGTCCGTCCGACGCCGCGGCGAGCTCCCAGGTCACCTACATCAACACCGCCGCGCAGCAGAAGCAGGACGCGCTGGTGATCTCCGCGAACGACGCCAACGCCGTCGCGCCCGCGCTGAAGACCGCGCGCTCGCAGGGTCTGAAGGTCGTCACGTTCGACTCGGACGCCGCGCCGGACGCCCGCGACATCTTCGTCAACCAGGCGCGGTCCAACGAGATCGCCGCCGTGCAGGTGAAGATGATGGCCGAGGCGATCGGCGCCAGCGGTGAGATCGCGATCCTGTCGGCGACCCCCAACGCCACCAACCAGAACGCGTGGATCGAGGTCATGAAGACCGAGCTCGCGAAGCCCGAGTACGCGGGCATGAAGCTGGTGGAGACCGCGTACGGCAACGACGACGACCAGACGTCGTTCCAGAAGACCCAGGGTCTGCTGCAGGCGCACCCGAATCTCAAGGGCATCATCTCGCCGACCACCGTCGGTGTCGCGGCGGCCGCCCGCTACCTCAGCTCGTCGGAGTACAAGGGCAAGGTCAAGGTGACCGGTCTCGGCACGCCGAACCAGATGCGCAAGTTCGTGCAGGACGGCACCGCCGGCTCGTTCGCGCTGTGGGACCCGAGCAAGCTGGGCCAGCTCGCGACCTACGCCGCCGCGGCGCTCGCGTCCGGCCAGATCACCGGTGCCGAAGGCGAGAAGTTCAAGGCGGGCGACCTGGGCGAGTACACCGTGGGCGCCAAGGGCGAGGTCGTGCTCGGCCCGCCGACGGTCTTCGACAAGGACAACATCGACAAGTTCGACTTCTGACATGCGCGTCTGCTTCACGTTGCGGGTGCGCCCGGACCGTCTCGACGAGTACCGGGCGCGCCACCGCGACGTGTGGCCGCGGATGCGGGCAGCCCTCACCGAGGCGGGTTGGCACAACTACTCACTCTTCCTCGCCGAGGACGGCCTGCTGGTCGGCTACCTCGAGTGCGACGACTTCGACGCGGCCCTCGCGGAGATGGCGCGCACCGAGGTCAACGCGCGCTGGCAGGCCGAGATGGCGGAGTTCTTCGTCGGCGGCGGCAACGCCGACGAACGGATGCGGCCCCTCGACGAGGTCTTCCACCTCGACTGAGTTTTGGGGAGAACGAACATGAGTGTGAAAGACGCGTTGCGGCAGCAGCGGATCGAGACGCCGTCGTGGGCGTACGGCAACTCCGGCACGCGGTTCAAGGTGTTCGCGCAGCAGGGAGTCCCGCGCACACCGTTCGAGAAGATCGACGACGCCGCGGTGGTGCACAAGCTCACCGGTGTGGCGCCGACCGTCGCGCTGCACATCCCGTGGGACCGGGTCGACGACTACGGCAAGCTCGCGGAGTACGCGGCGGAGCGCGGCGTCGCGCTGGGTGCCATCAACTCCAACGTGTTCCAGGACGACGACTACAAGCTCGGCAGCGTCTGCCACCCGGACGCGGCGGTGCGGCGCAAGGCCCTGGGGCACCTGCTGGAGTGCGTCGACATCATGGACGCCACGGGCTCGCGCGACCTCAAGCTGTGGTTCGCCGACGGCCTGAACTACCCGGGCCAGGACAACATCCGCGCCCGGCAGGACCGGCTCGCCGAGGCGTTGCGGGAGACGTACGACCGGCTCGGCGCCGAGCAGCGGATGTTGCTGGAGTACAAGCTCTTCGAGCCCGCGTTCTACGTCACGGACGTGCCGGACTGGGGCACCGCGTACGCGCACTGCCTGACGCTGGGCGACCGGGCGCAGGTGGTGATCGACACCGGGCACCACGCGCCGGGCACGAACATCGAGTTCATCGTGTCGTTCCTGCTGCGGGCCGGGAAGCTCGGCGCGTTCGACTTCAACTCGCGCTTCTACGCCGACGACGACCTGATGGTCGGGGCGGCGGACCCGTTCCAGCTCTTCCGGATCATGCACGAGATCGTGCTGGCGGACGCGCTGGCGCCCGCCGCCGGGATCGCGTTCATGCTCGACCAGTGCCACAACCTGGAGCCGAAGATCCCGGCGATCATCCGGTCGGTGCTCAACGTGCAGGAGGCCGCGGCGAAGGCGCTGCTGGTCGACCACGCGGCGCTGGCGGAGGCGCAGCAGGCAGGTGACGTGCTCGGTGCCAACGCCGTGCTGATGGACGCCTACAACACCGACGTGCGTCCGCTGCTGCGGGAGCTGCGCGAGGACATGGGCCTGGACCCCGATCCGATGGCCGCGTACCGGCGGTCCGGGTACGCGGAGCGGATCGTCGCGGAACGAGTCGGTGGCGAGGCCGCCGGGTGGGGTGCGTGATGGGCGAGGTCGAAGCACTGCTGGGGCGGAGCAACCGGCTCGGCGCCGATCCGCGCAACACCAACTACGCGGGCGGGAACACCTCGGCCAAGGGCGCCGAGACCGACCCGGTCACCGGGCAGCCCGTGGAGCTGTTGTGGGTCAAGGGGTCCGGCGGGGACCTCGGCACGTTGCGGGAGTCCGGGCTCGCGGTGCTGCGGCTCGACCGGCTGCGGGCGCTGACCGAGGTCTACCCCGGCGTCGAGCGCGAGGACGAGATGGTCGCCGCGTTCGACTTCTGCCTGCACGGCAAGGGAGGCGCGGCGCCGTCGATCGACACGGCCATGCACGGGCTCGTGGACGCGGCGCACGTCGACCACCTGCACCCGGACGCGGGCATCGCGTTCGCCACGGCCGCGGACGGCGAGGCGCTCGTCAAGGCGTGCTTCGGCGACCGGGTGGCGTGGGTGCCGTGGCGGCGGCCGGGTTTCCAGCTGGGACTGGACATCGCGGCGATCCGGCGGGAGCGTCCGCAGGCGATCGGTGTGGTCCTCGGCGGGCACGGCATCACGGCGTGGGGCGCGACCAGCGAGGAGTGCGAGGCGCACTCGCTGGAGATCATCGAGACCGCGCAGCGCTACCTCGCCGAACACGGCCGCGCGGAGCCGTTCGGACCGGTGGTGCACGCACCTCTGTCCACTGAGGACCGCCGCGCCAGGGCCGCCGCGCTGGCACCGGTGGTCCGCGGCCTGGCCTCGACCGACAGCCCGCAGGTCGGGCACTTCACCGACTCCGAGGTGGTGCTCGACTTCCTGGCGCGGGAACGGCACGCGGAGCTGGCCGCCCTCGGCACGTCGTGCCCGGACCACTTCCTGCGCACGAAGGTCCGGCCGCTGGTGCTCGACCTGCCGCCGACGGCGGAGATCGCAGACGTCGTGGCACGCCTGAAGGAGCTGCACCAGGCGTACCGGGAGGACTACCGCGCCTACTACGACCGGCACGCCGAGCCGGACAGCCCGCCGATGCGCGGCGCGGACCCGGCGATCGTGCTCGTGCCGGGCGTCGGGATGTTCAGCTTCGGCCGCGACAAGCAGACCGCGCGCGTGGCCGGGGAGTTCTACGTGAACGCCGTCAACGTCATGCGCGGCGCCGAGTCGGTCTCCCGGTACGCGCCGATCGACGAGCGCGAGAAGTTCCGCATCGAGTACTGGTCGCTCGAGGAGGCGAAGCTGCGGCGCATGCCGAAGCCGAAGCCCCTCGCCACCCGCGTCGCGCTCGTCACCGGCGGCGGGTCGGGCATCGGGCGCGCGGTCGCCGAACGGCTGGCGGCCGAGGGCGCGTGCGTCGTCGTGGCCGACCGCAACGGTGACGCGGCAAGGGAAGTGGCCGAGGGCATCGGTTCGCCGGACGTGGCGGTGGCGGTGACCGTGGACGTCACGTCCGCGGCGGGCATCGCCGAGGCGTTCCGGGAGGCGGTCCTGGCGTTCGGCGGCGTGGACCTCGTGGTCAACAACGCCGGACTGTCGATCTCCAAGCCGCTCGCGGAGACCACCGAGGCCGACTGGGACCTGCAGCACGACGTGATGGCCAAGGGCTCGTTCCTGGTGTCGCAGCAGGCCGCCGAGGTCATGCGCGCGCAGGGCATGGGCGGCGACATCGTCTATATCTCCAGCAAGAACGCGGTCTTCGCGGGCCCGAACAACGTCGCGTACGGGGCGGCGAAGGCGAACCAGGCGCACCAGGTCCGGTTGCTCGCCGCGGAACTGGGCGAGGCGGGCATCCGCGTCAACGGCGTCAACCCGGACGGCGTCGTCCGCGGCTCCGGGATCTTCGCCGGGGGCTGGGGCGCCCAGCGCGCGGCCGTCTACGGGGTGCCGGAGGAGGAGCTCGGCGCGTTCTACGCGCAGCGCACCCTGCTCAAGCGCGAGGTGCTGCCCGAACACGTGGCGGCGGCGGTGTTCGCGCTGACGGCGGGCGACCTCTCGCTGACGACCGGCCTGCACGTGCCGGTCGACGCCGGTGTCGCCGCGGCGTTCCTGCGATGACGGCGGTGGCGGCGGTCGACCTCGGCGCGTCCAGCGGCCGGGTGGTGCGCGGCGTCGTCACCGGCGGCGGCGTGCACGTCGAGGAGGTGCACCGGTTCCCCAACGGGCCGGTGCGCCGGGGCGACCGCCTGCACTGGGACCTGCCCGCCCTCTACCACGAGGTGCTGGGCGGGCTCCGACGCGCGGGCAGCGTCGCCAGCATCGGCGTCGACAGCTGGGCCGTCGACTACGGCCTGCTCGACGCGTCCGGCGAGCTGCTGGGCAACCCCGTGCACTACCGCGACTCCCGCACCGACGGCATCACCCCGCCGGACGGGCTGTACGAGCTCAACGGGCTGCAGTTCCAGCCGTTCAACACGATGTTCCAGCTCATGGCCGAACCACTGCTCCCCCGCGCGTCCCGGCTCCTGCTCATCCCCGACCTGCTCTCCTACTGGCTGACCGGGATCTGCGGCACCGAGTACACCAACGCCACCACGACCGGCCTGATCGACGTCCGGACGGGACGGTGGTCGGCCGAGCTGACCCGCGACCTCCCACCCGGTCTGCTCCCGGACCTGCGCCGCCCCGGCGACCCCGCGGGCACCTTCAAGGGAACGCCCGTCACCGCGGTCGGCTCGCACGACACCGCGTCCGCCGTCGTCGCCGTGCCCGCCGAGAGCGACCGGTTCGCCTACATCTCCTGCGGCACGTGGTCACTGGTCGGCGTGGAGCTCGACTTCCCCGTGCTCACCCCCGAGAGCCGGGCCGCCAACTTCACCAACGAGGGCGGCGTCGACGGCACGATCCGCTACCTGCGCAACGTGATGGGCCTGTGGCTGCTGCAGGAGTGCCTGCGGGAGTGGGACGCCGAGCTGGCACCGCTGCTGGCGGAGGCCGCCACGGCGCGCGGCGCGGTGTTCGACGCCAACGACCCGGCGTTCCTGCCGCCCGGCGACATGCCTGCCCGGATCGAGCGGTTCTGCGGGCGGTCCCTGACGCG
This sequence comes from Lentzea sp. NPDC003310, assembly GCF_040610935.1. Lineage (NCBI taxonomy): Bacteria > Bacillati > Actinomycetota > Actinomycetes > Pseudonocardiales > Pseudonocardiaceae > Lentzea > Lentzea sp. NPDC003310. Next base: position 34,355 of record NZ_JBEXNC010000023.1, read on the forward strand.
CCCGGAGGTCGTCCGGTCCATCCTGGACAGTCTCGCGCTCGCGCACCGCGACGCCGTGCTGGACGCGCAACGGTTGTCCGGCAAGGAGGTCGAGGTCGTGCACGTCGTCGGGGGCGGGTCGCGCAACGAGCTGCTCTGCCAGCTCACCGCCGACGCGTGCGGCCTGCCCGTCGTGGCGGGACCGGCCGAGGCGACGGCGCTGGGCAACGTGCTGGTGCAGGCGCGTGCCGTGGGCGCGGTCCACGGCACGCTCGCCGATCTGCGGGAGTTGGTGCGGCGGTCGCAGCCGCTGAGGCGCTACCTGCCGCGCTGACGCGCCAGAACCCGGCCGGTGCCGCGATTCGTCCAGCCGGCACGAGAACCGGCCGCGACGTCGAAGCGCTGTCCGGTCCGACGGCACGAGAACCGGGCGCGACGTCGGCGTGGGCGGGGTTCCCGCCTGACCCGGCGCCAGTGGCCGCCCTAACGCCCTGGACAGCCGTGCGCAGCGAGTGTTTGGATCGAAGCGCACCGTGTTTACAACGTTGTAATCCCTGCAGATTGGACGAGACGTGACGTCGAAGATCGTCTTGGCGGCCCTGGCCGTCTCCCTGCTCGGCAGCGTGCCCGCCGTGGCGTCCTCCGCGGCGGTCCCCGACTTCGCGACCTCCGAGGCCGGCAACCCCTTCGTCGACGGGTGGTACGCCGACCCGGACGTCGCGGTCTACGGCGACCGCTACTGGGTCTTCCCCACGGCATCGCGGCCGTACGACCAGCAGACCTACCTCGACGCGTTCTCCTCGACCGACCTCGTGCACTGGACCAAGCACGCCGACGTCCTCACCACCGCGAACGTCTCGTGGGCGCGCCGGGCGGTCTGGGCACCGGCCCCCGTCGAGCGGAACGGCAGGTACTACCTCTACTTCGGCGCCAACGACATCCAGAGCAACTCGGAACTCGGCGGCATCGGCGTCGCGGTCGCCGATCGGCCCGAGGGGCCGTACCGCGACGCCATCGGCAAGCCGTTGATCAGCCAGTTCGTCAACGGCGCGCAGCCGATCGACCAGGACGTCTTCATCGACGACGACGGCCAGGCGTACATGTACTACGGCGGCTGGGGCCACGCGAACGTGGTGAAGCTCAACGAGGACATGACGAGCCTCGGCCGGTTCGCCGACGGCAGCATCTACAAGGAGATCACGCCGGCGAACTTCACCGAGGGCTCGCAGATGTTCAAGCGCGGCGGCAAGTACTACTTCATGTGGTCCGAGGACGGCTGGACCGGCCCGAACTACGCGGTGTCGTACGCGATCTCCGACTCGCCCACCGGCCCGTTCACCAAGATCAGCCGCGTGCTGGCCCAGGACCCCTCCGTGGCACGGGGTTCGGGGCACAACTCGGTGATCAACGTGCCGGGCACCGACATCTGGTACATCGTCTACCACCGCCGCCCGCTCAGCCGCACCGGCGCCAACGACCGGCAACTGGCCTACGACCGGATGACCTTCAACGCCGACGGCACGATCCAGCCGGTGACCATGCGCGTCCAGGACGACTTCGACGACGACAACGCCGTCGGCTGGACCACGCACGGCGGCAGCTGGTCCGCGAGCGGCGGCCGGTACGAGACCGGCAGCTCGTTCGGCGGCAAGGCGTTGCTGGACACGAACTTCACCGACTTCGTGCAGGACGCGACCGTCGTCCCGAGGTCCGCGTCCGGCGACAGCGGCGTGGTGTTCCGCGCGACGGCCGCGACCACCGGCACGGACGCCTACCGCGGTTACTACGCGGGCGTCACCGGCAGCGGGCGCGTCGTGCTCGGCAAGGCCGACAACAACTGGACGCAGCTCGCGTCGGCCCCGGTGACCGTCCGGCCGAACGCCCGGCACCACCTGCGGGTGGAGGCGATCGGGTCGGCGATCAAGGTGTACGTCGGCGACATGACCACGCCGAATATCTCGGTGACCGACACCAGCTTCTCCAGCGGCGCCAACGGTGTGCGAGTGTTCAACACCGGCGCGGCGTTCGACGACTTCGCCGTCGCGCACCGCTGACCCGCTAACGCCGTGAGGGTCGCGCGTTGACGATGCGAGTCTGTTCGCGCAGCACCTCGATCGTGCGCGCGACCCAGTCGGCGATCACCGCCCGCTCCTCGGGCGAGTAGCGCTCCCCCAGCTCGGCCATGGCCTTGCCGAGCCCCGCGAACGCGTCCCCGAACGCGCCGGGGACGGCGGTGATCACCAGGCGCCGCCGGTCGGCGGGATCCGGTTCGCGCCGGGCGAGCCCCGCCCTCTCGAGCCGGTCGACCACCCCGGTGACCGCGCCCGGGGTCAGGCCGATCTCCTTGGCCAGCTGGCCCGCGGACACCGACCCCGCCCCCGCGATCACGGCGAGCGCGCGCTGGTCGACGGCGGTCACGCCGAGGCTGGCGCCCACCGCCTCGTGGAACGCCACCACGGCGGTGCTCAGGGCGCGTCCGGCGTCTCGCTCTTCCACGACCGCCACTTTACCGGACCAAATATTTCAGTATGCTGAACTAAATCATTCAGTCGACTGAAGCATTTGGGGGAACCGTGAGCGAGTTCGGACTGGCCCTGGAAGTACCGAGGTGGACCTGGCGCCTCTACACCCGCCACCTGGTCATGGTGGTGGGACTGTCGGCGGTGGCGTCGGTTCAGCGGCTGATCGTCGTGAACTGGACCGACGAGATCCCCTCCGCCCTCGCGACGGCGTCCGAGGTCGTGGTGCTGGCGACACGACTCGCCCTCGTGGTCCTCGTGTGGCGGATCGCGATGCGGGGGCTGACGTTGCGCTGGAGCGCGGCCCGGGACTTCACGCGGCGGCACTGGCGCAGCCTGGTGTGGCAGGCCGGCTTCCTCGGCGCGGCGTTCGCCGTGTTCGAGGTCCTCGCCGAGCACGTGGTGTCCGGCCTGCTGCCGGAGTCGGCCCGGCAGACCTACCTGGCGGTGCTGCTGTTCCTGAAGAACCCGACCGTCATCGCACTGACCTTCATCTGGTGGATCGGCGTGGTGCGGCAGGTCTTCCAGGTCCGCGCCCACCAGGACGACCTCGCCGCGACAGCGGGGGCGACCTACTAGGCCAGGAGCTTGCGGATGATCTCGGTGGCCGTGTCGATGTCCGCCGGCGCCCCGGCGATGACGTCGGAGTAGCAGAACGACTCGGCGAGCCGCACCACGGCGTAGGCCAGCTTGGTCACCGGGATCTCCGACGGCCTGTCCCGCTCCGCGCCGATCAGCTCGGCCAGCCCGCTCACCAGCCGGTGCTGCACCACCCCGCGCTGGGAGGTCAGCACCCGCAACGCCGTCTCCGGGTCGCGTTCGAGCAGCGACCGCAGCGCGGGCATGGCGACGGTGTCGCGCATCGCCTGGTCCAGCACGGCGACCACGCGTGCCATCCCCCGCCGCGGACTGGCCTGCCACAGCCTCACCCACGCCCGGTGCGTGATCGCCCACAGCACCTCGCCCAGGACGCGGTCGCGGTCGCCGAAGCGGCGGTAGAGCGTGGCGCGGCCGATGCCCGCCGAGGTGGCGAGCTCCCCCATGTCGATGCGGCCGTCGCGGAGGAACTGCCGCAGCGCGAGGGCGATGACCGGGTCCACCTCGGGCTCGGTGGCCAGGTTCACGTTGGTCGCGGCGTGAGACAGCATGTATAAAGTGTCTCACCTGAGACAATCAGACGGAATGTCTCACCAGGCCGAGGAGGACCGCCATGCGGCGAGTCTGGGCGGTGCTGCCGTTCGTGCTGGTCGCGGTCGCGTTGCTGCTGGACCCGGCCACCGCGGGGGCCGCGCGGTGGAACCTCGTGGTGCAGGTCGTGCTGTTCACGGTCCTGGCGGCCGTGCCGGGGCACCTCACGCGGCACGTGTCGTACGTCGACGTGGCGTGGCCGTGGGGGCTGGTGGGCATCGGCGTGGTCACCCTCGTCACCGCACCTGAGTTGAACGCCGTCACCGTCGCGATCGCGGTCGCCTACCTCGTCATGGGCGCGCGGATGGGGTTGTGGAGCCTGGTCATGACGATCAGGCACGGGTGGTGGAAGCCCGGCGCGCCCAAGGCCGAGCTGCCCCGCTACCGGTACCAGCGGCGGCGCTGGGAGCGGCAGGGGTTCCGCAGCGAGGCGGTGTCCGTCCAGTACGAGATCTGGTTGCAGGGCCTCGCGAACGCGTCGGTGCTCGCCGTGCCCACCTTCCTCGTCGCGGCCGATTCCCGGCCGTCCTCGTGGTCCTGGGTCGCGCTGGGCCTGTGGGCCGTGTCGTACGTGCTCGAGTCGGTGGCGGACCGGCAGAAGCAGCGGTTCGCGGCGTCCGGCGAGCGGGGCACCTGCGACCGCGGGTTGTGGCGGTACAGCAGGCACCCCAACTACTTCTTCCAGTGGATGCAGTGGAACGCCCTCGTGCTGGCAGCGCTCCCGTCGCTGCCGGGCCGGATCACCGCGACCTCGCTCGTGCTGGTCGCGGGCCTGTTCCTGGTGTCGTGGACGCTGTTCGTCACGCTCACCAAGCACACCGGCGCCCGGCCCGCCGAGTACTACAGCGTGCGCAAGCGGCCCGACTACGCGCGGTACCAGGCCACCACGAACATGTTCTTCCCCGGCCCGGTCAAGGTGCCGAGCGGGTCAGCCGGGCGCACGACTGGCTGACGCCCTCAGAACGTCCACCTCCCGTGCGGCACCTTCACCACGGTGCCGCCGGGCACGTGCACCTCGGCCGTCGACCCCACCGGCACCTCCACGGTCAGCCGCACCACCCCGTCGACCTTGGTCCACGCCACCACAATGCGCCCGCGCACGCTCTCGAACTCCATCCGCGCCCAGGACAGCGCGGCCGTGGCCGGCCGGACGACGAACGTGCGGTAGCCCGCGTCCCCCGGCCGCAACCCCGCCACGTTCTCGTACAGCCACTGCACGACCGTGCCCTTGAAGTAGTGGTTGCGCGACCGGGTGCCGGTGTCCCACATCTCCCACATGGTGTCGGCACCGTTCGCGAACCAGTGGCCCCAGCTCGGGTACGACCGCTCGGTGGCCACCGCGTGGGCCACGTCGGCGTGTCCGTTGTCCCCCAACGCCTGCAGCAGCACGCTGGCGCCGAGGCAGCCGACGTCGACGTGGTTGCCGTTGGCCCGGATCTCGCTCGCCAGCCGGTCCGCGACGGCCTGGACGGACCCGGCGGGCACCATGCCGAACGCGAGCGGGACGGCGTTGGACGTCTGCCGGTAGCCGGGGTCGCGAGCGGTCCGGTAGTAGCCGTCGAGGAACGCGTCGTTGAACGCTGTCAGCAACTGTGCGGCGACCGCGCGGTAGTGCGGCACGGGTTTCCCGATCACGTCACCGAGTTCGGCGGTGTGCAGCAGGGCGCGGTAGAGGTACGCGGTCGCGGTCAGCCGCGTGTCCTCGGGCGGGATGCCCCCGGAGTCCGGTGGCAGGAAGTCGCCCAGCGCGGTGACGGCGAGGCCGTCGCGCAGCCTGCCGATCTCCCAGTCCAGGTACCGGGTGAGCACCGGCCAGTGCCGCAGCGGCAGGCGGTCGTCGCCGTAGATCCGGTACATCTCCCGCAGCACGAACGGGTACACGGTCGTCCACTCCGGAGCGGGCGCCAGCTCGCGGTAGCCCCAGCCGCCGCTCGGCACGATCACCGGGAGCTGGCCCGCGGCGTCCTGGCTGTCCGCGAGGTCGCCGAGCCACTTGGTGAAGAACCGCGCCATCCCGAACTCGGCGAGCATCGACGGAGCTCCGACCTGGGCGTCACCGGTCCAGCCGTTCTTCTCGTAGGTCGGGGTGTCGGTGGGGATGCCGTGCAGGTTGTTCGCGACGGTGCGGCGCATCGCCGCGTCGTACTGCTCGAACAGCGGCTCGGAGCAGCGGAACGTGCTGACGCGCGGCACGTCCGAGTGCACGACCCTGCCGACGAGCCGCGGCGCGGTCGTCAGGCCGGTCACCTCGACGTAGCGGAAGCCCTTGTAGGAGAACTTCGGTTCCCACGTGGCCGCGCCGCCCGCGCAGACGTACTCGTCGAGCTGGATCCGGCCGCCGCTGACGTGCCCGTTCTCCATGCGGACGCTGCCGTCGGAGTTCAGCGTCTCGCCGTGCTTGAGCCGCACCACGGTGCCCGCGGGCGCGTCGACGGTGAGCTGGGTCCAGCCCGACATCGTGCGTCCCATGTCCGCCACGAACACGCCGGGCCGGAGTGTGCTCACCGTCGGCGTCACCGACTCCACCACGCGGATCGGTTCGTGCTCCTGGGCTTTCAGCGTGCCCTTCGGAGCCGGGCGGACGGACGCGCGTGACCACGTGCTGTCGTCGAACCCCGGTTTCGTCCAGTCGCGCGGTGCCAGCCGGGCGTCGTAGGTCTCGCCGGTGTAGAGCGAGTTCGACACCGTCGGACCGTCGGTCAGGCGCCACCGGTCGTCGGAGGCGATGGTCGTGCGGGTGCCGTCGGGGTGGTCGATCTCCAGCTGCGCCAGCAGTTTCGGCTCGTCGTGCCACGGCGGGCGCTCCCACCGCCAGACGTTCGGGGTCTTCATGCCGTAGAAACCGCGGCCGAGCGTCACGCCGATCGCGTTGCGGCCGCGCCGCACCAGGTCGGTGACGTCGTGCGTCGCGTAGAGGACGGTGTGGTCGTAGTCGGTGAAGCCGGGGTCCAGCACGCGGTCGCCGACGCGGCGGCCGTTGATCTCCGTCTCGTGGTAGGCGAGCCCGCTGACGTGCAGGCGGGCCCGGCGCACCGGCTTGTCCAGGCCGAACTCCGTGCGCAGCAACGGCGCGGGCTGCTCCTTCACCGTGACGTTCGCGCCCCACGGGCCCTGGCCGTACGGGTCGAGCACGGTCGCCGGGCTCCACGCCGAGTCGTCGAAGTCCGGTGCCTGCCAGCCGGGCTGCTCGGTCTCGGCGACCTTCCAGCCGGGGCCGGTGACGACCTCGCGCTGACCGTCCGGCAGGTCGACCAGCAGGCGCAGCAGGAACCCGGCCGGTCCGGCCGACCTGTTGGTGGCACGGGCGGACAGCACGATCCGCCGGCCCGCGAGGCGGGTCACGTCCGCGCGTTGCCCGACCTTCCACACGTCGACCTGCTCCGGCACGTGCAGCACCTCGGACCCGTTGACGTGCAACGTGAAGTCGTCGTCGGCGGTCGCGACGAGCCGGGCGCGCACGGCGTCCGCCGGGAGGTCGACCGCCGTGCGGAACCAGCGGCTCTCGGCCGGGGTGGTGGCGGACCAGATCCAGCGCGCGCCGGTGAAGGCGATCGCCGTGTCCTCGGCGCCGATCCACTTCGCCTGCCACGGCGTGCCGAGCAGCGCGGTCTCCCACCAGTTGGTGGTGCTCCACGCCGACGGACGGTTCGCGCCGTCCCACACCCGCACGCGCCAGTGGTAGCGGGTGCGCGGCCGCAGCTCCTTGCCCGCGAACGGGATCCCGGTCGTGCGGTCCGAGCCGACCTTGCCGCTCTGCCAGACGTCGGCCCGGCCGGGCGCGGTGCCGACCTCGACCTGGTAGGCGGTCTGCCGGGCGCCCGTGCCGCCGGCCTCGAGCACCCAGGCGAGGCGGGGCGCGGTGACGTCCGTGCCGAGCAGCGTCTCCGCGTACTCCACGGTCGTGCGCACCACGCGCATCCCACCTGCCCGTTCCTCCGGTCCGGCGTGCGCCACGCCGACCGGCAGTGCGGTGGCGGTCAGCCCGACCGCCGACGTCCTGAGGAACACCCGTCTGCGCACGTCGTCTCCACCTTCGTCGCTGGATGAAACGTTTCAATCACGGCGGCGGGCCCAGCGTGGTGGGAGGTGGCGAGATGTGTCAAGCAAGACGACAACAGGCTGTCCGCAATCGGACAGCCTGTTGAATCGTTTAAAGCAGAGGTCACGCGGTCGTGCAGGTGCTCCCGTTGAGCGTGAACGACGACGGCGCCGGGTTGGTCCCGTTGAACGTGCCGTTGAACCCGATCGTCGTCGAGGCGTTCGGCGCGAGAGCGCCGTTCCAGCTCAGGTTGGTCGCGGTGACGGCCGCGCCGGACTGGGCGAACGTCGCTCCCCACCCCGGCAGGGTCACGCCCTGGCCGTTCGCGAAGCTGAAGGCCAGTGTCCAGCCGTTGAGCGCGGTGGTGCCGGTGTTCGTGATGGCGATGCTCGCGGTGAAACCGTTGCCACCGCCCCAGTTCTGCGCGGAGTAGCCGACCCTGCACGCCCCCGTGCCGCCGCCGGCCCCGGTCGTCGCCGACGCGGTGCCCGAGGTGGCCGAGACGTTGCCGGCGGCGTCCTTCGCCCGCACCTGGTATCGGTACGTGGTGGACGGGCTGAGGCCGCTGTCGGTGAACGAGGTCGTCGCGGAGGACCCGGCCTGGGCGAACGACCCGCTGCCGACCGCGCGGAACACGTCGTACCCGGTGACGCCGACGTTGTCGGTCGACGCCGCCCAGCTCAGCGTGAGGCCGGAGGACGTCACGCCCGACGCCGCCGGGGTGCCCGGCGTGGACGGCGGCTGGGTGTCGGCGGGACCGCCCCCGCCGTAGATCGTGGCCTCCTTCGACGTCTGCCGGATCCCGTTGGCGCCGTTGAGGATCCGCTCGCCCCACGAGGTGAGGCTCGCCGGGTTGAACGAGTTGACCATGTCGAGGTAGCCGACGTCGCTGCTGTTGCCGCTCCACGACCAGCCGAGGTACCCGAGCCCGCGGGCCTGCGCCTGGGCGAGGATCGTGTCCTCGTCGGGGTCGCCGTCGCTGTGGTTGTGCCCGAACTCGCCGACCACCAGCGGCAGACCGGCCGTCCGGAACGCGTCGAAGTAGGCGTTGACCTTGTCCGCCGTGTTGTAGACGCCGTACATGTGGACGGAGAACACCGTGTTGCGCTGCGGGTCGGCGTTGAGCACCGACGCCGCGTTGTCGCGCATGATGTTGCCCCAGTCCTGGCCCCACATCGGGGCGTCCGCCATCAGCAGGTGCTGCAACCCGGCCCCGCGCAACCGGCTGATCGCGCTGCTCGTCGCGCTCGCCCAGGTGGCACTGGTCTGGGCGTTGTTGCCGAACGGCTCGTTGCCCAGGTTGATGACCACGTAGTTCTCCTGGCCCTGCAACGCGCTGGCGACGCTGATCCAGTAGCTCGCGGCCTGGTCGAGGGTCGCCGCGCCGCTCTGCTCGCCGTACCCGGTGGTGTCGTGGACCTCCAGCACGCAGATCAGCTTGTTCTGCTTGCACAGCCCGATGACGGTCGACACCTCCGAAGCCGGGGTCGGTCCCCACCGCTGGCCGCTGCCGAGCACGACGCGGACCGTGTTGGCGCCGAAGGACTTGATGTCCGCGAACGCCCTGGTCTGCGACTGGTACCAGACGTGCGCGTGGTTGACGCCGCGCATCACGAACGGCGTGCCGTTCGCCTCGACGACCCGCGTGCCGTCGACGCGCAGGCCCGTCGCGGCCGGCTGGTTCCCGAGCGCGGCCACGACCGCCGGGTACCAGCGGCTCTCCATCTTCTGGATGCCCGTGCCCCCGTTGGGGTGCACGCCGTCGGTGGTGTCGGTCGCGGTGTCGAAGCCGGTCCACTGGTCGACCACGGTGATCGGCGAGGCCGTGGTGCTGTTGGCCCGCGCCCAGCCGGGGATCGCGCTGTTCAGGTCGACGACCCGCTGCCCGCACGCGGAGCAGTTCGCCGGGGTCATCGGGATGATCTGCGCGACCACGAGCTTCACGGCTGGGTTGCTCGCCCGCATCTGGCCGAGCAACGTCGTGTAGGCGTTGAGGATCGTGCTCGCGGGGATGTTGCTCCACACGTCGTTGGTGCCGAGGTGCATGAGCACGACGTCCGGCCGCGCCGAGGCGAGCCAGCCGGGCAGCTGGTTGTCCCGCGCGATGTTCGTCGCGAGGTACCCGCCGTGGCCGTCGTGCTCGCCGTCGTAGGTGAAGCCGCAGCCGTCGCCGGGCAGCGTGCCGACGAAGTCGACGTCGGTGTGCCCGGTGTCCCGCAGGTGTTTCCAGAGCAACGCCCGCCAGCACCCCGGCGAGCCGGTGATCGAGTCACCGAGCGCCATGATCCGGGTGGGTGCGGCGGCGGCCGCGGGTGTGGCGACCACGCAGGCCACCAGCACCAGGGCGGCCACCACCGCGCGGAGGAATCTCGACAGCACAACGACCTCCTGGGAAGGTTCGGACGGGCTCACGGTGTGGCGAAGCTGGGGTGCGGCGGCTGGTTGTAGGCGGTGTTCTGGAACGCCACGGCCACCCGGTACTGCCGGTCCTGCAACAGCGACACGCGCCGGATCGAGGTCGGCTCGGTGGTCGAGTAGACGCGCAGCGCCCGGTTGTCGGTGGTCCGCCAGATCACCTCCTCGCGCCAGTCGCCGAGGATGTCCGCGGCGAGCGCGGGCGTGGACTTCGTGCCGTTGTTGGACGCCACCCCGGACCCGGTGAGCAGCCGCGTGTCGCCGTCGGGGCCGTACTTGTCGATCGTGGTGCCGTTGAGCAGCTCGCGTTGCGCGTCGCCGTCCCACCAGATCACGAAGTTGGTCGAGCCGGGCTTGCGCGCGGCCACCTGGCCGCCGGTGGTGGCGCTGCGCAGACCGCCGACCGACGACGACCACGCCTCGGCGCCGGGGTTACCCGCCCAGATGTCGGCGGCCACTCCCCTGCCGTTGTCGCAGCCGCACGACGGCGCGCTCCACAGGATCTGGCCGGTGCGCGCGTCGCCCATCCAGTGGGTGACGTCGGTGGTCGACTCCGACGGCTTGAACACCTCGAGACCCGGCCTCGACGGGACGAAGTCGCCGACGTGCAGCGCGTCGCCGTGCCGGGTGCCGTTCTGCCACAGGCCCCGGCCGTTGTCGTCGATCGCCATCGAGCCGTAGACGATCTCGTCCCGACCGTCGGCGTCGACGTCCGCGACGGACAGCTGGTGGTTGCCCTTGCCCTCCCACGCGGAGCGGTTCGACTGCGTCGCCGAGTCGAACGTCCAGCGCTGGGTGAGCTGCCCGCCGCGGAAGTCCCACGCGGAGATCACGCTGCGCGTGTAGTAGCCGCGCGCCATGACGATGCTGGGCCGCGAGCCGTCCAGGTAGGCCGTTCCGGCGAGGAACCGGTCGACGCGGTTGCCGTAGCTGTCGCCCCACGACGACACGGTTCCCCGTGGTGGCACGTAGTTCTCGGTGTCGAGCACGGCGCCGTCCGTGCCGCGGAACACCGAGAGGTACTCCGGTCCGGCCAGCACGTACCCGCTGCTGTTGCGGTGGTCGGCACTCGCGTTGCCGATCACCTGACCGGTGCCCGACCGCGTGCCGTCGGCGGTCTTGACCGCGACCTCGGCCCGGCCGTCGCCGTCGTAGTCGAAGACCTGGAACTGGGTGTAGTGCGCGCCGGCGCGGATGTTGCGGCCCAGGTCGATCCGCCACAACCTGGTGCCGTTCAACCGGTAGGCGTCGAGGTAGACGTTGCCGGTGTAGCCGGACTGCGAGTTGTCCTTGGCGTTGGTGGGATCCCACTTCAGCACCAAGTCCTGCTCGCCGTCGCCGTCGAGGTCGCCGACCGACACGTCGTTCGCGACGTACGTGTACGACTCGCCGGAGGGGGTCGTGCCACCGGAGGGGATCTGCAGGGGGACGTCCCTGCTCGTCGCGAGCGTGCCGACGGAGCGCGTGGCCGCCGCCGGTTCCACGCCTCCGATCACCGCCCGCACCGAGTAGGACGCCGTGGCGGGCGCGCCTTCGTCCAGGTAGCTCGTCGCCGTCGTCAGGGGCGCACCGGTGACCCGCACGCCGTCGCGGTAGACGTGGAACGCCACGTCCGCGGCGTCGGACCCGAGCAGCCGCCACGACACGAAGTTGCCCTGGGCCGAGCGGACGCTGATCAGACCTCGTTCCGGTGGCTCGTCCGCGAGCGCCGGCACGCCACCCGCGAGCAGCGCCACGGCGAGCAGCGCGCAATTAAAACGTTTCATGCGAAAAACGCTAGCGTCGAACAAGTCGAATGCGGTGCCGCGATTTCTTTCGAATCGAATTCGATCGGACGATCAGAACGCGTCGAGCCGGCCGCACATGCCGAACCGCTGCGGGGTGCGCGCCCGCGTCACGTGCACGTCCGCCTCGCCGAGGTGCCCGACGTCCCCGTCCCGCAACCGGCCCAGCTGCTCCCCGGTGCGTTCCGCCGAGGCCAGCGCCCCGGCCCGCCAGCGCTTCTCCCAAGCGTCCAGGTCGGGCTGCTTCAGACGGGTGGCGGCGCGGTAGAAGTCCGTCAGCGCGTCCTCGCCCGCCTCGACGCGGCGACGCAACTCCAGAAATCCTTCCAGGGCGAGGTCCCGGCGCCGCCGCGTCGATTCCTCGTCACCCGCCCGCGCCCGTTCCGAATAGTCCGCGGAATCGGCCAGCACCTCCGCGGGAAAGGTGAACACCGCGTCCCCCGCCTCGGGCAGGCCGCTGTTCTGCATCAGCACGACGATCCGCAGATCGCCGTCGTTCACGAGGCGGTGGATCGTGCCGGGCGTGAACCAGGCGACCACGCCCTCGCTCAGCGGGGTCTCGGCGAACCCGCGCCGCGTCAGGGTCTGGACGCTGCCCCGCCCGCCGACCACGTAGTAGCACTCGGAGCAGGCCAGGTGGACGTGCGGCGACCCGCCGCACACCCCGTCCACCGCGGGCCAGTCGTAGACCCGGAGCCCGGAGATGCCTATGCCGCCGGGAAAGGGCGCTACCACGGGTGGTCCTCCACGTGCGCTTCGAGGCGGTCGCGCGACCACTCGCCGGTGCCGACGACGAGCCGGTACCGCAGGCTCAGCGCGCCGCCGGGCGCGAGCTCCAGCGTCTCGTGGAACGCGAACGAGGGGTTGACCGCCGCGAACGGCGTGCTGCGCACGAACCAGTGCGTGCAGTTGTCCGGGTGGTCCACGAACAGCAGCGTCGACGACCGGTCGACCTCGTCGTGGTGGCCGGTGAACGCGAGCCAGCGCGCCGCCTCGCCCATCAGCTCCTGCCCCGCGCCGCCGTCCGCCGCGAGCACGGTGCCGCCGGTGAACGACCGCGGGCCGCGCCAGAAGAACCCGGTGTAGCCGGCGAGCTCCCGCCCGTTGGTGGTCGGGCTGCCGAAGACCAGCGGCCACGCGCACAGGTTCGTCATGGTGGTGACGAACTCCAGCGTCCACGAGTCGTCCTCGACGTCGAGCACGGCGAGCGACCGCGACTCCTCGATCCAGCGCTCCCCGGCCTCGGTGTACCAGGACAGCCGCTCGCCGACCCGTGCGCCGTCGAGCTCGAACTCCTCGTGCCGCATGGTGCCGACGTTGGGCAGCGCCACGTAGCCCTGGTCGCGCACGTACGTGACGCCGCCCCAGAAGTTCTCGCCCGAGACGTCGGTCGCGGTCATCTGCACGCCCTTGTGCCAGCGGTGGTCGTGCGGCCGGAACGCCGTCACCACGTCGCCCGCGAGCGTGCGCACCGGGTGCAGGTACGGTTTCGGCCCCTCGAACGCGGGTGTCGCCGGGCTGTGCACGTACCGGAACAGCTCGACGTCGTCCACGACCGCGGTCACCGCGTCGTCGTCCTGCCGCACGGTCACCGGGCGTCCCACGGGGCACCGCTCCCTTCCATGGTCGCGTAGAACGGGCTGTCCGGCCCCAGCTCGCCCGCCTTCACGACGCCGCCGGTGAACGCCGACGCGTACAGCGCCGCGATGAACTCCATGGTGTTCCTGGCGTCCGCGAGGGTCACCGGTGGTGTCTCGCCCGCGTCCAGGGCGTCCAGGAACGCCGCCAGCTGGCACCGGTGGCTGCTCACGACACCCGACGGCTCCGCGCGCCACCGCGTGACGACCTCGTCGTGGCCGGGCGCCGGGGTCACGGTCCAGTGCGCGTCGGTGTAGCCGTAGAGGTGCTCCACCTCGACGGTGGCGTGGTCGAAGTCGAACCGCAGCTGCGAGGTCTCCCTGGGCGACAGCAGCGAGTTGACCACGGACGCGACCGTGCCGTCGGCGAAGGTCACCAGCGCCATCGAGACGTCCTCGGTCGCCACGGCCCTGGCCTGCCGGACCGCCACCGCCCGGATCTCCCGCCACGGCCCCAGCACGGACAGCAGCAGGTCGAACTGGTGGATGCCGTGCCCCATCGTCGGGCCGCCGCCCTCGCTGTCCCAGCTCCCCCGCCAGGGCACCTCGAAGTAGGCGTCGCCGCGGTACCAGAGCGTGTCGCACCGGGCCACGAACGACCGCCCGAACACGCCCTCGGCGACCAGGCGCCGCAACCGCAGCGCGGCGGGCCCGAACCGGTGCTGGAACACCGTCGCGACGCGGCCCGCCGACGCCTGCTCGGCCGCGATCAGCGCGTCGATCTCGCCCAGCGACAAGGCGGGTGGCTTCTCGACGAGCACGTGCACGTCCGCGGCCAGGCACTCCAGCGCGAGCGGCGCGTGGTGACGCGGCGGGGTGCAGACGTGCACCACGTCCAGGTCCTCGGCCTCCAGCAGGGCGGCCGGAGTGGGGTGCACCGCCGGCACACCCCACTCCCTGGCGAACGCCGAGGCGCGATCGGCGTCCACGTCCACCACCGCCACCAGCTCGACCCGGTCCCCCAGCGAGCGCAGCGCCTCGGCGTGCGCCGCCGCGATCGCCCCCGTGCCGACGACGGCCGCCCGCCTCACCTGGCAGCGTCCACTTCGGACTGGACTTCCTTGATGAACGACGCCGCGGCGGCGTCCGGGGTGGTGCGGCCGAACAGCACGTCCTCGGTGTGCCGCTTGAGGATCGTGTCGAGGGTGCTGGCACCGTTCGGCGTGATCCTGGGCGGGTCGCTGACCGGCACGGTGTCGAGGTACTCCTTGGCCGCCTTGTCGGTGTCCTTGAGCTGCCCCGCGATCGCCTCGCGGATCTTCTGGTTGGCGGGCACGCCGCGTTCGGTCAGCAGGATCTTGGCCGCCTCCTCGTCGTTGGCGAGGAAGCTGACGAACGCCGCCGCCTCGGCCGGGTGCTCCGACCGCGCGGACACCGACCAGAACATCGACGGCTTGTAGTAGGCGCCGGGTGCCGGTCCCTGCGTCTCACCGGGCAGCCGCAGCAGCTTCAGCTTCGCGCCGCTGGCGGCGGTCAGCGCGGTCAGCTGGGTGTTCCACCACAGCCCGAACGCCGCCGTGCCGGTCGCCGTGGCGGACTGGTTCAGCCCGGCGGAGGCCTTCTCGATCGTGACCGACGGCGGTGCCGCGACGCCGGACTTCGACAGGTCCAGGATGTACTGCCAGTAGTCCCGCGCGATCTCCTGCGGCAGCACGACCTTCGCCTCGGCGTCGAACATCGCCTTGCCCTGCTGGCGCGCCCGGATGCTCAGTCCCGCCGCGTCGTTGATGCCGGGCGACTGCACGCCGAACACCGCGCCACCACTGGCTTTCGACACCTGGTCGCCGATGGACCTCAGGTCGTTCCACGACCACTTGGTGTCGTCCGGGACGGGGATGTCGTACTTGGCCAGCAGGTCGAGGTTGGCCATGATCGAGTACATGCCGAGGCCGACGGGCAGCCCGTACTGCTTGCCGGCGATGGCACCGGTGGCGAGCGCCTTCTGGTCGAAGTTCGCGGTGTCGAGGTGCTTCTTCGCCTCGTTCAGGTCGAGCAGCGCGCCGCGTTCGGCGTAGGACGCGATGTAGAGCTCGTCCATCTGCATGATGTCCGGCGCGTCGTTGGCCGCCATGGTGGTGGCGAGGCTGTCCCAGTAGCCGTTCCACTCCTTGAACTCGCCCTTGATGGTGATGTTCGGGTGCTTGCGCTGGAACATCTCGATGACCTGCTGGGTCCGCTTGTGCCGGTCGTCCGCGCCCCACCAGGTGAAGCGCAGCGTGACCTGCTCCGTCGTCAGGTCGCCGCCCGCGTCCGAACCGGACCCGCAGGCGGCCAGGGACGCGGTCAGCGACAGCAGGACCGCCCACAGGGCCCCGCGGCGAACACCTCTGCGCATGAGCTGTCCTTTCGGCTACTTGCCCCCGGTCGTGGCGATCCCCTTGACGAGGTACCGCTGACCGACGAGGAAGGCGAGGAAGATGGGGACGAGCGAGACGACGCTCATCGCGAACTGCGAGCCCCACGACGTGGCGACCGTCGAGTCGACGAACGAGCGCAGGGCGACGGGGACCGTGTACATGTCCGGGTCCGTCAAATAGATCAGCTGGCTGAAGAAGTCGTTCCACGTCCAGATGAACGTGAAGATCGTGGTGGTGGCGAGTGCCGGCGTCATGAGCGGCAGGATGATCTGCAGGAAGATCCGCGGGTGACCGCAGCCGTCGATGCGCGCGGCCTCGTCGAGCTCGCGCGGCAGGCCGCGGATGAACTGCACCATCAGGAACACGAAGAACGCGTCGGTGGCGAGGATCTTCGGCACGATCAGCGGCAGGAACGTGTTGACCCAGCCGATGTTCGAGAACAGCACGTACTGCGGCACGATGATCACGTGGATCGGCAGCATGATCGTGCCGAGCATGATCCCGAACCACCACCGCTTGCCGCGGAACTGCAGGCGCGCGAAGGCGTACGCGGCCATGGAGCACGACACGAGGTTGCCGACGATGCAGCCGAGCACCAGGACCGCCGAGTTCGCGAGGTAGGTGCCGAACGACGGCGTGAGCGCGTTCCAGCCCTCGGTGTAGTTCTCGCCGCGCAGGCCGTCGAGGACGAGCCCGGGGCTGCGGAAGATCTCGTCGTCGGGCCGCAGCGAGCTCGCGACCATCCACAGCACCGGGTACAGCATCACGAACCCGATCAGGACCAGGCCGAGGTGCTTGACGGGGGCGGCCAGCCTGCTAGTCGTCATAGAAGACCCAGTACTTCGCCGCCCAGAAGTTGACCGCCGTGAACGCCGCGATGATCAGCAGCAGGAACCACGCGAGCGCGGAGGCGTAGCCCATGTCGAACCGGCTGAAACCCTGCTGGTACAGGTAGAGCGTGTAGAACATGGTCGAGTCGGACGGCCCGCCGGTGCCGCCGGAGACCACGAACGCCTGCGTGAACGACTGGAACGCGTGGATGATCTGCAGCACCAGGTTGAAGAACAGGATCGGCGAGAGCAGCGGCAGGGTGATCCGGCGGAACCGCGACCACCGGCTCGCGCCGTCGATCGCGGCGGCCTCGTAGTAGACCTCGGGGATCTGCCGGAGCCCGGCCAGGAAGATGATCATCGGTGAGCCGAACGTCCACACGTTCAGCACGATCAGCGTCGACAGCGCGGTGTCCGGGTCGGAGATCCAGCCCCTGCCCTGCACGCCGAAGAAGCCGAGCACGCGGTTCACCAGGCCGTCGGTGCCGAAGACCTGCGTCCACAGCACCGCGATCGCGACGCTCGACCCCAGCAGCGAGGGCAGGTAGAAGGCCGAGCGGTAGAACGCGAGCCCGCGCAGCCCCCGGTTGAGCAGCAGCGCGACGCCCAGGGCGCACGCCAGCTGCAGCGGCACGGACACGAGCACGTAGGTGAACGTGACGCCCAGCGCGTTGTGCAGCCGGGAGTCGGTGAGGATGCGCGCGAAGTTGTCGAGGCCGATCAGCCTCGGCGGCTGGATCAGGTTGTACTTCGTGAAGCCGAGCGCGAAGGACGCGAGCACCGGCCCGATCGTGATGAGGAGCAGCCCGGCGAACCAGGGTGCCAGGAACCAGAACGCGGCCCTGTTGTCGCCCTTCCGGACCCCGACGCCGCCCCGGCGCAGCTGACGCAGTTCGTCTAGAGCGCTCATCGACCTCCGACCCCGTCGTCCGGAAAACGCTTTCCGGAGTCTGCATCGGGGCCTGGTGAGCGTCAAGCGATCTGTCGAATGCCGTCGAACGGGACTGTCGAACCGTTCGACACCGTCCCTTGTGGAGGCCGCGACGGTCACGCATCCCTGGTTGGCGTGACCGCCGCGACCGGCTCTGTTCGGCCCAGCGGACCGGTGCGCGGGCTACGCGTACGGGTTGCGCCCGGAGAGCCCGCCGACCTTGCACGGGCCGTTCGCCGCGTCACGGCAGACGACCACGCCCATGTAGGTGATCGAGTCGCCGCTGATCGACCAGGTCAGGTCGTTGTAGGAGGAGTAGTCCTCCTTGTCGCAGCCGGAGTGGTCGTACCGGCGCGTCGGCGTCGTGTCGGGGTGCAGGGAACCGTTGTAGAACAGGAAGTACGCGTACACCGGCTTGGCGTCGCAGCCCCAGTCGGACACCAGGAGGTCGATGTTGCGCACCGAGCTGCGTCCCGCCCAGTCGAACGTCGCCCCGGCGTAGCCGTAGTCCTGACCCGAGTAGATGAACTCCTGCGCGGCGGCACTCGCCGGCGGCGCGTGCACGACGACAGCGGAGAGCGCGACCACGGCGGCGGCCGCGACCCGGCCGGCGATCTTGCTGAGGGTTCTCGAGAGCATGACGGCAGTCAACAACGCTTTCGCGGGTCACCAGTAGCTATTGCGCCGGGGTGCAATGGCTACTCCACCGCGCACTTCACCCCGTTGAGCACGAAGGCGGTGGGAGCGCGGTGGCTGGAGCGCGCGCTGCCGTTGAAACCGAACTGCAGCGAGGCGTCCGGGGCGATCTGCCGGTTGTAGCTCGTGTTCGACGCGGTGACGATCCGCCCGTACTGGCGTCCCGAGGCGTCCCACATCTCGCGGATGCCCTCCCCCTCCGCCAGCGACCACATCAACGACCAGCCGGCGACCGCCGCGGTCCCGGTGTTGCGCACGGTCACACTCGCCTGGAACCCGCCCTGCCACTGCCCGGTGACCCGGTAGGAGACCGCGCAGGCCTTCGCGGGCCGCGGCGGGGTCGTGGTCGTGGGCGGCGGGGGTGGTGGGGTCGTGGTCGTGGTGGTGGGCGCGGGCGGGGACGTGTCGGAGCCTTTGCACGGCGGCCCCCACAGCCCTCGCCCGGCCGCGGCCGCCTCGTCCCTGGCGTTGATCAGCGGGCCGGTCTCGACGCCCTCCGGCCGCAGGGCACCCTGCCGCACGGCGAGCACCGCGTAGTCGGTGCCGTCCTCGAGTTCCAGGTCGACCAGCCCGATGGAGAGCCCGGTGTACCGCACCGACCGCGCCACCAGCGTCGACCGGGCGAAGTCGAGCGCGGCCCGCGCGAAGCACTCCTTGGGCTCGGCGAGCGAGGCGATGCGCACCTGGGTGCCGTCGACGAACTCGACGGTCCGCCCGTCGACAACGTCCCGCACGACGGTGAGCACGTCCTGGGGCGGCACCACCTCGTTGACCAGCGTCGGAGCCTGCAGCGAGGTCCGCGACGACGGCGGCGGCGGAGTGTCCACCGGCGCGGCGGAGCACGCGGTGAGCAGCAACAACGTCACCAGCAGGTGCCTGCGCGCCACCATCACTCCCCCGAAGTCCGAGCGCTGTCCGTTGTGGACGTCGGTCGAGGTGATCGGCGCGTTACCGCGTCCGGCCCGGAGGGGCCGCGCAGAAGACCCGCGGCGTGCCCCACGCGTTGACCGCGTCCCGGCCCGCCCGCACGTCGAGCAGCGTGAGCCGGTCGACGTCGGAGATGTCGACCTCGACGTGCTGGGGAGCGTCGTCGATGCCCGCCTGCCGGGTCGCGGCCTCGGTCTCGTCGGCCTTGATCACGAACTGCCCGACCCCGTCCCGCTGGGACGAGGCGGCGTCCTTGCCGACCCACACCGACAACCGGGTGCACCGGCTCGCGGTCTGCCAGGTGCCGAAGTTGACCGGCTGCGCCGCGGACGACCCGGCCGTCCCGCGCAGGCCGCCCGACAGCGGTTCCCTGCCCACGCCGATGCTGACCGACGGCACGAACTCGAGCCCGGTGCCGGCCTCGACGGGCGCGTACGTCGTGAGGTCGTACCAGTCCTCGGAGGACGGAGGAGGTGCCGCCTCGACGGCCGACGTGGTGAGGACGGTGGCCGGCGCCTCGTCCGGGTTCAGCGCCCCGCCGACGACGAGGGAGACGCCGACGACCAGCACGATGGCCAGGGCGGCCGCGACGATCCACTTCCCGGGTTTGTGACCTGCGCCACCACTCGTCATGACCGGCTTTGTCTGAACCGGGTGCTTCTTCGTTACAGGTCGTGCCCCTCGAACTCCACGACGGCCCGGTACCGGGCACTGCCCCGGCGAACCCGGTCGAGCGCCCGGTCGAACTCCGCGACCGGGAAGGTCTCGACCTCGGGCCGGATGTCGTGCCGCGCCGCGAAACCGAGCATCCGCCGCGTGTGCGCGGCGGACCCCACGATGCCTCCGACGACCCGTTTCGCGGTCGGCAGCAGGCTCATCGGCCCGAGCGCGATGGGCTGGTCCGGCACCCCGACGACGCACAACGTCCCCTCGGGCCGCAGCAGACCGACGTAGTCGTCCCACGGCAGGTTCGCCGAGACCGTGCACAGGACGAAGTCGAACGAGCCGGCGGCTCGGTCGAGCGCACCGCGCTCGCCCGACGCGATGAACCCGGTGGCACCGAACCGTTCCGCGTCGGCGCGCTTGGCGGGCGTGGTCGAGATGGCGGTGACCTCGCACCCCCACGCGGCGAGGAACTGGATCGCCAGGTGCCCGAGCCCGCCGATGCCGACGACCGCCACGCGGTGGGTGGGCAGCACACCGTTGACGAGCAGAGGCGAGAACACCGTGGTCCCCGCGCACAGCAGCGGCGCGGCCTGGGCCGACGGGATCGCGTCCGGGATCGGGTGGACGTGCCGCCAGTCGCTCGCCCGCACGTGACCGGCGAACGCGCCGCGATCACCGCGCACGACGGTGTCGTCCCGGGCCGGGCACAGGTTCGTCCGGCCGTCGAGGCACCACTCGCAGGTGAAGCAAGACCCGGCGATGGCCCCGACGCCGACGCGTTGCCCGATCCGGAGCGACCCGCCGACCGCCTCGCCGACGGCGTGGACGACGCCGATCGCCTCGTGACCGGCGACCACCGGGTACCGCGACAGCCCGAACTCGTCGTCGATCACCCCGACGTCGGTGTGGCAGACGCCGCCGTGCGTGACCCGCACGTCGACCTCGGTCGGGCCGAGCGGCCCGCTCTCGTACTCGTACGGCCGCAGTGGCGCACCGGCCTCGTGTGCCGCGAAGGCCTGAACCCGCATGTCACACCCCTCCACACCCAAAAAGAAACTAGTTAGTTACTTCTCCAGGTAAGCACGGTGTCACGCTTCGCGCAAACCAACTCGTTGGTTATGCTGGTCGGGTGACCAAGGGCAACGCCACCCGGCAACGTCTGCTGGACGCGGCCACCGAGGAGTTCGCGGCGCACGGCATCGCGGGCGCGCGGGTCGACCGCGTCTCCGCCACCGCCAAGGCGAACAAGGCCCAGCTCTACGCCTACTTCGGCGACAAGGAGCGGCTCTTCGACGCGGTCTTCCAGCACCACGCCGACGACCTCGTCAACGCCGTGCCGTTCACCGCCGACGACCTGCCGGGCTACGCGGTGGGCCTCTACGACTCGTGCCTGACGAGACCGATCCTGGTGCGACTGGCCACGTGGGCGCGCCTGGAGCGCGTGCCGGCCGGACCCCTGGTCACGTCGATGCCCGAGCAGACAGCGCACAAGCTCGGCGCCATCGCCGAGCAGCAGAGGGCCGGGACCATCGATCCGTCGCTCGATCCCGGCGACGTGCTCGCGATGGTGTCCACGCTGGCGCTGACGTGGTCGCCGGCGAGCCTGTTCTTCACGGCCACCCCGGGGGACGCGGAGGCGGACCACGAGCGCCGGCGGCGGGCGTTGGCGGAGACGGTGCGGCGCGCGTTCAGGCCGTGAGCCGCGAGCGGCTCGTCAGGCCGGTGCGGGGAGACCGGCGCTGTCGCGCACGACGTCGTCGTGCGGAAACGACACGAACGCGGCGGCCCGGTCGCGGCGGTTTCACCCTCCCGCCGCTGGCCGACCACTCCCCCGACCGGACCCGCTCGCGTCCAGACCCGTGGTCAGCCGCCGTTCAGCCACAACCCCAGCCACGCGACGACGAGCAGGAACGCCAGCAGCCCGGCGAGGTGCCACGGCGCGAGGTCGAGCCCCCGCCGCACCCCGCCCTCGTCTGCGGGCGCGGGGTGCGGCCGGTGTTCCTCGATCGCCTCTCGGATCCGCGCCTGCACCCGGCTCCCCCGCAGCGAACTGGCCGCGGAGAACGCTCCGACCACGGCGTTGATCCGTTCGCCGGACCGGGTGACGAGGGTGACCTCCTTGGTCGCCTCGACCGAGGCGAGGTCCACCCACGGCACCCAGTAGCGGCGGAACCAGTTCACGACCAGCACGCCCGACCCGTGCACCTCGACCACCGCGTGCGCGCCGACCATCCACATGAACCACGTGAGCGGTGCCATGATTGCGATGAGCTCGAACTGGTTGCCGAAGTCGTTGCCGGGCAGCGGGTTGAGCAGCAGGTAGGCGGTGGTGCCGGCCGCGGCCAGCGACACCGCCCAGCCGAAGGTGCTGTCGAACTTCCTGCGCAGCACCACTGCCGCCCTGCCCCGCGTCATGCCACCACGATAGGCGGACCCGTCAGCGGGTGAGCGACACGCGGGTGAAGTCGACCGGCACGTCCAGGGCGACGTTGATGTAGTTGGTGAACACGTTGAGCGCGACGTGGGCCACCGTCTCGACGATCTCCTCCTGGCTCAGGCCCGCCTCGCGCGCGGCCGTGATGTCGGCGTCGGAGACCTGGCCGCGCTTCTCGACCAGGGCGGTGGCGAGCGTGAGCACCGCGGCGGTGTGCGGGTCGTCGGACCGGCCGCTCTGCGCGCTGCTCATCTCCTCGGCGGTGGCGCCGGCCTTCTTGCCGAGCATGGTGTGCGCGGAGAGGCAGTAGTCGCAGCGGTTCCGGTCGGCCACGGCGACGGCGATCATCTCGCCGGTCTTCGCGCCGAGCGTGCCGCCGCCCAGCGCGCCGAACTGCGCCCACATGCTGCGCAGCGCGGCGGGCGAGTTCGCCACGGCCTTGAACATGTTCGGCACCACGCCGAACGCGCCCTTGATCTGCGCCAGGGTCTCGGCGCGCTCGTCGGTGATCTGGTCGGGGTTGGTGAGGTCGACTCGGGACATGGTGGTTCTCCTTGGTGTGGAACGGGATTTCAGGTGCAGGTGCCGTCGATCGCGCAGACCGCGGGTGGGACGGCTCCGTCGAGCAGCCGGGTGACGGCGGCGGCGAGCGCCATGTCGTCGACCGGGCCGAGCTTCTGGCCGCGCAGCATGCCGTCGCGGTCGATGAGGACCGTGGTGGGCGTGCCCTGCATGCGGTAGCGGCTGAACGTGACCGGCGCCGGGTGCGCGCTGCGCAGGGCGTCGACGCCGACCGGGAACGGGATGCGGTACTCGTGCAGGAACGCCTTGAGGCTCGTCGGCGTCATTGCCCGGTGGTGCTCGAACACGGTGTGCAGGCCGATCACGGCGAGGTCGTCGCCGAACGCCCTGGACAGGCGGACCGCCTGCGGCAGCGCGTGGCTCACGCAGCTGGGACACAGCATCTGGAACGCCTCCAGCACCACGACCCGGCCGTGCAGCTGGGCCAGGTTCAGCGGCTCGCTGTTGAACCATTCCGTTGTCTCCCAGGGCAGTGCGGGCGTCAGCAAGCCGCTCGCCGGAGACATCAGCAGACTCATGTCGCTTCCTTCGCGTGTCGACGCGGTTCCTCGGTGGGACTGACACCAGCCTGCCACAAACTAGGTAGGACTCCTACTAAGTTCTTCGCAGAGGTGATCCAGGTCTCACGGCGGAGGACACGTACGATCGCCGTGCACAGTCCCACTGGCGAGGCGGATCCGCATGACTGACACCGACGGCACGGCCGGGCTCGACCGGCGGCTGGCCGACGCGCTCGAGCGACTCGGGCACGGCATGCGGTCGCTCGCGCAGCGCACGGCGCGGGAGCACGGGCTGTCGCCGTTGCAGCAGCAGGTGGTGCTGGCGCTGGGCCGACCGCGGGGTCAGCGCGAGGTGGCGGCGCTCGCCGCGGAGTTCGACGTCACGACGCCGACGATGTCCGACGCGGTGACCGCGTTGGAGCGCAAGGAACTCGTGACCCGCTCCCCCGGCACGGACGGGCGCAGGCGGTCGCTCGCGCTGACCGCCACCGGCGAGGGGGTCGCACGTGGACTGTCCACCTGGGACGACCCGCTGACCGGGGCGCTCGCGGGCATCTCCGAGCAGGACAGGGCGACCACGCTGCACACGCTGCTGCGCGTGATCGCGGACCTGCAGCGCAAGAACGTGGTGAGCGTGACGCGCATGTGCACCACGTGCCGCTTCTTCGGCCGCGACGAGCACGACGACCCGGCGGTGCCGCACCACTGCCACCTGCTGCGCGTTCCGCTACCGCTCGCCGGTCTGCGCACGGACTGCCCCGAGCACGAGCCGGCGGACGCGCCGGTGTCCCGCAGGAAGCAGCGCACCCCCGGCCCGTGACGGCGGTCAGCCGCGCAGGCGCGCCGCCTGGTCCTCGACGAACCCCTCCCCGCGCCGCCGCAGCAGCTCCGCCCACGACTCGGGCAGCACGTGCGCGTGCCGCAGCAGCCGGCGGGTGCCGACCAGGTCCTCCCGGTCGACGTTGAGCACCCGGTGCACCTCGGCCGCCGTGATGCCGTGCGCCGGACTGCTGACGAGCTCCAGGACGTCCCCCGCGGCGAGCCGGCCCGCGCGCAGCACGCGGCAGTAGAACCCGGTGCGCCCGGTGCGTTGCGTGCGCACGGCCATGTCCTTGACGCCGTGGTGCGCCGCCAGCTTGTAGCACGGCCGGCGCGGCTGGCTCACCTGCAGCAGCACCGACCCGACCGAGTAGACCGCGCCGATCACGGCATCGCCTTCCAACAACCCGGACGTGGTGAGGTTCTCCCCGAACGCGGGCGTCGCGAGCTCGCCGACCTCGCCCGCCCAGGCCGCGTAGTGCTCACCGGGGTAGAGCAGCACCGCCTTGTCCGGTCCGCCGTGGTTGACCCGGTCACCCTGCTCGTCGCCGGCGAGCCCCAGCGGACCCACCTCGACCTGCCCCGCCACCGGCGTCTTCGCGATGGCGGAGTCGACGGGACGCCCGCGCCAGGACATCCGCCGCGCCGTTCCGGTGGACACGACCGCCACGTGAGCGTCGCTCATCGCCAGACCTCGTTTCTGGAACCGTTCTTGTTCTCGGCCGGGTCAGCATGCCACAGTGTGGCTAGGAGTCCTAACTACTTGGGAGTGAGCCGGTGTCCGCTGACGACCCGGTCGCCGCGTTGCGCGGGGCCGCACTGAGGGTCACGAAACAACGGGTCGCGGTGCTCACCGCGCTCGGGCGTCATCCGCACGCCGACGTGGACCTGCTGGGGCGGGTCGTGCGCGCGGACCTCGGTTCGGTGTCCACCCAGGCGCTCTACGACGTGCTGACGGCCCTGGCCGAGGCACGGCTGGTGCGCCGGGTCGAGACCGGCCCGAGGGCGCGCTTCGAACTGCGCGGCGGCGACCACGACCACGTGGTGTGCCGGTCCTGCGAGGCGATCGCCGACGTCGAGCCCGGCACCGCCGCACCCCGCGGTCTCCCGCCGGCACACGGCTTCCACATCGACGAGACCGAGGTCGTGCACCGGGGCCTGTGCCCCTCGTGCCGGTCCGGCGTCCAGTTCCCCTGATCAGAGAAGGTCCACCCGATGTCGTTCGAGGACAACACCCACCCCCTCACCACGGCCGCCGGCGCACCGGTCGCCGACAACCAGAACAGCCTCACCGCCGGGCCGCGCGGACCCGTGCTGCTGCAGGACCTCTGGCTGCTCGAGAAGCTCGCCCACTTCGACCGCGAGGTCATCCCCGAGCGGCGGATGCACGCGAAGGGGTCCGGCGCGTTCGGCACGTTCACCGTCACCGGCGACCTCACCCCGTACACGAGCGCCGCGCTGTTCAGCGAGATCGGCAACCGGTGCGAGACGTTCGTGCGCTTCTCGACCGTGGCGGGCGAACGC
The DNA here is from genome assembly GCF_040610935.1 of Lentzea sp. NPDC003310. Taxonomy (NCBI): domain Bacteria; kingdom Bacillati; phylum Actinomycetota; class Actinomycetes; order Pseudonocardiales; family Pseudonocardiaceae; genus Lentzea; species Lentzea sp. NPDC003310. The sequence continues at coordinate 60,182 of NZ_JBEXNC010000023.1, forward strand.
GGCGCGGCCGACGCCGAACGCGACATCCGCGGCTTCTCGACGCGCTTCTACACCACCGAGGGCAACTGGGACCTCGTCGGCAACAACACGCCGGTCTTCTTCTTCCGCGACCCGCTGAAGTTCCCGGACCTGGCGCACGCCGTGAAGCGCGACCCGCGGACCAACCTGCGCAGCCCCGAGAACACCTGGGGGTTCTGGACGAACCTGCCCGAGGCGCTGCACCAGGTGACGATCGTGATGAGCGACCGGGGCATCCCGCGCTCCTACCGGCACATGCACGGCTTCGGTTCACACACGTTCAGCATGATCAACGCCGCCGGCGTGCGGCACTGGGTCAAGTTCCACCTCCGCACGCAGCAGGGCATCGAGACCCTGACCGACGAGGAGGCGGGTGAGCTGATCGGCCGCGACCGCGAGTCCCACCAGCGCGACCTCTTCGACGCGATCGAACGCGGCGACTTCCCGGCGTGGAAGCTCTACGTGCAGGTCATGCCGGAGGCCGACGCCGCCACCTACCGCTTCCACCCCTTCGACCTCACCAAGGTGTGGAGCAAGGAGGACTACCCGCTGGTCGAGGCGGGCGAGCTGCGGCTCGACCGCAACCCCGGCAACTACTTCGCCGACGTCGAGCAGGCCGCGTTCACGCCGGGCAACGTCGTGCCGGGCATCTCCTTCAGCCCCGACAAGATGTTGCAGGGCAGGCTGTTCTCCTACGGCGACGCCGCGCGGTACCGGCTGGGCGTCAACCACCACCAGATCCCGGTGAACCACCCGCACGGCGCGCGGCTCGTGAACAGCTACCACCGCGACGGCGCCATGAGGGTCGACGGCAACCAGGGTGGCGTGCCCGGTGTGCAGCCGAACGACTTCGGCCGTTGGCACGAGCAGCCCGCGTTCGCCGAACCTGCCCAGCAGATCGGGTCCACAGCGGACCGGTTCGACTTCCGCGAGGACGACTCCGACTACTTCCGGCAGCCGGGCGACCTCTTCCGGCTGATGACCGGCGAGCAGCGGCAGGCGTTGTTCGACAACACCGCGCGGGCGATCAAGGGCGCGCGGGCGGAGACCGTCGAACGCCACATCGGCAACTGCGCCCAGGCGGACCCGGCGTACGGCGAGGGCGTGCGCAAGGCCTGTGAGGCGATCGGGGCGTTGTGACCGGGCGCGGTGTGCGCCCCGCGTCGATCACGGGGCGCACACCGCACAGGATCAGCCGAAGTTCACGTCACTGCACCACATGTAGGTCTGGTCGGAGTGCGACGCCTGCCAGATCGTGAACACCACGTGGTGCCCGCGGTACTGGCCGGACGTCTGGACGTTGAACCTGATGTCCTTGGCAGGAGCGAACCTGCCGGTCTGCGTGATGAAGTCCAGGTTGCCCCAGCCGAGACGTTGCGTGGCGGGGTCGAACCCGTTCTTGCTGACGTACACCCGCAGGTAGTCGGCGCCGTGGCTCGCCTGGTCGTACAGGTGCACCTGGAAGTTCGCACCCAGGCTGGTCGTGCGCCACGGTCCGGGCGTGTTCAGGGAGTTGTTGCGGGACAGGGCGTTGCTGCAGAGCTGTCCGTCCGGTGTGGACCCCTGGAAGTTGCCGCGCAGACCGTCGCGCAGCGCGCTCATCCAGTTCCACATCGTGTCGGAGTTGGCCTGGAAGGCCTGCCAGCACATGGGGTCCTGCTGCTGCATGGCCGGGTTCGTGTGCTGGCTCCCCCACGCCTGCCAGCACTGGTAGGCGCGCGTGGCCGGACCGACGATCGTGCCGTGGGCCGAGGCCACCGGCGTCCAGAGGAACGTGCAGACCAGCACGCTGACGACCACGGCGACGAGACCACGCCGTCTGGCGAGGGATCCAAAGGTGCTGCGAGGGCGCATGAACGAGCCTCCATTCTCCGATGATCAGCAGCGGCGAATTGGGAGCGCTCCCAGAAAATTACCCTACCGGTGACCCAGAGAGATGACAACAACACGGTGCGTGTCCGTCGAACGACCGTGGTGAGGGCGTCGAACGCGGGCCGCACCCGATCGACCGAGCCCGCCGGTCCCATCATGCCGACGCCGTTCGGCGGACTTAGCGTGGGGACATGTCCCTGATCTTCTCCAGCGTCGTCGCCGCTCCCCTCGACGAGGTCTTCGCCTGGCACGCCCGGCCCGGGGCCATCCACCGGCTCACGCCGCCGTGGCAACCGGTGGGGGTCGTGCGCGAGGCGAGCACCCTCGACGGCGGACGGGCCGTGCTGGGGCTGCCGCTGGGCCTGCGCTGGGGTGCCCGGCACACCGAGTTCGCGCCGCCGCACCGGTTCGTCGACGAGCTGGACTCCGCCCCGCTGCGCTGGGCGCTCAAGTGGCGGCACAGCCACGAGTTCGCGGCGGAGGGCGACGGGACGCGGATGACCGACCGGGTGGAGACGCCGGTGCCGGCCGCCCTGCTGCGGTCGATGTTCGCCTACCGGCACCGCCAGCTCGCCGCCGACCTGGCCGCTCAGTCCGCCGCACGCGAGGCGGGCGACCGGCCGCTCACCGTGGCGATCACCGGCGCCGGCGGGTTCGTCGGGACGGCGCTGTGGTCGTTCCTCAGCACGGCGGGCCACGACGTGGTGAAGCTGGTCCGCCGCGCTCCCGCCGCGCCGGACGAGCGGCGCTGGGACCCCGACCGCCCGGCCGCCGACCTCCTGGCCGGCGTGGACGCCGTGGTGCACCTCGCGGGCGAGTCGATCGCGGGCAGGTTCACCGAGGCACACCGCCACGCGATCCGCTCGTCCCGGATCGGCCCGACCAGGGCGCTCGCCGACCTGGCCGCCGCGACCGGGGTGCCGGTGTTCGTCAGCGCGTCCGCGATCGGGTTCTACGGCGCCGACCGCGGCGACGAGGAGCTCACCGAGGACAGCGAACGCGGCGAGGGGTTCCTCGCGGACGTGGTCGCCGACTGGGAGGCCGCCACCGCTCCCGCCGCGGCCGCCGGGGTGCGGGTGGTGAACGTCCGCACCGGCCTCGTCCAGTCCCCCGCCGGCGGCACGCTGCGCCTGTTCCACCCGCTGTTCGCCGCGGGCCTCGGCGGACGGCTCGGCGACGGCCGGATGTGGCAGTCGTGGATCGGCATGGACGACCTGGTCGACGTGTACCACCGCGCGCTCTACGACGGCGGGCTCAGCGGGCCGGTCAACGCGGTCGCCCCGCGGGCCGTGCGCAACATCGAGTACACCGCGACGCTCGCGAAGGTGCTGCGCCGGCCCGCGCTGCTGCCCGTGCCGTCGTTCGGGCCGAAGCTGCTGCTCGGCGAGCAGGGGGCGCGCGAGCTGGCCGAGGCGAACCAGCTGGTCCGGCCGGCCGCGCTCGCCAAGGCCGGGCACCGGTTCCGCCACCCGGAGCTGGAACCGGCGCTGCGGCACCTGCTGGGCCGCGTCTCCCAGCCCTAGGCGGAGCTGGAACCACGCTGCGGCACCCTGCCGGGCCGCGCCTCCCAGCGTTCTCCTAGGCGGAACTGGCGCGCACGAACACCTCGTCCGCGCCCAGCCGCGTGAAGAGCTCCTGGTTGGCCGAGTCGCGGACCGCCGCCACGACCACCGCCGTCGGCGTGAGCCCGCGCGCGAGCCCGGTGACGAGCAGGCCTTCCTGGTCGTCCGGCACAGCCACGACCACCCGTGCCGCGAACGGCACCCGTGCCTGCTGCAGGGTGCAGAGGTCCCGCCCGTCCCCGCGCACGACCCTGGCGCCGTTGGCCAGCGCACCGGTCAGGGCGATCGCGTCGCGGTCGACGACCACGACCTCGGGCGTCTCGTCGTGCAGCGGGAGGTGCCGCAGCACGTCGAGCGCCGCGTCGCCGTAGCCGACGACCACCGTGAGCCCGGTCATCTCGTCCCTCCGATCGCGCGTCGTTCGACGCCCCGCGGTGTCTCGGCCTTGCGCGGCGGGCGGTCGTTCGCGATGAGGACGGCCATCCACGGCAGCGGTACGGACAGCAGCACCAGGGCGAGCGCGAGCCACCAGATCTTCGCGAACAGCACGGCCAGGACGATGCACGGGATGCGCAGGCTCATCATGAGGGCGTACCGGCGCCGCCGCGCCGCGAGCTGGTCCTCGTAGGACGGGGCCGCCGAGGTGATCAGCACGGGCTCTTCCCGTCGACTGGAGTTCACAGAAACACCTCCGTTCCTACTGGTGGTTCGGAGCGGACACCGTCGAGGTTCGTGTCTGCTCGGTCACGCCTGCTGGTTGACTCGGTCACCGCACCGATCCGGCAGGGGGTAGCCACTTGCGACTGAGGTTGAACGACCTCATCGGCCCGGAGCTCGCCGAGCACGCCGAGGAGTCCCGCAGGACCAACGCCGAGCGCGGCGCCAGGAGGGGGCCGGGCAACGCCGAGGAGGTGCGGGCTCTGCGGGGCGCGGCCGCCACGGGGAACACGCTGGTCGAGGCCGCCGGCCGGCAGGTGCCGGTCCGGGTGCTGCGGCCCGCGGGCGCCCCGCGCGGCGTCCACCTCGACTTCCACGGCGGCGGGTTCTACCTGGGCACGGCCGCGCAGGACGACGCGCGCAACCAGCGGCTCGCGGACGCGCTCGGCGTGGTGGTCGTGAGCGTCGACTACCGGCTCGCCCCGGAACACCCCTGGCCCGCCGCACCGGACGACGCCGAGACGGCGGCGCTGTGGCTGTTGGACAACGCACGGGAGCTCTTCGGCACGGACCGGCTCACCCTCGGCGGCTTCTCGGCCGGCTCCACGCTCGCCGTCACGACTTTGCTGCGCCTGCGCGACCGGGCGCGGCGGTTCGCCGGAGCCGCCCTGCAGTTCGGCACGTACGACCTGAGCGGCCGGACCCCGGCGGGCAGGCTCATCGCGGACGAGTACTTCATCGAGGCCTACGCCGGGCACGTGCCCGACCGCACGCTGCCCGACATCTCCCCCGTCTTCGGCGACCTGGGCGGCCTGCCCCCGCTGCTGCTGGTGGTCGGCGCGCTGGACGTCCTGCTCGCCGACAACCTCGCCCTGGCGGCGGGGGTCGTCGCGGCGGGCGGCGAGGTCGAGGTGAAGGTCTACCCGGAGTCCCCGCACGGCTTCACCAACCGCGACAACGGGATGGCGCGGGCGGCGTGGCGCGACATCGAGCGCTGGCTCGCCGCGCGGCTCTCCTAGACTGCCGGTCCAACGAAGATCGACACGAGGTGGCGACATGGAGCTCGGCGATGTCACGCGGACCGCACTGGCCTGCGTCCGGATCTTCAACGGCGCGCTGGGCCTGGTCGCCGCGGACCGGATGGCGAAGAGCCTCGGCGACGAGCTGGGCGAGGACAGGCGGTTCGTCTACCCGGCCCGCATGTTCGGCATCCGCACGCTCGTGCTGGGCGTCGACCTGCTGACGCTGAAGAGCCGCGCGGCCGACGAACGCCGTGTGCTGGGCCAGGCCGTGCTGATCCACGCCACCGACACCGCGGCCGCCGTCTACGCGGGCAGGCGCGGTGAACTGCCCGCCAGGGCGGCGAAGCTGACCACGGTCATCTCCGCGGTCAACACCGTTCTGGCCGTGGTGTCGCTCCTCGCCGCCCGCAAGCGCCGCTGAGCCGGGGCACACGCGACGGCCCGTGTGCCCCGGTGTCTCGCGGACCAGTGACATCCACGGGCGCGAACGACCCCCTGGCAACGGCACCGTAGTCCTCGCAAGCAGGAACTACGAGGAGCCGAGAACATGCCCACCATCACCCTGACCCAGCAGACCACCGCGACGCCGGAGCAGTTCGTCGCCGGGCTCACCGACTTCGGTCCCGGCCGCGCGGACCTCTTCCCCAACAGCGCCGACGCCGACCTGCGGGTGCACGACCGCGGCGACACGTCCGCCGACGTGACCGAGGGGTCCGGCGGCATCTGGGAGCGCCTGCACTACGACTGGTCGGACCTCGACCGGGTCGTGCTGAGGACCGTGGACTCCAACGTGTGGGGCGGCCGGTCCGGCCACACCTACACGTTCACGAAGCAGGCCGACGGCACGACGCTCGTGCACGCCGAGGTCGTCCGGGAAGGCAAGAACCTCAAGGGGAAGCTGCTCGGCCTCTCGCTCGGGCTGCTCGGGCCGAAGGTGCTCGGCGGGGCCTTGGAGAAGACCGTGCGCGCGATCGAGAACAGGTTCGGGTAGGGGGCCGGGCCACGGCTCGTGCGGGAGCCGACGCGGGTGTGGAGCCAGGTGGGAGGACGCCTTCTTCCTCACGCCTGTCATCCAGCAGGAGGAACTGCGGCGCAGGGTGGCCTGATCCGGCAGGCTGGGCCCATGTCCACACCTCCGGTGATCTCGGTGATGCTGATCGTTCCGGACGCCGACGCGGCGGTCTCCTGGTACCGCGACGCGTTGGGCGCCACCCCGTTGTGGAATCTCGGTGGCGTCGCCGGTCTGGAGATCGGCGGCGCGCCGTTCTTCGTCCACCAGGTCAACCCCGCCAACCCCGCGGAGACCAGCCCGGGCGGCGTCACCAGCGTCCGGGTCGAGCTGTTCACCGACGACCCGGACGGCGTCGTCGCACGGGCAGCGGCAGCGGGAGCGACCACGACCGCCGTCGTGAGCCACGAGATGCCGTGGGGCACGCACCGGCAGGGCGGCTTCACGGATCCGTTCGGGCACAGGTGGTCCGTGGGCGATCGGTCACCCCTGGGCTGACTGGAGCGGCCACACCTCCACGACGCCGTGCGCGACCGCGCACGGCGTTCCGGACACCAGGCGCACCGCCTCCTCCAGCGACTCGGCCTCGATGATCGCGAACCCGGCGACCGGCATCGCGGAGGTCATGAACGCGCCCTCGCCGACCTCCGTGCCGGTGCCGCCGGGGTTGCGCACCTGCACCGGCCGTCCCGCGACGCCCATCTCCACCCCGGACGCCAGCAGCCGTGCGTCGTGGGCGTGCGCGGCGTCGCGGACGGCCGGATCCGTGCTGTCGTACCCCGAACGCTCTCCGTAGCCGATCGTCACGAACTTCATGCGCTGACCCTCCTCGAACCGGACTCTCCGGTGTACCGACTCCGCGTCCGCTCGAAACTCATCGCCTCGTTCATCGAGAGTTCACCTCTCGCTTGCCACGCACCACCGGGAAAACCCGTCGAAGTGACGAAGGATCTGGTGCTCGACAGGGTTTTCGCAGAGGTGGACAGTGAAGAGAGCGCTCGGCATCGGCCTGGCGGTGGTGCTCCTGGCGGGCGTGGTGACCGCGATCGTCCTGGGACAGGGCGACAAGGCCGCTCCGCTGGAGAGCGTGCGCGGGGTGATCGGCTCGGAGAAGCTCGCCTTCTTCGCCGACCAGCGGGTCAGGGACGTGTTCGCGAGGCACGGGTTGAAGGTCGAGGTGGATCCCGCCGGCTCGCGGCAGATCGCGACGGCCACCGACCTGGACCCGTACGACTTCGCGTTCCCGTCGAGCGCCCCCGCGGCCGAGAAGATCCAGCGCGACCGCAAGGCCGCGCGGACCTACGCGCCGTTCTCCTCGCCGATGGTGATCGCGACGTTCGACCCGGTCGTCGACCTGCTGACGAAGGCGGGCGTCGTCGGGTCCGGGCCGGGCTACCCGACGTTCGACGTGCGGGCGTACCTGGACCTCGCGGCCAAGGGCACGCGCTGGGACCAGTTGCCGGGCAACACCGCCTACCCCGCGCGCAGGAACCTGCTCGTCACCACGACCGATCCGCGTGACTCGAACTCGGCGGCGATGTACCTCGCGATCACGTCGTTCGTCGCGAACGGCGGGGTGGTGTCGTCGCCGGAGGCCGAGGCGAAGGTGCTGCCCGCGGTGGCGAAGCTGTTCCTGGACCAGGGGTACACGCAGAGCAGCACCGAGGGCCCGTTCGAGGACTACCTGTCCGCGGGGATGGGCAAGACGCCGCTGGTGCTCGCGTACGAGGCGCAGTTCGCGGACCGGGTGGTGCGCGGCGACTCCTCGATCCGGCCGGACATGAAGCTGCTGTACCCGGCGCCGACCGTGCTGTCCAAGCACACGCTCGTGCCGTTGCGCGGGGCCGGTGACCGCGTCGGGCAGCTGCTGCAGACCGACGCCGAGCTGGGCCGGCTCGCCGCGACGTTCGGCTTCCGCACCGCCGATCCGAAGCACTTCGACGAGATCGTCCAGGAGAAGAACCTGACCGTGCCGCGGACGATCGTGGACGTGGTCGAGCCGCCCGCGCACGAGGCGCTGGAGCGGATGCTCGAGGCGATCGCGAAGCAGTACTGACATGACCGACTTCGCGCTGACGCCACCGGACCCCGTCGAGCCCGTGCCGGTCGACCGCGCCGCCGGGCTGATCCCCGTGTCGGACAAGGCGGAACTGACCTCGCGCGCCGAGGCGTTCGTCGCGGCGCTCGCGGCGGCCGACCCGCGCTCGCCCGACTTCGGCCGGATCGTGGACGACGCGCTCGTGCTCGGCGAGGCCGAGATGCGCGCGGCGGCCCAGATCGCGGGCCGGCTGCTCGACCGCACCATCGCGTCCGTCTCGTCGCCGGTCCCGGTGTCGACGAGCCTGACCGAGCTGCGGCGGTCGGTGCGCGAGCTCGACCCGCAGGACCTGAGCAGGCTGACCGGCCGCAAGATCCTCGGGTTCCTCCCCGGCGGCAACGCGGCGCGCGGTCTGCTCGCCCGGTTGCGAGCCGCGGACGAGCCGATCAACCGGATCGTGCTGAAGCTGCGCTCGGGCCAGGACGCGCTGAAGCGCGACAACGCCGCCATCAAGGGCGAGCGGCAACGGTTGTGGGACCTGATGACCGCGCTCTCGCGCGATGCCGCGCTCGCCGGCGAGATGGACGAGGCCGTCGAACGCCAGGTGGCGGTCCTCGACCTGGCCGAACCCGAACGCGCGCAGGCGTTGCGCGCCGACGTGCTCTTCGGGCTGCGCCAGCGGCACCAGGACCTGCTGACCCAGCTCGCCGTGTGCGCGCAGGGCTACCTGGCGCTGGACGTGGTGCGCCGCAACAACGACGAGCTGATCAAGGGCGTCGAACGGGCGGTGAGCACGACCGTCACGGCGTTGCGGATCGGCGTGGCGGTCGCGGCGGCACTGGCCGGGCAGCGCGAGGTGGTCGACCAGGTCGACGCCGTGCGCGGTCTCACCGACTCGCTCCTGCGGTCCAACGCGACGCTGATGTCGGTGCAGGGCGAGGAGATCCAGCGCATCGCGTCGACACCCGCCGTCGGCATCGACGCGGTGCGGACCTCGTTCGACCAGATCTACGCGGCGATCGACGCCGTCGACACGTTCCAGGCCCGTGCCGCCGACTCGATGTCGAGCACGGTGTCCGCGCTGGACGCCGAGATCCGCCGGGCCCACGACCACCTGAGCCGCGTGCGCGGCGCCGAGGAGCAAGCATGATCCGCCGCATCGTCCCCGCGGTCGCCGCACTGGCGCTGCTGGCGGGCTGTTCCGACGAGGCAGATCCGGCGAGACCCGTCGGGGACGCCGAGCCCGGCACGCTGCGCGTCCTCGCCGGCAGTGAGCTCGCCGACCTCCAGCCGGTCCTCGACGAGGCCGCAAAGGCCACCGGCATCAGCGTGAAGTTCAGCTTCACCGGCACGATCGAGGGCGCGGAGAAGGTCGCGAGCGGCGCCGCCGAGCAGGGTTTCGACGCGGTCTGGTTCTCCTCCAACCGCTACCTCGAGCTCGTGCCGGACGCCCAGAAGCGGCTCGGCACGCCGACCAAGGTGATGTCCTCCCCCGTCGTGCTCGGCCTGCCCGCGGCCAAGGTGAAGGAGCTCGGCTGGGACGCGCGGCGCGTCGGGTGGGCGGAGATCGCGCAGGCCGCCGGCGAGCGGAGGTTCACCTACGGCATGACGGACCCGTCCGCCTCCAACTCCGGCTTCTCCGCCCTGGTGGGGGTGGCGGCGGCGTTGTCCGGCTCGGGTTCCGCGCTGGACGCGGCCAGGATCGACGCCGTCGCCCCGCAGCTCCAGCAGTTCTTCTCAGCCCAGACCCTGTCGGCCGGCTCGTCGGGCTGGCTGTCGGAGGCCTACACCCGGCGCGCGAAGGGCGAGGACCCCGGCGCCGGGGTGGACGGCCTGATCAACTACGAGTCGGTGCTGCTGTCGATGCCCGACCCGTTGACGCTCGTCTACCCGAGCGACGGCGTGGTGACGGCCGACTACCCGCTCACGCTGCTCACGTCGGCGTCGCCGGAAGCCCGGGAGGCGCACCAGAAGCTGTCGGACTTCCTCAAGGGCGCGGACGTCCAGCGCAAGATCGTGGAGACCACGCACCGCAGGCCCGCCGTGCCGCAGGTGCCGCTCGACGGCAAGTTCACCGTCAAGGACCTGGTGGAACTCCCGTTCCCGGGCAGTCAGTCCGCTGTGGACGGTCTGGTCACGACCTACTTCGACCGGCTGCGCCGTCCGTCCCGCACGCTCTACGTGCTCGACACGTCCGGGTCGATGCAGGGCGACCGGATCGACGGGCTGCGCCAGGCGCTGACCGGGCTCACCGGCGCCGACGAGTCGCTGGCCGGGAGGTTCAGCCGGTTCCACGGCCGCGAGCAGGTGACGTTGCTGCCGTTCAGCTCCAGTGCGCGGCCGGCTCTCGAGTACGAGGTGCCGCAGACCGATCCCCGGCCGGTCCTCGACCAGATCCGGACCACCGCCACGGGCCTCGGCGCGTCCGGCGGCACGGCGATCTACAGCAGCCTGCGCGGCGGCTACGACGTGCTGCGCCGGCAGATCGACGCCGACCCGGACCGGTTCACGTCGATCGTGCTGATGACCGACGGCGAGAACACCGGCAGCGAGGACGTGCGCGACTTCCAGCTGTTCCACCAGGCGCTGCCGCCGAACCTCAAGGGCGTCCCGATCTTCCCGGTGCTGTTCGGCGAGAGCGCGACCGCCGAGATGGAGCAGGTGGCGAAGATGAGCGGGGGCAAGGTGTTCGACGCCCGCGGCCGGTCGCTCTCGGCCGCCTTCAAGGAGATCCGTGGCTATCAGTAGGTACCTGGCCTCCTGGAAGAACCTGGCCGGGTGCGCGGGCGGGCTGCTCGGCCTCGCCCTGCACTTCGCCGGGCTCGCCGGGTCGTACTGGGTCGTCGTGGTGATCGGCCTCTACGGCGTCGGCGCCCTGGCCGCGCCACCGGAGCGGATCACGCTCGTCACCGATCCGGAGGAGGAGGCGGGCGCGTTGCGGACGGAGCTCGACGCCCTGGTCGCGCGGGTCGGCACGCTGCGGGTGCCCGACGAGGTCCCGCCGAGGATCGCGCGGATCGCCGAGGTGCTGCACGGGATGCTGGACCGGCCGCGCGCGCTCCGGGCCGACCCGGACGCGCTGCACGCCGTCACCCGGCTCGTGGGCACCGACCTGCCGTTGTCGGTGCAGACCTACCTCAACCTGCCGTGGTGGTACGCGGCCGCGCGCGGCTCAGGCACGGAACTGGTGCGGCAGCTGAACTTGCTGCACGCCGACGCGCGCAGGACCGCAGAACGGTTCCACGCGGCCGACGCGCAGCGCCAGGCCGACCACACCCGCTATCTGGAGGACCGCGACCGCTGACTCAGGCGATCGCCGCCGCCGCGGCCCGTCCGGCCGTCCGGCCCGAGAACAGGCAGCCGCCCAGGAACGTGCCCTCCAGTGCGTTGTAGCCCATCATCCCGCCGCCGCCGAACCCGCTCGCCTCGCCGGCCGCGTACAGGCCGGGGACGGGCGTCGTCCCGTCCACCAGGCACCGGCCGGACAGGTCGGTCTCCAGGCCTCCCAGGGTCTTGCGGGTGAGGATGTTCAGCCGCACGGCGATGAGCGGGCCGTTGGCCGGGTCCAGGAACCGGTGCGGCTTCGCGGTGCGCAGCAGCTTGTCGCCGCGGTAGGAGCGGTGCTGCTGCAGGAAGGTGACCTGGGCGTCCTTCGAGAACGGGTTGGTCAGCTCGCGGTCGCGCGCTTCGAGCAGCGTGCGCAACGAGGTCTCGTCGATCAGCCCCGACTCACCGATCTTGTTCATGCCGGCGACGAGGTCGGTGAGGGTGTCCGCCACCACGAAGTCCGCGCCGTGCTTCTTGAACATCTCGATCGGCGAGTTCGGGTTGTTGCCGCGGGCCCTCGCGAGCAGCAGCTTGAGGTCCCGGCCGGTCAGGTCGGGGTTCTGCTCCGAGCCGGAGAGCGCGAACTCCTTCTCGATGACCTTCTGCGTGAGCACGAACCACGAGTGGTCGTGGCCGGTGCGACGCAGGTGGCCGAGCGTGCCGAGGGTGTCGAAGCCGGGGAAGTACGGCGCGGGCAGGCGTTCTCCGGTCGCGTCCAGCCAGATGCTCGACGGGCCGGGCAGGATGCGGATGCCGTGGTTCTCCCAGATCGGGTTCCAGTTCCGCAGGCCCTCGACGTAGTGCCACATGCGGTCCGCGTTGATCACGCGCGCGCCCGCCGTCTTCGTGATGCCGATCATCCGTCCGTCCACGTGGGCCGGTACACCCGCGACCATGGTCTTCGGCGGGGTGCCGAGCCGCTCGGGCCAGGACTCGCGGACGAGGTCGTGGTTGCCGCCGATGCCTCCGGACGACACGACCACGGCCTGCGCGCTCAGCTCGAACTCCCCCGCCACGTCGCGGGAGGAGGCCTGGCCGCGTTCGATGGTGCTCGGCGCGAGCACCCGGCCGCGGACACCGGTCACGGTCCCGTCTGTCACCACGAGCTCGTCGACGCAGTGGCGGAACTTGAAGGTGATCCGGCCGGTGGCGGCGTGGGCGCGCACGCGGCGTTCGAAGATCTCGACGACGCCGGGCCCGGTGCCCCAGGTGATGTGGAACCGCGGCACGGAGTTGCCGTGCCCGTTCGCCCGGCCGTCACCCCGCTCGGCCCACCCGACGACGGGGAACACCTTGAGCCCCATGCCGCGCAGCCAGCTCCGCTTCTCGCCGGCCGCGAAGTGGACGTACGCCTCGGCCCACCGCCGCGGCCACTCGTCCTCGGGCCGGTCGAACTGCGCGCTGCCGAGCCAGTCCTGCCAGGCGAGCTCGTGGGAGTCCTTGATCCCCATCCGCCGCTGCTCGGGGCTGTCGACGAACAGCAGCCCGCCGAGCGACCAGAACGCCTGCCCGCCGAGCGACTGCTCGGGCTCCTGGTCCAGCAGCAGCACCTTCTTGCCCGCGTCGGCGATCTCCGCCGCGGCGGCGAGGCCGGCCAGACCGGCTCCGACCACGATCACATCGGTGTCCACGCGCACTCTCCACATCGTCCCGGGGCGCCACTCTCGCCGACGCACGTGCGCCGAACCAGATGACTTGTCAGCCTCTCACAGCTAGGTTTGTCATCCGCTGACAAGGAGACTCCTCGTGCCCGACTCCCGCGACCAGGTGCGCCGCCGGATCACCGGCGACGTCTCCGCGCTCGTCGACCTGCTCCTGGGCGTCATCCAGGCCGAGATCCCCGGCTACCAGGTGCTCGACGCGGTGCAACTGGACGAGGTGCGCGCCCAGATCCGGTGGAACGTCGACCGCGTGCTCGGCCTGTGGGCGACCGGAACCGCGCTGACGGAGGCCGACACCCAGCGGTTCCGCGGCGTGGGCGCGGTCCGGGCGAGGGACGGCCGCCCGCTGGCCGTGATCCTCCGCTCGTACCGGGTCGCCGCGCGCGAGTTCATGGGCCACGTGGCCGACCACTACGGCGACGCGCTGACCGCCAAGGACATGGCCGACCTCGCCCAGGTGTGGCTGGCCGCCGACGACAAGCTCGCCGACGCGCTGCACGAGGGCTACCAGGCGGCCGAGACGTCGATCAGCACCGACCGCGACCGCGCGCTCAGCAGGCTCGCCGGCGACCTCGTGCTCGGCCGGCACGCCCACGAGGGCGCGTTCGTCGCGCGCCTGCGGGAACTGGGCGTGCACCTCCCCCGCCGGTTCACCGTCGTCGTGCTGCAGTCCGCCGCGTCCGTCGAGACCGTGCTGCCGCTCGCGTCGGAACCCGTGATGCACACGGTCATCGACGGCACGGGGGTCGTGGTCACCGGCCAGGTCGACCTGCCGGCGCTGCACCGCCGGAGCACCCGCTGTTGCGTGCTCACGGACATCGGCGCGAACGAGGCCCCGCGCTGGTACCGGCTGGCGAAGGCGTGCCTGGAGCGGGCACCGGCGGACCGCCTGGTGTTCGACCGCGGGGACGCGGAGGTGCTCGCGCTGGTGGCCGGTCGCGCGGACGCGGACCCCGGCCGTGCGGCGTCGACCGTGCTGGCGGAGATCGCGTCCGGGCACGAGCACCTGCTCGAGACGCTCGACGCGTTGTTCGTGGCGGGCAACGCCGAGGAGGTGGCCGCGTTGCTCGGCGTGCACCCGCAGACCGTGCGCTACCGGCTGCGGCGGATCACCGCGATGACGGGACGCGACCCGCGCCTGCCGTGGGACCTGTTCGTGCTGCAGTGCGCGCGGCTCGCGCAGCGCTGACCGTTGTGCCCCAACGCCGGCGACGATCCGCCCGCCTCCGGGTCTCTCGCCCGCGCCTGCCACCGGACAAACTTGCAGGACAAGGCCTACGCGGGGGTCTCGGCGGGCGCCTCGCTCAGCTCCGCGACGGCCCTGCTCGTGAGCAGGGTGATCCCGACGACGATCTCGGCCGCCCCGAGCAGGAGCAGCAACGTCGCCGCCGACACGAGGTGGTCGGTCAGCACACCGCCGAGCAGCACGGCGACCGGGTAGGAGCCCTGGCCGAGCAGCCGCCGCGCGCCGAACACGGTGCCCTGCTGCTCCGGCGGCACGCGTTCCTGCCAGATCGCGGTGAGCGGCGCGTTGGTCAGCTGCACGGCGAGGTTGCGCGCGCAGCCCGACACCGCCCACGCCCACGGCAGCGAGGTGGCCACCAGGGCGACGCGGCCCACCAGTCCGCCGGCGAGCACGCCGCCGCCGACGAGGAAGCGCCGCGGCACCCGGCCCGCCACCAGGACGATCGCGGACGCCCCGAGCAGCAGGCCCGCGGAGCTCGCGATGTTGTACAGCGCGAGGTTCCACTCGGGGTTGTCCGCCGAGGTGAGCACGAACGCGGTCAGCACGGCCGCGCCCATGCCGTTGAAGAAGTTGTTCCAGGCGAACGAGAGCTGCAGCCGCCGGAACCTCCGGTCGCGCAGGATGTACCGCACGCCCTGCGCCGCCCCGGCGAACGGGCGCAGCGGCCGCTTCGGCCCAGTGGGAGCGGAGTCCCAGCGCGCCAGCAGGGCGAGGCACGCGGCGATCGTGAAGCTCACCGCGTCGAACAGGAACACGAGCGACGGGCTCGCGAAGCTGTACACGGCGGCGCCGAGCACCGGACCGGCGAACGTCGGCAGGTTCTCGACGAACGACACCGTCCCGTTGACCTTGGTGAGGTCGGCCTCGCCGCGCAGCTGCCGCACCGAGGCGGACAGGCTCACCGACAGGGCGGCGTCGACGAAGCCCGACAGCGCCACCACCGCGAGGATCGCGCCGATCACGCCGGGGGTGAGCGACTTGGCGAGCGCGGCCAGCACGAGGGCACAGCACGCGAGCGCCACGTCGCAGGTGATGATCACCGCGCGTCGCGGGAAGTGGTCCGCCACGGCACCCGCGAGCGGTGCCAGGTAGATGCTCGTGACGAACTTCGCGGCGAGCACGAGGGCGAGCGCGGCGGCCTGCCCGGTCGCCGCGTACACGGCCATGCTCAGCGCGAAGGTGGCGGCACCGGACCCGGTGAGCGACACCACCTGACCGCCCCACAGCAACGCGAACGCGCGGCGCCCCATCAGTCGAGTGCCGCTCGGCGCAGGAGGTGTTCGAGCAACTCCGCCCGCAGGGTGGCCGACTCGACCAACCTGCCGACGAACAGCGCACCGCTGCTCGTGAAGTGCTCGCAGTGCTCGGTCAGCGCCGCGGCGAGGCTGCGCACCGCCCCGACCGCGTCCTTCGACGCCTGCCGCACGGCTTCCCCCTCCCGCTCGGAAATGTCGTCCGCACGCAGTTCCGCGGTGCGCCACTGCAGCAGCTGGGAATAGACGGCGGCGGCGTGCAGCACGCGGTCGAGTTCCCACGCGCGGTTGCGCGTCCTGCTCGCGGTCTGCCGCCAGTAGATCGGAACTTTGGGACTGGTCGTGGAACTGTAGCCGGGCTTGAACACCTTTCTCGTGAGCAGGAGGTGGTTGACCGACTGGTGCACCGACTCGTGGTAGATGTTCTCGGCCATCAATCGCGCCGACGGGAAATCCGTCACCGTCACCGGTGGAACGTGCCGCGCGGCCCGTGCGGAGAAGAAGATGCAGAGCGGGAAGTCCGGCAACGAACACGAAGTGATCAGATCAGCGTCCGAGTCGCTTTCCACGAACGCCAGTGTGGTCACGTACTTCGCCACCAGATCGAATGCCCACGGCCGGCTCGCGAGGAATTCCAGCGCGGCGACGATCGTGGCGCGCTGGTCGTCGCCGGGCAGCACCAGCCGGTGCCCGGTCAGGCCGACCTCGTCCCACAGCCGGCTCGCGGTCGCCGGGAGCAGCCAGTGGAACTCGCGGCCCGCCACCGTGAACGGTTCGGTGATCGCGTCGGCGACGCTGGTCGCGTCCGGGCGGCGCAGCAACACGTCGTGCAACGCGAACGGCAGCGTCCCCGGCGGCACCGCGTGGGCGAGCCCGAGCTCACCCGCCACCTCGGCGGCGGTCCCCGTGGCGTCGATCAGAGCCGAGCCGGACTCGGGTACCGACAGCCTCACCGTGGCCGTCACTGCCAGCCCCAGGGCGCGACACCGACGTCGGTGGAGCGGAAGTCCCCGAGCTTCTCCAGCTTCGCGATGGCCCTGCCCTCGCCCGGGACCAGCTCGTTCAGCCGGTCGACCAGCCGCTCGAGCTTCTGCGGCGCGGTGAGCGACGGTTCCGGCACGAGTTCGTCCAGCCGGCGGCGGAGTTCGACCAGCTTCGACCGCGCGGTGCGCCGGTGCGCGGTGACCAACTGGGACTTCGGCACGACCCGCGCCAGTCGTTCCAGCCGCTCGTTCGGGCTGAGCGACGGGTCCGGCAGCAGGGTGATGAGCCGCACGGAGAGCTCGATCAGCTCCTCGGCGATGGCCTCGAACGGCTCGTCGAACTGGAAGAAGTACTCGTTCTCCTCGAACGGTCGCACGCGGTGCGTGTCGTCGGCCGGCATCAGCGGCTCGTAGACGACGTCGATCCTGATCGGTCCCACAGGCATGAAAGTCCCCCCAGCGAGAAATGGCAGAAATCGGGCGGGGGTGCCGCGCCTTCGCGACGACGCGGCACCCCGTTCGACTTACTTGCCGGCCGACGCCGGGAAGTCCGGCACGGAGTGGTCGAGACGACGGGTGAGCTGCTCGACGTTCAGCTGCTCGTCGTTGTTCTCGACGGCGACGTCCTGCTGTTCGGCGTTCATGTGAAACCCCCAAATTGTCACGGTCATCAACGTGCGCGGAGGACACGACACTTCCGCAATTCATTGATCCGTGCCCCCCAGCACGAACGCAACGTTAGCAAGCGAGCACGCAGAGGCAACCCGAACACGATGTGATCCATGTCACTCAACATGGAAATGGGGTGAATCGGCCGAGTGACCGAAATGAATCAAGAAGAGGTGATCACTTTCTCCGTCGCCGCACTCCCGGCCGCCGGGCGCACCACGGGGTCCGCGGGGGCCGGTCCCGTGCATCGCCCTTAAATGCGTGCCGACCACGTATGTGGCGGCTCGCGCCCTCCGCTAGGTTTCCCCAGTCCTGGCTGGAGAAGTGCATTCGAGGGTGAAGCTGTGCTGGTGCCGGAGTCGGCGTTCGAGCGGGCGAAACTGGGTTCCGGGCAACACTTCGCGGTCGTCGCGCCGCCGGGTGCCGAACGGACGCGCCAGCTGGTCCGGACGACGGAACTGGCTCGCGCGCACGGTTTCTCGGTCGCCTGGGCCGGGGCCCGCGCGGACGCTCCCGCGTTCTGGCCGTGGCACGCGATCCTCGCCGGGCTGGGCACGGACACCTCGGTGCTCGACGCCGCTCCCGAGGACGTCGTCGCGGCCCTCGCCGGATCGCCCGCGCTGATCGTGATCGACGACGCCGACGTGGCGGCCGAGCAGGCGGCCCGGCTCACCCGGTTCGTGGCGGGCCACGTCCACCGCCTGCCCGTCGTCCTCGTCGTCACCTCCGCCACGACGTCGCCGGTCGAACGGGCGCACGCCGCCCTCGCGCAGGGCCGGATCACCGAGGCCCGCGACCTGCTCGACCAGGCGGCGCGCGACGGTGACCCGGAGGCGGCGCTGGGCCTGCCGGGCATGTGGGTCAACAAGTACCGCGCCCGCACCGACCGCGCGCTCGCGATCGCCCGCCTCCGCGAGGCCCTGGCCACGTCGCCGCCCGAACCGTTGCGCACCAGGCTGACCACGCGGCTCGCGGCAGAGCACGCCTACGACCGGCGCGAGACCGAGGGCGCGCTGGAGGCGCTGGCGGAGGCCAGGGGCACCGGGGACCCGCTGGCGCTGGCCGAGGCGCTTTCCCTGGCGCACCACGCGTTGTGGTCTCCGGAGCACACCACCCAGCGCCTCGGCCTGGCCGGCGAACTGGTCTCCGTGGCGTCGGCGGCGGGTCTGGAACTGCTGGCGCTCAGCGGTGTCTGCCGCCGCACGATGGACCTGTTCTGCCTGGGCGACCCGCACGCCGAACGGTCGCAGGCCGAGCTGGCCCGCCGCGCGTCCGGCCACCCGGCGCTGCTGTTCTTCCACGCCGCGATGGACGTGATGAGGACGATCCGCGCGGGCCGGTTCGCGGAGGCCGAGCAGAAGTCGTCGGCCTGCCTGGCGATCGGGCTCGACGCGGGCGACGTGGACGCGGAGACGTTCCACAGCACGCACCTGTTCGCGATCCGCTGGTTGCAGGGCCGCGGCGGCGAACTGGTCGACCTCGCCGAGCAGGTCACGCACTCGCCCACGTTGCCGGACCTGGAGTTCAGCTTCGAGGCCGCGCTCGCGCTGCTGGCACTGGAGGCGGGACAACGGGATCGCGCGCGGTCGGCGTTGCACCGGCTGACCATCAACGGACTCGCGGCGGTGCCGCTGTCGAGCACGTGGATCACCTGCATGTTCTGCGTAGTGCACGTGGCCGCCGCGCTGGGCGAGGCGGACATCGCCCGCGAGGCCTACGGGTTGCTCGCACCGTTCGCCGCGCTGCCGGTCGTGCCGGCGACCGCGATCGTCTGCTTCGGCTCGACCGAGCTGCTGCTGGGCATCGCCGCGACGACGTTCGGCGACCCCGGTCTCGCCGTCGGGCACCTGGAACGCGCCGTCACCACGAACATCCGGCTGGGCAACCTGCCGATGACCGCCTACGCCCGCGCCACCCTCGCGGCGGTGGCCGGAGGCGAGCGCGGCCGGGCGCTGTACGACGTGGCGATCAACGACGCGACCGCGATCGGCATGACCGCCCGCGCCGCGCAGTGGGCCAAGGCCCGCGACGGGCTCTCCGGCCGGGTCGTGATCCGCCGGGAGAACGGGTGGTGGGTCGTGTCGCACCAGGGCAGGGAGATCCGCGTCGAGGACCTCGTCGGCATGCGCTACCTCGCGCGGCTGGTGGCCGATCCCGGCACCGAGATCGCCGCGCTGGAACTGGTGGGCGGCGAGGACAGCGGCAACCAGGCCGTGCTCGACCCGGTGGCCCGCGCCGCCTACCTCACCAGGATCCGCGACCTGCGCGCCCAGTTGGACGACCACCCCACACCGCGGCTGGAGGCCGAATTGGAGGCGCTGCTCAGCCACCTGGAACGCGAGACGGGCATGGGCGGCCGCGGCCGCAACTTCGCCGGCCCCGCCGAACGCGCCAGAACCGCCGTGCGCAAGGCGATCCGCCGCGCCATCGACACGATCGCGGCGACCGAGCAGTCCACGGCGGACGCGCTGCGCGACTCCGTGACCACGGGTTACCGCTGCTCCTACCGGCCCGGCTGACCCCTCGGCCACCGCGCGGCCGCCGGTTCGCCACCGGGGCCGCGCAGGATGGGGTGAAAGGCCGGGTCGTGGCTCGCACCCCCCAGGGCGAGCCGCGACCCACCCCTGGTCAGTGCTTCCGAGGGGGACGCACTGACCGACGGCGGGAAGCGCCGCGACCCGCACCCCCGACACGGGCCGCGGCGCTCCCGCCCACACGGGAACCGCGCGGCCACCGGTCCCTAGCCCGCCAGCACCGCCGCCTCCCGCCGCCGCAACCCCGACCCCGGCTCCATCCCGAACTCCTCCACCAGCAACGCCCGCACCCGCCGGTAGGTCCGCAACGCGTCCCCGGCCCGCCCCGCCCGCTGCTGCGCCTCCATCAGCAGCTCCCACAACGACTCCCGCAACGGGTACAGCGCCACCAGCCGTTCCAGCTGCGCGATCGCCTCGGCGTGCCGCCCCTCCAGGCACAGCGCCGCCGCGTGGTTCTCCTCCGCGAACGCCAGCGCCTCCCGCAGCCGGGCGATCTCCGCCGCGGCCCAGCCCTCCACCGGGCAGTCCGCCAGCGGGTCACCGCGGTGCAGCGCGAGAGCCTCCGCGTAGCTGCCGCGGGCCACCAGCGAGTCGAACTCCTCCACGTCCACCACCACCTGCGTGACGTCGAGCAGGTAGCCGGGTTCGCGGGTCAGCACCACGCCGTCCGCTCCGGCCAGTTCCAAGGCGCGCCGCACCTTCGCCACGTGGCCCTGCAGCGTCTTGGTCCCGGTCGGCGGCACGTCCTCGCCCCACAGGCCGTCGACCAGCGCGGACCGCGACACCAGCCGGCCGGTGCGCAGCGCGAGCATCGCGAACACGGCACGCCGCCGCGCGCCCGTGAAGCGCACCGGGCCGTTCGGGCCGCGGACCTCCAGCGGCCCGAGCAGCCGCACCTCGATCTTCATCACCATTCCCCTCCCCTTGGACACAAGAAGAGGCGTGCCACGGGTGTGCCGCGCGGTGGCACATCACGCGGACATAACGCAGCGGCAACAGAAAGATGTACCGACCGAGTACTCGGTCGGTACGCTCGCGCTCATGGACATCGAGACGGCGATCGCCCGGCTGGACCTGGCGCGGAAGGTCCGGCTGCTGACCGGGTCCGCGCTGTTCGCGCTGCACGAGGAGCCGCGGATCGGGCTGGCGTCGCTCCAGGTGTCCGACGGGCCGACCGGGGTGCGCGGCGCCGAACTGCGCGGCGGCACGATCGCGTGCGTGCTGCCGAACGCCACGCTGCTCGCCCAGCACTGGGACGTCGCGCTGGCCCGCGAGGTCGGCGAGGTGCTCGCGGACGAGGCGGCGGCGCAACGGGTGCACGTCGTGCTCGGCCCGACGATCAACCTGCACCGGACGGCCCTGGGCGGCCGGCTGTTCGAGGCCTACAGCGAGGACCCGCTGCTCACCGGCCTGTTCGCGGCCGCGTACGTGCAAGGCTTGCAAGGCAAGGGGATCGGGGCGACGCCGAAGCACTACGTGGCCAACGAGTCCGAGACCGAGCGGCGCACGGCCAGCATGGTCGTGGACGAGAAGACGTTGCGCGAGGTCTACCTGCTGCCGTTCGAGATCGTGGTCGCGGACTCCGCGCCGTGGGCGATCATGGCGGCGTACAACAACGTCAACGGTGTCCCCGCGACCGAGCACCACGAGCTGGTCGAGGGCGTGCTGAAGGGCGAGTGGGGGTTCGACGGCCTGCTGATGTCGGACTGGTTCGCCACGAAGTCCACGGCGGCCAGCGCGAACGGCGGCCTCGACCTCGCCATGCCCGGCCCCGGCGGTCCGTGGGAGGACAAGCTGGTCGCGGCCGTCGAGGCGGGCGAGGTGGCCGAGCGCACCATCGACGAGCACCTGTCCCGCCTGCTGCTCCTGGCCGCCCGCACGGGAGCGTTCGGCGAGCAGCGCACGTGGCCCGGCGACCTACCCGCACCGGACAGCCCCGCCCGGCGCGAGCAGCTGCGCCGGTTCGCGGCCGGCGGCATGGTGGTGCTGAAGAACGACGGCGTGCTGCCGCTGGAGCAGTCCGCGACAGCGCTGATCGGCCGCCACGCGATCGACACGGTCGCGCAGGGCGGTGGTTCCGCCGGGGTGCGGCCGCCACACGTGATCAGCATCGCGGACGGCCTGACCTCGGAGCTCGGCGCCGCGGTGTCCGTTGTGGACGGTGTCGAGGTCCGGCTCCGCCACGCCGCGCCCGGACCGGGCGTGCTGAAGGACATCCGCGCCACCACCTACGACGCCGACGGCGAGGTGCTGGCGACGCGGGACATGGAGATCGCCGAGCTCGCGGCCTACGGCGGCTGGGCGCAGGGTGCCGCGTCGATCGAGGTGTCCGGCGAGGTCGTGCTGGACGAGCCCACCCGGATGCTGATCGGCGTGCGCGGCTTCGGCGAGTGGACGGTCGACGTCGCCGGACGGCGGCACGCCGCGGTGCTGGCGTGGGCCGACGGCATCGTCGAGGAGGCACTGCTCAAGCCGCCGCACTGGACGGCCGAGGTGCTGCTCTCGCCCGGCGACCGGATCACCGCCCGCGTGCGCGGGGCGAGCGCGCTGGTCGGCCTGATCACCCAGCCCGTGCCCCGCTCCCCCGCCGACGCGATCGGCGCCGCGGTGCGGGCCGCGCGCGAGGCCGACGTGGCGGTCGTGGTCGTCGGGCTCACCGAGGAGCAGGAGACCGAGGGCTTCGACAAGACCACGCTCGCGTTGCCGGGCGAGCAGGACGCGCTGGTCGCGGCCGTGGCGGCGGCCGCGAAGCGCACCGTCGTCGTGGTGAACGCCGCCACGCCGGTGCTCATGCCGTGGCTCGGGCAGGTCGACGCCGTGCTGTGGGCCGGGTTGCCCGGTCAGGAAGCCGGTGACGCCGTCGCGGCCGCCCTGCTCGGCCACGTCGAACCGGCCGGGCGCCTGGTCACGACGTTCCCGCGGGCGGACGCCGACGCGCTGGACCTCGTGCCCTCCGACGGCGAACTGCGCTACGACGAGGGAACGCGGATCGGCTACCGGGGCGCGACCGACCCGTTGTTCTGGTTCGGCCACGGCCTCGGCTACACGACCTGGGAGTACGGCGCGGCCACCGTGCACGGCGCGGTCGACTCGGTCCAGGTCGAGATCACGAACACCGGCGACCGGGCCGGGCGCGAGGTCGTGCAGGTCTACCTGCGCCCGCGCGACGAACCGGTGCGCCTCATCGGGTTCGCGGTCGCCGACGTCGAACCCGGCCGGACCGCACGGGTCGAGGTCCGCTGCGACCCGCGCGCCCAGCGCGTCTGGTCCGGCGGCTGGCGGGAGATCACCGGCGACGTGCTGATCGCCCGCGGTCTGGGCGACGTCCGCGTTACCCTGCCCGCTGATCAGGAGTGAGGTGACGCGGTGTCGGTCCCGCCCAGGTATCGGACCCGGTCGCGGGTGGACTTGTCGGGCGAGGAGTCGAGGGCCAGAGCGGTGGCCGTCGCGACGGAACTGTTCGCGCTGACCGGGTTCAAGGGCACGTCGGTCGCGGCCGTGGCGGCACGGACGGGGCTCTCGCAGTCCGGTCTGCTGCACCACTTCCCGAGCAAGGCCGCGCTGCTCACGGCCGTGCTGGAGGAACGCGACCGGCAGGACGGCGACTTCCTGGCAGGCGGCGACGGTCCACCGCTCGGCTGGGCCGCGTTCGACGCGCTGGGTGCCCTGGTGGCGCGCAACTCGACGCGGCCGCACCTGGTCGGGCTGTTCGTGCGGCTGGCGGCCGAGGCGACCGATCCCGCCCACCCCGCGCACGCGTGGGTGCTCCAGCACTACAGCGGACTGACGAGGTGGCTCACCGACGCGGTGCGCACGGGCCAGGAACGCGGCGAGATCGCGGCGGACGCCCCGGTCGCCTCACTGGTGCGCCTGACGATCGCGGTGGTCGACGGCGTGCAGCAGCAGTGGTTGCTCCACCCGGACCAGGTGTCGATGACGGCGGAGTTCGAGGAGTTCACGAGAACCCTGCGCGCACGCTGGTCGCGCTGACGTCCCGCAAGGTGGTGGCCCGGATTCAGTCTGGGGGACCCGTCCGGGCCACCGGTCTTGCGGAGAGGTGGCCGACGTGCGCGGTGACTTTCACACGCCGGCCGGGTTCTGGGGGAACCGGACCCGGCAACTGCGCCGACCCCCAAACCCCGGGTTTCTCGGGCCCGGCGGCGCAGGTACCGGATCTGGACACAAAGATGACAGGGGGCGTGCACAGATTTCGCCCAGGGCGTGCACAGACCGTCAGGAAGTGCGCGAGTATGGCTGTGCACCCAACGCCTGGATCATCGAGGAGCGATCTACCTGTGGAGTTCCTGCTGCTCGGTTCGCTCGCGGTACGGCGGACGGGCACCTCGCTGGAGCTGGGTGGACCCCGGCAGCGCGCGGTGCTCACGATGTTGCTGCTGCACGCGAACGAGGCGGTCAGCGTCGCACAGCTGACCGAGGCGGTGTGGGACTCCCCGCCCGTGGCGCCGGAATCGAACCTCCGCACGTACGTCGCCGGGCTGCGCAAGGTGCTCGGCGACCGGCTGGTCACCCGTCCCGGCCACGGCTACCAGCTCACCGTCGAACCGGGCGAGTTCGACCTCGACGCGTTCGACCGCCTCGTGCGCGACGGCGAGAACGCCCTGGCGGACAACGACACCGAGGCCGCGGCGGACCTCTTCGGCCAGGCGCTCGCGAAGTGGCACGGCGTCCCGACCGCCGAGCTGAACGCGGGACCGTTGCTGCGCGCGGAGTTCACCCGCATCCAGGAGCGCAGGCTCACCGCCGTCGAGAAGTACGCCAAGGCCTGCCTGGAGCTCGGCCGGTTCGACGACGTGATCGACCGGCTGCGGCGCGAGTCGGCGCTGCACCCGTTGCGCGAGGAGTTCTGGGCCCAGCTGATGCTCGCGCTCGACCGCTCCGGCCGGCGCGGCGAGGCGCTGGAGGCCTACGCGACGGCCCGCCGGCACGTGGTCGAGCAGGTCGGCGTCGAACCGGGCGCGCGGTTGCGCCAGTTGCAGCAGGTGATCCTCGAGAGCCGGGTGCCCTCGCCCGCGGCGTTGAACGCGCACCGCCAGCTGCCGATGGACATCGCCGAGTTCACCGGGCGCGAGGCCGAGCTGCGGCGGCTGTGCGAGCCCGGCCCGCAGACCACCGTCGTGATCTCCGCGATCGAGGGCATGGCCGGAGTCGGCAAGACCAAGCTCGCGGTCAGGGCGGCGCACCGGCTCGCCCAGCGGTACCCGGACGTGCAGCTGTGGGCCGATCTGCACGGTTTCGACGCCGACGAGCTGCCCGCGGACCCGTCCGCCGTGCTGGAGAGCTTCCTGCGCCTGCTGGGCGTGCCCGGCGGGCAGATCCCGGAGTCGCTCGAGGAACGCGCGGCGCTCTACCGCGACCGGCTGACGGGCACGCGCGCGTTGGTGCTGCTGGACAACGCGGCCGGCGAGGACCAGGTGCGGCCCCTGCTGCCCGGCAGCCCGAGCTGCCTGGTGCTGATCACCAGCCGCCGCACGCTGCTGCGGCTCGACGGCGTGAGGTCGGTCTTCCTCGACGTCTTCACCCCCGGCGAGGCGCTCGCGCTGCTCTCCCGGATCGCGGGCGACGACCGGGTGCGCGCCGATCCCGAGGCGGCGCAGCGGATCGCGGAGCTGTGCGGGCACCTCCCGATCGCGGTCGCGCTGGCCGCGAAACGCCTCGCCCGCCGTCCTCAGTGGACGCTGCGGGACCTGGCGGACCGCCTCGAACGGGGAGGCGGTCTCGGTACACGAGGCGTGTTCGACCTCTCGTACCAGGCATTGCCCGAGCACCAGAGGCGTCTGTTTCGCCTCCTCGGACTCCACCCCGGAGAGGACTTCACCGCCGACTCCGCCGCCGCCCTCGCCGGCCTGACCACCTACGAGGCGGGCGACCTGCTGGAGACGCTGCTCGACGAACACCTGCTGCAGCAGCACACCCCGGGCCGCTACAGCCTGCACGACCTGCTGCGCTCGTACGCCGTCGAGCAGGTCACGGCCGCCGAACCGCCGCCGGCCAGGGCGTTGGCGCGGCGACGGGTGCTCGACTGGTACGTGCAGACGGCGTGGCTCGGCACGCGGCAGCTCAACCCCCAGCGCAAGCTGGAGATCGGCCCGGCGGACCCCGCCGTGCACCCGCGCGCGTTCGCCGACCGCGACGCCGCGTTGCTCTGGTTCGACACCGAACGCGCGAACCTCGTCGCCGGGGTCCGCGACGCCGCGCAGCACGACCTGCCCGAGCAGTGCTGGAGCCTCGCCCAGTGCCTGTGGGACTTCTTCAACTTCCGCAAGCACTGGGTGGACTGGATCGACACGCACGGCGTCGCACTGGCGGCCGCGCGCTCGGTCGGCGACCGCGACGCCGAGGGCCGGATGCTGATCACCCTCGGCATCGCGCTGCGCGAGGTGCGCCGGCACGACGAGTCCCTCGACTGCACCCGGCAGGCGCTCGCCATCTTCCGCGCGACCGGGGACAAGGCCCGCCAGGTGCCGGCCCTGAACAACCTCGGCATCGTCCACATGACGC
This sequence comes from Lentzea sp. NPDC003310, assembly GCF_040610935.1. Taxonomy (NCBI): domain Bacteria; kingdom Bacillati; phylum Actinomycetota; class Actinomycetes; order Pseudonocardiales; family Pseudonocardiaceae; genus Lentzea; species Lentzea sp. NPDC003310. The sequence continues at coordinate 86,552 of NZ_JBEXNC010000023.1, forward strand.
AGGGCCGGACCGAGGAAGCCCTGGCGCACTACGAGCAGAGCGCCGCGATCTCGGCCGAGCTCGGTCAGACCCACGCCGAGGCCGTCACGCTGAACAACATCGCGCTGCTGCACGCCGACGCGGGCCGCTACGACGTCGCGCTGGCGCGGTACCTGCGGGCGCTGGAGATCCGCCAGGACATCAAGGACCCGTACAGCGAGGCGATCCTGCTCAACAACATCGGCGAGGTCCACCGGGGACTGCTCGACTTCCCCGAGGCCGTGTCCTACGTCGAGCGGGCGCTGGAGACGTTCCGGGCGATCGGCGACCTCTACGGACAGGCCGAGTCGCTCGACAACCTCGGGCTGGCACTCGACGGCCTCGGTGACCGCCGCGGCGCGGAGAAGTGCTGGCTCGAGTCCGCGGCGTTGTTCGAGGAGCTGGGCGAGCCCAAGGCCGAGGAGGTCCGCGCCCGGCTGTGACCGGGCGATCAAGTGGAGCGCGATCCGTGCCGTATCGCGTGTCTTCAGCCTGGCTGGACTGCCTCCGGGCGAGTTCACCACAACTGAAGACGTGAGGACACGGCATGAAGGACCTCTCTTTCGACCCTGACGACCTGGAGCTCGGCGACCTCGCGGTCACCTCCCTGCGCGACTCGGTCGCGCTACCGGAGTCCGGTGCCTCCGGCGGTGCGTCGTCGTGCTCGTGCGGCAGCTCGTCGTGCAGCAGCTGTACCCAGCCTCCCGTCCAGAACGCATGAGCGACCGCGTGCAGGGAGAAACCGCGCCATACGCACTCGTGCGCCTGGCGGCCCTGCCGCACCCGGACGGCGCTGCGGCGGCAGCGCCGTTCCGGCGGGCGGTGGAGGCGCTGGCGGCGGCCGAGGCCGCGCTGGTGTCGCTGGCCGGCCCGGTGTCGGACCTGTTGCACGACAGCGCCGGCACGCACTCCGACGACCACCACCGCGCGGTCGTGCTGCCGCTGCGCCGCGACGTCCACAACGGACGGTCGCCGCGCGCCGCCCTGCGCGCCGAGGCCGCACCGCTGGTGGCGCGGTTCCCGCAGCTCGGCGAGTGGCTGGCCGCGGTGGACCGGCGCGCCGAGCTGACCGAGGAGGTCGAGCGGCTGCTGCCGGACGCGCTCGCCGCCGAACGCGAGGTGCTCGCGTCGTTGTGCGGCACCGAGTCCCTGCGCAAGGCGGCCGTCTTCAGCGGACGTGACCTCTGGCAGGGACTCGCGCGCGCCGGTGCCGCCGACAAGCGCGCCCGCAAGGCCGAACCGGCCGTGCTGCGCTACGCCCTGCGCGCGACGTCGAAGACCAGTCCCCTGTCCTGGTACGCGGCCGTCGGCTGGGCCACCTGGTCGCCCGACGCGCCCGAGCCCGACTGGGGCACGCCGGTCGCCGTCACGCGGGTCAGCCAGGTGCTGCTGGCGCGACTGGTCGCGGCGCTGCTCGCGGACCGCGCGCACCTCTTCGACCACCCGCACCGGCTCGCCCCCGACGTGCACACCGAGGGCGGCCAGGTCCGGTTCCGCCGCGACGTGCCCGCGCGCGGCCCGCTGCGCGCGTACGTCGGCATCCAGGAGGACGTGGAGCTGGCGTCGAGCCCGCCGCTGCAGTTCCTCGTCGGCCTCACCGGCGCGAACCCCAAGGGGATCAGCCCCGCCGAGCTCGCCAGCGCGCTCGCGACCCGCCTGCCCGACGGCGAGTCCGACCGCGCGCAGCACTACGTGGCGCTGCTGCTCGACATCAAGCTGCTCGTGCCGGTGCTTCCGGTCGACCCGCAGGACCCCGCCGCCCTGCCCGCGCTGGCCTCGTGGCTGCGCGACACCGCACGTCCGGAGCTCGCCGACCGGCTCGTCGCGTTGCACCGCGACACGGTGGCGTTCGCGGACATCCCTGCGGCGGAGAGGCCCGCCGCGCTGGCCGCCCTGTTCGCGTCTTGGGAGGAGCTCGGCTCGCTGGTGGGGGCGGAGCTGGGCGACGTGACACCGGTGAGCGAGGACGTCGTACTACCGCTGCCGGTGCGGCTCGGACGCCGGCACGGCTACAACGGCGTGAAGTCGCTGACCGGCCTGACCCCGTTGCTGATGCTGTTCGACCGGCACCTCGCGATCCGGCGGCACTCGCGCGACCTGTTCGTGTCGTCGTTCGGCCACGGCGGGACGGCTCGGCTCGCGGAGTGCGCGCCGTTGATGCACGAGGCCATGTCCGGCGCTCCGACCGGAGGGCTGGGGGCGAGCCGCGCGCAGGTCGCGGACCTGGTGCGGGACGGCGTGATCACCGACGAGGTGGTCTCCGCCGCCGCGGACCTGCTGCCCGCGTGGATGAAGACCCGGCCGGTGTCGTACTCGTTCTTCGCCCAGCCGTCGCCGGACGGGCTGGTGGTGAACCACGTCTACGACGGGTTCGGCCGCTTCCCCGGCCGGTTCCTCGACCTGCTGCCGCCCGAGGCGTACGCGACCGTCCGGGCCACTTTGGACGGTGTGTTCCCGCGCGGGTTCGCGGAGCACCGGCCGGTGCAGGGCTTCACCCCGAACCTGCACCCGCTGCTCGGCCGTGCGGAGATCGGCGAGGACCCGCGGTGGGCCGACCACACGCCGGACGCCCTGGAAGTGTTCCACGACCAGGAGAACGACGAGCTGCGCCTGCGCCGCCGCGACAGCGGTGCCGTGCTGGACGTGCTGTACCTGGGCTACCTCATGCCGATCTCGCTGCCCGACCGGTCGGCCGCCCTGCACGCCGACCTCTCGTGCGGCGCGGCGGACCTCACGCCGCTGCAACCGGTGTCGGTCCTCGGCGACGTGCGGGTCGCCGATCGCCTGCGGTACCGGGACGTCGTGCTCGGCCGGCGCTACTGGGACTTCCCGTCGGCCGTGCTGCGGGAGGCGTTCGGCTCGGTGGCCGGCGCGACCGCCCTGCGCGCCCGGTACGGCCTGCCCGCGCAGCTGTTCGCGGGCATGGGCGGGGTGATCGCGTCCCGCGAGGACTTCGAGGCGCGCGTGAACGGCCCCAAACCCCAGTACGCCGACCTCACCAACGCGCTGCACCTGCGCTGCCTGCCCCGCCTGGCACCGCGCTACGGCGAGCACGTCCGGCTGACCGAGGCGCTGCCGGTGCCGTCCGGGCAGGTGTTGGAGATCGTCGCGGAGACCTACCGGAGGGCCGGATGACCGACGTCGTCGTGCACTACCACGACCCGATCAAGGCCCCGCTGCTGCGCGACGGCGTGCTGCCCGCACTCGCCGTAGTCGAAGGCGCGTTCGCCGACGTCACCGGCCACGTCGAACGCCACTGGCTGCACGGCCCGCACCTCCGGGTCGTGCTGACCGGCCCGTCCTCCTCGTCCGCGGCCCTGCTGCTCGCGACCCTGCTGCGCTCCCACCTGGCCGCGCACCCGTCGGCGGTGGAGCTCTCGGCGGAGGACCAGCTCGCCCACGCCGAGAGCGCGGCCGTCGCCGAGCTGCTGCTGCCCCCGTTCACCCCGTTGCACCCCAACAACTCCGTGCGCATCGAACCGACCGACGACACCCGCCTGCGCTCGCTGCTGTCCGAGGCCCACATCGCGGTGCGCGCCGAAGGCCTGCGGCTGGGGGTTCCGGTCCTGCGCCACTCGCTCTCGGTGCCACGCGCGACCCTCGCCCTGACCGCGATGGCCGTCCACGCCGGCCGGTACCCCGCCGGCCTGCGGTACGGCTACCACTCGTTCGTCTCGCACGTCGAGGACTTCCTGCTCGCCAGCGACCCGGACGGCAAGATCCGGTCCACATTGGACGCCATCTGGACCGCAAACGCTTCCGCCGCCTGCACCCTGGTCGAGCAGGCAGCGTCCGGCCACCCCGCGACCCCGCTGCAGGCGGCCTGGCAGACCTGGACCATCGCCCTGCGCCTGACCGCCGAGGACCGCTACGACGCGGGCGACCTCACCGCCGACCCCAACCCCCGCCACGGCGAACGCGCCTACGAGGTCGGCGACGAGAGCGCCATCCGCCGCTACAACTACGGCGAGCGCACGAAGTTCAGCGACTACCACAACGCCATGTGGACGGTCGACCTCTCCGACCCTGCCATCGCCCGCTCCATGGCCGTCTACCGCGTCGGCACCAACGTCCTCTACCAACTGCTGGCCATCTGCGACGTCACCCCGATGGAGCGCTACGCGGCGGCCCACCTCCTCGCCCAGGCGGCACAACAGGTCCTCGGCACCACCTGGGCCGACCAGTTCGCCGCCCTGCCGAAGGTCGGGTGACGCGCGTGCGCGTGCGGCTGCGCCCGGCCGTCCAGGCCACCCAGACCCCCGACGGCCTGCACCTGCGCGGCTGGGCGTCGAGCTGCACGCTGTCCGGGGGCTCCGGCCTGTGGAAGGTGTGGCAACGCCTGGCCCCACAACTGGAAGCGGGCCTCCCGCGCGCTGATCTGGAGGTGCCGCCCGGTACCGCCGAGCCGGTGCGGGCGGCGGTCGCGTTGATCGTGGAGCAGTTGTGGGAGCACGACATGCTGGTCGAGATGCCGGAGTGGGGTGCGGACGCGCCGGCTCCGGAGGTGGCGGCGTGGCTGGAGTCGGCGGCGGCCGAGCCGGTGGAGGCGTGGCGGCGGCTGCGGGCGGTCACGGTGGTGGTGACGGGGCGCGGGCTGCTGGGGGACGCGGCGGTGCGGGCCGTGGAGGCAGTGGGCGTGGCGGTGCTGCGGGCGGGATCGACCACGCCCGTGGTGGGAGACCTGTCGACGGCGGCCCCGCAGGGTCCCGAGGACGTGCGCACCGCGCCGATTGACCGGGCGGAGGCTGCGCGCGCCACCCTTGCCACCCCCGCCAGCCCGGCCACCCTGTCCGCGGGCGACCTCACCCTCCAGGCGGCCTGCGGAACCGAGGTCGGCTACGCCCTCCCACCCACCACAACCCTCACTTCGGTCAACACTGAAGCCACTACACGAATCACCGCAAGACTGGGCCTCACCGGCGACCCAACCGAACCCCTGGCCACCCTCGTGGCATGCGCCGCCGTCCACCGCCTGCTGTCCACTGTGGCCGGTCTCCCCGACCCCGCCACCACCCTCGGCGACAGCACCTACCCGATGGTCCTAGTAGCCCGAACCAACCCCCTCACCGCCACCTACCACCCGCTCCTCGACGGCACCCCCGACCCGGACCCGTGGCGAGCGCTCGACGCCCTCACCGACGAGGAACTCGGCCCGGTCGACACCCCGGAGTTCGGCGACCTCCCCCAAGTCCCGGCCAACCTCGCCACCGCCGGCAACGCGCTGGGCATCGGCACCACCGCCGACCAGGCCCGCCTCAACGCCGCCCTCCACGCCCTCAAGTCCGACGGCGTGCTCGGACTCGACGACACCCACGCCCGCGGTGCCGCCCTGCGCCACGCCGTCCGCCACCACCGCGGTGAGCCGGCCGACGCGGACGAGTGGACGAGCGACCCGACCGCCCATCGGTGGTGGAAGGCGCTCACCGCGAGGTTCGGCGTCGCCGCCGTGATCCGAACAGAACGGCTCGCGCCAGGCGTGTACCGGGCCGAGATCGGCAACGGCCGGCGGGTTCTCGCGTGGGCGGTCGAGGCGACGGCGGCGGACGCGGTGGCCTTCGCCGCGCTCGCCGCCACCGGGTACGCCCAGGCCGGACGGGACGGCACGGCCCACCTCAACGGCGCCGCCCCACAGCAGCCGAAGGACCAGCCCGAGTGGGTCACCAGGCAGTGGCACTGGCCTGCCGACGTGCGCGACCGCGAAGAGCGGCTGCAGCAAGCGATCGCGCGGATCCCAGGTGTCCGGGTCGTGCCAACAGAACTCGACCCGGAACTGCGCGCGGCCGGTCTCAAGGCGTACCGATGATCCGCCACGACGGCGCGTTGACGCTGATCGGGCCGGACAGCACGGAGGCCGCACGACTCGCGACAGCCAAAGCGCCACCAGAAGCCACCCTGAAAGGCGTGGTCGCACCGGCATTCCTGCCCCTCCTCACAGCGATCGAGAGCCACGACGCCGTCATCGCGCTGCGCACCGACCTCGGCCTCGTCTCCACCCACCCGGTCCACCCCGAAACCGCTCCCCCCGAGGAGAACACCAGCACTCCCAACGGGGAGCTCCGCGCGCCGAACAAGACCCTCGACGTCAAGAACGCGGTCGTCGACTTCCGGTACGGGCCCGTCACCGCGCTGTACCGGACCGGGGACCTGCCGCTCGCCACCGTCACCGCCGAACTCGACGGCCACACGGCGGGCTACGGCCGCACCACGACGTTCGCGGAGGCCGAACGGGTGGCCATCTTCGAGGCCGTCGAACGCCTCAACGGCATGCGCCCCCGCCACCCGGACCCGGCACCGCGCTCCTACGCCGAGCTCGGACCGGAGCGGGCACTCGACCCACAACGCTTGGGCCTCAACGACTTCGGCGACGCCTACCACCCCGACCTGGAGATCCGCTGGGCGCAAGGCTGGTCGTACACCCGGAAACGACCCGTCCTGGTGCCGGAGCAGGTCGCGTACTGGGCCGCGCCCACGCCACCGGAGCAGCGGTTCGTGCACGAAACGTCCAACGGCTGCGGACTCGGCAACAGCCTGACCGAAGCGGTGCTGCACGGTCTTTTCGAGGTCGCCGAACGCGACGCGTTCCTGCTGGCCTGGTACGCCCAGACACCGCTGAGAAGGATCAAGCTCCCACCCGACCCGTTGCTGCACCTGCTCACCGACCGGCTCGAAGAGCTCGGCTACGAGCTGCTGTTCCTCAACGCCACCAACGACCTGGGCATCCCGGCCGTGCTGACCCTCGCCAGGGCCACGAGAAGCGACCTGCCCCAGGCGTTCTTCGCCGCCGGCGCCAGTCCGGACCCGGTCAAGGCGCTGCGATCCGCCGCCGTCGAGGTGGCGGTCGACGTGGAAGCCTTCGCCGACCGCGCGAGAGCGAACCCGGAGAACTACACCGCAGAACGCCTGCGCAACCTCCTCCACAACCCGACGCAGGTGAAGACCATGGACGACCACGTCGCAGTCAACACCCTGCCGGAAGCGCGCGAACGCTACGCGAACCTGGTTAGCGACGCTCCTGCGAAACCGCTCGAAGACCAGCGAAACCACACGGACCTGCGCGAGCTGCTCGACCGCTACACCGAGGACCTGCGCGGCAAGGGACTGGAGCTGATCGCCGTCGACCAGTCCGACCCGCACACCGCGGGCACCCTCGGCCTGCACTGCGCCAAGGTCATCGTGCCCGGCGCGCTGCCCATGACGTTCGGCCACCTGCACCGCCGGACGGGCGTGCCCCGGCTGCGCACCAGCACCGGCCACCCCCACCCGTTCCCCTGAACCACCGTTGGAGCAGCTGTGACCTGGACCGGCCTGCACTGCAGGGTCAACTGGAACAGAGCGGACCTGGACACGTTCATCGCCGAGACGCTCGCTCCCGCGATGGCGGGCCGGGAGTGGTACTTCCTGCGCTACTGGGAGACCGGCCCGCACCTGCGCGTCAGGATCAAGAACGCGCAGAACGCCGACAAGCTCGAGATCCAGCTGCGGGAGCTCATCGCGGCCCAGGAGTTCGACCAGCAGGAGGGCGACCCGGACTGGCTGCCGCACGGTGACGTCCGCGAGGTCGAGTACGTCCCGGAGACCGAACGGTACGGCGGCCCGCACGCGCTGCCGATCGCCGAGGAAGTCTTCTGCCACAGCACGGAAGTCGCCGTCGCCGTGCTCAAAGCCACCCACACGGACAGCGCGCGGCTCACCGCCGCCATCGACCTCACGATCGCCACGGCCAAAGCACTCGACCTGAACCTCCCGCAGGCCGCGAGCTGGTTGCGCAGCCTCGGCGCCGGCTGGCGCAACGTCCAGGAGCAGGCGCCGGCGCCCACCATCGGCTCCCAGCACGCCGCGAACCAGCTGCTCGCCAAACGCGGCCGCGACCTCGCCGCCCGCTGGCACCGCGAACCGCGCGGAGCCGTCGCCCACTGGCGCACCACCATCAACGAAGCCAAGCAACAGCTCGACGTCTGGCTCCCGTACGTGTGGGCCTCCCAGCTGCACATGCTGCTCAACCGGATGGGCATCACGCCCAACGAGGAGCGCATGATCTGCTGGACCACCGCGGCCGCCGCCCTGTCCCCCACCGGCCTCACGGACTTCCACGACGACGGCGAGACCGCGCCGGACCGCCGCTACCTGGAGGCCAGCAAGTTCCTGCCGGGGTTCGCCGACCAGCTGCCGCGCAAGGCCGACGCACCGAGGCACCACTGGCCCGCCTCCACGGCGCTTCCCTCCACAGTGGACACCGACACGCTCCGGGCGCGCAGGACGAGCCGCGACCTCACCGGTGACCTGAGCGCCGAACAGCTCGGCGACCTGCTGTGGAACGCGATGTCGCCCAAGGACGGCCGGTGGCCGTACCCGAGCGCGGGCGCCCAGTACTGCGCGCGGATCAGGCTCATCGCGCTCGGCGTCGACGGCCTCGCCCGGGGTCGTTACGAGGTCAACGAGGTCGAGCGCGCCCTGACGTGGTTCGGCGGGGCGCCGTCGATCGACGACCTCGAAGCCACCTCGATGTGGTTCGGCCCCGGCGCCACCGAGCTCGCGGGCACCCCGGCCGTCCTGGCGCTCTACATCCGGCTCGGCTCGCTGCGGCAGACCTACGGCCTGCGGGCGCTGCGGTTCGCGTTCACCGAGGCCGGGCACCTCGCCCAGAACCTCACCGTCACGGCGGCGAACCTGGGCATCCGCACCGGGCTGGTCGGCGGGTTCTACGACGACATCGCCCACGACGTCATCGGGCTCGACGGCGTGGACGACGCGCTCGTCTACTTCCTGCCGCTGGCCTCAAACCTCGACTGAGTCCAGCAGCTCCTCGACGGTCGGCGAGATCGCGGCCGCCGCCCGCGCGTCCCGGAACCGGCGCTCGATGCCGAGATCGCGGCGGAACGCCGCGTCGCCGCACACCTTCATCGCGAGGTCCGTGACCGCGACGGCGGCCTCGGTCGCGGTGACCGCCAGCAGCCGGACGCGGTCGGCCGAGCGCTCCGGGTGCCACGTCACGGCGGACAGGGTGTCGTTGTACAGCACCCTGAGCGCGTCCGTGCGCAGCCTCATCCGCGCGAGGTCGGACCTCGTGCGCGGATCACCGCCGCCGAGGTGGCCGACCGCCGCCGCCAATGAGCCTTCCATGACCCCCAGCGACACCGCGGCCCCGAGCACCACGAACCACGGGAACGCGAGCTCCTCCGACCACAGGCGGTTGGACGCCGGGACCCGCACGGGGTCGGCCTCCACGCACGTCGCGACGGTGCCCCGCAGCCCCATCCCGGCGTGGTCGGCGGGTACCAGCAGACCCGGTGCCTGCGCGGGCACGAGCCACAGCGCCGGGCCGCACGACCAGACGTAGCTGTCCGCCTCACCCGCCGCGATCACCCAGCTCTTGCGCGCCCGCACCTGCACCACGTCGCCGTGCGCCGACGACTCGCCGGTCGGCCCGAAGGCCGCCAGGGTGGACAGGTGCCGGCCCGCCGCGATCTCGGCCCGCACCCGGTGGGGGCCCGAGCGGTCGAGCACGGCGGCCGCGGAGTAGTGCGAGCGCAACACGGAAGCCGTTGCGGCGCACACCCTCGCCACCTGCTCGACCACCCGGCCGGCCGACCGGATGTCCTGCCCTCCCCCGCCGACCGTGCGGGAGATCGTCATGCCCAGCAGCCCCCGCGCACCGAGGGCGTTCAGGGCGGCGCGCGGGAACCTGGAGTGCTGGTCCACGTCCGCGGCGTTCGGTGCCACCACGGTCTGCACGATGCGGAGCAGGTCCGCCCGGTACGTCACGTCGGCGGGTAGAGCGAGTAGGACGGGAAGTTGCCGTACGGGCGTTCGTCCGGCGGTCCCTCGGTCACGGCGTGGACCAGCAACGGGCCGCCCACGAACGCGCCGCGCCACGACGCCCCGCGCCCGCCGAACACCTCGTCCCGGTCGCCGCGCGAGCGGGGCTTGTTGATCCCCACCTTGAACGCCTGGACGTCCGCGCTCAACCGGCGCGCGGTGGCATCGTCGTCACAGGCCAGCGACGCGACCAGCGCGCCGTTCGAGGCGTTCATCGCGGCCAGCAGCTCCGCCTCGGTGTCGACCAGCACGATCGTGTCGACCGGGCCGAACGGCTCCGCGTGGTGCAGCACCGACGAGCGCGGCGGGTCGAGGATCGCGACCGGCGCGAGGTACGCGGCGGTCTGCTGCCCCGGCAGGAACCGGCCGGAGTCCGGGGATCCGCGGTACAGCGGCACACCGCCGGCCCGGATCGCCTCGTCCACGACGTCGTCGAGCTCCTTGGCCTTCGCGTCGTTGATCAGCGGCCCGAAGTCCAGCTCGGGCAGTGGATCGCCGGGCGAGGCGACGGCGAGCGGGTGCCCGAACCGCACGTCCCGCACCGCGGGCAGGTAGACGCTGAGGAACTTGTCGAACAGCGACCGCTGCACCACGTACCGCGGGTAGGCCGTGCAGCGCTGCTTGCCGTAGTCGAACGCCTTGCGGATCTGCGTGCCGAGCATGTCCCAGGAGTCGGTCTCCCAGACTCCCCAGCAGTTCAGGCCCTCCTGTTCGAGGACGTGCCGGCGGTTCGAGTCGACCAGGCGCGCCGCGATGGCGCTGCCCACGTCTCGACCGCCCACAAAGGACACACAGCCCAGGAAAGACGACCCGACCAGCACCGGTGCGAGCTCCGACCCGCTGCCGGACACCAGCGTCAGCGGCAGTCCCGACCGCACGGCCAGCGCGGTCGCGAGCGTCAGGCAGCTCACGCCGCCGTCCGTCGGCGCCTTGGCGATGACGGCGTTGCCCGCCAGCGCCTGCACCAGCATCGCGTGCATCAGCACGCTCATCGGGTAGTTCCAGGAGGCGATGTTGCTGACCGGGCCGTTCAGCGGCGACCGGCCGGCCAGCATCGAGTCGATCTCCTCGACGTACCAGCGCACGCCCTCGATGCAGCGGTCGACGTCGGCTGTCGCGAGCCGCCACGGCTTGCCGATCTCCCACACCAGCAGCAACGACAGCAGGTCGCGGTGCTCGGCGAGGGCGTCCAGCGCCTCGGTCACGCGGGCCTTGCGGTGCGCCAGGGGGACGTTGCCCCACTGGATGTGCTGGTCGACGGCCGCGACGACCGCCCGTCCCGCGACCTCGAAGTCGAGGAAGGGCGGTCCCGCGGTGGTGGTGCCGTCGACCGGGCTCGTGGCGGGCATCGGCTCGCCGGACCGGCTCCACTCGCCGCCGAAGTGGTTGAGCAGCCGATCGTCGTGGAACGCTTCGGGTGCTGCCTTCACGCACTGCGCGTACACGTCGTCCCACGACGTGCCGGGCTTCAGGATCAACGACATCGGAGCGCCCCTCCCTGTCGATCAGCGGTTCTGCACGTGCTGCCAGCCGAAGCGGCCCTTGATGCAGAGGTTTCCATGCGTGACCGTGCTTTCGTGCGGTGACGTGACCTTCACGATCTCGTTGTCCTGCACGTGCAGGGTGAGGTTGCACCCGACACCGCAGAACGTGCAGATGGTCGTCGTCTGCGTCTGGGCCTCTTCGTCCCAGGTGCCGTCCTCGCGCTTGTCGTGCTCGCGCTTGAAGCTCAGCGCACCCGTCGGACAGACCTCGATGCAGTTGCCGCAGTAGACGCAAGCGCTTTCGGGCAACGGCGTGGAGAACTCCGTGGAGATCCGCGAGTCGAAGCCGCGGCCGGCCACCGAGATCGCGAACGTGTTCTGCCACTGGTCGCCGCACGCGTCGACGCACTTGTAACACAGGATGCACTTGCCGAGATCGCGGACGTACAGCGGGTTGTCCACTTTGGTCGGTTGCCGCACGGTGGCGGCGGTCCGGCCGTCCGGTTCCTCGTGCTCGCCCGGATGGCGGTCGTCCCGGTCGGTCGACGGCGGTGCCGGCGGGCCGAAGCGGGAGGGGTCGGCACCGCACGCGGACATCCACTCGTCCACGTGCGGCGTGGTGGAGAGGTCCGTGGCGGACCCGAGGAGTTCCAGCACCAGCTTGCGGCTGTGCTTCGTGCGGTCGGAGTCCGTCCGCACGACCATGCCGGGCTCGACCTTGCGCGAGCACGACGGCACGAGCGTGCGGGAACCCTCGACCTCGACCATGCAGACGCGGCAAGCGTTTGCGGGCTTGAGCGTGTCGCCGTAGCACAGCGTCGGGATGGATTTTCCCTGTGCCGTGCAGGCATCGAGGATCGTGGCGCCTTCGGGAACGCGCACGGACTCGCCGTCGAGCGTCAGCTCGACCAGGCGCTTCGGCAGGCCGATCTCGACAATCGTCATGACGTCGCCTCCGTCGCGTACCCGAGCCGGTCGAGGGCGGACTCGATGGCGTTCCAGGCGGTCTGGCCCAGCCCGCAGATGGACGAGTCGCGCATGACCTGCCCGACCTCCCGCAGCAGCCGGAGGTCCTCGGCCGACGTGCTCAGCGGGCGCTTGCCCACGAGCCGGTGCATCGCCTCCTCCTGCCGCACGGTGCCGATGCGGCACGGCACGCACTGCCCGCACGACTCGTCGCGGAAGAACGCGGCGATGCGCAGCAGGAAGCTGCCCAGGTCGGCGGTGTCGTCGAGCACCAGCACGACACCGGAGCCGAGCGTGGTGCCCGCGGCGCGCGCGTCCTCGAGGGTGAGCGGCAGGTCGAGCTCGTCCGGGCGAACGAACCCGCCTGCCGCCCCGCCGAGCAGTACCGCTCGCAGCTCCCGGCCTGGCGGCACGCCACCCGCCAGGTCGAGGAGTTCTCCGAGCGTGGTGCCGAACGGCACCTCGTACACGCCCGGACGACTGACGTTGCCCGACAGGCAGAAGAGCTTCGGGCCGGTCGAGCCCGCGGTGCCGATGCCGGTGTAGGCCTCGCACCCCTCCGTGAGGATCACCGGCACGTTGACCAGCGTCTCCACGTTGTTGACCACCGTCGGCTTGCCGAAGAGACCCGACTCCACCGGGAACGGAGGCTTCGAGCGCGGCTCGCCGCGGAAGCCCTCGATCGAGTTGAAGATCGCCGTCTCCTCGCCGCAGATGTACGCACCCGCGCCGCGCCGGATCTCGATGTCGAACGAGAACCCCTCGTGGCCCATGATGTTCTCGCCGAGGAAGTTGCGCTCACGAGCGCGGGCGATGGCGTTGCGCAGCAGGTGCAGCGCCCGCGGGTACTCGCCGCGCAGGTAGAGGTAGCCGCGCGAGCAGCCGGCCGCGAACCCGGCGATCGTCATCGACTCGATCACCGCGTACGGGTCGCCCTCCATCAGCAGGCGGTCCTTGAACGTGCCCGGTTCGCTCTCGTCCGCGTTGCACACCAGGTAGTGCGGGCGAACGGGCTGGCGGGCGGTCGCGTCCCACTTGCGTCCCGTCGGGAACGCCGCACCGCCGCGGCCCACCAGCCTGGCGTCGGTGACCTCGCGAATCACCCCGGCCGGCCCCAGGAGGAGAGCCGTCCGCAACGCCGCGTAGCCGCCCGTCGCCCGGTAGTCGTCGAGCGACTCCGGGTCGACGACGCCAACCCGTTTCACCAACCGCAGACCGGCCGCACCGGCCTGCGGCACCTCCGCGCGCTCACCGTCCACATGAGAGGGACCGGCGGCCGCCACCGCGATCACCTCGTCGGCGGTGGTGGGCGCGAGGAGCTGCTCCGCCGCCACCTCCCCCGCCTCGAACGCGAGCGCGACCGGAGCCTTCTCGCACACCCCGAGGCACGGGCTGCGCAACCACCCGCTCTTCGCCCCCGCCGGGCCCAGCTCGCCGGTCAGCCTGTCGCACAACGACTTCGCGCCGTTGACCTGGCAGGCCAGGTCGACGCAGACGTGCACGACCCTCGCCGGCCGCTCGGACAACGAGAACAGCGAGTAGAAGCTCGCCACCCCGTAGGCCTCGGCCGGCGGGATGTGCAGGACGCGGCAGATGTGGTTCAGCGCGCCCTGGCTGATCCAGCCGACCCGGTCGTTGACCGCGTGCAGGGCGGGCAGGAGCTGGTCCCGGCCCCTGCCCGCGAACAGGTCCACGACGACGCGTTCGGCCTCGGACGGTTCGACGTCGAGCAGTTTGAGATCCACTCAGCCCACCTTCACCGGAAGCTTGTCGATGCGAATGGCCGCGGCCTTGTACTCGGCCGTTCCCGCGATCGGGCAGGTCGCCTCGATCGTGAGGACGTTGACGTCGATCTCGTCCGGGAAGTGGAACGTCATGAACACCAGCCCCGGCGTGAGCCCGTCGTCGATCCGCACCGGTGCCACGACCTGCCCGCGCCGGCTCGTGATCCGCACCTCCTCACCCGCTTGCACCCCGAGTGTGAGTGCGTCCTCCGGACACAGGTCGAGCGTCTCGCCGACGCGCAACGGCGACTCGAAGCCGTGGGACTGCACGCCGGTGTTGTAGGAGTCGAGCCGCCGCCCGGTGGTGAGCCGGAACGGGAACTCGTCGGTCAGCTCGTCCACCGGCGGGCTGTGCGGCACCGGCGAGAACGTGGCGGGCATGCCGCGCTTGACCGGGTCGTCCTCCCACAGCCTGCCGTGCAGGAAGCTGGGCTCGAGGGAGTCCTCGCTCGGGCACGGCCACTGGATGCCGCCGAGCGCCTCCAGCCGCTCGTAGGTCATGCCGGTGTGGATCGGCGACAGGCTGCGCAGCTCGTCCCACACGTCCTGGCCGGTCTTGTGCTCCCAGTCCGCGCCGAGCCGCCGGGCGATCTCGCCCATGATCTCGATGTCGTCGCGCGCACCTTCCGGTGGCGTCAGGGCTTTGCGCACCCGCTGCACGCGACGCTCGCTGTTGGTGAACGTGCCGTCGGTCTCGCACCAGGCCGCGGCGGCGGGCAGCACGACGTGCGCGAGCTGCGCGGTCTTGGTGAGGAAGATGTCCTGCACCACGACGTGGTCCAGGTTGGACAGTCGCTTGACCGTGTGCTCGCAGTCGGCCTCGGACTGCACCGGGTTCTCGCCGATGATGTACACGGTGGTCATGTCACCGCGTTCCATCGCCTCGAGCATCTGGGTGAGGTTCCAGCCCTTGGCTGCCTTGAAGTTCGAGCCCCACGCGTCGTTGAACTTCTTGGCGACGGACGGGTCGGTGATGTCCTGGAAGCCGGGCAGCCGGTCGGGGATGGCGCCCATGTCGCCGCCGCCCTGCACGTTGTTCTGCCCGCGCAACGGGTTCAGGCCCGCGCCGTACCGCCCGACCTGGCCGGTGAGCAGCGCCAGGTTGATGAGGCTCAGCACGTTGTTCGTGCCGTTGTGGTGCTCGGTGATGCCGAGCGTCCAGCTGAGCTGACCGCGGTCCGCCTTGGCGTAGGCGTGCGCGAGCTCGCGGATCAGCTCGGCCGGCACACCCGTCTCCAGCTCGGCGACCGGCAACGTCCACGGCTCGACGGCCTTCACGAACTCCTGGAAGCCCTCGGTGGCCCGCTCGACGAACGACATGTTGGTGAGGTTCGAGGCGATGATCTCCCGCGCGATCGCGTGCGCCAGCGGGATGTCCGTGCCGACCTTGAGCCGCAACCACTTGTGCGCCCACTTGCCGGTGCTGGTGAGCCGCGGGTCGACGACGTAGAGCTTCGCGCCCTTGTTGACGGCCTTCAGCACGTGCTGGAAGAAGATCGGGTGCGCCTCCCGCGCGTTCGACCCCCACAGGACGATCAGGTCGGCGTCCTCGATCTCCTGGTAGGAGGAGGTGCCGCCGCCGCTGCCGAACACCTTCGCGAGGCCCGCGACGCTCGGCGCGTGACAGGTGCGGTTGCAGCTGTCGACGTTGTTCGTCCCGATCACGGCCCTGGTGAACTTCTGGGCCATGTAGTTCATCTCGTTGGTGGCCCGCGCACAGGAGAACATGCCGAACGCGTCCGGACCCCCGCTGGCGACGTTCCTGCGGAAGCCCTCTGCGGCCTTGTCCAGCGCCTCGTCCCAGCTCGCCGGTCGCAGCACTCCCGCGTCGCGCACCAGGGGCTGCGTCAGCCGCACGTAGGGCTCGGTCTTCTTCCGCCTGCTCATCGTCTGCACCTCCTTCCTACATACTGTATGCAATCTTCTGTCTGCGCTAGCCCCTGTCGTGGTTCGGTTGTGCGGAGAGGAGCGGATCGGCGAGCGCGCCGGGTCGCGCGGACAGGGGTGATCGGCGGATCACCCCTTGTCCCAGCATCCGCGCGCGAACGCCGCCACGTCCAAGTGGCGGCGTCTATCGCGTGATAGGGCGCGTCTATGACGACGCGGTCGGTCAGGCGCCGGAGGTCACGCCTCGGCGAACGTGTGCGCGAAGGCCGGCGGTGCGGCCTCTGCGGATTCCCCTCGCCCAGGACGACGAGACCCGGTCAGGGGCCGGCGACACGCCCCGGAGAACCCGTGCACGACGACCGCCGGCACAGCAGTCGGCCCGGCCCCCGCGCCCACCACGACCCGACCGGTCAGGCGCCCGAGGTCACGCCTTGGCGAACGTCTGCGCGAAGATCGGCAGCACGGACGTCAGCTGGGCCTGCGCGGACTCCTTGCTCTGCCCGGACGCGGTCACAACGGAGATGAGTGTGCCTCGCCCGATCAGCGCGGAGCACGACCACGGGACGAATCCCGCGTCGGGGTTCGTCTCGCAGTGCGCGAAGAAGTCGTCCACGCCCTGCGGCTTGGCGACCGACGTCGCCTCCTCGGCGCCGCGGCTCTTGGCGCAGCGGCTCAGCCTGGTCCGCACGGCCCCCACCAGAGCGGCCGCCGTGCGGTCCGACATGGCGTGGACGCGTTGGAACAGGCTCACGCCGCCCGTCCAGACCCGGCTCCTCGCCACCGAGGTGCCGTCGACGAGCATCTCCTCCGTCCCGCAGAGCAGGGCGACGATCTCGCGGTCCGCGCCGATCTCGCCGTCGGTCGTCGGCGCGCTCCCCTTGACCTGGCCACCGAGCGCGGCGAAGGCGTCCGCCGGGGCGATCGCGGCCTTGGCGCGCTCGTTCAGCTCGGCCGGGGTCGGCGGCGCCGTCGTCGTGGTGGTGGTCGTGGCCGACGGCGGCGCGGCGTCGGGTGTGCCGGTGCAGCCCGCGGTCAGGACGACCACGGTCAGGACGGCAGCACAGATCCTCGTGTTCACGTGATTCCCCCAGAGTCACACCCGAGATCGGGCTCCGGTCCACAGTGAACCAGACGACTCACAGGTCACGGCGGTCGAGGTGCTTGTGCAGCAGGCGGTCGAGCTCCCCGCGCACGTCCAGTCCGCGGGTCAGCCCGAGCACCGCCCGCGCGAGGATCGACACCTGCTCCCCCGCGACGAGCCCGATCCGGGGCACCCGCTGGGGATCCTCGATTCGCACGACCCGCATCCCCTCCGGCGTGCCGAACATCTGCAGCCACGCGTGCGCGATGACGCTCGACCACTTCCGGGTCGCCACGTGCGCCCACAGCGTCGCCACCGTGTCCGCCTCGATCACCGGCACCGGTTGCACGCCGGCGTCGGCGAAGACCGAGTCGAGGATCCGGCGGTTGCGCATCTTGGAGGTCAGCAGGCACAACGGCAGCGCGGCCACGTCCGCCCACCGCGCCACCGGGCGGTCGGCGATCTCCTCGTCGGCGGGCGTCAGCAGGACGTAGCGCTCCTCGTACAGCGGCACGGCGCGCACCGAACTGTCCACATAGGTCATCGCCAGGTCGAGCTCGTACTCCTCCAGCCCGCGGGTGATCTCGGCGGAGGACAACGACTCCAGCGTCACCCGCACGTGCGGGTAGCGCTCGCAGAACGGTCCCGTCAGCAGCGGCGCCACCGGGAGCGCTGTCGGGATCGCCCCGATCCGGAGCACCCCCGACAGCGACTCCCTCATGCGGGACAGGTCCTGGCGCAGCGCGTCGCGATCGGCGAGCATGCGGTGCGCCCACAGCAGGACCCGTTCCCCCTCCGGCGTCAGCGACTCGAACCGGCGGCCGCGGGACACGATCGGCACCCCGAGCTCGCGTTCGAGCTTGCTGATCGCCGCCGACAGCGACGGCTGGGACACGTGGCACGCCTGCGCGGCGCGCGCGAAGTGGCGTTCACGGGCCAGGGCGACCAGGTACTCCAGCTGTCGCAGCAGCAACTCAGGACACCAGCGACGTGCGGGAGAGCAGGTCGATCGCCGCGTAGACGTGCCGCAGCGTCGGCGCCGGCACCCTGGTCAGCTCGGCGATCTCCACCACGGCGGCGATGATCGCGTCGATCTCCAGCCGCTTGCCCGCCTCCAGGTCCTGCAGCATCGACGTCTTGTGGTGCCCGACGCGGCGGGCGCCGTCGATGCGCTTGTCGATCGAGATCTGCGGATCGCAGCCCGCGGCCCTGGCGATGGTCAGGGTCTCCGCCATCATCTGGGCCACGAGGTCGCGGCTGTCGTGGTGGTCGCAGATCTCCACCATGGTCGCGCGGGTCAGCGCGCTCAACGGGTTGAACGCGACGTTGCCCATCAGCTTGATCCAGATGTCCTCGCGGACGTCCTTCTCCACCGGGCACTTCAGCCCGCCCGCGACCATCGCCTCGCTCAGCGCCACGCACCGCGGCGAGATCGACCGGTCCGGCTCGCCGATCGAGAACCGGGTGCCTTCGAGGTGCCGGATCACCCCCGGCGACTCGATCTCGGTCGAGCAGTAGACGACGCAGCCGATCGCCCGTTCCATGGGCAGCACGGCGGTCACCGCACCGCCCGGGTCCACGGCCTCGATCCGCTGCCCTTCGAGGGGATGGCCGGTCATGCCGTGGAAGTACCACCACGGGATCCCGTTCTGCGCCGCGATCACGGCGGTGTCCGGGCCCATCAGCGGTGCCAGCAGATCGCCTGACGACGCGTACGAGTACGCCTTCAGACCGAGGAAAACGTAGTCGACCTCGCCCACCTCGGCAGGATCGGAGGTCGCGTGTGGACGCGCGGTGAAGTCACCGCGCGGGCTCAGCACCCGCACGCCGTGCTCGCGCATCGCGGCGAGATGAGCCCCACGGGCGATCAGGTGGACTTCCACGCCCGCACGATGCAATGCCGCACCGACGTAGGCACCGATCGCTCCGGCTCCGAGAACAGCGATCTTCATAGCACGCCCCGCTCTGCCGCTCTCCAAGGAGAGATTGCATACAGTATACGGACAACACGACTGTTCCACTAGAAGTGCTTTTTGCATACGAAAAGCTGTATTCTGTCCGGCATGACCTCTTTGCCCAGTGGCCGCCGGGCGCCCCGCGGCTCTCTCAGCGCCGCGGCGACCCGCCGGGTCGAACGCCCCGCACCGCTGCGACAGGCCGTCTACGACGCCCTGCTCGAGCTGATCGTGAACCGCACCCTCGCCCCGGGCCAGCACCTCGTCGAGGCCGAGCTGGCCGAGTACCTGGGCGTGAGCAGGCAGCCGGTGCGCGAGGCGTTGCAGCGCCTGCAGACCGACGGCTGGGTCGACCTTCGGCCCGCCCAGGGCGCCTTCGTGCACACCCCGACCGAGGAGGAGGCCGACCAGCTGCTCGCCGTGCGCAGCGTGCTGGAGACCTACTCGGCCAAGCTCGCCGCCGAGCACGCCACCCCGGCCGACGTGAAGCTTCTCAGGAAGCTGCAGAAGGCCGGCGAGGAGGCCCTGGTCACGGCCGACGTCGAGCGCCTGGTCAAGGCGAACGCCGACCTGCACGCGGCCGTCGCGGCGATCGGCCGCAACAAGGTCCTGTCCGAGATGATCGGCCTGGTCGACCGCCGGGTGCGCTGGTACTACACCCCGATCGCCCGCCCCCGCAGCCGCGACTCGTGGAACGAGCACGCCGAGCTGGTGGCGGCCATCGCCGACGGCGACGCGGAGCGGGCCGGCGAGGTCATGCACAACCACGCGGAGCAGACCCGCCAGACCTACCACGACCGCAAGACGCCCGAGAGTTCTACCGAGAGCGACTGACCCTTCACCGTCAGATCACCCAATTCGGTCATTTGGTACCGTACGGGTGATCCGCGACACGATGGCGGCGGATTGCATACAAAACGCAGTATGCTGAATCGGGTCAGGGACGGGGTCGACGGAGACCCGCGAGAGGATCCCCGGCGAGTGCCCGGGAAGTGGGTACCCACCGGACATGACCCCGGCCGCAGCCCTGACGTTCCCGCAGCGCAGTGCCTGGTGAGCTGCTGCGCGCCCTGGGAACCACCACCGACAGGAGGAAGACCATGTCCCGCTTGAAGAACTTCGCGCGTTCCCTCACCGAGCCCCGCGGCGGCGCTTCCGCCGACGGCCGCGCGCTGGGCCTCGGCCTGTCCACCGCGCTGTCGGAACAGCGCAAGGACGCCGAGGCCCAGGCGGCCGTGGCCAAGACGCTCCGCAAGGACGCCGAAGGCCACACGATTCACGGCTGAGAGTCCTTGACCGGAGCGTCCTGCTCGCTCCGGCGGGCACTCTCGGCGTCCTCGACGGCGGACAGCGCTGCCCGGCGCGAGGTGTGCAGGCTCCACACCGTCGTGATGGCGAGCGTCACGACGATGACGCCGAGCGACACGGAGATCGGGATCTCCGGGGCCCACGAGACACCGTGGTGGTGCATCGCCTCGAAGATGAGCTTGCACCCGATGAACGCGAGCACCACCGCGAGGCCCTTGCTGAGGTGCACCAGGCGGTCCAGGAGACCACCCACCAGGAAGAAGAGCTGGCGCAGGCCCATCAACGCGAACGCGTTGGCGGTCAGCACCAGGTACGGCTCCTTGGTGAGCCCGAAGATCGCCGGGATCGAGTCGACCGCGAACAGCAGGTCCGTGGTGCCGACCGCGACCATGACGACGAGCATCGGCGTCACGACGCGCTTGCCGTCGACACGCGTCGTCAACGAGGCACCGTGGTAGACGTTCGTCGCCGGCAGGAACCTCTTCACCGCGCGCAGGGCGGCGTTCTCCGGGACGTCGGCCTCCTCGGTCTCGTCCTGCTTCAGCAGCTTCCACGCCGTGAAGATCAGGAACGCGCCGAAGAAGTAGAACAGCCAGTCGAACCGCGCGATGGCCTGCGCTCCCGCGGCGATGAACACCGCGCGCAGCAACAGGGCCAGGATGATGCCGACGATGAGCACCTTCTGCCGGTACTCCCGCGGCACCGCGAACCGGGCCATGATGATCACGAACACGAACAGGTTGTCGACGCTCAGCGAGTACTCGGTGATCCAGCCGGCGAAGAACTCACCGCCGTGGCCGGGCCCGGCGAACACCGTGACGCCGAGTCCGAACAGGACGGCCAGGCCGACGTAGAAGAGCACCCAGTACAGCGACTCGCGGAACGACGGCTCGTGGGGTTTGCGGACGACCAGGTAGAAGTCGAACGCGATGATGGCGGCGATGCCGCCCATCGTCGCGACCCACACCCAGACGGGAAGATCCAACATCCTTGGCTCCTTCGGCGGAAGGGAAGGTCAGCGGGCAGCGGTGGCACGCGCACGAAGACGCACCGCGATGCGTTCGTGCAGCCACAGGAAACCGATGGCCCAGCCGAGGCTCACGATCCCTTGGTAGGCGAGGAAACCCGCCAGGTCCGGAGGCGTCCGGAGCCGGCCGGTGAGCACCAGGCCCACGGTGACCTCGTGGATCAGCCTGGCCAGCGGGAAGGCCGCCAGCCAGTAGAGGGCGACGGGGGCGAACCGCCCGGACGGGAGCCGGCCCGCTGCCACCAGCAGGCTGAACACCCCTCCGAACGCGCCCAGCGGCAGGCCGAGCGCCACCGTCGTGACGAAGGCCCACCCGAGCGGCTGGCCGACGAGCGCGGCCAGCCCTCCCGCGACGAGCCCGGCGGCCAGGCCGACGAACGCGCCGGGGACCGCCTCCTTCGGAAACCCTTCGCGGATCCGCATGTCAGCCCACCACCACGCCGAACTTGAAGAGGCTGAAGAACAGCATGCCCAGGTAGAACACCGCGCCGAAGCCGATGATGACGTTCGTGACCAGCTTGGGGCGGATGGGTTTGGGCAGCATCCGGTTGTTCACCAGCAGGAGCACCACGCAGTAGGCGCCCATGGCGAACGTCGACAGGAACGCGAGCACGTCGAGGATCGCGCCCGGCCCGTCGGCGGGTCCGAACAGCAGGATGAGGATGCCGAACGTGATGACACCCCAGAGGAACCCCGCGTAGAGGTGGGACATGCGGAACTTCTTCGCGCCGGGCACGAAGTGGTACGTCATGTCCGCCTGACCGCGGGAGAACGAGTCGAACAGGCCCAGCGTGGCGTTGAGGCCGATCAGCGCGATGAAGCCGAGGAACACCCCGCCGAGGACCGGTCCGCCGGCCGAGGCGAACGCGTCCGACATCGCGTTCAGGGCCGCTTCCCGTTCACCGGACTCGATGAGCGCCTTGACGTCCGGGCTGGTCCGGCTGGCCGACTGCGCGAGGACCGTGAAAGAAACCGTGACGAGCATGGTGATGCCCCAGAAGAGGAGCAGCGCGTCGAACGTGACCCAGCGCCGCCAGCCCTTCCACTTCGCGAGCTCCGCCTTGTCGTCGGTGTCGAACATGAAGCCCCGGCTGGGCATCTTCTCCTCGTCGCCCGCGTGCCGCAGACCGCGGACCTTGGGGATGTGCGCGCCCATGCCGGCGCCGCTGTCGCGCAGGTGCAGCGTGTACCACATCTGCTGCATGCCGGACGGGCCGGCGAACGCGATCGAGCCGACGATGATCGGGAACCACTCCGGCGACATGGCCTGCGCCGGGAAGTACCCGAACTGGAACATGCCGGTCACGGTGCTGGTCAGGTCTCCCCAGGTGCCGACCATCGCCGCCACCACGGCGGTGCTGACGACGAGCAGTCCGATGAGGATGGACAGCAGGTTCTCGAGCAGGTTGTAGATGACCTTGGCCAGGCTGAACAGCACCCCGACCAGGATCAGGCCCACGCAGGCCGACACCGTCCAGGGTATGCCGGTGATCTTCTCGAGGGCCGCCGCTCCGGCCGACAGGTGACCCGGCCAGATGTAGACGAGCACCGCCACGACGAAGAAGAACCACATGATCGGTTTGAACACGCGCGCCGCGCCGAAGAAGATGCTCTCCCCCGTCGCCATCGCGTACCGCGCCATCTCGAGCATGACGACGGCCTGCAGCGTCACGCCGATGAGGAAGAGCCACCTGATGTCCGGTCCGAAGACCAGCACCAGGCGTGGCCACATGTAGGACTCGCCCATGCCCACGCCGAGGGCCACCAGGAACACCGTGGGACCGAGCAGGTGGATCGACGGTGGTGCGTCGGGGAGTTTCCTGATGGGCATCGCTTCCAGCCTGCCCGCGGGCCAGACGCGCTCGTCCTTCTCAGGTGGCGAACTGGTTTCCGTGCGAGCGACCAGATTTGGATCATCCACGGTTAACAACCTCCAGAGGACCGGCTGTCTTCGTTGACCTCCCTGGCGGGTTCGCGACCGTGGGCGTGTTCACGGTCGCGGACGGGCCATCTCTCCTTGCACGCCGCGAAAAGGTCGTTGGCCTCGCCGAGGCCAACGACCACTCACGACTCAGTCACAGCAGACCGGCGGCACGGGCCCACCGGTACTTCGCACCCAGTACTGCGACAGGCTTCTCCGTTGTGTACGGATAAGCAACCACCCCATGGCGGTAGAGAAATTCGCTGGCTTCCTCTACCTGCACGTCACCCGCGAGGGACGCGACGACGGGCTTGTGGATGCCGTTCGCCCGGTACTCCTCCACGACGTCGACCACGAGCTCCGCGAACACCATCGGTGGCGTGACGATGGTGTGCCAGTAGCCCAGGATCAACGAGTGGACGCGCTCGTCCGCGAGACCGAGCGCGATGGTGTTCCGGTACGTCGAGGGCGGTTCCCCGCCGGTGATGTCGACCGGGTTGCCCGCCGCGCCGAAGGGCGGGATGAACTTCCGGAACGCCGCGTCCAGGTCGTCCGGGATGGTCATGAGCGTCAACCCGTTGTCCACGCAGGCGTCCGAGAGCAGCACTCCCGAACCGCCGGCGCCGGTGATGATGACGACGTTCTCGCCCTTCGGCGTCGCGAGCAGCGGGATGCCACGCGCGTACTCCAGCAGGTCGTTCAGGCCGGGGGCGCGGATCACGCCGCTCTGCCTGAGGATGTCGTCGTAGACGCGGTCGTTGCCGGCGAGCGCGCCGGTGTGCGAGCTCGCCGCCTTCGCGCCCTGGTCGGTGCGTCCGGCCTTGAGCACGACGACCGGTTTCTTGACCGAGACCCGTTTCGCCGTCTCCGCGAAGGAACGACCGTCCTTCAGGTCCTCCAGGTGCATGGCGACGAGCTGGGTGTTCGGGTCGGCCTCGAAGAACGTCAGCAGGTCGTCCTCGTCGATGTCGGCCTTGTTGCCGACCCCCACGATGGACGAGACGCCCATGCCCGCGGACCGGCTGAACCCGAGGATCGCCATGCCGATCCCGCCGCTCTGCGACGTGAGGGCCACCCCGCCCTTGACGTCGTACGGCGTGCAGAACGTTGCTGAGAGGTTCTCCGGCGTGTAGTAGTAGCCGTAGATGTTCGGGCCGAGGATGCGCACGCCGTGCTTGCGCGCGATCGCCACGATCTCGTTCTGCAGCTCGATGTTGCCCGTCTCGCCGAAGCCGGACGGGATCATGATGGCGCCGCCGACGCCCTTCTTGCCGACCTCCTCCAGCGCGGCCGGCACGAACTTCGCCGGGATGGCGAACACCGCGACGTCGACGTCTCCCGGCACGTCGGCGATGCTCGCGAACGCCTTGATGTCGAGGATCTCGTCCGCCTTGGGGTTGATCGGGTAGATCGTGCCCCCGTAGCCGCCGTTGACGAGGTTCTTCATCACCGAGTTGCCGATCTTGCCCTCTTCGTTCGAGGCACCGATCACGGCGATCGCGGACGGCTTCATGATCCGGTTCATCGACGCGAGGATCTCGTCCTGGGTGAACCTCGTGGGCTCCTTGGCGGCGTCCTCGTCGACCAGGATCCGCACGTCGACCGCGGTGGCGCCCTGTGGCGTCGCCAGCACGGGGTTGAGGTCGACCTCGGCGAGCTGCGGGAAGTCGGTGACGAGGTCCGAGACGCGGTGGATCAGGTCGGCGAGCTTCCCGGCGTCGACGCCCTGGGCGCCGCGGACGCCGCGGAGGATCTCGGCGGCCGCGATGCCGTCGACCATCGAGCGGGCTTCCTCGGAACTGGTGGGCGCCAGCCGGAACGTGACGTCCTTGAGCACCTCGACGAGCACACCGCCGAGCCCGAACGCGACGATCTTGCCGAACGTCTCGTCGGTGGTGGCGCCCACGATGACCTCGTGGACGTCGTTGCCGGTCGGCAGCTGCTGCTGGACCTGGACACCGGTGATGTCGGCGTCCGCCTTGTAGTTCTTCGCGTTGTGGATGATCGTGCGGTAGCCCTCGGCGACCTCGGAGGCGTTGCGCAGGCCCACGAGCACGCCGCCGGCCTCGGTCTTGTGCAGGATGTCCGGTGAGACGATCTTGAGCACGACCGGGTAGCCGATCTCCTCGGCGAACGCGACGGCGCCCTCCGACGACTTCGCCAGCGCCTCGGCCGGGGTCGCGATCCCGTAGGCGTCGCAGACCCGCTTGCCCTCCGGCGCGGTGAGGGAGGATCGGCCCTCGGCCCGCACCTTCGCGAGTACGTTCTCGACCGCGGCGCGGTCGTAGCCGTTGTCCGGCATGAGAAATATTCTCCCTAGGTGATCAGGGTCCGCAGCGGAGCCCGGGTTCGACGGGAGTCGTGCCCGAGGTGCGGCCGGACGGCATGGCGTCGTGCGGGGTCGTCCGGCCGCGCCGGTGGGCACGGCTGTCGCAGACTTCGGTGCGGGGCCTAGATGACGCCGGCGGCGCGCAGTCCCGCGAGGCGGTCCGCGCTGTAGCCGAGTGCTCCGAGCACCTCGTCGTTGTGCTCACCGAGCAGCGGCGGCCGCTGCACCTCCACCTGAGAGTCGGAGAGCTTGAGCGGGTTGCCGACCGTCTTGAACGTGCCGCGCTCCGGGTGCTCGACCTCGACCACGGTGCCGAGCTCCGCGAGCGTCTCGTCCTCGATGATCTCCTTGGTGGACAGGATGGGTCCGCACGGGATGTTGTGGGCGTTGAGCTTGTCCATCACCTCCCACTTGGTGTGCTTCTCCGTCCACTCCTCGATCAGCGCGAACGCCTTGTCCAGCTTGGAGAGCCGGACCTCGGGCGTGGCCCAGGCCGGGTCGTCGGCGAGCTCGGGCCTGCCGATCAGCTCGGTCAGCGGGGCCCAGCCGACGGGCTGGATGATCACGTAGATGTAGTCGTTGGGGCCGCCGGGGGCGCAGCGCACCGCCCAGCCGGGCTGGCCACCACCGGATGCGTTGCCGGAGCGGGGCACCTCGTCTCCGAACTGCTCGTTCGGGTACTCCCCCAGCGGCCCGTGGGCGAGCCGCTGCTGGTCGCGCAGCTTCACCCGGCACAGGTTCAGGACGGCGTCCTGCATCGCGACCTGGACGCGCTGGCCGCGTCCCGTGTTGGTCCTCTGGTACAGCGCGGCCAGGATCGCGGCCACCAGGTGGATGCCGGTGCCCGAGTCGCCGATCTGCGCGCCCGTGGCGAGCGGCGGACCGTCCTCGAACCCGGTGGTGCTCATCGAGCCGCCCATCGCCTGTGCGATCACCTCGTACGCCTTGAAGTCGGCGTAGCGGCCGGGGCCGAAGCCCTTGATCGACGCGTAGACGAGGCGGGGGTTGAGCTCGTGCAGCTTCTCCCACGGGTAGCCGAAGCGCTCGACGACGCCGGGGCCGAAGTTCTCGACGAGGACGTCGACGTCGGCGACGAGCTTCTCGAAGACCTCCTTGCCCTCGGGAGACTTCATGTTGAGCGTGATGCTCCGCTTGTTGCAGTTGAGCATCGTGAAGTAGAGACTGTCCACTTCGGGCAGATCGCGCAGCTGGCCGCGTGTGATGTCGCCCTTGCCGGGCGTCTCCAGCTTGATGACGTCCGCGCCCAGCCAGGCGAGCAGCTGGGTCGACGACGGTCCGGACTGCACGTGCGTCATGTCGAGGACTTTGACGCCCTCCAAGGCCTTGGTCATCTCCGGCTCACCTACTTGTACATCGTCTGGTTCATGGTTCCGGGCGCGTACACGTCGGGGTCGATCCACACGTTGATCAGCGAGGGCTTGCCGGACTCGCGGGCGCGCCGCAGCGCCGGCCCGATGTCCTTGGGGTCGCGGACCTCCTCGCCGTAGCCGCCGAGCATCTTGGCGAACTGGTCGTACTTGACGTCGCCGAGCGTGTTGCCGACGCGCTCGCGCTCCAGCCCGTACTTGGCCGCCTGGCCGTAGCGGATCTGGTTCATCGACGAGTTGTTGCCGACGATGCCGACGAACGGCAGGTCGTAGCGGACCAGCGTCTCGAAGTCCCAGCCGGTGAGGGAGAACGCGCCGTCGCCGAAGAGGGCCACGACCTCCTTGTCCGGCCGCGCGAGCTTCGCGGCCAGCACGAACGGGACGCCGACGCCGAGCGTCCCGAGTGGACCGGGGTCCATCCAGTGGCCGGGCGACTTGGGCTGCACGACCTGGCCGGAGAACGTGACGACGTCGCCGCCGTCGCCGATGTAGATGGAGTCCTCGGTGAGGAAGTCGTTGATCTCGCTCACCAGCCGGTACGGGTGGATCGGCATGTCTTCGGAGCGCAGGTGCTCCAGGCGCTTCTGCCGGGCCTTCTCCTCGACCGCCTGCAGCTCCTCGAGCCACACCTTGCGGCCCATCGCGCCGTTGTCCTCACGACCGGACGCGGCCTGCGACACCGCGGACAGCACGAGGTCGGCGTCGCCGACGATGCCGAGGTCGACGTCGCGGTTCTTGCCGACGGTGCGGTAGTCGAGGTCGATCTGGACGACCGTCGCGTTCGCGGAGAGCCTGCGCCCGTAGCCCATCCGGAAGTCGAACGGGGTGCCGACGATGACGATGACGTCGGCGTTGTCGAACGCGTACCGGCGCGAGAGCTGGAAGTGGTGCGGGTCGCCGGGCGGCAGCGTGCCGCGGCCCGCGCCGTTCATGTAGGCGGGGATGTTGAGGGTGCGGACGAGCTCGACCGCGGAGTCCGTGGCCCGCGTCGTCCACACCTGGCTGCCCAGCAGGATCGCGGGTTTGCGGGCGTGCACCAGCAGGTCCGCGAGCTTCTCGATGTCGGCCGGGTCGCCGAGGGCGCGCGTGGAGGCGCGGTAGTGGCCCGCCTCCGGTACTCGTGCCTGCGACACGGGCACCTTGGCGTCCAGCACGTCGCGCGGGATCTCCAGGAACGACGGGCCGGGCGCGCCGGCGTTGGCCTCGCGGAACGCCATCGACACCATGTCCGCGATGCGCGCGGTGTGCGGGACGTTCGCCGCGAACTTGGTGATCGGCGTCATCATGTCGACGTGCGGGAGGTCCTGCAGCGAGCCCATCTTGTGCTGGCTCAGCGCACCCTGGCCGCCGATCAGCAGCATCGGGCTCTCCGCGCGGAACGCGTTCGCGACGCCCGTGACGGCGTCGGTGGTGCCCGGGCCCGCGGTGACGACCGCGCAGCCGGGCTTG
The DNA here is from genome assembly GCF_040610935.1 of Lentzea sp. NPDC003310. NCBI lineage: Bacteria > Bacillati > Actinomycetota > Actinomycetes > Pseudonocardiales > Pseudonocardiaceae > Lentzea > Lentzea sp. NPDC003310. The sequence continues at coordinate 114,965 of NZ_JBEXNC010000023.1, forward strand.
CCGGTGATGCGGGCGTACCCGTCGGCCGCGTGCGCCGCGACCTGTTCGTGCCGGACGTCCACGACGGCGATGCCCTCGTCCACGCAGCCGTCGTAGATGTCGATGATGTGCCCGCCGCACAGCGTGAAGATGGTGTCGACGCCCTCGGCTTTGAGTGCCTTCGCCACCAGGTGGCCACCAGAGATGGACTCAGGAATCGACTCCGGCTCCGCGGAACTCGTCATCGGCGATCAGCTCCCCTTGGCGCTCGACTGTAGATTGCATACCGTATGAGGTAGGCATATCGTTACTCCGCTACCAACCGGATGTCCATAGATGGCCGCAAGTTTTCGGCGAGAGGACGTAGACGGTGGATCTTTTCGAACACGAGGCGCGGGACCTCTTCGAGCAGTACGGAGTGTCCGTTCCGCGCGGTTTCGTGGCGGACACTCCTGAGTCCGCGCGCGAGGCCGCCCGGCAGCTCGGCGGCACCGTCGTCGTGAAGGCTCAGGTGAAGACCGGCGGGCGCGGCAAGGCCGGCGGGATCAAGCTCGCTTCGTCGCCCGACGAAGCTTTCGCCGCCGCCACCGCGATCCTCGGGATGGACATCAAGGGCCACACCGTGCACAGGGTCCTGGTCACCGAGGCGAGCGAGATCGCGGAGGAGTACTACCTGTCGTTCCTGCTCGACCGTGCCAACAGGACGTTCATCGGCATGGCGTCGGCGACCGGTGGCATGGAGATCGAGGAGATGGCGGACTCCATCACCCGGATGCCGGCGTCGTCCTTCGACGCGGCCGCCGTGTTCCCACCGGAGATCGCCGCCCAGGTCGACGAGGTGGCTTCCGCCCTGTGGAAGGTCTTCGTGTCCGAGGACGCGACCCTGGTCGAGGTGAACCCGTTGGCGCGCACCAAGGACGGCCGGATCGTCGCGCTGGACGGCAAAGTGACCCTGGACGACAACGCGTCGTTCCGGCACTCTCGGAGCGCGGACGACGTGCACGGTGACCCGCTGGAGGCGCGGGCCGCCGAGAAGGGGCTGAACTACGTCAAGCTCGACGGCACCGTCGGGGTGATCGGCAACGGCGCGGGCCTCGTCATGTCCACTTTGGACGTCGTAGCGCTCGCCGGTGCCGCCCCGGCGAACTTCCTCGACATCGGCGGCGGCGCCTCGGCCCAGGTGATGGCCGACGGTCTCGACGTCATCCTCTCGGACCCGTCGGTCCGCAGCGTGTTCGTGAACGTGTTCGGCGGCATCACCGCGTGCGACGCGGTGGCCAACGGAATCGTGCAGGCCCTGGAGATGCTGGGCGACCGCGCCGACAAGCCCCTGGTCGTCCGGCTCGACGGCAACAACGCCGAGGCGGGCCACCGCATCCTCGACGAGGCACGACACCCGCTGATCACCGTGGCGCACACGATGGACGACGCGGCGGGCCGTGCCGCCGCCCTCGCTGGCAAGGAGTCCTGATGGCGATCTTCCTCGACGAGCACAGCCGCGTGATCGTGCAGGGCATGACGGGCTCGGAGGGTGCGAAGCACACCCGCCGCATGCTCGCGGCCGGCACGCAGGTCGTCGGCGGTGTCAACGCGCGCAAGGCGGGCACGTCCGTCGCGTTCGACGACGTGACGCTGCCGGTGTTCGGCACGGTCGCCCAGGCGATGGCGGAGACCGGCGCGACCGTGTCGGTGCTCTTCGTCCCGCCCGCCTTCACCTGTGACGCGGTGATCGAGGCGATCGACGCCGAGATCGGCCTGGCCGTGGTGATCACGGAGGGCGTCCCGGTCCACGACACGGCACGGTTCTGGGCACACGCGCAGGGCCGTTCCACCAGGATCATCGGCCCGAACTGCCCCGGCATCATCAGCCCCGGCAAGTCCAACGCGGGCATCATCCCGGCGGACATCACCAAGCCGGGGTCGATCGGCCTGGTCTCGAAGTCGGGAACCCTGACGTACCAGCTGATGCACGAGCTGAAGGACTTCGGCTTCACGACGTGCGTCGGCATCGGCGGCGACCCGATCGTCGGCACCACGCACATCGACGCCATCGCGGCGTTCGAGGCGGACCCGGAGACCGAGCTGATCGTGATGATCGGCGAGATCGGCGGCGACGCCGAGGAGCGGGCGGCGGAGTTCGTGCGGGACACCGTGTCCAAGCCCGTGGTCGGCTACGTCGCCGGGTTCACCGCGCCCGAGGGCAAGACGATGGGCCACGCGGGCGCCATCGTCTCGGGGTCCTCGGGCACGGCGGAGGCCAAGAAGCAGGCCATGGAGGCGGTGGGGATCAGGGTCGGCAGGACGCCGTCCGAGACCGCCGCCCTGGCGCGGGCGATCTTGACGAGCTAGCCCGAGCAGATCGCCCTGTCCGCCACGTCGACGGCCGACGGTGTGCCCGACCCCTGCCAGTTCGTGTTGGTCACGACCGCCGCGAACCGGCCGTCGTCGGTGGCCAGGGTGAGCGAGTAGTGCCCGGTCGTCAGCGCGCCGTTGTGACCCCACGCGGTGACGCCGCACGACAGCGGCATCTTCAGCAGCGCGAGGCCGTACAGGTCGGCGGAGCCGAACGTGCGCTTCATCTCGGCCAGCGCGGCGGGTGAGACGAGCCGTCCGCCCAGCAACGCCCGGTAGAACCGCTGCAGGTCGTCCACAGTGGACTCCATGGCGCCGGCGGTGCTCCAGAACGACAGTTCGACGGCGGTGGTCGCCTCGGTCCAGAAGAAGAGCTGGCCGAGGCGGCCGCCCAGGTAGCCGTTCAGGAACGGGGCCTTCAGCGCCCTGTCCCCCGCCGCCGGGAACCGCGTCTCGGTCAGGCCGAGCGGCGCGATGACCCGTTCCGCGATCGCCGTGCCCGCCTGCTTGCCGGTGAGGCGTTCGACGAGCAGGCCCAGCACCAGGAAGCCGACGTTGGAGTAGTTCTGCGCGGCTCCCGGCGCGTTCTGGGCGGGCTCGTCCATCGCCGAGCGGACGAGCTCGGCCAGCGCGTACGTGCCGTCCGGGCCGGCCTTGGCGTCGCGGACGTCGCGGACCAGCCCGCTGGTGTGCTGCAGCAGCTGGCGGACGGTGATCACGTCACCGTCGTAGTTGCCGGTGACGACGCCGGGCAGGTACCGCGAGACCGGCGCGTCGAGCTCGGCGCGGCCCTCGTCGACGAGCTGCAGGACGACCACGGCGGTGAACGTCTTGGTCTGGCTGCCGATCCGGAAGTGGTCGGCCGCGGTGATCGCGCGCTGCTCGCGGAGCTTCGCGGTGCCGGTCGACCGCGTGCCCGTCCCGGAGTGCACGGCGGCACCCGGTCCGGCCTGCGCCAGGTACCGGTCGAGCACCGTCTGCACACCGTCGTCGGCCCGTGCCGGGACGGCGCCGAGGAGCAGGAACGCGCAGACGGCGGCGATGAGGCGCTTCACGCGGTCACCTCCTGCGCGGTCGGCAGCTCGGCCGTGCCCGAGGCCTTGTCCCCGATCACCGACATCGCCTGCTTCACGATCTTCAGCACGGCCGACGCCCCCTCGACCAGTTTGATCAGGTTCTCCCCGCTCGCCAGCAGCTCGCCGAGCTTCGCGGCGATCTGCCCGCCGCACTCGACGGCGATCTGCACGCACTGCGGGATCGCCACGGCGATGCTCTGGCCGAACGTCACGGCCGCCGACGCGATCGCCTGGGTCATGATCGGCACGATCTTGCCGACCGCCTCGGTGATCAGCCGCGTCACCTCGGCGACCACCTGCGCGACCACCTCACCCGCCTTGATCAGCGCGGTGGCGTTGCTCAGCGCGGTCTCGGCGACGGAAAGCACGCCGTCGACGAGCTCCTTGCCGGTCTTGGCGTACTCGGCCGCGCTCTCGCCGGTCCAGCCGTCGGTCTCGCTGCCCGCCTTCTCGCCGTACTCGCCGGCCAGGGTGGTCGCCGTCCTGCTCGCGTCCTGGAACTCCCCCGCGCCGCGCCGGACGCCGTCCGGGTCGCCCTTGAGCTGCTCCAGCGGCTCTTCCAGGAACGAGATCATCGGGGTCAGGAACCCGGCGCCCGCGCTGTCCAGCGCCTGCAACGGTTTCCCGTTCGAGCCCAGCTCGCTCAGCGGGGCCTTCGGCGTCTGCTTGAGGTCCGACGACAGCCACTCGTCGCCGGAGATGGCGCTCGTGGTGGTGCGGAGCTCGTTCAGCAGCGCGGCGATCGTGCCGGCGTCGGTGGCGGTCACCGGTCCACCCCCGCGAGGTCCGCGGCGTTGCGCTCGTCGGTGCGCTGGTAGGTCTCGGCGGTCTGCCGCATCCCCTCGCCCACTTTGTCCATTGTGGACGCGATCTGTGCGAACGCGCCCGTGGTCTCGCCCATCGGGCCGCTCAGGCCGGAGCTCAGGAACTGCGCGAACGAGCCGAGCGAGCCCTGGCCGGGCCCGGACGGCAGCCTGGTGCCGGTCTCGGACAGCTGGTCGGCGTACCCGGTCAGCGTCTTCGCGTGCCGGCGCAACTGCTCGTGGTCGGCGGTGAAGCTCATCGCACGGCCTCCGGCAGGTTCGCGGTGATCTGGTGCAGCGCGTCGCTCTCGCCGAGGTAGTCGGCCATGACCTCGGTCATCCGCGCGCTCGCGAGCCGTTGCGCCTCCCGCGCGGTGCTGACGATCAACACCGCGAGGGTGTCGACGTCGAGCTTGCGCGCGGTGGGCGTGAGCGCGACGTCGCCGAGCACGCCGCCCGCGTTGACCGTCACGGTCACCTCGCCGCGCGGCGAGGTCGCCTTCGCCCCCACCTCGGCCAGGCTCGCGCTCGCGGCCCGCGCGTTGTACGCGACCCGTTCCAGTCGTTCCTGGTAGTCCGCCAGCCACTGTGCTGGATCCACTTCTCTCCCCCTCTTCTAGGCTCGCGCGACCGCGGCGAGCTCTCCGATGGCGCGAACGAGGTCGTGGTGCCGCAGCGGGTTGACGCTCACCCAGCCGTCTTCACCGACGTCGACCCTGACCCGTCCGCCCGCACTGTCCAACCAGGACACCTCGCGACGCTGCCCGCCCCGGACCACGCCCGCCTGCCCCTGCCCGGTGACCTCCAGGTCGAGCCCGGCGCCGGGCGGCAGGGTGATGGGCATGAGCTGCGCGGGCGCGGCGTGCGGCACCACCGCCGCGAGCTCGTCGCCGAACTCCTCCGCGCCGACGTGCGCGACCCGGACCGTGCTCTCCACCTGCGTGCACACGACGGCCTCGGCGCCGTGCACCAGCGCGACCGCCCCCGCTCCGGGCACGACGAGGTCGACCACGGCGGTGTGCTCGTGCAGCGCCGTGACCAGTGCCGCCGCCATGCCGGTCGGCCCGTGCGGAGCCGCGAGTCCGCGCGCCTGCAACCCGTGCCCGGCCTCGGCGAGCAGGTCGGCGCGTTCGTCCGCGTGCCTGCCGAACGACGGCACCCGCAGCGGAAACGGCCAGCGCACCCCGGCGTGCGTGGCGAGCAGGTCCATCTCCACCAGGTCGAATGAGATCACCGGTCCGCCTTCCGCGCCTGGTCGGCGTCCGTCTCGGTGTAGCCGGTCTCGATCGCGGCGAGCACCTGCCGGAACTCGCGCACCTCGCGTTCCGCGGCCCCCACCTCGGCGGCGAGCCCGGACCCGGCGTCGCGCAGCCGGCCCGACAGGTCCCGGGCGGGCGGCGCCGTCCCGAGCAGCGGCTGCCGCTCCGCGAGCCGGCTCGCCGTCGCCACCAGGTCGGCGGTCAGCTCGGCCAGCCTCGTCAACGTCCGCACCCGGTCCTGCAACCGCTCGGGCGCGACCTCGTAGCCGTTCACGCTTCCTCCCCGATCACGGCCGGCGACACCCGCTCGGTGACCGCGAACAGGTCGTGGTCGAGCGTCGGCATCTGGTTCTCGTGCCGCTGGTCCTCGTCCTTGCGCGCGGCTCCGGCGGCGGGCGCGCCCAGGGCGTTGTTCTGGGCCTGTGCGCGGGTCTCGGCGACCGACACGCCGGTCGCCGTGATGGCGCCGTGCGGGCCGAGCACCACCCCGGCCCGCGTTCCCGGCGTGACCTGCTGGCTCACCGGCTGGACGGCAGGGGTCGCCGGAACCGCGGCTGCGGCGCGTGGGGCGGAGCCGCGTGGGGCGGAGCCGACCAGCTGCTGCCACGGGACGCCGCCCGAGCTCGGGGTCTTGACCTGGGCCGCGGGTGCGGTGCGCGGGGACGGGGCGGCCTGCGGGACGGTGCCGCGGGCGTCGTCGATCAGGCGGCCGCTGCCGTTGAGGCTGGACTCGTAGGTCTGCATGGCGCGCACCGCCTGGGCCTTCTGCTGGTCGGCGGAGGCGGCGCCGAAGTAGAGGTAGAAGCCGGAGGTGGCGCCGGCGGGCACGGTCGGCGCGCTGGGCAGCGTGAACGAGCCGGGCGAGAACGAGCCCGGTGCGAAGGAGGCGGGCGCGGTCGGGAGCGCGAACGGCGCCGGCGCACCCGACGCGGTGAGTGCTCCCAGCGCGCTCTGCGGCGCGAACGACGTCGGCATCCCCGGCGCAGGCACCCCCGCGAACGCCGGCAACGTCGTCCCCGGTGGCGGCGGCATCGCTGCACGCGCCGCCGCCAGCGCGTCCGCCGAGTCCTGCGCGGCCCTCTGTCCCGCCGCCGCGAGCTCGCTGATCTTCCCGATCCGCTCCGCGAGCGCACCGAGTCGCGCGGCGGCCTCCTCCGCCGCGGCCCCGGTCCACCCGTCGAGCAGCGCGGCCCGCTGGTCGCGGAGCACCTCGGCGTGCGCGTCCAGCGCGGCCCGGTGACGAGTCCACTCCTGCGCGACCGTGCTCACGTCCGCCACGTCGGCGTCCTGCCACAGCATCCGGTGCAGCTCTTCGTGGCTGTACGCCTCCCAGTTGATCTCACCAGGCGACACCCTCGAACCCCCTTCGTCGGTCCCGGTGAACGATCACACCGGGCCAAACGAGGGACCAGGCCAGACGACCGGCCACATGTGGCCGGTCGGTCTGATCAGCGGGAACGCGTCAGGTGGTCCTGCAGGCGCGCGTGCCGGAACTGGTAGACCGCGCCCGCGCGGCGCAGCACGCCGCGGCGGTAGGCGTCGTCCAGGAACGCGGGCAGGCGCCACGGCAGCTTGCCGGTGAGCGGCAGCCAGACGCGCGCGAACACCACCCACTGGCCCCAGGCGGTCAGGCTCAGCACGTACGCCAGCCCTCCGCCGACGCCGCCGACCAGACCGAGCGCCAGGGCCGTCGTCGGGCTCCACACCACCTCGAACCGCAGCGCCGTCAGGCCGCTCGCGACGATGCCGGTGGCGCCCGCGACGAACGCCGCGAACGCCGGCACCATCACCGCGACCAGACCGAGCACCGCCCGGCGGTTCGCCGCCAGCAGGCCGGACGGGCTGCCGGCCGAGCGCACGTCGAGCGGTGCCTCCAGCGCGGCGGCCACGACGAACACGAGGCCCGCGCCGACGCCGAACACCAGGCCGAACACCCCGATGTCGACCAGCACCCCGGCCGTCAGGTCGAACCCCGGCGTGACCAGCCAGTACGCCATCGCGCGCACAAGCCCGTACGCGGCGCCGACCGCCCCGCCGAACCCGAGCCCGAGCAGGCCGCGCGCCCACACCCGCCTGCCGAGGTGACCGCGCAGCCGCAGCCGGGTCCGCACGGGCTCGATCGGCGTCCGCACCACCACGAACCGGTGCGCCACCCCGAACAGCACGCCCGTGACCAGCCCGATCATCACCGCGAACAGCAGCCCCCGGACCCCGAGGGAACCCACCAGCGCCGACTCCAGCACGAGGTCCGCGACGCCGACCGCCACCCCGACGCCCAGGCCCGTCACCGCCGACGACGAGCCGAACCGCCACCACGCCACGTCGTGCGTGCCGAGCCGCGTCAGGTGGTCGGCGAGATTGCCCAGCCACGGCCGCACCCGGTCGGCATCCACCCCGTACACCGCCGGGATGAAGCTGCCGAGCAGGTGTTCCTCCAGGTCGGCGGCCTCGTGCAGGTCCAGCAGCGCCAACGGGTCGTGGTCCGGGGTGTCGCTGTAGATCCGCCGGGCCAACGCCACCATCAACGGCGTCGTCAGCACCTCGGCGAGCGGGCCGCCGCGCCGCACCTCGTCCAGCACGGGCTTCCAGGCGTTGCCGCCCGGTCCGGTCTTGCGGGTCGTGCGGGGCAGGTAGTCGGCGAGGTCGTCGACGGTCAGGTCGCACAGCACCACCGCGGCCGCGGACGTCAGCACGTCGGTGCCCTCGACCGCGTCGCGGTACTCGTCCACCCGGCTCGTGAGCAGCAACGGCAGGGTGGTGCTGTTCAGCGCGTTGAGCGCGGGTCGGTGCAGCCCCGCCGCGATCTCGTCGAACCCGTCCAGCACGGGCAGCACGCGCTGGGAATCGACCAGCGCCGCCGCCAGCGTCCCGCCGCCCGGACCGGCGGCCGCGAGGAACGGGTGGTCGCGCGTCAGCTGGTCGGCGAGGAAGTCCCGCAGCCCCACCCGCGACGGGTGCCACGCACCGAGCTGGAAGATCACCGGCACCGGGTCGGACGGGACCGCGGCCCCCAGCAGGTCCAGGACGAACCGCGTGGTCAGCACGGTCTTGCCGGAGCCGGCCCTGCCCAGCACGACCAGCCGCCGCGAGCCGACCCGGCGGTAGACCTCGACGACCTGGTCCAGCCGTCCGTCCAGAGCGGCGGACGGACGGACGTTGCGCGGGCTGTCCATCCACGTCGGCGGCGCCTCGTCCCACCGCACCGGCAACGGCACGGGGTCGTGCACCTGCCGCTGCTCCTCCTCGCGCCGCCACCGGGCCTCGACCGCGACCTTCAAGGTCTCGACGGCCTCGTGCAACGGGTCGAACCGCACGGGCTCATGAACCGCCACGGGTTCATCTCGCCCAGCGGCGGAGAACAGCTCCGTGCGTTCAGCGCCCGTGAGCTCCAGTGCGTCGGCCAACGCGCGCACGGTGCCGATGCGCGGATCGGTCCGTTCGCCCGTTTCCAGCCCACGGACCGTGCGAATGCCCACGGCCGCACGACTCGCGAGCGCCTCCTGGCTCAATCCCGCCCGCTGCCGCCACTGACGCAGCAGTAAGCCGAACCGGCTCCCCACAACCGCCCCCTCGTCCCGGTGATCAGCACACTACCGAGACGGCCGTGTCTCGTGGCCGATCCCATCCGGTTGGAGGAAGATCGCGGCTGTGCTGAGCGAGTGGCTCGAGACCGTTCCCCCGCTGCTGGTCTACGTCGTCGTGGGCCTGGTGGTGGGGATCGAGAGCACGGGCGTCCCGCTGCCGGGCGAGGTCGTGCTGGTCGCGGCGGCGCTGATGGCGTCGCACCACGACGGCGTCTCCCCGCTGTGGGTCGGCGTCGCCGCCTCGGCGGGCGCGATCCTCGGCGACAGCGCCGGGTACGCGCTGGGCAAGCGGTTCGGGTCGCGGATCTTCGGCTGGGCGGGCGAGAAGTTCCCCCGGCACTTCAGCGCGGACAAGGTCGACCGCGCCCAGGCGCTGTTCCGCAGGCACGGCGCCTGGGCGGTCTTCTTCGGCCGGTTCGTGGCGTTGCTGCGGATCCTGTCCGGACCGCTCGCCGCCACGATGGGCATGCACTACGGGAAGTTCCTGCTGGCCAACGCAGCGGGCGGCGTTGCGTGGGCCGGGGGCACGACCGCGGCGGTCTACTTCGTCGGAGAGGCCGCCGAGCGCTACCTCAAGGACTTCTCCTGGATCGCGCTCGTGGTCGTGCTGCTCGCCGTCGTCGGACTCAGCGTCCGAGGCCGGCTCCGCCGTTCACGCCGATGACCTGGGCGGTGATGTGCCCGGCCTCCGGCGAGGTCAGGAACGTGATCGCCGCGGCGACGTCCGCCGGGGTGCCCGCGCGGCCGTTCGCCGGGGCGCCGACGAGCTTCTTGCGCCGTTCCTCGCTCAGCGTGCCCCCGAAGAACTCGGTGTCCTCGGTGACGCCCGGCGACACCACGTTGACCGTGATCCCCCTGCCTCCCAGCGCGAACGCGAGGTCCGCCGTCCACGCCTCGACCGCGGACTTGGCCGCGCCGTAGGCCCCCGAGCCGCGCCGGCCCGCGATCGAACCGAGCGTCACCACCCGCGCGTTGTCCGCGAGCCGGGGTTCCAGCGCGGTCGTCACGAGGACGGCGCTGATCACGTTCGACTCGTAGTTCGCGAGCCACAGGTTCTTCACGTCGGTCAGGTTCTGCGGCGCGGGCAGGCGCCGGGTCATGTTGCCGCCCGCGTTGTTCACCAGGACGTCCACGACGGACGGCAGGTCGTTCAGCGCCGCCTCCACCGCGCCGGGGTCGGCCGCGTCGAACACGACCGCCCGCGCGCCGATCTCGTCGGCCGCCGCCTTGAGCACGTCCTCCCGCCGTCCCGTCACCACCACGTCGAGGCCCTGCTCCACGAGCCGGGCCGCCACCGCCTTGCCGATGCCCGTGCCGCCGCCGGTCACCACTGCTGTGCGTGTCATGCGACCTTTGATAGCAGCGGAATACCCGCAGGTCGATCGGCCTGTCAGCCCACGACGGTTCACGTCTGTGACTACGCTGCTCAGACCGACTCCACTGGGGAGAAGATCACATGGAAACCCGCACTCTCGACACGGACAGAGCGGTCATCACCTACGACGTGAGCGGCGAGGGCCGCCCGTTGATGATGATCGGCCAGCCGATGGACGCGAGCGGCTTCACCGCGTTGCGCGCGCAGTTCCCGGACCGCAAGGTGATCACGTACGACCCGCGCGGCATCGGCCGCAGCACCCGGTCGGACGGTCGCACCGACAACACGCCGGAGATCCAGGCGGCCGACGTGCACGCGGTGATCCAGGAGGTCGGCGGTCCGGTCGACCTGTTCGCGTCGAGCGGCGGCGCCGTCACGGCTCTCGAACTGGTCGCCGCGTACCCGGACGACGTGACCACGCTCGTCGCGCACGAGCCGCCGATCATCGACGTGCTGCCGGACGCGGCCGCCGCGCGCCGGGCCCGTGACGCGTTCATGAACGCCTACCAGGCCAAGGGCCAGGGCGCGGGCATGGCGGCGTTCATCCAGATGAGCTCGTGGCAGGGCGAGTACACCGACGAGTACTTCGCGTTGCCGCTGCCCGACCCCGCCCAGTTCGGCATGCCGGCGGAGGACGACGGCACGCGCGACGACCCGTTGCTCGGGACGCACTCGCTCGCGATCACCGACTACTACCCGCAGGTGCAGAAGCTCGCGGCCGCGCCCACGCGCGTCGTGCTCGCCGTCGGCGAGGAGACCGGTGACGCGTTCACCGCGCGCACGGCGATCCACACCGCGCGGTTGCTCGGCCAGGAGGCCGTCGTGTTCCCCAGCCACCACGGCGGGTTCATGGGTGGCGAGTTCGGGTACGCGGGCAAGCCCGAGGAGTTCGCGGCCAAGCTGCGCGAGGTGCTCGGCTGACGAACGCCGGTGGCTCGCGTCCGGTGGACGCGAGCCACCGCCGTCAGCGCAGGAAGGCCTCGACCACCTCGACGACCCGCTGCCCGGCGGCGAAGTCCGCGAGGTCACGCGGGTGCTCGCCGCGCACCGCCCGCGCGAACGACGTGAGCCGCGAGTAGTCCGACCCGGTCTGCTCGAGCTCCACCCGCTCCCACGGTCCGCCGTCCGAAGTGGACAGCAACGCCCACTGGTCCAGGCGCAGCGACCGCTCGGTGCCCCAGACCGTCCACTCGTAGACCTCCGGCCCGGCCAGCCCGGAGAACGCCGACACGTGCACCGGCACGTCACCGCCCCGCAGCACACCGCGTGCCGCGACCTCCGCCGCACCGGGCTCCGGGAAGTCCGCCGACACCGACTCGACGGTGAGCGGCCCGAGCAGCCGGTCGGTCAGGTAGACGAAGTGCGACAGCACCTCGCGGACGAACCCGCCCTGCTCGGCGCGCGAGAGCCAGGTCGCGTCCGCCTGGAACGCCCTGGGCCAGCGCGGGAACTGCAGCCGGACCTCCACGCCGCGCAGCTCGCCGATCGAGGGCAGCCGCCGTTCGATCTCGAGCGTCGCGGCCATGTCCGACAGCGCGAAGTTGACGGCGTTCGGACGGCCGGCCGCGGCCTCGGCCAGCGCGCGGGCCTCGGCCAGGTCGACGGCCAGCGGCTTCTCGCAGAACACCGCCTTGCCGGCCGCGAAGGCCTTCAGCACGAGCTCGGCGTGGGACGCGGGTGGCGTCGAGACGTACACCGCGTCCACATCGGACAGCACGTCGTCCAGTGAGGAGAAGACCGGGACGTCGAGCGCGCGGGGTGCGACGTCGACGCCCGCGACCACGGTGTAGCCGGGATGCTGCCGCGCCGCCGTCAGCATCCGGGTGCCCATGGCTCCCAGGCCGACGACGGCGAGGCGAATCGGATCAGCGATCATGCGCTCTATTCTGCCGGTGCCCAGGCCTTCGAGAGCTTCACCCGCGCACCGGTCTGCAGCAGCGAGCCGGTGTAGAGCCGCGACGCCACGAGCAGGATCACCACGACCGTGGCCGCGAGGATGCCGAGCGAGAGCACCGCCTCCCACGCCGCCGCCTGCTCGGCGAAGAGCCGCACCGGCATCGCGACGCCGGCCGTGAACGGCACGAACGACATCCACTTGAGCACCACGGGGTTCTCGTAGAAGAACTGCACCCCGAAGTACGGGCCCATCACCGCGATCATGACGAGGCCCATCGTCGAGCCGAGGTCCTCCTGGCGGCTGACCAGCGCGCCCGCGACCGCCCACATCGACGAGATCAGCACGAACCCGAGCATCAGGAACGGGACGAACCAGCCCAGCGCGGGCGCCACCACCCCCAGCAGCTCACCGAGTCCGGCGACGCGCAACGCGATCGGCGCCGCGAGCGCCAGCACCACGACCTGGCCGAGCGTGAGGATGGTGTGGCCGAGGATCTTGCCGGCGAGCAGCGCCCGCACCGGCACGGTCGACACGAGGATCTCCACGATCCGCGTCTGCTTCTCGGTCACGGTGCTCTGCGCGATGGCCGCGCCGCCCATGCCGAACATCAGGAACACCAGGCCGAACACGATGACCGTGACGGACCGCTGCCCGGAGGTCACCGCCGACTGCGCCAGCAGCTCCACCGGCGGTGCCTCGACCAGCTCGCTGATCACGCTGTTCGGCGGGCTGTTGAGCGCGAGGACCTTGACCCCGGCGCCGTCCGGCACGATCGCGGCCTCGACCTCGTCCTCGCGGACGAGGTCGGCGGCCTCCTGCACGCTGCCGACCTCGCGGACGTCGAGCGCCTTGCCCTGCACCGCCTGCGACGCCGAGCCGACCACGGCGACCTTGGGGTCGTCGCCGCCGAACACCGTCGGCAGGATCGTGAGCGCGAACAGCGCGGCGACCGTGAAGAGGAAGCCGATCCAGAAGCCCTTGGTGCCGACCAGGGTCTTCATCTCGCGTTCGGCGACGAGCCACGTCGCCTGGCTGAAGGACGCGCGGGCCATGTCAGATCACTTCCTTGAAGATCTCGTCCAGCGTGGGCACGACGGGCGTGAACGACCGGACCTCACCGCGGTCCAGCGCCGCCTTCAGCACCTGCTGGGGTGCCGCCTCGAACACCGCGCGCGGCCCGTCGAGCTCGAGGATCGACACGCCGGGCACGTCGCGGACCCAGCCCGCGTCCTCCGCGACGACGATCTCGTAGCGCTCGCCCGCGTGCCGGGCGCGCAGCTCCTCGCGCGACCCGCTCGCCGCGATCCGTCCCTTCGAGATGATCACGACGTCGTCGCAGAGCCGTTCCACGATCGCGAGCTGGTGGCTCGAGAACAGCACCGGCACACCGTTCGCGGCGCGCTTGCGCAGCACGTCCAGCACGGTCTCGACGGCGATCGGGTCGAGACCGGAGAACGGCTCGTCGAGGATCAGCACGTCCGGGTCGTGCACCAGCGCGGCCGCGATCTGCACGCGCTGCTGGTTGCCGAGCGACAACGCCTCCAGGCGGTCACCCGCGCGGCCGGTGAGCTCCAGGTCCTCCAGCAGCTCGTCGGTGTTGCGCTGCGCGGTCTCGCGGTCGACGCCGTGCAACCGCGCGAGCCACGTGATCTGCTCGCGCACCTTCATCTTCGGGTAGAGGCCGCGCTCCTCCGGCATGTAGCCGAAGCCCGGCCGGCTCTGGCCGGTGAGCTCCTGCCCGTTCCAGCTCACCGACCCCCCGTGCGCGGCGAGCACCCCCAGCACGATGCGCATCGTGGTCGTCTTGCCCGACCCGTTGGCGCCCAGGAAGCCCGTCATCCGGCCGGGCCGGACGTCGAAGCTCACCTCGTCCAGCACCTTGTGATCGCCGAAGCTCCGGCTGATCCCCCTGACAGTCAACATGGGGAGAACGGTATTTCGTGACGATCAAGATCGCGTCCGCCGCGCGGCATCATCCTCGCGGAGGACCCCTTCCGGGCTAACGTGCCCGCATGACGACCTTCCGGCTCGGCGCCTACGCCGTGGCGATCGAGAACGACCACGTGCTGCTCGTCCGCTGCACCTCGGCGTTCGACGACGGTCACTGGTCATTGCCCGGCGGCGCCGTCGAGCACGGCGAGGACCCGGTCGACGCGGTGGTGCGCGAAGTGGCCGAGGAGACCGGGTGCGTCGCGGAGGTCGACCAGCTGCTGGGTGTGGACTCCCGGTTCATCCCCGCGGCCGAGCGCCACATGCCGGAGAAGGGCGACCACCAGAACATCGGGATCTTCTACTCGGTGCGGATCACCGGCGAGCCGAGGCCGGAGCCCAACGGCGCCACGGTCGATCCTCTGTGGACACCCATGGCCGATGTCGCCGGACTGCGGCGGGCCGCGCTGGTGGACGTCGGTCTGGCGCTGGCGGCGGGAAGGCCGCCGACCGGGCATGTCGCCGCGGTCCCGGTCGGCGGCCTGGTCATCCACTAACGCGCTCCGGCGGTCACCCCCAGCCGGTGGCCGCCGGTGTAGACGTTCATCGAGCTCCCGCGCAGGAACCCGACCAGCGTCACGCCCATCTCCTCGGCGAGGTCGGCGGCGAGCGACGACGGCGCGGACACGGCGGTGAGCACGGGGATCCCGGCCATCACCGCCTTCTGCACCAGCTCGAACGACGCCCGCCCGCTCACCATCAGCACGGTGCTCGTCAGCGGCAGGCGGCCGTCGCGGGTGGCCCAGCCGACGACCTTGTCGACCGCGTTGTGCCGGCCGACGTCCTCGCGCAGGCACAACAGCGCGCCCTGCGCGTCGAACAGGCCGGCCGCGTGCAGTCCGCCGGTGCGGTCGAAGACCCGTTGCGCGGCACGGAGTTTCGTCGGGAACGCGGTGACCTGCTTCGGGTCGAGCCGGATCGGGTCGTCCGCCACCTGCCAGGTCGCGACCGTGCGGACGGCGTCGAGGCTCGCCTTGCCGCACAGTCCGCACGACGAGGTGGTGTAGAAGTTGCGCTCGATCGACGGGTCGGGTGGCGCGACGCCCTCGGCCAGGCCGACGTCGAGCACGTTGTAGGTGTTGCTGCCGTCGGCCGTGGCGCCCGCGCAGTAGCGGATCGACACGACGTCCGACGGCGCGCGCACCACGCCCTCGCTGACCAGGAACCCCGCCGCCAGGTCGAAGTCGTCACCCGGTGTGCGCATGGTGACGGCGAGGGACTTGCCCCGCACGCGGATCTCCAGCGGTTCCTCGACCGCCAGCGTGTCCGGCCGCGCGGTGGCCGAGTCGTCCACCAGCCGCACCACGCGGCGCCTGCTCGTCACTCGTCCCAAGACTTGCCTCCCTGCAGAGGGCGACGCACTCGTCGAGCAGCCGCCGCAACACGTCGTCCCCGGACATCGCCCTGACCGCCTTCACCACGACCCACCCGCGCGGCCACCACCGCGGCGCGACGATCCCGGCCCTGCGCGCGCAGTGCGCGATCAGCCTCTCCCCCGGTGCGTTCTCCGTCCCGATCACCCTGGTGGCGAACGGGAGCAGCCGCCGCCGTCCCTCCTCTGTGGACTGGTCGTTGACGCACCGCGCCACGCACGCCAGCACCGGGTGCACGCAGGCGGGCCGGTCCGACCACACCTCGCCGGCGAGCACGGACGTCAGCTCCATCAGGCAGCAGCCGTCCGCCGGCGTCTGGTGCCAGCCCCGGTCGAGCCGGGGCACGCGGCTCACAGGCGCGGCCTTCCCGGCTGCGACAGGTGCGCCGTGAGCACCGCGCCCGCCAGCCCGAGCGCGCCGGCCGCGACGAACGCGAAGGTCGGACCCTGTGAGGCGAGGACGACCGCGGCGATCAGCGCGCCGGCGGCCTTGGCCGTGTAGAGGACGCCGAAGTTCCGCGCGCCGTGCGTCTCGCCGAAGTACTCCCGCGTCACGCCGACGAGCAGCGAGTAGCAGCAGCCGGTGCCGAGGCCCGCGAGGGTCGCGCCGACCAGCAGTCCCGCGACGTTCTGGGAGTACAGCAGCACGAACTGCGCCAGCCCGCCCGTCGCGAGCGTCCAGACCAGCGCCCGGCGCCGCCCGACCCGGTCGCTGATCCACCCGACCAGCACGCGTCCGGTGCCGGTCGCCGCCGCCAGCGTGGCCAGCGCGACGACCCCGAGCACCCGGTCGCCGACGAACAACGGCAGGTACGCCAGGTCGTAGAGCGACACCGCCGCCGCGAACGCGACCCCGCCGTACAGCCACCAGAACGTGCCGCACCGCATCGCCTCGTGCGTGCGGAACTCCTTGAGAGCGGACCGGTTCGGCACGCGGGCGCGGTCGAGCGCCCACTCGCGGGGAGGGATGTGCGGCGGCCACCAGTGCTCGGGCGGGTCCTTCATCAGCGCGCCCGCCACCGCGACGACGACCGTGATCGCGACCCCGGCCTGCACGAGGAAGCCGCCGCCGAAGAAGAAGCCCGCGGCCAGCACGAAAGGCACCGACCCGTACGCGAACGCCCCGCTGACGAACGCGACCTTGCGCGTGACCCGTTCCGGGTACCAGCGCACGACCGTGCCGAGACACGTCGCGTAGACGAGACCCGCGCCGATGCCGCCGAGGATCGCGTACCCGACCAGCTGGTCCCGGCCCAGGGTGACGAGCCCGGCGCCGCAGAGCACGGCCCCGATCCACATCGCGCCCGTGGACGTGAGCCGCCGCTGGTCTCTCAGCCAGGCCGCCGGGAACGCCGTGCCCGCCTGGCACACCGTCCACAACGCCAAGGCCCAGAACAACTCCGGCACACTCCACCGGTCCTGCAACTGAGGGATCAGCGCCCCGAACCCGTACTGCCCGATGCCGGCCGCGAGCATCGCCGCCCAAGCGGCCCACAGCACCGTGCGACGCGAACGCCCCGACGCCTCGACGTCGGTCTCCCCCACCCGGTAGAGCCTGCCGACGTGATCACGTACGTAAGTCGCGACCGACATGCCCTTCACCCCGTCCCGAGGATTGCATACAGTATCCGGTAGGCTATACCACGGGAGCCCTGATGAACATGCCCTGGACGCTCGCCCGCCAGACGGCCCGCGAGGCCGCGAAGCCGTTGGACGAGATCGCCCTCCCCCTGCCCGACGCCCTGGGTCTCGCGCTCGCGTCGGGTCTGCGCGCGCTGACCGACCAACCGGCGTGCCCCACGTCGGCGATGGACGGGTACGCGGTGGCGGGACCCGGTCCCTGGACCGTGGTGGGAAAGGTGGCGGCCGGAGACCCGGTGCCGGGCCTGAGACTGCGGGCCGGGGAGGCGTTCGGGGTGGCGACGGGGGCGCCGGTGCCCGAGGGGTCGGACGCCGTCGTGCCGGTCGAGCGTTGCTCGCTCGCCGGAACCCTGCTGGTGGCGGACTCGGTGCCGGGCAAGCACCTCCGCCGTCAAGGCGAGGACTGGTCGGCGGGCGACGAACTCGTCCCGGCCGGGTCCCCTGCCACCCCGGCCGTCCTGGGCCTGGCCGCCGGCGCGGGCCACGACACGCTCCTGGTCCACCGCCGCCCGAGCGTCGCCGTGATCGTGACCGGGGATGAGCTGCTCCGCTCGGGGCGGCCGCGGCCCGGCCGGGTGCGGGACGCGATCGGGCCGATGCTGCCCGGTCTGCTGCGCGGCGCGGACCTGGTCGGCACCACCTACCTGCGCGACGACCCGGAGGCGCTGGCCTGGGCGCTGGTGGGCGTTCCGGACCAGCTCGACACCCCGCACCCCCTCGCCACCGCCCAGCCCGGCGCCGCATTCCCCCTCGCCACCGTCCAGCCCGGCACCCCTCGCTCCCCGGCCACCGTCCAGCCCGGCACGCCTCGCTCCCCCGCCACCACCCAGCCCAGCGCCCCGTTCCCCCTCGCCACCGCCCAGCCCGGCACCCCTCGCTCCCCCGCCACCGCCCAGCCCGACGTCCTCGTCACCTGCGGCGCCACCTCGGTCGGTCCCGCCGACCACCTGCGCCGCGTCCTGCGCGACCTCGGCGCCGAGGTCCTGGTCAGCGGCGTCGCCTGCCGCCCCGGCCACCCGATGCTGCTCGCCGTCCTCCCCGACGGCCGCTGCGTCGTCGGCCTGCCCGGCAACCCGTTCGCCGCGCACGCCGCCGTCCTGACCCTGCTCCAGCCGCTGCTCGACGCCCTCGGCGGCCACACCGCCCGTCCGCCGGTCACCGCGTGGCTGGGCGATGTGAACGCTCATCCCCGTGACACGCGCCTGGTGCCGGTCACCCGGTCCGGCGGGCTGGCCGTGCCGGTGGGGCACGACCGGCCGGGGTCGCTGTGGGGCGCGGCGCTCGCCGACGCGCTCGCGGTCGTGCCGCCCCGTCACCGCGGCGGCGAGGTGGAGGTGCTCACTTCCGGGAGCGCCAGCTGACCTTCGACGACCCCGTCTCCGGCGCGTCCTTCACGACCGTGCGCACCGGCAGGCCGAGGAAGTCGGAGAACCGCGCCACGTGCTCGGCCAGCCGGTCGACGTCGAAGCCCGGCAACGGCCGCAGCTCCACGTCCACCGAGGTCTTCTTCAGCACGCGCCGCCACAGCCCGGCGACCTGGCCGTCCTCGACGATCGTCGCGTGGAACATGCCGTTGTACGTGGAGATCGGGATCTCGTCGTAGCGGGTGAAGAACGCGCTGCGGTCCTTGTAGCCGATCAGCAGTTCGTCGTAGGCGGGCAGCACGAGCGCGCCGGAGCCCGGCGTGAGGTCCGGCGGCAGCCAGTACTCCTTGCCGTCGAAGGTCTCGCACACCAGCGACGACTTCACCGCGTCGAGGCCGCGGGAGGCCTCGCGCACGCCGATGCCGCACCAGTTCGCGAAGTCCGCGAGCGTCGCCGGGCCGTGGCTGCCGAAGTAGCGCGACGCCAGCACGGCCATCGCCTCGTCGCCCTCCAGCGCGCGCTGCTCGGGCGCCCACTCGTCGAGCAGCACGAACGTCTGCTCCTTGCCGCGCGGCGGCCCCGGGACGACCAGGCCCTCCTGGGCGAGGTGGATGAACGTGAAGTAGCTCTGCTGCCGGTCGTCCGGGATGCCGACGCCCGCCATCAGGTCGATCATCTCGCGCCGGGTGAGGCAGCCGACGCCGGTCAGCGCCTCGACGAACGTCTTGCGCGCCAACGACATCAGCTCGGGCGTCATGTGGTGGTACGCCCACGCCTTGGGGGTGAGCCGGGCGAGGTCGCGGGCGCCGAACAAGCCCAGCATCCACCGCACGTCCTCGGCCGGGACGTAGTGGATCGTGCCGCGCATCAGCCAGGTGCGCACGATCCGGCCGGACCGCAACGCGTCCTCGACGTCGGCGATGCGGGCGCCGGCCGTGCGCAGGCCGATCGCCCACAACGACTGGCCGTAGTCCTGGCCCTGCACGGCGCCGAGTGAGCGGACGACGTCCTCCGCCGACCCGAGCCGCCCGATGTTGCCGAGGCGCAGCGCCGCGATGTCCATCGGGACAGTCTCGGCGACCGCGCTCCAGCCCCGCTCAAGCGGGCCAGCAGCCCGTGTACCCCTCCGCGAGGTAGCGCGACCCGGCCTCCGAACCGACGACCGAGGCGAGCTCGCCGAGCTGGCGGCGCGCGTCGAAGTCCGTCGCGGCGGGCAGGGTGTGCAGCATCGTCGTCATCCAGTACGAGAAGTGCTGCGCCTTCCACACCCGGTCGAGCGCCCGCGGCCCGTACTCGTCGAGCGCGTCCATGTCGTTCTTGAGCAACGCGCGTCCGATCACCTCGCTGAGCACGCTCACGTCGGCCAGTGCGAGGTTGAGGCCCTTCGCGCCGGTCGGCGGCACGGTGTGGGCGGCGTCGCCGGCGAGCAGCAACCTGCGGTGGCGCATGGGTTCCGCGACGAACGAGCGGAAGCGCAGCACCGTCTTCTCGGTGATCGGGCCCTCTTTCAGGGAGAACCCGTCGGGCCCGGCGACCCGCGCCTGCAGCTCCTCCCAGATCCGGTCGTCGGACCACTGGGCGGGGTTGGTGTCGGGGTCGCACTGGAAGTACATCCGCTGGTGCGTCTCGGTGCGCTGGCTGATCAGCGCGAACCCGCGCGGCGAGTGCGCGTAGACCAGCTCGTCGGCGCTGCGCGGTGCCTCGGTGATGATGCCGAACCAGGCGAACGGGTACTCGCGGGAGCTGTGCCGCCGCACCGCCTCCGGCACCTCGGTGCGGCAGATCGACCGGGAGCCGTCCGCGCCGACGAGCAGGTCGCAGCGCACCTCCTGGGCGACGCCGTCGCTGTCGGTGAAGCGGATCGCGGGCCCGGTGATGTCGACGGAGGTGTCGCTGACGCCGAACCGGACGTCGCCGCCGTCGCGGGCGCGCGCGTTCGCCAGGTCCACGAACACGTCGGTCTGCGGGTAGAGCCAGACCGACTCGCCGACCAGCGCGCGGAAGTCCACGCGGTGGCTCTCGCCGCCGAACCGCACGTCGATGCCCTCGTGCGGGTGGCCCTCGCGCAGCACCCGGTCCGACACCCCGGTGTCGGCGAGCAGCCGCGCGCTGTCGGCCTCCAGGATGCCCGCGCGGACCGTGTTCTCGATCTCCCGCCTCGTCCTGTTGTCGATGACGACGCTGTCGATCCCGTTGAGCGACAACAGGTGCGAGAGCATCAGCCCCGCCGGCCCGGCACCGACGATGCCGACCTGCGTGCGCGTCATGACAGCTCCTTCCCGGTTCACACGCCCTCCTTCAGCACCCGGCGCGCCACCGCGAACGCGTGGTTCGCCGCCGGCACACCGCAGTAGATCGCGCTCTGCAAGATCACTTCACCGATCTCGTCCTGGGTCAGGCCGTTGCGCACCGCCGCCGCGACGTGCAGCCCCAGCTCGTCCCAGTGCCCGCGCGCGATCAACGCCGTCAGCGTGATCGCGCTGCGCGTCCGGCGGTCGAGCCCGGGCCGCGTCCAGATCTCACCCCAGGCGTAGCGGGTGATGAGCTCCTGGAAGTCCCGAGTGAACTCGTCCGGCGCGGCCCTGTCCACGTGCGCGTCCCCGAGAACCTCTCGCCGGACCTTCATGCCGTCGTCGTAGGACACCGCATCTCCTCGATCACCGTTCACGCCACCTCGTCAGCGCCACGTCCACGAACGTCCCGGCCGCCCCGAGGTACGACCCCGGATCCGTGCCGCCGCCGCGTTCGGCCAGCAGGTCCGCGGCGGCCGCCCGCGCCCGGCGCTCCATCACGTCCGCGCGCACCTCGAGACCTTCCACCAGTTCCGCCGCCTGCGACGCCGCCACCACGGCCAGCTCCAGCAACGCCCGCAGCGCCGGCCACTCCGCGTGCCACGCCCCGTCCGGCCGCTCGTCCACCGCCCGCGCCGCGCACAGGTGCAGCTGCGCGCCCAGCCCGGGAGCCCGCAGTGCCGCGCTGTTGACCAGCACCGACAGCACGGGGTTCTGCTTGTGCGGCATGGTCGACGACCCGCCGCGTCCCGCGACGAACCCCTCGCGGACCTCGCCGATCTCCGGGCGTCCGAGCGTCAGCAGGTCCGCGGCCATGACGCCGAGAGCGTCGCAGCAGCGCACCACCGCGTCGCCCAGCCGCGTGACCGGCGCGCGGTAGGTGTGCCAGGGCGTGCCCGGCCACACCAGCCCCAGCTCGGCGGCGAACGCCGCCGCCGAGGCGACCGGGTCCGCGACGCGCGACAACGTCCCGGCCGCGCCACCGCACTGCACCGGCAGCACCAGGGCGTCCAGCTCGTCCAGCGCGTCGAGCACGCCCACCAGCCACCGCGCGGCCTTGAGCCCGAACGTGATCGGCACGGCGTGCTGCGTCAGCGTCCGTCCCGCCATCACGCTGGACCGGTGCTGCTCGGCCAGACGGGCCAGCGCGTCCGCCACGCGGCCGAGGTCCGCCGTGACCCGCGCCAGGGCCGCACGGGCCAGCAGCATCAACGCGGTGTCGAGCACGTCTTGGCTCGTCAGTCCGGTGTGGACGGTTGTGGAGACCTTCGACCGCAGCGCGGAGACCAGGGGCAGCACGGGGTTCCCGGCGGCCTCCACCTCGGCGGGGTCGAGCGACGGCACCCAGTCGCCGAGCGAGAGCGGCGATCCGAGCACGCCCGCCCAGGCGACCTCGACCTCCAGCATCGCGCGGACCAGCGCGTCGTCGTCGACGAGGCCGGCGGCGCGGTGGGCACCAGGGAGCACGATCACGTCCGCGGGAAGGTGAGGAACGTCGTCTCGGACGGTCCCTGCAGGTGGAGGTCGAACCGCAGGCGCCCGTCGTCCTCGCGCGAGGCCACCAGGCCGTCCACGGCGTTGTCGGTCCCGGGCAGGTAGATGCGGGTGAAGAGCCGGTCGAGCAGGCCGCGGGCGAACACCGTCACCGCGAAGAACGGCAGTCCGGGCTCGACGGTGCTGAACCAGTAGTGCCCGGCGCCGTCGGTGCAGCACCGGCCCCAGCCCGTGAACCCGGCACCGCGCCGGCGCAGCGAGCCGCCGACACGCGGCACCACCCCGGCCGCGTCGGACTGGCGGATCTCGATCATCGCGTCGGGCACCGGGTCGCCCGCGCCGTCGTGGACGTACCCGTGCAGCACCACCGATCCCGCCGCGCCGAACGGCACCAGCTCGGCGTCGCCGGGGTAGGCGAGCGCGTGGTGGAAGAACGGCCCGACGGTCTGGCCGGGGGTCGCTCCGGAGATCGCTTCAGTCATCGGACGGCTCCAGGTAGGTCGCGTGGCTGCCCGTCAACACAATGTCCCACCGGTAGCCGAGCAGCCACTCGTGCTCGGACTGGCCGTGGTCGTAGGTCGCGATCAGCCGGCTCAGCGCGGCCGGGTCGGTGATGGACTGCGCGATCGGGTCCAGCGCCAGCAGCTGGTCGCCGGGGAAGTACATCTGCGTGATCAGCCGCTGCGTGAAGTCGGTGCCGAACAACGAGAAGTGGATGTGCGCGGGCCGCCAGGCGTTGTGGTGGTTGCGCCACGGGTAGGGACCCGGCTTGATCGACGTGAACGAGTACCAGCCGTCGTCGTCGGTCAGGCACCGACCGACGCCGTGGAAGTTCGGGTCGAGCGGCGCCGGGTGCTGGTCGCCCTGGTGCGAGTAGCGGCCGGCGGCGTTGGCCTGCCAGATCTCGACGAGCTGGCGGCGCACCGGACGTCCGTCGCCGTCGAGGACCCGGCCGTGCACGCGGATGCGCTCACCGATCGGCTCGCCGCCGCGCTGCAGGGTGAGGTCGGCCTCGACCGCCGCGACGTCGGAGTGCCCGAACACCGGCGCGAGCAGCTCGGCGCCCTCGGGGTCGACGAGCTGCAGCTCCTTGGTCGGGTGGCGCAACGCCGTGCTGCGGTACGGCGCGAAGTCCAGCAGCGGCGCACCACCCGGTGAGTCGGCCTGGATCTTCGCGATCTCGTCGCTGATCTCGTGCTGGCTGGTCGTCACCCGACGGAACGCTAGGCAAGCGCCGCGCGGGAGTCGACAGAGGTTTCCACTGAACGGAAGATCACCCGTTCACTTGACGCTGTCGAGACGACCGCTCATATTGGAGGGATGCCCAGGGCCAGCGTGCGAGAGCAGATCGTCGAAGCCGCGTTCGAGCAGTTCCACCGGCACGGCTACAACGCCTGCGGCGTCAAGCTGATCACCGACAGCGCCAAGGTCCCCAAGGGCTCGTTCTACAACCACTTCGAGAGCAAGGAAGCCCTCGCCCTCGTCGTGATGGACCGCTACGGCGAGACCCGGCACCTGGACCGGCTCCGGACGCCGCGGACGGCGCCGCTCGCGAGGCTGCGCGCGCACTTCGAGGCGCTCGCGCGGGACATCGTGGACGTCGGCTACGAACGCGGCTGCGTCTTCGGCAACTTCAGCACCGAGGCGGCCGACCACATCCCCGCGATCCGCACGGCCGTGGACGCCGCGTTCGGCCACTGGGCCGCCGCGCTCGCCGCCACGATCCGCGAGGCCCAGGCCGACGGGAGCGTCACGACCGGCCAGAGCCCCGAGGTCCTCGCCCGGTTCCTGCTCAACGCCTGGGAGGGCGCCATCGTCGGCGAACGCGCGACCAAGGACGGGTCGTCGTTCGCCGCGTTCTTCGCGGTCGCCTTCGAGGTCGTCCTGCGCTGAGATCCCGCCGACAGCGGCCGGACCCGCGCTTGACGAGGTTAAGACGACCGGTCATATTGAAGTCATGAGCGCCATCCAACCCCGCTTCCGCACCATCGACGGCCTGTCGATCCGGTACGCCGTGAGCTCCGGCAGCAAGCCCACCGCGCTGTTGCTCAGCCCGTGGCCCGAGAGCATCTACGCCTACGACCCGACCTGGGCGAGGCTCGCCGCGCACGCGCACCTGGTCGCGGTCGACCTGCCCGGCTTCGGGCACTCCGAACTGCGCGCGGACCTGTTGTCCCCCAGCAGGATGGGCGAGTTCGTCCTGCGCGTCGCCGACGCGTTCGAGCTCGACCGGCCGCACGTCGTCGGCCCCGACGTCGGCACCAGCGCGGTCCTGTTCGCGGCCGCCGCGGCACCCGAGCGGTTCCGCAGCGTCGTGGTCGGCAGCGGCGGCGCGCTCTCGCCGACCGACCTCGGCTCACCGCTGCACGAGTGGGTCCACGACGAGGACCTCGCGCCCTACCGCGCGCTGGGACCCAAAGATGTGGTGAACGTGGCCATGGACGCCATCGAGGGCTACGACCTGTCCGACGTCGTGCGGCAGGACTACCTCGCCGCGTACCAGGGCGACCGGTTCGTCGAGCAGATGGCGTACGTGCGCGCGTACCCGGAGGAGCTGCGGAAGCTGGACGCGCTCCTGCCGGGCATCACGACGCCGGTCCAGCTGGTCAACGGCGACCACGACCCCGTGGTGCCGGTGTCCAACGTGGAGCACCTGCACCGGCGGCTGCCGAACAGCGCGCTGGACGTGGTGGAGGCCGGGCACTTCGTGTGGGAGGAGAACCCGGACGCGTACGCCCGGGTCGTCACGTCGTTCTGGGCGCGGACCTAGCCGGCCGTGCAGGCGGCCCCGTTCACGCTGAACGCCCCCGGCGGCGACGTCGGGCCGGTGGCGGAGCCGTTGAACCCGAACGTCACGGAGCCGTCCTTGACGATCAACGCGTTGTAGGCGGCGTTGGCCACGCTCACATCCGCGCCGGACTGGGACACCGTGCCGTTCCACAGCTGCGCCACGGTCTCGCCGCCGCCGAAGCGCCACGCCACCGTCCACCCCTCGACCAGCGCGCCGCTGACGTTGCGGATGGTCACCTCGGCCTGGAACGCGCCGGCCCACTGGCTGGTGACCCGGTAGACCACGACGCACGGCGCGGCGGGCGGTGGAGGCGCGGCACTGGTCGGCGGCGCGGTCGAGCTGGGACAGTCCCCTTGCGCCCAGAGGCCGAGTTTCGCCTGCTGCGCCTTGTTCTCCGCCTCGACGAGCGGCCCGCCGTCCACGCCGGTGGTGCGCAGGAAGCCGTACTGCACCGCGAGCAACGCGTAGTCGTTGCCGTCGGGCAGGGCCAGCGACACCTCGCCCGGCGTGATGCTGCTGACGTGGACCTCCTTGTCCCGCAACGTCTTCGTGGCGAAGTCGAGCGCGGCGGCCGCGGCGCACGGCGACGGTTCGGCCAGCAGGGAGACGCGGGCGCGGGTGCCGTTGGCGAGCTCGACGGTGCGCGCGTCCACCACGGCGCGCACCTTCACGGTCGGCTCTTTCGTTGTGGCGTCAGAAGAAGAGGCGTTGGGTGCGGGGAGTGGCCTGCCGTCCTGCGGGGCCGTGCACCCGGCCACGAGCAAGGTCAACAGCACCAAGATGTGCTTCCGTGCTGCCATTGGACAAATCTATCGCCGGAGGCAGCGTCCGCAATCGGCTGTTCGGAGTTGATCACTGCGGGCTTTCGGAGTCGTCGCGCGGTCGAGCCGCGCGCGACGGCTCCGGGTGTGCGAGCGTGGAGTGGCCACAGTTGTGCGGATGGTTCCCTGCCGTTCATCGGCTCGTGGTGATCAACCGAAAAGATCAGGACGTTCCTCGTCCCCTGCCGATGGAGGTCTCAAGTGCACACCCTGCAAGCGCACTGGGCACGTCGCCTGCTCGCCGCCCTCGCCGTCGTGGCGTCCGTGCTCGGCGTGACCACGGTCGTCGTCACGCCCGCCGCCGACGCCGCCGTCTACAGCTCCTGCACGCAGACCCGGTGCAGCGCGGCCCGGTCCGCCAACTCCACCTGGTCGTCGAAGGGCTACCCGAGCACCCGCGGCTGGGTGTCCGGCTGGCCGAACGGCCAGTGCAACTTCGCGGGCGGCGTGCACCAGAACCGCGAGGGTCAGCTCCCCGCCGGCCACTACTACCTGGAGTTCGACGTCTACCCGCGCGCGTGCGGCGCGTCCCGGGACGCGTACCGGATCATCGTCGACCGCACCGCCGGCACGGTCTACTTCTCCCCGGACCACTACGCCAACTTCTACCGCCTGTAAGGGTGTCACCGGGCGCGGGGGGGGGGGCCCCCCCCCGCGGGGGGACGCCCCCCGCCCAAAAAGACCGCCCCCACCCCCGCCCCACCGTTTTAACTCCCCCCCCCCCCCCCCCCCAAACTCCCCCCGCCTTTCGGGGGCCCCGGGGGCCGGGGGGCCAACCCCCCCCCCCCCCCCCCACCACGTGTGCAGCGTCGTGAGCACGTGCGACCGCGCGCCGTCCGGGCTCTCGCCGAGGTCGGCGCCGGTCAGCTCCACCAGCCGGTCGAGCCGGTACCGCACGGTGTTCGCGTGGATGTGCAGCGCCGAGGCGGTCGCGCTCAGCCGGCCGCCGTTGTCGAGGTAGCACACCGCCGTCGCCACCATCTCGTGGTGGAACGTGCTCTTCGGGTCCAGCTGGCCGAGCAGCGAGTCGGCGAGCGTGTCGGCCAGGCCCGGGAACGCCGCGAGAGCGGTCTCCCCGGCGAGGTCGGTCAGCGGCCGCACCCCGAGGGACGCCCCCGCCGCCGCCAACGCCTGCGTGCACAGCGAGTACGTGCCCCGCAACGACTTCAGCGCCGTCGCCGGGGACACCACCAGCAGGTCGTCCGACCAGGACGGCGGCACGTGCGTGAGTCCCGCGAGCCGTCCCTCGACCAGCCCGTACACCCCGCCGGAGAGGTGCAGCCGCTGTTCCAGCGTGCGCGCGTGGCTCGGGTCGGTCACCCCGGACACCACGCAGTGGTACCGGCCGTCGGGGCGCAGGCCGGCGCGCGCGAGCTCGGCCGTGTCCGGGAAGTCACCGGACACCAGCAACCGCCGCAGCACCTGGGCGTTCAGGTCGCGGGCCGTGCGCGACAGCTGGAGCTCGGCGGTGTGGTAGCCGCTGACGATGTGCCGCTCGACCGCGCCGACGTAGTGGTCGAGGTCGATCATGAAGTCGAGGATCGTGCCGTCGTCGACCCCGAGCGACCGCGCGAGCTCGACGGCCGCCCTGATCAGCTCGGTGCGCCCGGCGTGCACCCCGCGCAGCAGCCCGGCCATCGACACGCCCTGGGCGGCGCGGTCGGCCCCGAGCGCCAGCGCGGCCGAGAAGTCGCCGTCCTCGGGCGAGCCGCCGCGTTCGAGGTGCGCGATCCCCTCCGCCAGCAGGAACGCGATGTGCCGGCGGTTCTCCTCCGCGGGCAGCCGGGCGACCTCCGGCGAGTGGCCGCGCGCGGCGTCGACGACCCGCTCGACGACCTTGTCGTCGGCGGCGACGGCTTCGAGCACCTGGCGGACCATCGCGGACATCCCCGGCACAGCGCCTCCGCAAACACGCACGTTGTGTGACGGCCACAACACGGCCGTCGCCGTTTGGGGACGGGACCCTATCCCCCGCTCTCCCGTTGCTGGTTAGTTGCTTTACGCGAGAGTAATTCGCGTTGGCACCACCCTTCAACGAGGAAGGCCCTGGGATGTCAGACCGGAACATCAGCCGCCGCAACCTCCTGGCCGCGAGCGGCGCCATCGGAGCGATCGCCGCGAGCGGGACCCTGGGGCAGGCGGTCGCCGGAGCGGCACCGCGCGTCGACGCGGACGTGATCGTCATCGGGCACGGCCTCGCGGGCCTCGTCGCCACCTCGGAGCTGGCCGCGGCGGGCCGCAAGGTGCTGCTGCTGGACCAGGAACCCGAGGCCAGCCTGGGCGGACAGGCGTTCTGGTCGCTCGGCGGTCTCTTCTTCGTGAACTCGCAGGAGCAGCGGACCGCGGGCATCAAGGACTCGCTGGAGCTGGCCCGCGCCGACTGGTTCAACACCGCCGGGTTCGACCGCGGCGTGAACGACCCGCTGGGCGAGGACTACTGGGCCGCGAAGTGGGCCGAGGCCTACCTGAACTTCGCCGCCGGCGAGAAGCGCGACTGGCTCTACGGCCTCGGCGTGCGCTGGGTGCCGATCGTCGGCTGGGCCGAGCGCGGCGGGCAGTTCGCGGACGGCCCGGGCAACTCGGTGCCGCGCTTCCACATGACGCTCGGCACCGGCCCCGGCGTCATGGAGCCGTTCGAGAAGAAGGTGCGCGACGCCGTCCGCGACGGCAAGGTCACCTTCAGGTTCCGGCACCAGGTCGACGGCCTGATCACGTCGAACGGCGCGGTGACGGGTGTGCGCGGCAGCCTCCTCGAGGCGAGCAGCGCGGCCCGCGGCACCCCCAGCTCCCGCAAGAAGGTCGGCGACTTCGAGCTGTACGCGCCGATGGTGGTCGTCACCTCCGGCGGCATCGGCGCGAACAAGGACCTGGTGCGCCGCAACTGGCCCGCCCGCCTCGGCCCGGCACCGCAGCGCCTCATCACCGGCGTGCCCGCGCACGTCGACGGCCGGATGCTCGCGATCTCGGAACTGGCCGGCGCCCGCCTGGTCAACCGCGACCGCATGTGGCACTACACCGAGGGCATGATCAACCACACGCCGATCTGGCCGGACCACGGCATCCGCGTGCTGGCCGCCCCGTCGTCGCTGTGGTTCGACGCCCGCGGCCGCCGGTTCGCGAACCCCGGCATCCCGTCCCTGGACACGTTGGGAACGCTGGAGCTGATCGGCAAGTCCGGTTACGACTACTCGTGGTTCATCCTCAACAAGAAGATCATCGACAAGGAGTTCGTGCTCTCCGGCTCCGAGCAGAACCCGGAGATCACCGCCAAGAACCTGGTCGCCTACCTCGCGATGCGGCTGCTCACCAGCACCCCGCCGCCGGTGAAGGCGTTCATGGACAAGGGCGTCGACTTCGTCATCAAGAACAACCTGCCCGACCTCGTCGCGGGCATGAACCAGCTGACCGGGCAGAACCTGGTCAACCTCGACGAGCTGCGCCGCCAGATCGTCGTGCGCGACCAGCAGGTGGACAACCCGTTCACCAAGGACATCCAGGTGATGGGGATCCGCAACTCCCTGGCCTACAGCGGCGACAGCCTCGCCCGCACGGCCTCGTTGCACAAGATCCTCGACCCCGGCTCCGGCCCGCTGATCGCGATCAGGATGAACATCCTGACCCGCAAGACCCTCGGCGGCCTGCAGACCGACCTCACCGGTCGCGTCCTCGGCGCGAACGGCCAGCCGATCCGCGGCCTGTACGCGGCGGGCGAGGTGGCCGGGTTCGGCGGCGGCGGCGTGCACGGCTACCGCGCGCTGGAGGGCACGTTCCTCGGCGGCTGCCTGTTCTCCGGACGCGCGGCCGGCCGGGGCGCGGCGGCGGAAAGCGCCTAGCGACCAGGACGTGCGGGGTCTGCGGTCTCCCCTGTCGGCCGCAGCCCCCGCACCACGTCGAGCACCCGCGCCAGCGAGCTCTCCGGCGTCTCCACCGCGGAGTCGAGCACCAGGTGCTCCTCCTCCCACGGCTCCCACAGCCCCCGCATCCGCTGCACGTGCTCCCACGACACCGTGGGGTACCACCCGGGAATGCCGCGGTCGCGTCCCTCGATCCGCGCGCGGTGCACGGTCTCGTCCGAGCACACGCACTCGACCCCCACGAACACGCCCCCGAGCCGTTCGACCAACTCACGCCACTGCGCGCGGTCCTCGCGGGTGTGCCCCGACGTGTCGAGGACGACGTCGATCCCGAGCTGGACGTGCCGCGCGACCATGGCGACGAGGGTGACGTCGACCATCGCGTTCAGTGTCTCGTCCGGCAACTCGGGGAACTGGGTGATCGTGCCCAGCACCCAGTCCAGCGAGAAGACCGGC
The DNA here is from genome assembly GCF_040610935.1 of Lentzea sp. NPDC003310. NCBI lineage: Bacteria > Bacillati > Actinomycetota > Actinomycetes > Pseudonocardiales > Pseudonocardiaceae > Lentzea > Lentzea sp. NPDC003310. Next base: position 145,363 of record NZ_JBEXNC010000023.1, read on the forward strand.
CGCCCGAGCGTGCGGGCCAGCGATTCGGCGAGCGTGCTCTTGCCCGCGCCGGGAGCCCCGGCGACGAGCACCACCACCGGGCTCTCGGTGGTGGGCGTCAACTTCAGGTAGGCGTCCCTCATCGCTCCACCTAAACATCGATGCGGGCGCCCATGATCACTGTTCGCTCTCGGGGCAATCCGAAGTGCTCGGCCGCGTCCGCCGTGATGTAAGACGTGGCGACGAACAACCGCTTGCGCCACCCGGCCATCGTCGCCTCCTTCCCGCGCTGCAGCTCGATCTTCGACAGGAAGTACCGCGCGTGGTCGAGGTCGAGCCCGCCCTCGGTCTTCGCCGGGTCGAGCAACGCGAGCGCGGCGGGCACGTCCGGCGTCTCCATGTACCCGAACCGCGCGTTGACGTGGATGATCCCGTCGTCCTCGTGCCCGAGCTCGTCGACCTCGACCCGCCGCTCCGCAGGCACCCGCGGCACCGGCTCCGTCTCGATCGACACGATCACCACGCGCTCGTGCAACACGTGGTTGTGCTCGACGTTGGCCCGCATGGCCAGCGGCGCGGTCTCCTTGCCCCGGTTGAGGAACACCGCACACCCCGGCACGCGGGTGAGCCGTTGCGAGTGCAGCTCCTCGACGAACGCCTGCAACGACCCCTCGGCCTCACGCCGGTTCCGGGTGACGATCGCCCGCCCGCGCTGCCACGTCGTCATGACCGTGAACGCGGTCAGCCCGATCAGCAACGGCAACCAGGCCCCGTGCAACAACTTCGTCATGTTGGCGGCCAGGAACAACAGGTCCACCCCGAGCAGCACCACGCACCCGAGCCCGATCGCCCACACCGGCGCCTTGAACCGAACCCGCGCGATGAACAGGAACAACGTCGTGGCGATCGTGATCGTCCCGGTCACCGCCATGCCGAAGGCGAACGCCAGCGCGGCGGACGTCCGGAACGCGAACACCAGCGTCAGCACCGACACCATCAACACCCAGTTGATCCACGGCACGTAGATCTGCCCGATGGTGGACTCCGACGTGTGCGCGATCCGCAACCGGGGCAGGTACCCCAACTGCGCCGCCTGCGACGCCACCGAGTAGGCCCCGGTGATCACCGCCTGCGAAGCGATGACGGTAGCCGCCGTGGCCAACACGACGAGAGGCCACCGCCCCCACTCGGGCACGAGCAGGAAGAACGGCCCGCTGATGTTCGCGGGGTCGTCCAGGATCAACGCCCCCTGCCCCATGTAACTCAACACGCAGGCCGGAAACACCAAGAACAACCACCCGCGGGCAATAGCGGGCCGCCCGAAGTGCCCCATGTCCGCGTACAACGCCTCCGCACCCGTAACCGCCAGCACCACAGCAGCCAACGCAAAGAACGCGACATCGAAGTGCCCGAACAAGAACCCGACCGCATAAGTCGGCGACAACGACCTCAGGATCTCCGGATGCCCGGCGATCCCCCCGATCCCAGCAGCACCAATGACGGTGAACCAGAGGATCATCACAGGCCCGAAGAACCGCCCGACAACTCCACTCCCCCGCCGCTGCACCAGGAACAACCCCACGATGATCAGAGCGGTGACCGGCACGACGAACCGCTCCAACTCGGGCTCGACGACCTTCAACCCCTCCACCGCCGACAACACGGAGATGGCGGGCGTGATCATGCTGTCGCCGAAGAACAACGCGGCCCCGAAGATCCCCAACCCGGCCAACGTGGCGGCGGCCTTCCGCCCCTGCTTCGCCTTCCACCGCCGCAACAGCGTGATGAGGGCCATGATCCCGCCCTCACCGTCGTTGTCGACCCGCATGGCCAGCAACACGTAGGTGATCGTCACGATGATCGTGACCGACCAGAAGATCAGCGACACGACCCCGTACACGTTGTCGACGCTGACCGGCACAGGATGGGGATCAGCGGGGTTGAAAACAGTCTGAATCGTATAAATGGGACTGGTCCCGATGTCCCCGAACACCACCCCCAGCGCCCCGACGACAACCGCCAGCCGCACGGTGTCCCGCCCGAGCTTCCGCCGAGCGGCAACGGAGCCAGAATCCCGCTGATCAGACACGAGCGGCACCCCCTAGACAGTTGCCCGCAAGATAACCGCGCCCCCACCCCACCGCAGAGCACAACAGGGTGATCTTTACGCATCCCTGACGCCGCTCCACCCCACCCCGCCCCACAGCGAAGCCGAAGGCGAGCAGTCCTTAGCAAACGGCTTGGGCGGTGGGGTCCCATCACGAGTCGCGCCATAGCACTTGCTGCACCTGAGTAGGGGTGTCAAGTCGACACGCTTTTCGTCGACAGTACAACCCCCCAAAGGGGTTGGGCGCGCTGGGGGGGGGGGGGGGTGGGGACC